>JAKCFM010000002.1 GCA_025041195.1 Halobacteriales archaeon YIM A00013
CTGTGCACCATGAGGGAGACAACCCAGAGCTGGGTTAAGGTCCCCAAGTGTGGATTAAGTGCGATTTGAAGGTGGTCTCGAGCCCTAGACAGCCGGGAGGTGAGCTTAGAAGCAGCTACCCTCCAAGAAAAGCGTAACAGCTTACCGGCCGAGGTTCGAGGCGCCCAAAATGATCGGGGCTCAAATCCACCACCGAGACCTAGCGACACGTGTTAGAACGTGATTCCGTAGATTGGCGCTCCGATTGGGTGGAAGTATGGGATAGATTTCATATGGACCGATCGGTGACGAAAATCCTGGCCATAGTAGCAGCGATAGTCGGGTGACAATCCCGACGGCCGAACAGACAAGGGTTCCTCAGCAATGTTCGTCAACTGAGGGTTAGCCGGCCCTAAGTCTCACCGCAACTCGAATGAGACAAATGGGAAACTGGTTAATATTCCAGTGCTGTTGTGCAGTAAACGCCGACGCTTTGGGGTCGTCTGAGCCGGGCCTTCGCCCGGTCGAATCGTCGAAATCCGTGGAAGCCGTAATGGCACGAAGCGGACGAATGTCGAGATAGAGCAATTCAGACCAACCTAGAGCCCGTGAAAAGGCAAGCACAACATCCGTACCAAGATCCGACACAGGTGTCTGTGGCTGAGAACGCCAAGGCCTGTCGGGGACAACCGACGTTAGGGAATTCGGCAATTTAGTCCCGTAAGTTCGCGATAAGGGATGCCTGCCCCGGAATGGGGCAGGTCGCAGTGACCTAGACGCTCCGACTGTCTAGTAACAACATAGGTGACCGCAAATCCGCAAGGACTCGTACGGTCACCTGAATCCTGCCCAGTGCGGGTATCTGAACACCCAGCATAATAGGACGAAGGACCCGTCAACGGCGGGGGTAACTATGACCCTCTTAAGGTAGCGTAGTACCTTGCCGCTTCAGTAGCGGCTTGCATGAATGGATCAACGAGAGCGTCACTGTCCCAACGTTGGGCCCGGTGAACTGTACGTTCCAGTGCGGAGTCTGGAGACCCCCAAGGGGAAGCGAAGACCCTATAGAGCTTTACTGCAGGCTGTCGCTGGGACATGGCCGCTGATGTGCAGCATAGGTAGGAGTCGTTACACAGGTAGCTGCTACTAGCAGCTCACCGAGACATCAGTGAAATACTACCCGTCAGTGGCTGTGACCCTCACTCCGGGAGGAGGACACCGATAGCCAGGCAGTTTGACTGGGGCGGTACGCGCTCGAAAAGATATCGAGCGCGCCCTAAGACCATCTCATCCGGGTCGGGAATCCGGAGCAGAGCGCAAGAGCAAAAGATGGTTTGACAGTGTTCTTCCCAACGAGGAACGCTGACGCGAAAGCGTGGTCTAGCGAACCCATTGGTCCCGCTTGATGCGGGCAATGGCTGACAGAAAAGCTACCTTAGGGATAACAGAGTCGTCACCGGCAAGAGTACATATCGACCCGGTGGCTTGCTACCTCGATGTCGGTTCCCTCCATCCTGCCCGTGCAGCATCGGGCAAGGGTGAGGTTGTTCGCCTATTAAAGGAGGTCGTGAGCTGGGTTTAGACCGTCGTGAGACAGGTCGGCTGCTATCTATTGGGGGTGTTTGGTGTCTGATGTGAACGGTCGTATAGTACGAGAGGAACTACGGTTGGTCGCCACTCGTGTACCGGTTGTCCGAAAGGGCATGTGCCGGGCAGCGACGCGACACGGGGTAAGGGCTGAATGCATCTAAGCCCGAAACCCACATAGAAAAGAGACACCGCAGAGATCACTCGTATAAGACGAGGTCGATAGACTTGGGGTGTGCGCGCCGAGGCAACGAGGCGTTCAGCCCGCGAGCACTAACTGATCAAAGCCACTTATTCGTACTGGACTCGAGAACGGGTCCGGGCGCAAACTGGATTGCACGTACGCGTTATACACACCGATCGTGGTCTTGGACTACGGTTCGATTCCGTAGATCGGCATTAAGGCGGCCACAGCGGCGGGGCCAACTCCCGTACCCATCCCGAACACGGAAGATAAGCCCGTCTGCGTTCCAGCGAGTACTGGAGTGCGAGAGCCTCTGGGAAAACTGACCCGCAAGGGTGGCCAAGTGCAGGTCGAGGTTTGCCAGCTATAGTACACGCAGGGTTCGTCCCGGTGGAATTAGCGAACAGACTGTCGACGCCTGTTACTGGTGGTTCGCCGCCTTTCCATTCATACTTCATTCATAACTCGCCGTGAGCAACAGCTGTGTTGCTCGGGGCTGTTTTCAGTTCGGGGAGCCACTGCAACATCGACGTATCGTCGATACTGGAACTGCTTCCACCATTTCCACTGCCTATGCATTGCAGGCGTTCGGTGCGGAACAACTGGTATATGTGATCGTGTAGCGGCTCAAAATTCACGATTCAGATCGGAATGGCGTTCATACCAGCCAACGCGGTTGGTGGCCGCCTATTTTTCGATCACTTTGTTTTCGAGCACCAGACAATCGAGACCCATACCGTAAAAATCCTTGATGGCCTCGGCTGGCGTCATAACGATCGGCTCCGCGTGATCGTTGAACGAGGTGTTCAACAACATAGGAACGCCGGTAATCGCTTCGAATTCTTTGAGTAGTGTGTGATAGCGTGGGTTCTGTTCGTTTCGAACCGTCTGCGGGCGTGTCGTCCCATCGGTAGGGTGGACCACCGCAGCCATCTCGTCTTGCTTTTCTGGCTTCACGTTCGCAGTCGTGATCATGAACGGAGCTGACCGCCCTGATTCGAGATACTCCTCTGCAGCTGATTCGAGTATCGAGGGGGCAAATGGCCGCCATCCCTCGCGGTGTTTAACGAACTCGTTGACTCGATCCCGGGAGTCGGCCGTTCGTGGATCTGCGAGAATGCTCCGATTACCAAGCGCTCGCGGACCGAGTTCGAGTCGACCCTGAAACCAGCCGACGAGCGCGCCGTCGGCAATCTGTTCGGCAACATAGCGTTCGAGGTCGGCGGGTTCGTAGTAGTCGATCTTGTTTTCAGAAAGTCGCTCGGCGATCTCGTCGATTGAAAACGACGGGCCGAGATAGATGTTCTCTAGTGGATCGATCTCCTCCGGTGGGTAATCCAGCCAGCCAGCTCCCAGTGCGAGTCCAGCATCATGCGCAGCCGGTTGAATGAACACGTCGTCTACCAGCGCGGATTCGATGACTCGCTGATTGACTTTACAGTTGAGCGCAACGCCACCCGCGAGTGCTACGTTTGACGTTTCGAGTTCGCTACAGTGGTTTTCGACGATATCCACAACCGTCTCTTCGAGGAGCGACTGTGCCGTGAAAGCAAGATCCTTCTCCCACTGTGTGAACTCACCACCCTCAGTTCTGCGTGGACGATCAAACAGCGCTTCGAGCTGTTCGATTCCCGGATCGGTCCCCCACTGTTTTGTCAAATGAGTAACGTCGTAGTCAACACCAGTGTCGATCACATCACGAAGTGCCGATTCGATCTCGGGATTTGGGTTTCCGTAGGGGGCCAGGCCCATCACCTTTCCTTCGCCGTTCGACATCCAGTAGCCGAGATACTCCGTGATGATCCCGAAAAACAATCCAAGACTGTTCGGATGTTCGTATGTCTGTATGCGTTCGAGTCCGTCTCTCGTTCCTCGCCAGACGACTGTCGAATCGTACTCGCCTTTTGCATCGATCGTGAGAACGAGTGCCTCATCGAATGGAGCGGGATGAAACGCACTCGCAGCGTGGCAGGCGTGGTGGGGTTTCGTCTCAATCTGTGGAACTGAGCCATCAAATTTCGCGAGTTCGTTTTCAATCTGCTGTGTTGGATATAACTTCCCGCGAATTTGTGTGATGACAGTTTCTTCGAGCGATGCCAGTCGTTTCGGCCAGCTATCAGCAGTGAGCGCCGTCTGGATGTAATGTGGGAGGATGTTCGTTTGAAGCGATGGATCGTATGGGAGGATGATTCTATCGAGGGCTCCCATAGATAGCTCTCCGTAGTCGAGACAGGCCTCGATTGCATTGTGCGGAAACGTATCCACAGCGTGCTTCTGCCGAGTGATGCGTTCTTCTTCGACCGCAAAGCAGAGATCACCGTCTCGAAAGAGGGCAGCGCTTGGGTCGTGTTGGCCATAGAGACCAATAGCTGGTTTAAATGTTAGCGTATACGTCATTGATTGGTATCGTTCACCGTTTCTCCATGCAAATTACTCGATGATACGGATTTGATCTGACGGTTAATCTGATACAAACAGTAGCCATTACTGCTAGCGCTGTTTGGGAGATGTCCAGTGGAGCAGTTTTGACACTGGTGTTCATTGTATCGATGCCGTTCCTACACCGTTGATAAATACAGGTGGGAAATCGCGATGGTATCGATATTCCTGCTCAACTCGTTCGTTACAGGCCTTGGTCTTCATGTAATACGATATGGTACTCGAATAGGTGACCGAACGTAAATGCAACTATCTAATCTGTTACTTGGAGAAACCACTTACAATATGAAATTGATCACACAATATATAAACATCTTGATATAATGTGTTGGATACAATCTATATCACACGCTGGAAGAATCGAATTATCCTGTTACTGAGCAGTAGCCACGCCTATCGAGGCATGGCTATCACCAGCCTATAATTTAATACACGAAGTTTACTGTGCTGTGTTACATTAAGTAACTGGAAATACAATGGTATGCCAATGGGCTCTGACGATGACACGACAGTTCGACAGCGCGTTCAGACGCTCTTGTTACTCTTTCCGGCGGCACTCGGGAGACTTGGTTTGGTAGAGCACACGCGGGGTAAAGAAGCATTTGAGCTAGCGCTGCCTGTAATGGTTACAGGGACGGTTCGGACCGTCTTACGAACGGCTGATTTTTTCATGGTCGGTCTTGCACTCCCGGCTGCGGCACTGGCAGGGCTGGAATTTGCGTTTCAGTATTACTTTGTCGGATTTGGACTGGCGCTGGCCGTCTCCAGTGGAACAATCAGCGTCGTGGCCCGGCTCAAAGGTGCAGGACGCCATCACCGTGCAAATGTCGCCATCAAGCAGTCATTGTGGTTGTCAGTGCTCATTTCAATTCCGCTCGTGGGAATTGCACAGACGTTCTCCGAACCCCTCATTGGCCTTTTGACGAACGATTCAGCAGCCATTACGCAGGGTGCAATTTATCTTCGAATCGTCACATATGCCCTACTGTTCCGGTTCTGGTCGATGATTGCCGCGAGGGCGCTCCAGGGGAGCGGAGATACACAAACACCGATGTACGTTAATCTGATCACTGTACCCACGAATATCGGGTTGAATGCGGTTCTCATATTCGGGTTCGGTCCATTTCCTCGGCTGGGAATCGCTGGTGCTGCGTGGGGGACGATGATTGCCGAAACGATATCGGCAATCATTTTCTTCTATTTGCTCGTTGGTGGTGAGTACGACGTCCGTCTTCGGCTCGGTGGCAGACAGTGGGATACGGCGTTGGCCAGAGACATCCTTTCAGTCAGTGCGCCGCTGGCCGGGAGTCGGTTGGTGGGAACGTTCGGACGGTTTCCATTTCTGTTCGTTCTTGCAATCCTCGGGACGCCGGTTGTCGCGGCTTACTCGATCGGTCGACGCGTCATTATGCTCGCAATGATGCCTGCCTGGGGCTATTCAACAGCTTCAAGCACCCTCGTTGGACAGGCTCTCGGGAGCGGTGAGGAGGCAAAAGCAACTGCCTACGGATGGGATACCACCAGAATTGCGCTGGTGACACAGTTTTTGATTGCGGTAGTGATGGCGGTGATTGCTGGCCCAATTGCGGCCCTGTTCAATACGAAGGCACCGGGGCTCACCGTTGGTTTTATCCGCGTGTTTGCGCTGTCCGTCGGTGGGTTTAGCGTTGCGCGGACGATGCAGGGCGCCCTTCGAGGTTCCGGCGATACGTCCTGGCCGTTCTATGGAAAGCTGCTCGGGCTATCTGCGCGTCTCTCGGTCGTGTCACTTGCGCTGCCGGTCGGGATAGTGCTGCGAGTGGGCAACTTCTCGATTGCTCCTGGGATCGGTGCTGAAATTACAGCGGTTTTTGTGGCTATTCTTCTTGATTTTTATATTCAGGCGATGGTGAATCTCGTCCGATTTTGGAGTGGCAAATGGCAAGTCATTGCTCACCGAACTGGTGTCGGTATTGCCGACGGTGATTCGTCCCGGTAGTCCGGTAAAACTGGCGCTTTAACTGGTTGTGAATCGTACTCCGCCCGACTTCGAGTGAGCAATGATGGGTTGCGTGTCCCTACTGAACGATTGCAGACTGAAAATCATCATCGGCACACTGACGAATTACCTCCCGAACCACTTCGGCTGTATCTGTGGTGGTACCGTAGATGACAGAATCAGCGTACGGACTAATTTGGCGGGTCACGTCGACGAGGCGGTCGACCCTGACGTTCGATGCCGATAACTGAACTGTGAGTGGGATATCGAGTGCGTCGAGTTCGCGGGCAAATCCGCGTGCCAGTGATTCCACCCAGTACGTCGTTTCATAGCTAATTGAGCAGAGTGGAACGACAAACCCATCAACAAGGGCTGCAAGTTCCTTCGGATCGAGGCCAGTCCGTCCGCGGAGGTTTCCCGGATACGGATCGGGGTAGGCTGTCACATATAACTCGTCAGTACAGTGCGATCTGACATCTCGGATGAACTGTGTGATCGTCCGTGCACGCCAGGCTTGCCAGTCGTCGATATCGCTCGCGTTAAATTTGCGCTCACAGCTTTCACACCGACAGAATTGGGTTCCTGGAAAGCCAGGAGTGGTGAGTCTGAGCGCGCCGACACCTCCGACTGTACTGATCCGCTCTAGGAGTGTGGTTCGGTACGTTTCGTTAGTTGGACAGACCGTTCCCCAGTGGTGTCCTTCTGTCTCTGGTTCTGCCCGAGTGGTGTCGGCTGTTTGCGCTGCCAGAGAAGGGTCTGCTCGAACGGCGGCTGTGTCGCCCCAGCAAGCAACGGTGTTGATAACATTTTCGAGTGGTGGTCGCTTGTTGGCACTCACGTCGTCAGTACTATAGTGGACAACAGCATCCGCAAACGCGTCCACGAGTGCTTTCTCGCTCGTGAGAATCCCGTACATGGTGTTCAGTAATCGGGGTTATAGTGATAAACGCTCGCTCACGTGACTGGATCAACAGTGGCCATCGTGGGTAAGAACAGTAGTGGAAGTGTATACTAGACGTGGATATCCAATAGCTATTTCAATCTTTTTATTAAATAAATCGTAATTTATTACACCAACGGTGACAGCTCTCCAAATACTCTCACAGAATTCATCCACACGTCAATTACAGATTCGAATGGTAATACTGATATTTCCCATTGTCATTGCCAATCTAGCGTTCGTTACTCTCGTTGTTGAGTTCGCCATCCCACTGTTCGTACTGGGATTACTATTGATACCTGCTGATTTGTTCGTTGGGCTCCTCGAGAAGAGTTGGCTGATGGTCGGCCCCGTCACAGCGGTGTTCATGTTGTGGCAGTATCGGTATCTCTTCCGCGACGTTCTCGGGACGGAGATGGTACCAACGGATACCGGCCCTGTCGAAGCGCTCGAAGCTACGGTTACACGGCTGGCGGCACAGACTGCGATCGCGCCACCGTCAGTCGCCGTTATCGATTCACCCGTTCCCAACTGCTTCACCATTGGCCGACGATCGAACGCGACAATCGTGGTGAACACTGGACTCGTTCAGACGCTTTCGGAAACAGAGAATCGACCGTCCCAGCACCTGCCGACGGCTATCCTTTCACATCCGTCGGTCGAATTGCGGCTGAACAAACTCCAGGAACTGGGCCAGGCGTAGCCGCGCAGCAGTCATCAGTCAAACCGGCGCAAGACCTACCGACTATTCAACCAGGTGATGACCGCACCGTCGATATAAACGATGGATGGAGCAGTGAGTCTGGCACCGCACCGTTGATCGAAAGTGATCAAAACGCACGGCTGGCGTCGGACCGTGCGACCGCGTATTCGGAATCGTCTGTGTTAGCCACAGGAGAACTCCAGATGAAAGCAGTGGTCGGCGCTGCCTTCGTCGTGGAGGGAGTTGGATCAACGATGAAGGCCGATTTGGAAGGCAGTTACAATGGTGCTATAGAATCCACCGGATCAGGTGCAACGGTGGAAGCAACCGGCACATTCAAAATTGGTCCGTATTCGGCGGTTCAGTCGAGCACGGAGACGCAGACGGAAGACGTTTCGACAGCAAGTGTCTCAGAAGTCCAGCTCTTCGATACAACCGTTAGTGGAACGACAGAAACCTTCGAAAATCCACAGGTGATCGGAACACTAACCACAACAGTTCCTGACAGAACAACGTACATGGCTTGTTATGAGCTGGGTTTCAATTTAGATGCAGCACCACTCGGGAGTATGGCTATCGATTTCAGCCCTGAAGGACCTGATCTGGCATCATCGACAAATCAACAGGTCACACCGGCTGCACAACCTTCACCCGGAATGCACGCGATGCCACCCCGTATATACGTCAATTAGTGTATATCGGAACCCATTCTTGGGCGAGTATCAGTAGCAGATACCTGGAGGAGCCGATGAGAAATCGTACTGCTGTCTGGTACAGTGATTGACCAGTAGTGATATTGTGTATTACGTCGGAGTATTCGTATGCCAACAGCGGATCCCCGCGACTCTTCAGTCCCAGTCTGGCCTGCCTACGCGGCTGGCAGCTGGGCACTGGTGTTCATACTCCCCCACTTGTACTGGGCGGTAGGTGGCACGATCGGATTAGCGGGTCGTTCGATGACGGGCACGTTATTACTGATCAATCTTCTTGCTATTCCCTTGCTATTCATCGCAATGGGGGTTGCATTCGGTACCGTCCATTCATGGGGGCAGATGATTCCCTCTCAGTTTCTCCGTGTGACTGTTTGGGGTGTGAGTGTGGTTCTGAGCGTGCGCGGTTTCGGTGGACTCATCCAACGATTTCTTCTTGGCGGACACAGTGGTGGGAGTTCACCTCTAAGCATGGTAGCTGATCCGTGGTTTGTCCTGGGTGGAATCTTGTTTGGGCTCACAGCTCGGGCCTTTTCGCACCAATTGCAGAGCTACTAAACGATATCGTAACCATCCGAGGCAGAACGCTTCTGGTTGCACGGTGGTGTTCCTCGTGGAAACTGGTGTTCGACGCGTGTGTACCACCTTTTTCACCGATACGGATCGAATTGAGATGAATGCACAACGCGTTTGGATACCAACGACTTAACCGTGTCTACCTCCTACGGAAGCCGTGAGTAAGGAAGAAGAACGACCAAATCTCCGTATGCCCAACGAGAATGAGTTATTCGCTGTTGTGACCGAGCATCTCGGTGGCAACCACGTTCGGGTCCGGTGTGAGGACAGTAAAACGAGGTTGGGACGAATCCCTGGGCGAATGAAATACCGCGTCTGGATCAGCGAGGAGGATGTCGTTCTCGTCGAACCATGGGACTGGCAGGATGAGAAAGCGACGATCGAGTGGCGATATACGGAGCAGAATGCCGATCAACTCCGACTTGAGGGTCATATCGAGTGACCTAGCGTTTTTATCAGGCTAACTGCCAGTGTGGCTGGGTGAGAGGACAGCAATGTCGTTCGAACGCGTTAGCTATGGCTATAATCGCTACATTGTTATCTACGCCTATAGGCCGTTCCAGGGCCGCATCTACTGGACTGAGTCTCTCTCCGCCTCGTAATACTTCACCCACTATCGTACTCATCTTCTGAATATATAATAAAACACGCAAGTGGGGGATGATTCATATATACATATGATGAACCATAGACTCAACGGCAAGGCCTATGATTCAAGACACGGTATCGAGGAATTCCAATACTAATCGGGACGGGAAGGGGCTGAAGTGCCGTGCTCTTGTATCGGCCGTGGCCCTTCGCCTGCGAGTCCTAACGGAGAGCAAACGATAGCATGGGAGCAGTTGTTGTCGCCATGTCGATGTCACTCGATGGAATTATCGGTGGATCAGACGTCGATACCGAACAGTTGCTTCACGAGTGGTTTTTCGAACCGTCCGAACGGAATGCCGAATACATCGATGAGTTACGAACCGCAATCGGAGCGGTTGTGATGGGTAGACGAACGTATGAGGAGGGAGCCAGCGTGGACGGTTTCGTCGACAACCCGTATCCAATCGACCACTTCGTCCTCTCTCACGATGTCCCCGAGACAACTGCCGCCGGCGAGACCTCCTTTACGTTCGTTACTGCGGGTATCGAGAGTGCAGTCGAACAGGCATCTGGAGCGGCTGATACTGGTGTTGTCTGCATCATGGGTGGCGCAGAGACGGTTCAGCAGCATCTAGAGGCAGGACTAGTTGATAAACTGTGGATCCATCTCGTTCCAGTTCTGCTGGGGGATGAAATCCGACTGTTTGATACGGTCAATCCCACCCATATCGAACTGGAACCCACGAATGTCGTTGCGACACCAGCTGTCACGCATCTTCAGTTCGCCGTCGTTGGAAGATAGTTCATGAAGTCATGTCCGTCGCTTCTTTGGTCTTTGTTGTGACCACTTCGTAAGGCAATGATTCCTGTGTCCACTCGGAATGATATACTGTGTGAATCACTACCGAGAGCGGTGAAATAATTGCAAGTTGCGCTTCGGTGAACCATCCTCGGCCGAGAAACGAACCGAGCGGTCGACCTCCCCTCGTCTGCTCATGCTGTTGGATCGAACTGGCGGATGAGCACGCCGATGAATAGCGCATTAGTCACCACACCGATCATGAGATAGCCGAGTATCGTCTGGAAGGGAACCCCTGAGACCCCACTGACGAGTGCTTTGAACGGCCAATAGACGGGATCAAGCCCAGCGAGAAATTGGTACGGCTCGGGAATTATCAAGATTGCAAATATTGGGATCATGATTGAGAACCCCACGAATTTGCCGATTGCAAGTCCCTCGACGGTATTGTCGGCAAAATTCGAAATTAACAAAATCGTTCCGATCGCCCAGAGCGATCCAACCGCTGCGGCCGAGACCATGACAGCAGGCGGAACGGCAACTAATCCAATCACAGGGATCACCAGTACCATTGAAATGAAACTCAGCGCCACCATCGAGATCGCCCGGTAGGCGATATATCCCCGGCCAGTTAATGGGGTTGACCACAGGGCTTCGAGGACTGCTTCTTCTTTTTCCTCAAGCACGAGCAGCCCGGTCATAAATCCGAACGTGAGTGGTGGTGTGAACGCGAAAAAGGCCATAATCAACGGATAGTAGGGGATGAGATCGAAGCCAGGCGCGAGCCAGGACGCAATAACTGGAACAAATAGACGGACGAGAACGGCATAGAAAAACGGGAGGATGAAGATATACGTGAGCAATGGATCACGAAACCAGTTGCGCAGGTCTGATATGACGAGCATACCAACGGGACCGAATCGTCGCCCCTCGAACCAACGCGTCAGCTCCGGGACTGAGACGAAACTTCCCCCACCGCCACCGACTTCGACGCCGTGGACGATGTGACGTTTGAACGCTCGATCAGCAAGCACGCCTGCAAGGCCAATCCAGACGAGGAGATAGCCGATCGAGTAGATGAGTTCGAGGCCGGTGATGGGTGTTCCAACCTCGAATGCGCCTCCGAGAAGCAACAGTGTCGCTTTCGTGGGAATCAGGTACAACACCGGATGATCAATACCGATGAACCCCACCAGCGGGAACACAGTGGGCAACAGATACAAAAGTGCGGTCAGCAGATACGCGTTGATCGTATCAAAACGAGCAACGGCGACGAAGCCGATCAACACGAACAGGACCGACGATAGCACCACGCCAAGCAAGAACAACATGACATCGAATTCGGGTCCAACAACGGCCACAATGAGGCTTGTAATCGTTGACAGGGCTGTGAGGGAGAGTACTTTCGAAACAAGATACTCCCGGCGTCCAAGCGGTGAAACGGTTAGTGCGTCCAGGACGCCATCACTTTTCTCAAACAGAACGAGGGCACCGATGAAAAACATGCCAAGAAACACGGGATCACTGAACACTACCCAGGTGATGGCAATCGGCCGAACAGCGGTTGGAACTGCCAGGACGCCAGCCACGTACAGTGCCGTGATGATGGCATAAACGGTGTACAGCCCGTACCGCATTTGTATCTGCATATCCCACCGAAGCATCGATCCGATTCGACGAAGTATTCCTGCGCGAACCCAGCCGTTCACGAGCTCTACCACTGCATTCGGAACAGTGCGACTCATTGGAGTGCCTCTCCAGTAACCGCAATGAACACATCCTCCAGGGTTGCCTCTTCAGTATGGATCGTTTCGATGTCACCTGAGGCAAGCAGCGTTTCAAAGGCCGTATTCTCACTGAGAGTATCGAGGTCGAACGTCTGTGATTCGACCCGATCCTCGCCCTGCATCTCAACTCGGACACGACGCTTTCCGTGAGCTCGCTTGAGGGAAGTGGGTTCGTCGATCACTGGTAACTTCCCGTCGATCATGAACCCCACTCGATCACACAATTGATCTGCGACAGTCATGTTGTGGGTAGTGATAAATACGGTTTTTCCGGCTGACTGTAAATCGAGCACGATGTTTTTGATATTGCGTGCATTCACTGGATCGAGACCGTTGGTTGGCTCATCGAGAAATAGCACATCGGGGTCGTGCAACAGGGCTCGGGCAACGTTGAGTCGGCCCTTCATTCCTTTCGAGTAGTCGTTAACTTTCTCAGTGGCGTCGTCGTCGAGTCCGACGAGCTCTAGGACCACCATTGGGTCTCGGATTTCGCTCTCGAAAAGTGCACCAAACAGTTCGAGATTTTCCTTCCCAGTTAGTTTCAGATAGTGGTTTGGTGACTCTGCAGAAATTCCAATCCGCTCGTAGTACGCCCCAGTTTGCTGGGAGACTTCTCCGCCGAGCACGGCAGCATGGCCCGTATAATCATCGAGCAGTCCTGTTAGCACTTTCTGCGTTGTGCTCTTGCCGGCGCCACTCGGCCCGAGAAACCCGAAAATCTCTCCCTCGAAAACGCGAAAGGAGATCTCTTCAACCGCGGGTACAGCACTCCCCGGATAGTTGTACGTGAGGTCTACTACGTCGATAACGGTGGTTTGCGCAGCATCTGGGGGTTCTGTATCCGGACCATCGCGATCGCGAGTCATCGTCGGACTCCCATCACTGAACGCGGCTCGAAATCAACGACGATCTCGCGCCCTTTTGCGGAGGTTGGTATTTGCTTCGGAACCATATTCATCCCTTGACTCTATAACTAAATATCTTTTTTGGTCATGAAGTCATAAATGATAACCGATCTGGTTATGTAGTTACGGATGGAGTAGAACAATATGCGCGGTTTCAGCGACGAGGAACGTGAACGGATCCGAGAGCAACTCATCCGGTCAGGTCGCGAACTACTGCTTACCTATGGCCCACAGAAGACCACTGTCAAGGATATCACAAACGAAGTCGGAATTGCCAAACCCACATTCTATCAATTCTTTGATGCCAAAGCTGATATTTATCTGCTGATCCTCCAGCGGGAGTTGGATGGGTTCGTCGAGCGGGTTCGGTCGGAACTGGATGGGGTGGCAGACGCTCAAATGGGATTGGAACGATTGTTCTGGTGCTATGCTGAGCTCGCCGACGAGAACCCGATCATCCAGCAAATGGTTATACAGAACAATCACCAGGATTTCTTCCGCACCGTCTCAACAACAACACTTGAAACGGTCCAACAGGAAGAAATGACAAAGCTTGCAGTACTCATCGAAGACCTGAAGCGAATGAGTGATGGTCCACTGCAAGATATCGACGTGGCCACTGTACTGAGTCTCATGGCAGGGACGATTGGGTTGCTTGCCGTTCACAAAGACGACTTCAAGGAATACGAGGCAGAACTCGCAGAGTACGACGAAGGAATGTATACACAGTTACAGAATGTTCTCATTTCGTCGCTGGCTCGAGGCCTAACAATCGCAGAACCAGACGACTGATACAGCTGGCTCACTCCTACAGCGTATCCTATTATTGAATTCTTCGTTTCTGGATATCATCGCAGTCCATGCTGGATTCACTCTGCCCCGATTTCGTGGAAGATCTCCGGGAACGCTCGTCAGGTACTGCCTGGAGAAAGCCTATCTTATCTGAGGAGTTTGCGTGGTTTCCGGTTCCAGGACAAGGGAGCATAGAGGTGGGGATATTATATTCACCTGACACTGTGGTTGGCGCACTAATTTTTTGACGTCTGCCTGCGAACACCATTGTATCCAGACCATGACCGAACGTCCATCTGAGAGCGGCCGATCTTGGCTTCGCCTGCTTCTCATCCTCATTGCAGTCCTCCTGGCGCTGCCAATTGTTCTTATGCTTCTACTGCTGCCGATGGGAATGATGGGCTGGGGTGGTGGTCCCGGCTCAGGAATGATACTGTCGCCGCTATTGGCAATCGGAATGCTGGGTGTATTTTTCATCATTCTCCTTGGTGGAGGCGTTGTCCTCTATCGAGCAGTTACGGAGGGTTCACTCAGTGGTACTGATCGTGCGCTCGAAGAACTCCGTCTATCGTACGCTCGTGGGGAACTCTCGCAGGAAGAATTCGAGCAGCGACGAAACGATCTCGAACGGACAGAGCGCCCCTGACGCGCTATTTATTGGCTCCTATGGACGATTCTTGGCTTCAATCTTTTGGAGATGCTTTGAAGCTATGGCTGGCGCAGAGTCAAGATCGGCAGCGACCTCCCTGAAACCCCACGGTGGTGTCATATCTACAGTACAACTATGACCTCGTACCGCTTTATTCGGATTTTCATCTTTCGTCAATCAGTGTTGCCCGACGATTCAAGAACTGTTGGTGTTCCACTTCATGGCCAGTTCGCTTTGCTATTTCGATCCCTTCTTCGCACAAATCAATTGCTTCCTGATAGGAACCTCGCTGCTCGCGTTTATCAATATATTTGGATATTCTATCCATTTCGTAAGATATCGTCCCATTTTCGTTAATGACCGAGATTGCAGCTTCGAAGTGGTTCTCAGCGGCTGCTTGATTACCACGTTTTTTGGCAATCCTTCCGAGCGTGGCTAATGTACGGATCTTTCTCCTGTAGAGACTGTTGTAACCAAGATCTTGATATATTTTCAACTCTTTTTCGTATGTATCCGTAGCCACTCCCCAATCCCCACGAAATTCTGCGATACCACCAAGTATTGCTAATGTACTAGCCTCGCCTTGACGGTTACCAACCGCTCGATAGATGGCTATCATTTTCTCGAAATATCCCATAGCCGCCAAGTGATCTCCGCGCCTTCGAGCTTCGTGGCCAAGATCCCCGACATTTTCTAGCATTATTTTATCGTTTTCACCTATGTCTTGCCAGAGTGTGTGAATCTCCGAGTGGTACTCCGAAGCGGCTGTTTGGTCACCACGTTCGGAAGCAAGATCCCTAAGGGTGGCTAGACTTTGCCGTATACCACGCCGATTCCCCATCTCTCGGCTGATCCTGAGTGAATCCTTAAAATATTTCTCGGCGGCTTCAACGTCGCCACGTTCCTCCGTAACCTCCCCGAGATTGGTGAGATATTGCGCAATGGAATGGTGATCTTCACTTTCTTTGGCGATTGTGAGTGCTCGCTGGTGGTAGCTGGTGGCAGACTCTTGGTCCCCACGCTTGCGGGCGACCGCTCCCAGGTTTGTGAGACAGTGTGCAATCCTGTTTTTATCACCCCTTTCTCGTTCGATGGAGAGTGCCCGCTCGTGGTAGTTGCGGGCAGCTTCGAGGGTACCATCCGTATTATTGGGTTTCCCACTGTCGTTGTATCTTCGTGCTCGCTTATACGCGATAATTCCAAGATTGGTGAGACACCGAGCGATGCATTGTGGATGGTCCTTTTGACGTTCTTTTTTGAGGATTTCTGTTTGATATTCGTGTGCGATCTCCGGCTTCCACCGATTGCAAAAGAGTAGATCGAGATCGATCTGATTTCTACAGTAACTATCCGGTAAATGTACTGATCGTGACAGTGGCGGTTGATTCTCGTAGAACTCGCTGGCGGTCGCCAAATCACCGCAGATCCAAGCAATTTCCAATTTACTGTTGAACGTTGACAACCGGCTTTTCTGAGACGCTTCTAACTCTTTGTCTAGTGTCTCGATCAACTCCTCGATTTTGTCGAGTTCTGACTGTGCATCAGCAAACGCTTCACGATAAAGATGACCAAATCCACGAGCAATATGCCACTGTATTCTAATGGCCATAGAGCAGGAATCCGGGAGCCGAATGGAGCAGGTTTTCGGTGTTCCGTATACTGCTCCGAGACTGGGAGATATCGTTCCAATGGCGGCAATTCTGCAGACGATGTGGTTGGCGATTGATTCGGAACCGTCCATTTCAGAACTAATAATTGGAAGATCGGTTCGCGTCCATCGACGGCTATTCTCACTGCAGGAATTTGTTTCGGTATGTCGAAATAGAGCATCGATACACCGTTCGAACCGATCGATTACGGTCTGTCTATCTGAAATCTCCAGCATTCGTTCGAGATACAGCACAGACCACAGTGGATGCGGAATTTGCAGTCCTTCGCTGGTCGATTCAAGAATCAATCTATCGAGGAGATCAATTGAACGCTCGATGGATCTGTGGTCGTGGTGATCGTCGACCAGAGCGTATACGAATGTATTTTCGATCGGAAGGTTTGCTGCGTTCAGAATGTTAATCATCAGCGTAACCGTCTGGAGGCAGCCATCCTCTTCTGTGCATTGTTCGACGGCAGTATAGACCTGATCAACATCGGCGTGTACCGGAGAGTCAAAACCCGCAACGTTCAGTTCTGGCTCGACCAGTAGGGATACCACCGGCAAAAATCCATCACTGTTGCTTTTACATATTTCTTGATACATCTGTCCCCCAGTGAAATCTAACGTTGTGCCGCTAAGCGCTTGGTATTTATCGAGTGCTCGTTGGCACTCCCGCTCGTCGAGAGTAGGAATTTCAACGGTTCCAAACTGATCGCGTTGTCGCTTCAGTCCAGAATGATCCATAACATGTGTATTAGTGTACCACTTACGCTCTGTGCTGGTAAGAAGACCCCCGACGTTTCCCGCCGTATCTGTAGCATTGAGCATCTCAAATATCGTGCTGGCATCTCGCTTTGAGGCGTCCTCGATGACAATCAATAGCTCATTCTCAACAGAGTGACAGGCTTTGGTGAGCAAATCTAGCTTCTCGAATAATGGCACAGGCCTGTCACGATACAGTACTATCCCTCGATCACAGTTGTCGTACCACTGACAAGCAACCTGTTTACAGATGGTGCCCTTTCCAGTGCCATCCTCTCCGAGTACCACCAGATTCTCACCTGCAGTGAGCCGCGTGAGTATCTCTTCAGCCACGATTCGACGGTCACCGCCAGTTTTCATTGCTGGACGTTCTCGCAAAAGTGAATAGTCTGCATTGACCTCTGTGAGAGAAACCCCCGTTCGCCAGGCTGTTTCGGGAGTTCTTGGCGTTTGACGTTCAAAGTAGAGCGTATCGATTCGGTCGAATCCAGCATGCCGCAAGGTGGATGTCGCCTTTTGGGTCAATTCTTGATGGATTACTGTCAATCGATCATCTAGCTCAGTCACAGCGGTACGCAGCTCGGTTTCGAATACATCTTCTAACGCCGTCCCGATGACGCGATCAGCGAATGTGCGAAGCGTCGTCTGATAGGCTTTCGTTACGGTAGCTTCAACCGTATCTCGCCAGTTCGGTGTACTGTCGAAATCTGTAACCATCTCTATCGCATCCACAAATCGAACGATAGCTTCTCGTTCGTTCGCGAATGTTTGCGGTTCAGTATCGGATTTTTCGGCAGTCTCTGACCGATGTATCTCAATATAATCGACTGCATCCGTGATGGTATCCGTGCGGACTCGGTTGATATTCTCCGATATTCCTACTGTGAATGCAGTGGTCATCTCTTCGATCGCTGTCGACAATCGCTCATCCGTTAGCGATTTTCCAACATTCTCGACACCGGCTTCCCTACCAGTAGCTAGTCCACTTGCAATGAAATAAATAACAAATGATTCGATCATTTGAATATAGATACACATGCAATATATATGTGTGTTGCCGGACACTGCTGGAAATTGGCCCAACCGTGTGTATTATATATGTATTCTCAGGATATTAGGACAGTAGAAAAATGTTCTATTCTAGATCACAGATTGAAAGAACCGCATCAACGTGTGGCTGGATGTCAACGTTGTAACTCACTGAGTAGGTGGGATATCGACGATACCGATTGTCCACAGATCCTCCGTCGAGTCTTGTGCCCTGACGCCATCGACCGCACAACGCCATCCCTTCTCTGGACCTCGCCACCATGGATCGAACGTGTGCATTCCGTTGTTCGCCCAACCGGAGCCAAATTCGTGCAACACTGGCGATCCTGACACTTCCCTATCAGCGTACGTGGTCGGGGACAGCTCGGTAACCTCATAGCAACGGATGGCGTCGCCGTAGTTTTCGACGCAGTCCTGGAAGTAGAGATACAGCCGTCCGTCAATGACGATCGGTCTCCCACCTTGTCGACCTGCGCGTAGCCGATTGGACACGACAGGATTCTGTGCATGTGGTGTCCATCCTTCGCGTTCGAGGTCGGTGGAATGATACACCATTACGTTATCGTATCCCCGGTCAGTGAACAGCCACCATCGCCCGTTGTACCGTACGAACGTCGGATCGTGCGCGTAGTATCCGTCCTCGATGGTGTTTCCAATGTGTGTCCATTTGGTGGGGAAATCCTGCGCTTTGTACAGTTCCACCCTCCGTCCGGTCGGTGGACACATATAGTATTCTCCATGATACTTCCAGACGAGTGGGAAGGACGTGTGGTACTGCTTCGTGAGGACGACCTGATTGTACGTCCAGTTTCGTCCATCCGGACTGGTAGCGTGCCCAATTGGTGCATCTGGGCGCCGGTTTTCGTTGAGTATTTCGAAGAACATGTGCCATGTTCCGTCCTCGACGAACATGAACGGATCCGCAACGTAGTCCACATCTCCGTAATCAGTCACATCACTCGCTCGCAACACGGGTGTTGCAGCAGATGGGTGGAAATTACTTCCCGTCGGTGGTTGCACGGAGGGTGGTGCGTGGGGTGTTTGTGGAATCGTGTCTCCCGAGTGCGGTGCGGTAGTATCGGTTGTGGCCTCCAGAACAAGATATCCTACCTGTTCGTTTACATGGTACATCTCGCTGTCCAGGCTTCGTTCTTCTTCGACCTTCACCGTGACGCTCGTTGACGTTAGATTCCGGTGACGGAGACCAGCAGTATTTGAACCCTTGAACGACTGCATCGCAGCGAGGAACACAGGGTTCGAGTAGGTGGTTTCGAAGGAGAGTTGGCTCCAATGGTTATCGAGGTCCATTTGGCCGGCTTCGAATGCCATCCCATTCAGTGTACCAGCACCCGGTTCGATGGCAATGTAGCCGATCGACTCCGTACGGTGGTATCCCCCAGTTTTTTCTTCTTCCTGCAATCTCACTGCAAACCCATCAGTCGTAACGTCACTAACTCGAGTGACAATTGCTTGCGCCCCCTGAACGGTTTCAGATTGACAGAATACGAGGGGGGTAGTGTCGAACGTTTGATCGAATGAAACTGACCTCCACGTGTGGTCGGTAACTGTCCGACCGACCTCGACAGCGCTACCACCATCAAGCTCGTACGTTCCTGGCTCAATCGCTACACTCCCAACGGTTTCGTCATAATGAATCCTATTTAGATAAAGCCACTCCTCAATGCGGGCATCGAACTGATCACTGGAGACGTTTCGAAGTCGGATGTGACAGGGATCACTACCAGCAAACGACGGGGCCATCGCGATAACGACTGGTGAGTCGTATTGGTTCCCGAGGGTGTAGGTTTGCCATGGATCGTCGACCGTGATCGGACGCGCTGTGGCAGGCACTTTGGTCGTTGCTCTCGCAGGCTGTGTGGTAGTGGAACTTGTTTGTGCCTTCGCCCCGCCGACACCGGCTAGCATTCCTGTGGTTCCAATGGTTTTGAGAATGGAACGTCTCCCAATCGATGAATCAATATGATCGTCTTTCATAATTATAAAATTTTTATAGTTTGTTTGTGTTGTCTGTGGGAAATCTCTTAGAGGGTATCCAAATCGACCTACTATGTCGGACCAATCCCATATGTAGAAATACCTTTAGAGGAGAATTAACATTAATCTGTTGGTTATATCACGACTGATTACCAATTAAATTCTTATACTTTCCACTTACTTATTATTTGAATATGTGTTCCTTTGATCAAAACATACTGTGCAGCGGTGACTGAATGATCGTGCGTACTTCCTTCAGATAGCAGTGTTTTGGGACCTTCTCAGTGGTTGGTCTCGACGATATCGACCGTTCCGAATTCGCGCTCAGCCGCCGTAAACAACCGCTTGACATCGCCTTCCTTCCGTTTATCCCCTGGACGATGATAGCGTCCCCGCCGATAGTTTCGATCGTGTTGCGGACTGCCACCTGTATCCTCGTTGGAGTGGTAATTGATGATGACTGCTGTCTTGTCAGCGGCGAGCCGCTCGGCTGGGGTCTGGTCGCAGTGAGTTCTGCTGTCGGTGCGATTGGGGCGACGGTCGCATCAGTGTCATCGCGCGTTATGCCGAGCACCCAAGTCGAATGTTCACAATCGTCGCCGTGATCGTGTTGATTCTCTCGTACGTGAACCCCCTTACTCCCGCGCTCAGCGGCGCTCCCGTGGTCGTCTACGCAATGTTAGGGCTGATGCACGTGACATCAGCGATTACCCTCACCTGGCTGTTGCGACAACCGCGGACCCGCTCGGACGATAAAGCGGAGGTTCCACAATGAGCAGTGCGATGGCCCACAACCGCTGGGCCATCAGTGAGTAGACGTGTCCACCGCGAACCACACAACCTGTATCCCGAATGTAGCCGTCTGCGTCACCCAGTCAAACACCAGGTCCGATTATTCGATATTTCGAATCCAGCCCTCCACCGTAAGGCATTGATGTACGTTCGAGGTGAGACCGAAGCGAACGGTACGGTAAACCACTAGCAACCACACGTCAATCGTGGGTGTCCTTCTATGGAATCAGATACCACCGTAGTCCTTTGGAATGGCCTCCCCAGCAGTGACGTTCTGACCGTCAGTACCTGGGATTGACAGATGGCTTTGATTTCGTTCGATGGTGAAATGCAGATGTGGTGCAGTGGAGTTTCCAGTGTCACCCATCCCACCAATTTGTTGGCCTCTCGTGACACTCTGGCCTTCAACAACGTCGAAGCTATTGAGGTGACAGTACATCGTTTGATATCCATTTCCGTGTCCAAGCTTAAGGTAGTTGCCACAACCACCAGACTCGAAAGCTCTCCTGTCGACGACACCATCAGCGGCAGCGTATATGGGTGTTCCGACGATGGCATTATTTCCGAAGTCGACCGCATAGTGGCCTGGACGAGCCCCGTATGGTGATGTGATATATCCTGTAATTGGCCACGTAAAGTCAGCACCACCATCACCGCCGCCGCCACTGCTCGTGAGATAGCGTTCCACAGACCAGCCCCAGATATCGTCTGCGAGCCAGTGGATGCCCCACCATGTGTAGCCGTCCTTTGTCACCGGCCCGTTCATGATCTCGCCAGCGGTGCCGGGCGACATCGTTGCGAGGACTTCCGAGTCGAGACCGGGCCGATGGCGCGTGTTCAACCCAGTCGTTGGTTCAACGCGCTCGTCCATCGTAAAGGCACTCGCCGAACCACTCAATATCGATGGAATTGCGATCGTTGCCGTTGCAGTACGCAGTAGTCGTCGCCGTGTGAAGTCACGTGTCATCTGTCTGTTGTTGGTTGTTTGGATTGGTGCGTCCTATCGGGCATTATGAATGGGTGAGATAGCGTTCCACCGACCAGCCCCAGATGTTGTCTGCGAGCCAATGGATGCCCCACCATGTGTAGCCGTCCTTTGTCACCGGCCCGTTCATGATCTCGCCAGCGGTGCCGGACGCCATCGTAGCTAGGACTTCCGAGTCGAGACCAGGACGATGTCGTGTGTTCAGTCCGGTCGTTGGCTCAACACGATCTCCGTCCGAGAAGCTACCACCATCACCTCCACCACCATACCGATCCCGGTAGACGGCGGCTGTGTCTTTGACATGCTCTACATACGACCAGCTGTGGTTGTAGGAATACAGCGCATCGTCCCAGTTTCCGGGTGCACCGGATGCAGTGAGATAATTAGCTGCTCCTGGGATGGCATCTCGGTAATCACAGATTCTCTTAACGCCGTCATTGTTGCCATCTACTCCGTATGCTTCCCACGTCGAAGGAATAAATTGCATGGGCCCCCGCGCTCCCGCGGAGGACTCAGCACACCCGTCCGTGTACTGGCCGTGGTGTGTCTCAACCCACCCAATACCCGCGAGATAGGCCCAATCTAGGCCCCAGTTATTCCCCGTCCGACGGTATAGATCCAGATAATTCGAGGGAATGTCTCCGGTAGCATCTGCCTTTGCCGTGTCTGTTGCTACTGAGATTGCTCCTGCTACACCCATACTCATTCCTGCAATGCTCTTCAGAACCGATCGACGTTTTAGTGAGTCTTTCATTTGTTAGCGCCTTTGTTTCTCGATCTCTGCCTTTCCCTTCGTTTATTTATTGGTGAAACGTTTGACAGCCACATTTAATGGATGCTATGTGTATTGGCCCATTATTTTGTCCTTTTTCTTTACCGATCTATATCACCTGTATTCGACGACAATCCAATCAATCATAAATTACTAGCACTAGTGAATGATGATTTACTATAGTTTTAATACACCATCTAAAATTTGAATATCAGTTTATGGATTGTCTATATTTAGATATAAGTACTATATGGAATAGATCTATATTGTGAATAGAGAATGGTTACCAATTAATTTTTATTTCTCTCTTGCTCTTCGTTATATGCTAAAATTCTTGAGGCCGACCCCTCCGATATGTCGTTTCGAAGCCTGAACTCCAACAGGGAGTGCCAGCGAGCGATAGGTCGCCTCAACAGGATTTCAGAATAGGACTATCCCTTGTTGCGTGCTCGATGATGATAAAGGCCCGAATGAGAGACGTTCGTGTGGTTTTAACAGTTATTCTTTTAAATATAGAACCATATTCCCATACAAAATCAGGCAGCGTCCGACAAATGTTTGTTTAATATCGTATATCACAACAAACGATGATGTTGAACTATACTACGAAATACATGGCAAGGGTACTCCAATCGTGTTCATCACTGCGTGGCCAAGCACGTTGGAACTCTTCGATAAACGTACCTGCCCTCATGGAGTACCGTCAAATAATATTCGTTCCGACGCCTGGTTTTCATACCATATTCTAATCGAAATTTCGGCCTGACCTTGGACCACCCGACGCTGTTTTGTGATTACTGTGTGTTGACCTCGGACCAGTGGGTTCACCGTGGACCAGCTCTAGATATCCTGGACCGGTCTTTCAGCCTCATCCAGTCAATTAACTGAACAGAAAATCCCTGAAGCGGAGAGTAACGTGCTTTACACCGTTCTCGCTGTTCAGTTCTTCAGCGACGAGAGGGCCGGTGCTCGACTCCCTACTCCAACAAAATAGATCGACTGCTGTGATCGCTAGTTGAGGTCTCTACCTGCCCGCGCAGCGCGGCAGTCATCCCGGTACCATCGACTATATTTACCTGCCGACAGAGTATTAGATGAGTCTAATCCTATCATTTGCCATATCATATTATATATCGACAAGACACGTGTATACAGTATGGCGAGCGTAATCGTCCCCTCAGTACGATGGACTCCAGAGATGGATTCGCTTCTCACTGGGCTTCGAGACGGTGATGAATTTCTGATCGTCTGTGATTCTGAGGGTGATCCCGTAATGACTGACAGTCCATCAGAGGCAACTATCATCGCCGCAGGTGATCCTGATGGCTGTTCGGGGAAGGCACACGCATTGGCCACAGGCATGGAACACGCAACGGATGAGATTATCGTCTGGTCCGATGGTGATGACGACCGAACAAGTGATGCTGACTGGCTCGAACGATTAGCAGCCCATGCGAACGCCGATGGTGCAGCGACGGAAGTTCCTGTATTCGTAGGGGGTGGTGTTTGGCCCCTCTTCGAACCAGTATTCATGCTCAGTGCGACGTACGATATACTATCCGGAAGTCATGTCTGGGGTGGTGGTGTCGCTTTTGATCGGACTGAAATCGACGAAGTGCAATTTCTTCGAGAGTTGCGACAGACTGTCGGGAACGATTCTCTGCTTACCGAATATCTCGATACGCCGTGGGTTGACCGAGACCACGTTCGAGAGGTAGAGGAATCCGGGGATATCCGCGACACCTACCACCGAGTGGTTCGCTGGATCAAGCCAGGATATCTCTATTACCCGTTCCGGTTTACTGCGGGTATCGTCGTCTTTTTTGCTATTGCACTCGCTGCACTTTACTTTCCGATAGCAGGATTTACGCTTACCACACTAATTGGAATGTGGACGTATCGGGCGGCAGGAACCCGTCGTTTATCGGTCGTCCTCTCGTATCCATCGTTCGTTTTGTTGCCTGTTCTACTCACTCTCGGAGCAGTCGCGCCATCGTTCCGATGGGGCAATCGGGAATACAGGTGGCACGGGAAGTTCGACGTGACAGTTCATTCGTGAGGCCACATATTTCGAACATCTCTCATCAGCGATATGAGGATATCAGACGTGTGCAGATGAAATTTGGTTCCGTCCATGAAGGAAAATGGTTGTCAATTGAATTCGCCAATATGTGGCATGGACTGGACTCAAACACGTGGGTGGGGGCTATACGTAGTCTTACTCGGTATCGTCTCACTTGGTTCGATTCTATACACTGAATCCACACCACGCATGGTGTTTCTTGCTGTACTTGGTCTCAGCTTCGTATATCACGGAGTGTCGATGGCCCGCTCCGGGTCGTACACACCATAGTACCAGAGAAAATGTGCCCCTAACCGGTACTGGCAACCGAGAATGGTAGCTACATTGCCGCCAGAACTTAAAATAATTGATAAGAACATAAAATCCTATTGGATGTACTATTAACTGATAATTATTAATGGCACATCCAGGAGAGTCGGCTGTCCCGAAAATACATGCGTTGAGGGAGAAGGGGTTGCGTAGGGGGAGTGCAAAATAGCATTCGTGGGCTATCCCAACGATCGACCAGCTCTTATCGACGGACTGGGATTCGAAGTCGTTCCGACGATCTGGTGGACACATCTGGGGACCGGATTGGGAACCAGACAACACGCATGCTGGGGAACCATTCGCTCATTCTGTATCCAGTAGGACCGTTATTACACAGTTGCCATGTCTCTGAACGTCGTCGAAATGGCGGTATAGCCAGAAATCACGGTTGGAATCTGTGAATTTGCTGTATGATACCGATCCACTTTGCCCATTTTTGCCCATTTGAATTCTGCTCTCGTGAACGAAGTGAGATCCTAGACCGATGGTTGGTATTCTCCCGTGATTGAGGTCTGATGTTACATACGTATTGCTGTAATTGACATAATAATTATATAAATATTCATTTTTCGTTCATGGTTGATGAATGACGGTCGTATCGAAGGAGAACGCTATGGTGCTTGTACTTCCATCGAAACAATCGGATGCGTAGATGAACGTCTATCACAGTTCACATCGGTGAAAAATTATAACAACAATCCCACATTTTTGGAAACTATTATATGGTGAGAATATTCCATATTATACGGACTCACAGAGGTTTCCGAACACAGCACACGACAGGAATAGTTCCGCCATGGCGATCATCGCGACGTGAGTCGGGTAGGCATTGATCATGTTCATGCCGTTAAAGCCACGAATCATGGCATATCGCCGGTGACGAGAGACATCGATAGTGACCCTGTGACACACAACAGCACACAACGACGGACACATAACACATGAACTTCACACGACGCAATGTATTACGGAAGGTATCGGCACTTTCAGTTTTGCCCCTCGGCACGAGCGGTCTCGCGGCGGCAGCAGACTGTAGTGAAATCGCACAGTGGCAGTCAGACGTTTCCTATACGGATGGTGATCGGGTCAGCTACAACGACGCCCTCTGGGAGGCTCAGTGGTGGACTCGGGCCAACGAGCCCGACACCGAAGACAGCGTCTGGCAACAGCTCGGCGACTGTAATGGTAATGGCGGTGGTGGTGGAAACGAGTCTCCGGAGGCATCGTTCACCTTCTCACCCTCTCTGCCCACTCCAGATCAACAGGTGTCGTTCGACGCTTCGGGATCGTCGGATCCCGATGGTACTATCAGCAGCTACGAGTGGGATTTCACGGACAACGGGGCCGTCGACGCCACAGGTTCGTCAGTTACCCATAGCTACGATTCACCTGGCGACTACACTGTGACGGTGACTGTCACCGACGATACGGGTGCCACTACGTCGAGTTCGTCCACCGTCACCGTTCAAACTGATGGTGGCGGTGGTGGAACACCCAGCGAGTCAGTGTTTGCGCCCTACGATCACATGACGACGAAGCCAGAAACCACCCTCGTCGATCACTATCAACAGGCCGGTAACGACGCCGTGACGGCAGCGTTCATCCTCTCAGATGGCAATGGCAATGCGGCCTGGGACGGCAGTCCAGACATGCGTGTCGGGGAGGCCGGCCTGGGGTCAGAAATTCAGGCGTATCAGGACCAGGGCGGCACTGTTATCATCTCCTTTGGTGGAGCGGTCGGAACGATGATCGCACAGGATACGACCGATATCGCCTCCATCAAAACGGAGTACCAGAGTGTCACCGACACCTACGGCGTCACGCATCTCGATTTCGACATCGAGTCTGTCGATGAGGCTGCCGTCGACCGGCGTAATCAGGCGCTCGCCGAACTCCAGGCAGAGAATCCAGCAGTGAAGGTTTCATACACCTTGCGCTGTCGGACAACCGGTCTCACCAACCATGGACAGTATATCGTCGAAAACGCGAAGTCACACGGCGTCGATATCGAGTTCGTTAACGTAATGACGATGAACTATGGGTGGGTTCCACCGAATGCGAGTACGATCAAGGACTCGGCCAACGGTACGCACTCGGATCTGACGTCAATCTTCCCGAACAAATCCGCTACAGAAATCTGGAACATGGTCGGTCTCACGCCGATGATTGGTGTCAACAACGTGGGTGGCAGTCACGGATTGGCAGACGCACAGGAAGTTGCGTCGTTCGTCCAGAACAAGGGCATCGGTCTCGTATCGTTCTGGTCGCTCGACCGAGACAACGGCGGTTGTCCGGACGGTTCCGTCTCAGCTACGTGTAGTGGGATCTCACAGGATCCGTACGCATTCTCACAAATTTACAATCAGGTTCAGTAGCCCACGAGTGTAGATTTTCCCGGAACACATAGAATTAGCGCCGTCCCATCGCTTGAACGGTTGCTCTTTTGCTACCAGGTGTAAGATAGCGCTCATCGGAGTCTGGCTTGCTTGACGTTTCTAGCTCCCGAGAATAACCATATCATCTAATGTCGGTGGTCGCCCTACCCGTGAATGAGAATGTCCAGCAAACAAATCCTGATGATTGTCGGGGATTACGGTGAAGACTACGAAATTATGGTGCCATTCCAGGCGCTCGAAGCTGTCGGCCACGATGTTCATGCTGTCTGTCCCGAAAAGGATGCCGGTGAAACCGTCAAAACCGCGATTCACGACTTTCGCGGGGACCAGACGTATCTCGAAGAACGTGGGCACGACTTCGAATTGACCCATGGATTCGACTCCGTGGATCCGATGGACTACGACGCTCTGGTCGTTCCCGGTGGTCGTGCGCCGGAGTATCTCCGCGGATACGATGGAGTGCTTGAGGCTGTCCGGCATTTCTTTAGCACTGATAAGCCGGTCGCTACGCTCTGTCATGGGCCCCAAATCCTTGCAGCTGCGGATGTTCTCGACGGATACGAGATGACGTCCTACCCAGCCGTTCAGCCTGAAGTCGAAGCTGCTGGATGTACCTGGGTCGACGAAGTCACCACCGACCGTAATCTCGTGACAGCACAGGCCTGGCCTGACCACTCGGAGTGGCTCGCCCAGTTTCTCGATCTTCTCGGCACGAAGATTGAGCACGGATCCGTAGACAGTACAACGGACGGTTGAATGCTGGATGCGGAAAATCGACCATTTTCTTGCAGTAGCAGACATGCGTCACCGTGTGCCGAAGTACATACACATCCAGGTCTTGATTTGCCTGTCTAACAATGTATTTCTGTAAATTTTTATCTGGTATGGGTTCCTATTGGAAATGATTTTCATGTCTCCAAAATGAGTAGTGATCCATTCACATCGATCATCTATGATAGTGCCAAATCGATTATGGGACAGTTAACAAGTTACACATAGATCTTTGTCACAAAAACTCACGACCGATATCGATTTATTACACAGCCCAACCATGCTCTTCTCGTCGGACAGTAAGCGATACACTGGGGACACGAAGCATTTGATCATCCTACACCCCATCATGCATTTATTATCGCAGTTGAACACCACGATTTTGAATGGATCGAGTACAATCTCCAACTACATATAATAAATGATAGCATCGAGGGACTGGATAGAACACGTCCAGCACCGGAAGATTGGACTGATTTTTTGAACGGGGTGTTATTGACGTGGCAGAGTTAGACCCATATGACGGTCTGCTGGCAGCGATGCATGCTGCTGGTTTATATAAACGGGAATGTGCTACCTGTATAATGGCCATATCGCAAAAAAATGTTCTCGGAAACGTCTCTGAGTGGTGACTTTCAGTCAGGAACTCAGACCAAGTGCAGCCGCGATGTCGAGCAACCCGGCACCCTGTTCGGTACTGGCCAACCCGATATCTTCTGCAGTGTCTGTGAGCTGTTGGCGTGCCTCCGTATTCGAATAGCCCTGAGCCATCAGCTGCCCGCCAGCACCAGCGACGTGTGGGCACGACATTGACGTGCCACTGAGCGTTTCATACCCTCCGTTGGTGTATGTCGAATAAATGTCTGCACCGGGCGCTGCCAGTTCGACCTCGGATCCGGTTGATGAAAACGAAGCGAGGCCGTCGGAGTCGTTCGTTGCGCTCACCGCAATGCACTCCGGTTCCGCTGCTGGATATCCCACACAGTCTGTACATGGTCCGCTGTTTCCAGCGGCAGCAACCAGGAGCACTCCCTTCCCGTATGCGTACTCACAGGCATCTTCGACCACTGCCGATTTGCTACCACCCAAACTGAGGCTTCCAACGTCCCAGCCCTGGTCGGCCACGTATTCGATGCCTGCTGCGACATCCGAGTACGATCCACTGCCACGCTTGTCCAACACTTTGACGGCGTGCAGCGTTGCCTCCGTGCTCACGCCAACGACACCCTCGGTGTTATCGACTGCGTCAGCCGTGCCAGCACAGTGGGTCCCGTGGCCATTGTCGTCATCCCAGTCGTACGCACACCTGCCCTTACAGCTGACCATAGCGACGCCTGAACCCAGATTCGACTGGAGGTCTGGATGGTCACTGTCAATACCGCTGTCGATGATGGCGATGTCTGCTCCGCTTCCAGTGTAGCCGCTGTCGTGAGCAACGTCTGCGTCAACGCGGTCGATTCCCCACGGGGTCGACTGGGAAAACGCGTGCAGTTGACCGTTCGGCTCGATATAGCGGACATCAGAACGTTGCTGTAAGCCATTAAGCGCCTGCTTTGGGACTCGGAGCGTTACAGCATCGAATGAAAAGTCTCGGACTTTCGCTGTGGCAGCTCGCTCAGCTGCGACACGCCCTGCAGTGTTTTTGAATCCGATGTTTACTTCTATCTCGGTGGTTGGATGTGCAGTGGCGAGTCCACCCGCAGCCACGAGCGCTGTGGTCCCCCCCATTGTCTGGAGTAGCTGTCTCCTCGTTAGTTCACTGTTTGCCATTCGCATACCCAACCCAAACATATTATTGGGTTATATTATACTTATTGGATAATATATTATAATATTGGTAATTAGACATGAAGAGGTGTTTTCATATGATTATAGGTATGGGGATAGCCATTGTTGGCTATACAGAGACCTCTGTCCCAACCAATATCATCGTTCACGGCTTGGGTGCAACCTCGGTGACAATCGACGACGGAAGCGAGCCTTGAGACTGCGACGGCGGCAGGGGTCCCGTAACAGGGCACGATATCGGGATTGCTGAGCGAAAATAGCCACACATTCGAGCCGTACTGGCACCGATTCCTACTGATGCTTGTTGAGGTATTTTCCGGCCGACCATCCCCAGATATTATCATCTAGCCAGTGGACTCCCCACCATGTGTAGCCATCTTTGTGCACCGGACCATTCATAATCTCACCGACCGTTCCTGGTGTCATCGTTTTCAGTACGCGTGAGTTCGTACCGGAGCGATGGCGAGTGTTCAGATTGACCGTTGCGGTCACTCGATCTCCATCACTGAACTGTTGGCCCGAACTCCCAGTGTTGTCGTTACTGCCCCCGCCAGTTCCACCCCCACCATCACTGGACTTGAGATATTTCCCAGCTGACCACCCATGAACGCCGCTGTTATTCCATCGGATCTTCCACCATGTGTACCCACCTTTCTGGATAGGGCCATCGGTGATCTTACCGGTCGCTCCGGGAGACATTGTTTTCAGTACGCGTGAGTTTGTGCCGGGGCGGTGTCGAGTGTTCAGAGTGACCGTCGTGGCCACTTGCTCTCCATCACTGAACTGTTTTCCTGAACTCCCGGTGTCGTCACCACTGTCATCGGTACTCTCGTCACTGCCGTCGTTGTTGCCACTATCATCACCGTTGACGAGTGCCATGAATTTTCCCCAGTCCCACGTGGAACCTGGGTCAGTGTGGTCGTTCGGACCACAGTCCGCTTCAGGGACCTGGTGATGGCCGATGATACCGCCACCGGAGGTTGCATCACACGGTGCAACGCCCGATGGGCGGCGTTTCGGGATATTATACTGTTCACACAGGTTACGGACGATCGCGGCAGACTTCTGGTACATCGCATCGGTGAACGTCGTTTTCCCGACGTGACCCTCGTGTTCGATCCCGATTGAATGACCATTGTAGTTCTGCCCCCCTGCGTGCCACGCGACGTCCTCGTTGCGTACCATCTGGGTTGTGTGACCGTCGGCGTTGCGAATTACGTAGTGAGCGCTTACGTTCGAATTGGGATTCTTGAGCCAGCTAATCGATCCCGAGTAGCTCCCCTCCGTGACGTGGATCACGATCCAGTTGATCTTTTGTGCACCACGAGACGCACTCGTGTAATTGGTCGAATGCGCGGGATCCCATGCGTCTGCATCACTACTCGCATTGTCCCCGCCGCCACCGCTGCCATCACTGGGTTTGAGGTACTTCTCGGCCGACCAGCCGTGGACAGAACTGTTCCACTGGACTTTCCACCACGTATAGCCATCTGCTTGCGTAGGCCCGGCAGTGACCTCCCCGACTGTTCCGGGTGTTACAGTATCACGGACGGCCGAATCAGTACCGGGGGTAGTTCTGGTGTTCAGATCGGCTGTTGATGCAACTTGATCACCATTGTCGAATCGATCACCAGATTCATTGCTGTCATCACTGGGTTTGAGATACTTCTCGGCCGACCAGCCGTGGACAGAACTGTTCCATTGGACTTTCCACCACGTATAGCCGTCTGCTTGCGTTGGTCCATCGGTGACCGCTCCGACTGTTCCGGGTGTTACAGTATCACGGACGGCCGAATCAGTACCGGGGGTAGTTCTGGTGTTCAAATCGGCTGTTGAAGCAACCTGATCACCATGGCTGAACTGCCCACTAGATTCATCGCTGTCATCATCTTCGGTGTTGCTCGGTTCGTCAGTGGAGGGCAACGATTCCGCTTGATACATCTCCTGGACAATGCGTTCTGAGAGCGCATCCATATATCCCGAATGGTCGTCTCCAACCTGGGACGTTACGTCGTGCTCCGTGTAGTTTGACGGCGGTCTGTTACCGCTCTCAATGCCGGACTCCCCGAGTGCCTGGTCGAACTCACCGACGTTGAACCATGTCAGGGCATCGTCCTCCCAGCTGTGGTAGTTGAACGTGTGTCCAACTTCGTGAACGAATGCTTTGTGTGATGTTGGATGCTCAGGAGTCGGTGTCTCATTGTCGATTGCGGCCGCAAGCATACTCACAGTGTCGATTTTGTAGCCTTTGCTCTGCCAAGTCGGGCTTTCCCGAAGCGTCCGAAGTGCATACGTGACGACACGTGCTCCGAGCGAATGGCTTATAAGTCGGAGGATGCCATTCGGACAGGACTGTCGATACTCCAAGAGGAATCGGGCCAACTTTGGCCCGTTCTTTTCAGCAGCCGTTTGTGCCGGGTTGAAGGATGTAAAATCCGTTCCCCCGATATCGGAGTCCCAACTGAATCCAACTACGTTGCCAGAGTATCCAGCCGAGTGCAACTTCTGATTGTAGTGGGCAATCTTGTCCATGGCCTTGGATTTTGCTTTGGCACCGGCTGCGTCTTTCTCCCAACCGTGGACGACGACGGTGAGTTCTGGGGCACAGCTACGACTGACACCGGGGACGGTGCCACGTGTGTCGTAGTCAGTTTTCGTGTGACCATCCGTTAGCAAGATCTTTTCTCCGGTATACTGTCTCCCGTTCCACGTTTGTTTCTGCGCGAAGTGATCCCGTGTCGTGATAATCGGTATTTTAGGAGTTGATTTGCTCGTAACCGCACTTGATATGGTGGACATTGCAGTCACCGTGAGTCCGGTTTGAAGCAGCTGTCTCCGTTTCATATCGTCTATAGACAATTGAGTGGTATATACTTCCTCTGGGAACAGAATATATATTTGACTATATCATTGTGAAATAGGGGTTTTTGATATATCGACGCGGACGTATCGGTCGGCAGAGAATTTGACTACATAGCTCTTTTTAGTATGACAGTATGCCAGCCATCCCAGTCGACACGTCTTGGGCGGGTTGGGGATCTGGCTAGGGGCTTTGTACTCGTCGTATTCATAGAGGCCCCGGAACTCCCACTTGTGGCACCACGATGCCCCAGTTGGTTGCGGCTATGAATGAGGTTTGGAAGTGCCGAATTATATCTCGCTATCACTGTAGTCGATTTGATCGCATGCAGAATGCATTCTAAAGTATACTAATTATTAGTGTTAAGTGGATTCATAAACTACTCTGGTTTGTAGTAGATGAATGCCAGTAATTCAATGTGGAATCCTGCGTTAGAGACGATGTCACGTGAAGATTGCAGGGAGTATCAACTAAACAGACTGCAAGAGCAATTACAACATGCAAAAGACAACACCGAGTTTTATAACGAAAAATTATCGGATATCCGTCCAGAGAACATCACGACGATGGAGATGGTGACGACCATCCCAACCACAACGAAATCTGAGATTCGAAACGCCCAACAGCTGGGTGATGGTTTGTACGGCAATCTTCTTGCAGTTGATACGGAAGCAATCATCTCGTATCATCAGACATCTGGAACTACTGGAAGCCCGATTCGACAGAGTGACTCGCTCCGTGACTGGGAATGGTGGACTGACTGCTGGGCAACCGTGCTTTGGGCGCATGGGGTCCGTCCAGAGGATACCGTCTTTTTTCCGTTCTCCTATGGAGTCTTCGTAGCATTCTGGGCAGCTCACTCCGCTGCGAAACGAATCGGCGCCCAGGTTATCCCCGGTGGGGGGATGTCGTCAGTACAGCGTGTCGAAAAAATTGCCGACCTGAATCCCACGGTCGTCACTCTGACGCCAACGTACGCCTTCCGACTCGCTGAGGTTGCTGCGCAAGAAGGGATCGATCTACGTGCGTCTGCAGTGGACACGATTATCTGTGCGGGTGAGCCGGGGGCAAGCGTAGCAAGCACGAAGAAGGCGTTAGAAGACCTCTGGGGGGCACAGGTGTACGATCATGCAGGAGCAACTGAAGCCGGTGCGTGGGGGTTTTCTTGCAGTAGTGATGATCTTGGCTTGCACGTCAACGAAGCCCGCTTTCTTGTTGAAGTCCTTGGTCCAGATGATGAGCCGGTGTCCCCGGGTTCCCTTGGTCGCCTTGTAGTCACACCGCTCAATCGTTATGCACAACCATACGTTCGCTTTGAACTCTCCGATCGGGTTCGGCTTTCTGAAAAGAATGAGTGTGAGTGTGGACGGAGATACCGCTTCGTAGCGGGAGGTGTCCTGGGTAGGGAAGACGAATTCAAGACGGTTAATGGAACACTGCTGTCGCCCCGTACTGTCGAAGATATCGTTCACGGATTCGACGGCATACTGAATGAGTTTCACGTGCAGATCAAGGACCATCCAGAAAAAGACCTTGATACCATTGCCATTGCTGTTGAATCTGACCAGAACCACGATTACAGTACTCAACGCATTAGCAGGCAGTTACGCAAAGAGCTGCGACGGCACACCCACCTTACCTTCACTGTGAATGTGCGTCAATCCGGCACCCTCGATAGAAACACACACAAAAGCAATCGATTTTCTGACCTTCGCCAACGGAGAGCCCAATATAGACAATGATTAGCGAAGAAAACACCCAAAAAACTCCTGAAGAAACACTCAAAGAGATACGAACCCATACAGAAACGATTCGGGAAGAACTCACACAAATCGAGAACCTATCTGGGAGATGTCAAATTCCAGCAGTTGAGCGTACTACTCTGCAACTTCGCAGCGTTCTTCGGACCATGGAACTGCATATACCACCTTGTTTGGATGAGGGTGAAGAGTAAGCTTCGTAGGCAGATACCCATTACAAAACGCAGATTTTTGGTGCTTGTACTGTTGCAGATAGCAATAAAAATGGTAGTGACGGTAATCACATCTTATCAGTTATTTTTACATCTCTAAATAAATTATAACTGTTCTCGGTAGGATCTATATAGCATATGGGAATTATACAAGACTGTGAGACCACACGGGCTAAGGCTTGGCTAATGGCCACCAGACCGATGACGCTCCCGGTGGGAGTGTCGCCAATTCTTATCGGCGCTGGGCTCGCGTTTCACCATGGTATCTTCGTGTTTGAGATTGCAGTGGCTTCACTCGTGGCGAACTTACTCAATCAGCAGGGGACACATTTTGTAAATGACTATTATGATGCCATACGGGGAATCGATACCGATGAACGGGAGGGATTTGTACGCGTTACCCAGGCCGGACTTATTCCTACAGAGAATGTCAAGCGAGGGATAGTCGTAATCTACACCTTGATATTTCTAGCTGGAATCTATCCCGTTTACGTTGGTGGGATTCCAATGCTTGTGATGGGTATCGTGCTTGCAGTCGGTGGGTTTCTTTATGCGGGCCCCCCCTTGTATTTCGGAGATCTCGGTCTCGGCGATAGTACCATATTCTTAGGATTCGGAGTATTTCCTTCATGTGCCACGTACTACTTGATGGCAGTCGCAAATTCGGGGGTTGGACCGTTTCCCGTTGGACTACCCCCAGGAACTGTTCCACCTGTAGCGATCATCGCCAGTTTAGCAGCTGCAGGCTTTGCCACTGGCATGATGATAATAAATAATATTCGAGACTGTGAAACTGATGCAAACGCAGGAAAGCGTACGATTCCAGTTCGATTTGGGTATCAATTTACCCGTCTCGAATTCATCGTTGTGATCGGAGTGGTGTATCTCGCACCGATCACACTTTGGCGTGTATACGGATTCGAACTGTGGATCCTTCTCCCCGTTCTGTCGCTTCCGTATGCAGCTATTGTCATATATAATGTATTGACCAACACTGATAGTGCGTTAAATCGCACCCTGATCAGAGAAGGACATCTAACATCGTTGCATTCTATATTGTTCACCCTTGGATTGGTTATTCCACAATTTATTAGATAGTTTATAATATAACGTAGGGTAAGTGTGGTAAAAGGGTTGGGGGAGTGGGTTTTTCACCCAAACTCCATCTGTTGGTGGGCAATTGCTTTGTTACTCGTTTGTATCAGTAGAACTGCGTGGCATCTGGATTTTTGCGAGGACCATACGGTGCGTCGTCGAGCCATTCGCCGGCTCCCTCCCAGCATCTGGCCAGTTTCGCAGCGGCAGTCTTCTTGATTTTCGTTGTTAAGCGATTACTCTGGAGGTGCTCAAGGGCTTTTCCAGCGGCATATTTGTTATACTCAGCTGCCTTCTTTCTTCGCGTCCCATATCGTTTGATTTCAGCCTCCGCAATCGAGGCAGTCTCTGCAGTAATGGCCACTGTGATGGCCGAGGCGGCCCCATCTGCGTCGGCGATTCCCGAGTTCATTCCTCGTGCGCCAAATGGGGCGAATAAATGAGCGGCTTCACCTGCGAGCAAGATGCGTTGGTGAGCGTCGACAAAGGAGTCCGCTGTAACTTGTTTGAACGTATACTGAGAAATCCAGGAAATACGGGATCGATATCGTTCTCCCAGGACAGTCGCTACCATTTCGCTTGCAATCTCTTCAGTTTCGAATTTTGCTGGGTCGTCGGATTGGTTGCATTGGATGTCAACCCGCCACCCGCCCGTAAACGGAATAATCAAGACATTTCGTCCGCCAACACCTGGGTGACTATAATGGAACACTCGCTCAACTTCCCGAGGATCTTCAGGTGTTTCTTCAACATCGATGACAATAAATGAATTTTCCGACGCTTCTCCTTGAAAATTTGCATTAATCCCGTTACGAACTGTCGACCCAGCTCCATCAGCACCAACGAGATACTCTGTTCTCCATACGTCACCATCGACAGTTTGGACGCGAACACCATCCTGCTGTTGTTCTACGTGTTCAACTTCAGAACTCCAGTGTATGGTTCCGCCCTGGTGATTGAACGCCTCTCGAAGGATTGATTCGGTCATGCTCTGTGGAAGACTCGTAAAATGCGGTAAATCACCAGCCCCTCCTGGATCAGAATACGTGCGTGAAAATATTTCGTTGCCGTGCCAAAGCGTTCGTCTGGTTGGCCATATGAGGCCTTTTTGAGCGATCTTCTGGCCTACTCCGGGATACATCTGCTCTAGCCGATGGAGCGTTGAGCCATGAATGTATATCGCACGGGTTCCGCTTCGGTTTCGATCCCTCGAATCTGCTTCAAGAATGATTGCCTCGACGCCCCGCGCACGAAGGGCAATCCCTGTTGCTAATCCGGTCGGACCGGCTCCGACGATGAGGACTGGTGCTGATTTGTTACTGGTACTCATTGTAACTGATTGGAGGAGGGTAGAGATTGCTCACTCCCCAATGAACGTTTCAATTTTATCTTTTGGAAAATACTCTACGATATTCATAATACTGGCCTTTTTGTGGTGGATACTGTACGTCCGCTTGAGTAGCTCACTGGTGTTTGCGGTAATGAACGACGGAAATTGCTCTTGTGTTGCTATGATATCGAAATCCATGAGCTCACGGAATGTCTCGAACCGCTCGTTCCAAAACATGGCACCGATACCAATCTCTTGCTCACGGAGCATCGCCTCATATTGCGGATCAAGACTCTGTAAGTCAACCTCAGACGTTGCCCAAACCAATGGGTCAGGATCTACCGGGGATTCTAGCGCCACCCTGCGATAGAGCGTTTCTCCACGAATATGTCGAGCGAGAATAGTTACTGTGATTGGGTGGCCAGTGAGTGCCTCAAGCATACGTGTGACAGTTCCATCATGAGTAAGAAGGACGCGCTCAATTGGAGAGAACCTATTCTCATCGATTCGCATCTGTCGAGTATTGAATGACGTAACTGATTGTTTTGGTACCATGGATCAACAGAATACTCCGCGATACATATATTTACTTGCATATCTAAATATAGTGGAAAAACTAAATAGGACCTGAAGATGCTGATTTGTAATAGTACAGAAAATCAATTCGAAATATATTCAATTAGTGGTGGCATGGATGGCACCTAATAATTTGTTTTCTGAGAAATTAGTTTCTGTATGCTTCCATCCACTGCGGTTGAGGAGCGATTTGTATTCATCCACGGTGCGTTCACGGCCATCTGCCCAGACAATCATCTGCATATCGTAGAGCGAACCGAAATGAGCCGGCTCTGCGTTGGGTATTACATGTTCAATCACGAGGAGCTGTGCATCATCTGGCGATTGCTCGCGTACTGTGGAAAGTAACTGGATAGCTTGGATATCACTCCAATCATGGATGATGTGCTTGAGTAGATACATATCAGCATGAGGAACCGCTTCGAACATGTCGCCACAAGCATATGAACAGCGATTAGCGACGCCGAATTCATTTGCTAGTTGGAGTGTGTCTGCTTCGAGAAGCGGGGATTGGTCGTATACAGTGCCTGTGAGTGATTGATACTCTGAGAGAAGCATACACAGCAGATAACCGTGACCACCACCAATATCACAGGCGTGACCTTCTTCTGCGATGGGCGAGGAAGATAACAACTGCCGAATTTCGGTGGCGTGCAGTCGTGAGTAACTTCTCATTCCATCGTTCACCATCATTGCAGTTTCGAGATTTGCTGCCAGGTACTCGAAAAGTGGCTGTCCAAACTCACGAACAAATGTATTTTGTTCACCATCTGCGATCAGTTCGGGGAGATGTTTCCAGAGGTCGTTACTTAACTCACTAGTCTCAAATAACAGATACTCAGTAATCGATTCTGTATGATCTTCGGAGAGATATTCACCTGTCGGCGTCAGCGAGTATCCCGCTTCAGATTCCGTGAGTACCCCTAGCGTTACAAGTGACCGGAGCAACCGATTGCCGTGATCAGGGTCAATATCCAACGCGTTTGTTATCTCTCTGCTATCTCTCGGCTCTGTTCCAACCGCTTCGAATACACCAACCCTGATTCCTACGCCGAGAATTCGCCCACGTGTAAGTCCAAATACTATCTCTCGGATGTCTTCTTTTGCAGATTTCATGTGTTTGTATTACTATTTATATCCAAATTATATGGTATCGATGGCATTTAATCACCTTTCGCCAATGCACTAGATACGTGTTATATATGATATAGCTGTCCATCTTCGTCAATTCCAATTACTTCACAGTAATAATGTTATTGTGCAAATCAATTGATGTGGTGGGCGCTTGGTATGGGTGTGTAGACAGCGGACAGACGTATCTCGATGCTGGGACACCTTCTGACCTGCCATCGAATGTACGTCAACAGTCTCTTCAGTACGTTAGCTGATAGCTGGTTTTTTCGTTGCATCCAGGCCGATCCTGGCAACATCTACACCCCGTACCCCTCCTGATTATTAACTCTATACTACTAGATCATAGGTATTATTAGAATAGATCATAGAGTTAGTAACACTGATGGTTCAAATCTCTCGCCGAAGACTGATCCAGGGAGCAAGTGTAACTATGGTTGCCACTACGGGAATCGCAGGGTGTCTTGGTCGAGGAGGTGGATCCCTCGATTCCGTGACAGTCGCGTACGTTCCAATTTATCCGAACATGCAACATTACGTGATGGAACAAGAGAACTATTATGAGGACATCCCAGCGGATATCATAGTAGAGCGATTCAGCTCTGGTCCTAGCGTCGTAACGGCGTTTGCCAGTGGGGATGTCGACGTTGCCCTCTTTGGAATCACCCCTGCGATGGTTCTCGTCGACAAAGGCACCAACGCGGGTATTCTCGCAGCCAATTCGAAAAACGGATTCAGGATCATGTCCACAACCGAGCTCGTCGACCTCTATGAACAGGAGGGTCCGAACACGTTCGAGCGCTTTGAGAAAGAGCATGGCCGCAAGATACGATTCGGTGGCCCTCCGGCCGGAAGCGTTCCTGATATTGTGCTTCGGTATTGGATGCAAGAGGATCTCGATGTTGGCGAGATGGATAGCGTCATCACCAAGGTGAAAGTCTCGCCGGCAATGGCGGTCCAGACAATCCAATCGGGTGATATCGACGCGACGATCATCCAAGAGCCGTTCGCGACGGTGATCGAACAGGATAACGGCTACGGCGAGCTCTCCTGGTCTGGAAGTATTCTCAAAAACCATCCGGTTACGGTGTTGTTCGCGAATCAGAAGGTAATCGATGACAGAGCGATTTCGCAGTCGCTAGTCGAACAACATATCTCGGCAACCGAGTTCACGGCAGAATCACCGGATACGGCTGCTGGTCATGCCGCATCGGTGATCGGTTCGGGAGTGAGCGAGAATCTCGCTACAGAGGCTGTGGACTCTAGGGCGTCTGCGTTCACTTCGAATCCCCATCATATCACCGACCAGGCGGCGACGATGTGTAAATTCGTCGCCAACGTCGGGAACATCGAAGAACCGATCGCGACCGAGAATCTGTTCGCGTACGAATCCTACGACGCCATTCAGGGATGAGAAAACAGACTACTACTAGCTCCCACACGATGGTCGCCAACACTTTAGAGGTGGACCTGCAGCGGTGTCTGCGCGGATTGGGTGGTCTCTTCGTGTTCTTGCTTGTCTGGTGGCTTGGCGCAATGGCGACCCAGCCGTCGTATCTGGTACCTGGCCCCCTCGATTCGGGGCGCGCGTTTGTCGACCTGTTCGCAACCTCGACTGCGATTATCGTCCCCGTCCTAGGCAACCGACTAGTCCTACCGACCGGATTTGCACATCTCGTACAGACGTTGTTCCATTACGTTCCGGGACTTCTCCTCGGTGCCAGCTGTGGTATCGGGCTTGGGATAACGATGGGCTGGAACGGTGCACTCGATGACTGGTTGCGGCCGCTCGTCCGGATGCTTCGACCAATTCCGCCACTGGCGTGGATCGTCTTTGCGCTTGTCTGGTTCGGCATTCACCATACCGGTGCGGCGTTCATCGTCTTCGTCGGTGCGTTCTGGATCAATTTCTACGGCGCGTACAGTGGTGTCGAAGGCGTCCCAGGCAAGCTGACCGATGCTGCATCAACGCTAGGCGTAGAACGAGAGCTTTCAATGCTCAAACTCGTCGCGCTACCAAACGCCGCTCCCCAGTTATTGACAGGATTCCGGACGAGCATGGGTCGGTGCTGGATGATTGTCGTTGGAGCAGAACTGTTCGGTGCACCCGGTGTCGGCTATGAGATCATCAACGCCTCGAACAATCTCGCGATGGCGACTAGCGTCGCGTACATGTTTCTGATCAGCTTGGCATTCCTCTGTATGGACGTTGGATTCCGATTCTTCGAACGGAGGGTTCTTGCATGGCGCTGAATTCGAGCTCACCGTCCAATTGGGAGGGTAACGAGAAAATCAGCGCTCGGAATATCAGCAGATTCTATGGGTCAACCCGAGCACTCGCAGATGTTTCGTTTTCGGTTGCGGATGGCGAATTCTTCTGTGTGGTGGGTCCCTCGGGTTGTGGGAAGACCACGCTGTTACGTGCGATAGCTGGTCTCGAAGACGTAGATAGCGGCTCGGTTGTGATTGACGGGGTCCCAGTCACCAGTCCAGATCTGAATCGCGGAATGGTTTTTCAAGAGTACGCACTGTTTCCCTGGCGAACCGTCCGTGGAAACATCCGGTTTGGTCTCGACCGTCCCTCGTGTGAGTGTCCGGACTGCGAGACACGGGTTCAGGAGTTGGTCGACCTCGTTGGACTTGATGGCTCCGAGGACGCGTATCCGAAGGAATTGTCCGGTGGTATGAAACAGCGTGTCGGGATAGCACGCGCGCTCGCCGTCGATCCGGAGATCCTGTTGATGGACGAACCCTTTGCTAGTGTAGATGCTCGAACACGTGACCGCCTGCATGCCGAATTGCTCGACATTTGGACCCAGACCGAACAGACCATCGTGTTCGTCACGCACGACATCAACGAAGCGGTGACGTTGGCCGATCGCGTGCTCATCATGGACGACGACCCTGGAACTGTCCAGTCTATGGTTACTGTCGATATTGACCGTCCACGCCAGCGGACAGCCCAAGCGTTCGTCGAATACGTCATTCAGGTCAGAGATGAGCTCGGCACATCGCATTCTGTTACCGAAGAACCGTTAATGAAGGATATTTGACATTAAAGAGTAATCAATATCTATAAAAATTTATTATCCATAGATGTCCAACAAGGTAAGATTATTATAATTGCATCCATATTTGTTAAAACGGATGGCACACATTCACCTCGGAGAAGGGACATTCCCGCTGTGGGCACTGCTTTTCTGGACACTCCTTGGCGTTGGACTGATCGGTGCTGTGGTGTATCGGGTCCGGAAGGGAGGTATCGAGACACACCAGATCGCTCTCGCGGGTATCGGCGCGGCCGCGAGTTTCGCGATCTTCCAGTTGAACATTCCCGTGTGGGGTGGCATCCACATGAACCTCACCGGTCTCGTTGGGATCCTTGCCGGGCCGCTGCTCGGGGTACTCATCACGCTGGTCGTGAACATCTTCTCTACGGCGGTCGGACACGGTGCAATCGGTCTGCTCGGTGCGAATACGCTTGTCAACGCTACCGAAGCCATTGTCGCCTACTACGCGTTCAAAACGTTGCTAGGGATGGATTGGGACATTTTTCCAGCCAGCACAAGTGCGGCGACGCTTGGGCTCTCGGTAGGGGCCTTCCTGATGGGTGCGATCATCGTCATCAGTGGTGTGAACGGGAGCGCATTGCCTCGTGGTGAACTGACGATAGCCGTCGCAGGTTTAGTTGGGCTCAATCTCGGTGTCGCCGTCATTGAGGGAATTCTCACTGGCTTTATCATTCGGTTTCTAGTCTCCGTTCGGCCCGACCTCATTGGGATCGTCGATCGTGGTACACGAGAAGAGACGACCGGGGTGACTGCTTGATGCAGCGATGGAAACAGTACGGCGGGCTCGCTGGCCTGTTTGCGGTTTGTCTTGCTGCTGGGTTGTGGGGCTTTCGCTCTACTGGCGGCGCACTCCCGTGGGCAAAGCGCTCCGCAAAGACACTCCACCGTGGCGTAAACGAAGGCGGCGGCGTGCTCATTGACTTCGGTCGCGGTATCGTTGTAGCTGGTCCGATCCGAAAGAACGGTATGATAATCGAGTTTGTTGCACTCGTTCTCTTGCTCGTTGTCCTCGGAGTCGGCATGTACGTCTACGCGGACCGCTACGGCGGTTTCGACGACGAGGAACACACAGCACCCTAATCGTGACGACACTCTCGAATCACGTCCCGGACCCGCGACTCATCACGACCATTGCCGAGCGGCGGGACGGACTATTGCACCGCGTTAATCCTTGGACGAAGGTCGGTATCGGTGGCGCCCTCGTCATTGCCGTCACGGTGTTCGACCGGTTCGCGCTTCTGTCTGGACTGTACGGCGCCGTGCTGGTCGTGTATGGGCTCGGAAAATTACCCTTCCAACGGCTGGCTGGCTGGTATACACTTCCGATGCTGTTCATCATTTCTGTCGCCGGGCCGCTGGCGTTTCTTGAGCCAGGTACACCAATCGGTGGTGCGCTCTCGACATCGCAGGGTGAACTCTCGGTCACGTGGGCGGGACTCGTTCTTTTCTTGGAGCTCAGCTTTCGATCACTTACGGTCGTCACATTCACTTTGACAGCGTCGATGACCACAGAATACTCCGATATCGTGTATGTGGTCGGACGGCTGCTCCCCCGGCCACTCGATCAGATCGCGTTACTTACGTATCGGTTCACGTTCGTCATGCTCGAGACACTCGAGAACCTAGTAAAAGCCGCACAATCCCGAGGTGCGAACTTCTCGGAGTTCTGGTCGAACAAGCGGCTGTACGCGAGAATCTTCGGTATGACAATGCTATCGGCAATTGAGAAATCCGAACGGCTCGTCAAGTCGATGGAGGCCCGCGGTTACAACGGTGACATTACACTGTACGGCGATGTCTCGGATCCACCGGCACACGAACTGGTCGTCGTCCTCGGCTCCTACGCTGTTGTTGTCGGCTACGCAACGTTCGTGGTTTATGGGGTGGGACTGTGAGCCTGGACGAGGTACCGCTGGTCAATCTACGGTGTGAGGCGCACACGTATCCTGACGGAACGGTCGGGATACACGACATAGAGTTTAGCGTTTACCCGGACGAAGTCATCGCGCTCGTCGGTGGCAACGGAGCTGGGAAATCGACACTCCTCGAACATCTGAATGCGACACTCGTTCCCGGCGACGGCGAACTCGTAATCGACGGCACGCAGATCACCGAGAACAATATATCATATGCTAGGGAAGAAGTTGGCATCGTTTTTCAGGATGCCGATATGCAACTCGTCGCACCTACGGTTCTTGATGATGTGATGTTCGGCCTCCAGAACTACGGCATCCCCGACGACGAATCGAAACAGCGCGCTCGTGAGGCGCTCGCAATTGTCGACGCAGGCCACCTCGAAGACCAGATTCCCCACTACCTGAGCGGCGGGGAAAAACGCCTGGTCGGCATTGCTGGCGTGCTCGTCCTCGAGCCGAGCGTCGTCGTACTAGATGAACCGCTCGCGGGCCTTGACCCTGAGCGCTCCCGACTGGTCACCGACCGGATTCGGCAGATTCACGAGAGGGGTATCAGTGTCGCCTTCTCGACTCACGACCTCGACTTTGCTGCAACGGTCGCAGATCGTGTTTGCGTGATGGCTGACGGTACGATCGTTGAGTGCGGGACCCCCCGAGAGGTTTTCTACGACGACCCGTTGTTGGCGAAAGCGAATCTTCACCCGCCGAGTGCAGTTCGTGTGGCTCGTAATGCAGGGTTGGGAGCACAGCCAGTGACGGAAGCTCATCTTGTTGCACTCCTCACGGGAGCTTGCAACTCGGAAACCGACCAGACATTACCACCAGATGGTAGCGAACACGTCTGACTCTCGAGATATCGCGAGTTGCTTTCGTAACAAAAAGAGATCATTGCCTTACGGTACGCATAGGTAACCGTTATGACTGCCCTCGCGTAAACGGCTTTAGTATTCTGGTTTCATCTTGCAGTTCTGGCTCGAATAGGTCACCCCAGATTCCTCTAGTCCCAGTTTTTCTCGTCTGCTTGCTGTATTCGATCTGGCGATCATTCGATCCTCTAAATTTGAACTCGGATCCCATTGTGTTCGATACTCACTCAAGACTTGATAATATCAAATTATTATCAAATACTCCATGATGATTAGCAGTCCCTTCGTGGAATACTAACGGACAGTGTCTGTACTGTCGTCCTCGCTATCGAGATGCGCAGTGAGTGTAGCATGATGCTCAGAAAGTGATTCACGTTGGTCGATAAACTCGACTTCATTGACGAGATTTGTTACTGCCTCGTAGTGCATGAGTGCTGACTCATCGTCTCCCAGAACCTCGTATATCTCGCCGAGTCGTTTCTGGACCTTGATCGTATCGCGTTGTGCGTCCATATCACTGTAGATTTCAACAGCTTTTACAAACCAGTCACGGGCTTGCTCGGTGTTGTCCACCTCACAGGCAAGGTCGCCTAAGACGACGAGAGTTTGAGCTTCTTCGTATCGATTATCAATTTCCCGACACAATGTCAGCGCCTCTATGAGATGTGTCTTTGCCTCGGTGAAGTTTCCCTGTTTTCGCGCGACCTGTCCGAGACAACGACGGACCCGAGCGCTGTTTTCAGTGTCTTCTATTTCGTGGGAGAGATCGAGGCTTCGTTGTACGTATTCCTCGGCTTGGGAAGGTTCATCACGGAGAAGAGCGATCACTCCAAGTTCACACAGCCCTTGAGCCTTCAGCTTCTCCATACCGATCTCTTGTGCCAAGGTGAGTCCCTGCTTGCAGTACTTCTCGGCGCGGTCAAAGCTACCGCGCCGTCTCATGATGTACGTGAGATTGATTGATGAGTACGACATCATAATGGTATTGTCGAGACTTCGACTGATTTCAATGCTCTGTGTTAGATACCGCTCTGCGCGATCGTAATCGCCATACAGACTAAATGTCCTCCCAAGATTGTTCAAGCATTTACTTTTCCACTTAGGTGGGGCTTCAATTTCACGGTAAATCTCAAGACTCTTCTCGAAGTATGCTACCGCCTGCTTGAGGTCGCCACGGCCGAACGCGATTGCACCGAGACCGTTGGTGCAGGATGCTTCTCCCAACCGGTAATCGATCTCGCGGAACTTGGCAAGAGCGGTCGTTGTCTGCTCCTGGGCCAACGTACTCTTGCCGTTCTCATTGGCGATCAGTCCGAGATAGCCGTGACTTTGGGCACGTACTTTCGTGAGCGACTCTGTCTTGGTCATCTCGGTAGCGAGAGCGAGGGACCGTTCGAGTTCGTTCTTTGCTTGGCGATGGTTACCAGTATAGAAATACATGCGGCCGCACAACTGCGCACACCTCGGGCGCATCACCGGCGAGCACGGGGTGGGACGCTCGAGACTTGTACTGGTTGTCTCGAACAACGGAGCAAGTTCAGGGCGGTCTAACCCGAGTTGAAAGAGCTGTTCGATGGTTGTATCGACCCATTCGGTCGGCATACTGGCGATTCGATCGATCGTCGGTGTATTACCATCCAGTAATTCCACGCACTTGTCACGTCGATCGGGATCAGCAGCCAGTTCCAGGAGCGCATTCAGACAGCGCTCGAATCGCTGGCATACCACGCGGGTGGTGTCGGTAACGTTGAGCACATGAGAAAGAAACAGCTCCGACCACGCCTCGTGAACTGCTCTGTAGGGAGCTGCGTCGGTGGTGTTGTCCTCCTCGAAGATGATCTGACCCTCAAGTGAAGAAAGCGTGTCGCGTACCGCTATGACCTCCTCCCCGGTCTCAGCTAGCGCGTACACAAGGGCGGGCTTGACGCTCACTCCAGTTGCATTAAGAAGGTTCACTAGGATTCCCACATCGAGCGCGAGTTCGCTTTCTGTGTAGAGCGCTTTGTAGGTTCGATGGATCTCCTCTGTGAGTGTGGTGGGTGTTCGCAGTTCCTCTCTTGCGATCGGGTCGGCAGTGAGCGTAAGTCGATGCAACACGAAGAGAAGATCGCTGGGATGGCTCGTTTGTTCCTGTTCACACTGAGATTTGGTAGCAACGGCTGTTGAATCGTCTCGAAGCAGATACGAAGCGGAAGCATCAATCGCGCCGTCAGTCGTGTCTTTAAAGCGTTGAATGAGCCGTTCACACTCCTGTGTATCGAATGTAGGCATTGTGACTGTCTCGATACCTTCTGTGCGGTAAGCGCTAAGGCGCGCCTCCCGTGGAAATGCCGTTGGATCATCCCACTCACCCTTGCGGGAATCCACGAGGAACGTTACGCTTGGGTCCGCGCGGAACTCTTTCATTACCCGAAAGACTGTGTTCGCCTCGGCGCGCACGGCATCTTCAACAATCACGAGTGTATGGCCGTCAGTTGCGCGCAATTGCGCACTGAGGATGGCCGGTGACTCGAAGCTAACTCCATTGCCACTCTCGCGGTAGAACACTGCACCGTGCCCCTGCTCATACCAGCGGCACGCGACAGACTTACAGACAGTGCTTTTTCCGGATCCTGGTGACCCGATTAGAGCGTGATCGGTACCCGTCGTAAGCAACGCTATTAGATCGTCAGTGAGGGACTGACGACTCTCGTCTGTCCGCCGTTCAATGGCGTAGCCGGCGTGGACATCAACGAGGTCAAACCCAGCCCGCCAAGCGATAGCCGAAGACTGCGCCGCTCGTTCAGCGAAATACTCGGCTGTTACCTTGACGAACCCTTCAGCCTCACGTTCAACGCGCCCAGGATCAGCAATCGCCGAGAGAGCAACACCGCTTGTCGAACGGATCGCATCCTGCCAGTCGGTGGTCGTTTCGACTGCCCGCTCCTGGACGCGTTCATAATAATCCTCAGCCCACGCGAGCGCTACGTCTGTTTCAAGATGAAATGCCCCAACCATACGCTGATCACTATAGACCAGAATTGAGCCAACTGATCCCGTTTCGGTCTCACCAAGGATGAGTCCAAACGGTGGTGTATCAGCAGTGAATGTCGTGATTGTTCCTGCCCCAGCGGCAGTCATCTCGGCAAACGGCCCAGGGAACTCGCTAGCCAGGCCAGCTGCGACGTCAGCGTCCGTGGTGAGTACAAAGACTGCCCCGTGGCGTACGACTTGCTGGTGACAGACATCAATAAGCTGTGGGTTTGGGAGGGTCGGAAGTACTGCTCGGATCCGGCTGGCTGTATCAAGTCGATTGTGCACACCAGCGAGAAATTGATAGGGTGTCGCTGTGTCAGCTCGCTCACTGTCGGCTTGGGCCACCACTGCTGGCGGGAGAGCACACTCATCGGGGAGGTAAGCAAGCAGGTCCCGACCAGCAAGCAGTTCGGTGAGCGTTGCAAGCAGCGTGCGGTACCGGGTAGAAATCTGCTGCCCAATTGGTGTAGTTACATAGCCAGCCGAGATCCGCTGGATAAAACCGGCGCTTTCTAACGTGCGAACGGTCCAATCGACTGTTGAGCGAGCATAGGGGAGCTCCGCAACGAGGGTACGTTTATCACGTGGGGTCTGGGCGAACAAAAGGAGATCAAGGCGGTTGGCGACCAGTTCTAGTGCGTCCGCGCGCTCCTCATCGGCGCACCACAGGGGGGTATCTCCAGCTTCGTGGGCTGCCATGGCCGTGACGTCTCCCACAAACTCGTCGTAGACTGAGAGGACAAGTCTGGCAAATAGGGTTAGTGAATGGTGGTCTCCGTTGGTGGTGATCAGCCCCCATTCCTCGAATGCATTGAGTATTCGATAAATAGTTGACTGCGAGACTGATGTGTCTTCGGCGAGCGTCGCCGGATCGGTTGGTGACTCACTGAGCGTCGCCAGCACTGCATGGCGCTTGTAGAGGAGAGTGACGAGATCGGTGGCCGTTTTACTCATTTGTTAGCGATAACTGTACTATATGATTGACTGGCAATCATTTTATACCTTCCCATAAATGTCATATAGGGGCACCAATTGCTGAGGCGTCCTATCGTCTGCCTCCAGAATGTTTATATATCATAGGTGATTTATGAATAATTTATCATCCGATTACCTAACTATAATTCCGCGATTGATATCGTTTGTGGTGCAACAAATCACATGACAACCGACAAGACAGCGAAAGCGAACGAATCGAATCAATCGGAGTCTCAGTCGCTCAGCCGACGAAGACTGCTGAAAGGAGCGGTATCGGCAGCCGTTGGTCTGACTGGGATATCGGCAATTGGTGAGGCAGAAGCCGCTTGTGGCTGCGAGGGCTACTACGACGACATCGGAGCGGACTGCTACTATCCGCCAGCACCGGGCTGGTTCGGCTATCTTGGCATGTCGGATGGAGATATCCACAATTTTCCGTGGGGTACTACCAATGTCGTCGTCTTTATACACGGATTCCGAACCCGACGACCGAATGCACTCAAATACGGATACGAAGTCTGGAATAAACTCCGGGATTCAGGGTACGGAGGAGATTCCTTCTCGTTCCTCTGGGACTCCAAAAGCCAACCGTGGCACTGGAACCAAGCAAAAGCTAACGCTAACGAGGCAGGAATCTGGCTCGCAGAATGGATGGTGAATACTGGGTTTATTTCGTACGGGAATTTCCGCATACATTTTGTCTGTCATTCTCTCGGTGCGAGGGTTGCGATGGAATGTCTCAGACACCTCCATTTGGGCTACAATATGAACAATGCTGTCGACACAGTCCATCTCCTCGGTGGTGCAGTGCACGACAGGGCAATCGGTGGGTACTACCGCGAAGATATCGAAACCAGTTGCTATGAGCTACACAACTGGCATAGCGCAAACGACAAGGTCCTCAGGATTGCCTTCCGGGGTGCCGAGGGAGGCCGCTGGGCTGTTGGGTGGCGTGGCATCGCATCTGGCCCCGTCCCATACAACCATTACGAACACGATCATACATTCGAGATCAACAAGCACTGCCAGTATATGGACTATCACACAGGGGTCGTCGACAATATCGCCGCTGTTCCGACATTTTGGTAGCGGTATACCACACTGACAGTGGATATCGGACCGTGATGGATTGAACTTCAATGAATGATGGTTTTATTCTGAAAATCACAAAGCAGCGTCCTAGTGATGTGGGATTCTCGTGATCTAGCATTCTCATGTTGGATCTGCTTATCTGTCCGATCCGGTAGCGGTGGACCAAGCATTGACGCTCGATGCGGCGCGCTCCCTTCGAGACGAGGAGGGATTTCGCTTGACGCTGCTGCAGAGGTAATCGATAGCGACTATATTGATGTACCACTCCCGGAAGAGCGTGGACGCTTCACCACAGATCTTTCTCCAGCAACGTACTTCAAGTGCGAGTAGACACCATCACCGTGGAAAATATCGAAAATTTGCTTGTAAACGCGGTGACTGCCACGGTTTCTCAACAAGAGGGTTGGGCTGTGTCACCAACAGCTACAGACCTCGGGTCGCTTACTGGTGGTGACCGTGTGGCTACAGATATCTCTCTTTCCTACGTTACGGGTGGCGAATACACTGTTTCCGTTCCCCACGCTTCGGAGGAGGGGATGGTTCTCCACTTCTAATTGCTATAATGTAACACTAGCAGTCGATATTTATCTGCAACTATTGGTAACTTCAAAAAATACCACCCGCGTTCACACGGAAGGAGATTGGCCTGCCCATCACACCGAATTACTTAAACTATAATGATGACTTCATATGGTATGCTTTCCTTGCCATTACAGTCCGGTGGTTTTGGTGTAGTTGAGTTAGTCGTCCTTCTCATACTCATCGTCGTAGTGTATCAGTCCGTCGAGATTGTTCCGGCGCACGAAAAGTATGTGCTCACCGTGTTCAATGAGTACCGGAAGCTGCTCAAGCCCGGTGTCAATTTCGTTTTACCGTTCGTCTCATCGACATATCCGATCGACATGCGGACGCAGACACTCGATATTGCTCCCCAGGAGGTGATCACTCGGGATAATTCCCCTGTGACGGTGGATGCGATCGTCTACTACAAGGTGATAGACGCGGAGAAGGTGTATCTTGAAGTTGGTGATATCGAGCGAGCAGTGTCCCACCTCTCCCAGACGACGCTTCGGATCGTGTTCGGCGACATAGATCTCGACGATGCGCTCGACGGAATGCCGAGCAAGCGGCGAGAGATCAACAAGGAGTTCCGCAACGAGCTGGACGAAGGCACCGACGAGTTGGGTCTCCGCGTCGAGTTCGCCGAAGTTCGCGAGGTGGTTGAGGGGTCTTCCCTTGACCCCGCCAAAGAGAACGCGGAAGCCATACCGACGGCTCACCTCCAGACAGATCTACTGGCAGTCATCGAAGGTGGATATGTTGCGGAGAACGAGGAGCTTGAGCAGAAGCTTATCGCCCACTTTAATCATCTTAAGCGCGAGGAGGACGACTTGTGACCCAACACTCCGTCGGTGTGGAAACGCGAACGGGAGTCCGGTAGCCAACGCTTCACCAGATTCTCGAATACATAGCGACCGTCGAGGCTATCGAAGTCGTAGGAGTGTCCGAACTCGATTACCCCGCTCACAATCAGCATTGCTATTTACTACGTGCTCGGTGGATGGCTTCTTCCATTTCGCCACGCCATGGCTCACCATGCCCCGGTAACAGCGTGACCTCACCGAGTGATTCGAGCTGATCGAGTGACTCAAAGGCCTGCTCCGTATTATTGTTGAACATAGACATAATCTGTGGTCCACGAGTAGTACCTGTCTTGAGATCAACGGTAGCGAGTGCATCACCACAGAAGAGGACGTTTCGATCCGGTAGATACAGCGCGCATGAGCCAGTAGAGTGGCCCGGAACGTGAATCACCTGTAGTTCTACCGGCAGTTCGAGGTCAGTTCCAGTCCCAAACGATCCAACTGATGGTAGCGGCGATGGGGTTCCCCCACTGCGACTAAATTCGATTAACAGTCGGATTACGGCTGGTCGCCAGAGATTCCGAACTAGCTCTATCATATTTTCCTCACCATCCCCTTCAACCAGTGCTACATCCGCCGTATGCACAAGTACGGGAACATTGGCGGTCTGTTGCAATTGATTCGCAAAGCCAATATGGTCTCCATGACCGTGTGTCAGTACCAGTGCTGCAATGTTTTCAAGACTGTATCCGAGCCCATCCAGACCGTCTAACAGCTGTTCCCAATGGTTTGGAAGACCTGCATCAATAACAATTAGTTCACCCTCAGCCTCGACGACGTACCAATTGACACGGTTCGTTCCAAATCGATAGACACCGGGTGCGACGTCTGAGTCAGCTTCCTTTTCTTGTCTTTCATAGGTTGGGGCATCCCTGCTGGTCATATTACTTCCAAACGCTGACCATAAATGAATGTAATGCTAATATATGAGCGTATTTATATACGACCATTTTCAATCATGGTGGTGAGAACGCGTTGTTATGCCCGGCGAAGACGTTTCGAGCACGATGGGTTCGAAATCAAGGACAGTGCGCACGTTCTGTACTGTGTAGGGCAGAGGTCGATAGACGAAAACGATACACCCAGTCATCCCGATGATATGCGACCTCAAACCGTTACAATGATGGAGATTATCGAAACGATCCGTGCCACTGCTAGCTTCAGTCTGAACGATGTCGTCCAAATCGAGTGTATCACCTTTGACGTCGATCTACTCTTCGTGAACTGGGGCGTGATGACCGACGGCTTCGATCGGCCAGGCAGTACGCTACTAGGCATAGATCGTTTAGCTTTCCCAGAATTACTGGTGGAAATAGCAACGTCGGTGCAATAACGTGCGAGTGTTCATCGCAAGTGCGGCTGGCGACCTCGGTTGACGACTCGTCTCACAGTATGTGTGTAATGGACACACCGTTGTCGGATTGGATCAGGTCGTAGCATCGTGGAGCGAAGGGGCGTTTCTCGTGTAAGCCACTCCTGATTCCCGTGTGGTTGAACTATCGGTTGCAATCCGCAAAGCGCCGCGTAGCGTTTCATCACGGTCGCTTGTTTTTATAGGTCCATGAGCTGTGCGGCTAGCGTTCGCAGTTCGGGTTCTTCGTCGACTGCTGCCAGCCAATGGTCGGGAAATGCGCTCGCTCCGAATCGCGCGCCAGCGATGGCCCCTGTGACAGCACCAATCGTATCCGTATCACCACCGCGATTCACACTCCGTACGATCGCTTGCTCACCGTTTTCTGCCCGAAGGCCATCGTAGAGTGCCGTCTGGAGGGTATGAATCACGTATCCTGATGTCGGGAGTGTTCTCGGTTCGTTTCCGCGAGCAACGGGCTCGAGTGCCGTAACGAGTTCCTCGGGAGCCTCTGGCTTGATGTAGTCGAGGGCCGTCATGAGCGGGTCCGAGTTCCCTCGCAGTACTGCTGCGAGTGTGAGGTTCACCACTGCACACCCGTTGGTACACCGTGGATCAGCGTGTGTAATTTCGGACGAGTGGCGACTCACCCGGACGAGATGGGACGGATCATCCGGATACGCAACTGCAAGTGGTGGGCAGCGCATCACACTCCCATTGCCGGCATTGCTTCCCTCAGCACTGGCCTCCCAGACCTCACGACCGGCAACGTCCCATCTTGCCCCCTGCTGTAGCTGTTGCAGCGAGAGGCGTGTCATAGCACCGATATCAAACGGTTCAGTGTCGTACCACTGAACGAAGCGGTCCGCGATGTCCGCGGGCTCGAAGTCCGACCGTGTTGCCAAACTCCGAGCGATACAGAGCGCCTGGTCTGTGTCGTCAGTGACTGTCCCTGCCGGTTTCTCCCACGTTCCATGGCCGACCATCTCACGAAGGGTGCCATACTCAGATTCGATTTCAGCGGCTGATTTGAACTCAACTGGCCGCCCGAGTGCATCGCCACACGCGAGGCCGAGAAGGACGCCCTCAGCTCGATCTTTGTCCATACGTCATTGCACAGCTCCAGTTGAGAAAAGATGATCTGTTGTTTCGGTAATAATTGCATTCAATAGCCGTGAGAAATAATGATACATTACGGCATCTATAGCCGAGTACTTTTTATTTCAATATGGTCACAACCCACAGACCGAAATATGAATTCAACCGGTTTACTATGCACAGTTGCGCCCTCGACATCGTCGGAATATCTGTTAGCTATTGGCAATCTCTTCCGCAAAGCTGGTAGTGGTATCTATACCAATTACTACTCGTCTGCTTTCACACTTTGATTTACCGCCCCAGTACAACCACACCTTGTGCTCCGATAACATCGAATGATGAGGTGGGCTAGACATTTACCTGTGGAGAAGCGCTTTGGACTCTTGTGAGCAATGCGTTTAAGAAACTGACTGAGATGATGACCACCTGTAGCTCCACCACAGTGGTTCGTTCAGAGTATGACCGCTCGATGAATTACACACGTACTATTGTAACGGCCCCGGTGATTGAATCTCTCCACCGCTATATATTACGCTCCGATAATATAGGAAATAGAGTAATATCTGCCATAGAATAAATTTTCGTGTTCTGGTTACGGAAACCACCCACACGAGAGCACTCACAGGAGATGATGGAAAACAATTTTTTCACTTACCAATATGGAATAAGGAGTACGCGCAACGAACGATCGAACCGCACACACTCACACTGAGAGACGAAATCGACACGTCGGAGTTGAGGATAGCTCGATGCTCCCCCGTGCAGCCTCTGGTATCAGACCTGAAGATATTGACCGTGTAGGAAGTACTGACTGGCGAACGCAGTTACAAAACGACGATAGACGTGATTGAGCCGATGGGTAACGAATATCAGGCGTATTTGCTCCGAACCGACGAGTACGCAGTTGTATCGTCCGCTGCAACTGTTCCTCTACCGACTCAGGTCAAAACAGCACCACCGACCGTAGCACGGATTGCTGAAATCGTGATTCTCCGCAATGCTACGATATGGACTCAGCAATGCGAATACGTGCGGTAGAACCGACAGGCTGGCGAACACCGTCTCTGAATCGATCTTCGATGAATTGGTGCGCTGTTGAGCAATCGTTACGTGAGAGGATCATTCTCCCAATTTATCCATTATTTTGCGGCAATAGATATATTTATATGTTGAAGAATACACGTCGGTATTGCATGACAGAGAATCACGATCATAGTGGTATACAGCGACGTACTATCTTGAAGGCAATTGGTGCCGGAGCAGTCGGAGCAACTGGGATCCTGGGTGCGAGCGGAACGGCAGCAGCGGTGGGGTACAGCAACCCGCAGTACGAGCCACACTTTCCGGACCCGACTATTTACAACGATGATGGAACGTACTACGCCTACGGGACGAATATGGACAGAAATGACGGGAGCAACGATTCCCAGGAGCTGCTTGTCCCGATCCTCTCCTCTACGGATCTGATGAACTGGACCTACGAGGGTGAGGCGTTCACCGCACGGCCTGGGTGGGTCTACGGGTCGATCTGGGCGCCTGATATCCACCACTACAACGGTCAATGGGTGATGTTCTACTCGCTACGCCCACGAAATGGCGGCGAGTTTGGCATCGGGCTGGCGACATCGGATTCTCCGACAGGGCCGTTTACCGATCACGGGCGGGTCATCGGCGACAGCGATCACGCAAACGGTGGGACCATCGACGCGTACTTTGTCGAGCACAACGACACCCCATATCTGTTCTTCGGGAGCTTTCATGGGATCTATCTGATAGCGCTCACGCAAGATCTGCAAAGTTGGCATCCGTCGTCGTACACGCAGGTTGCCGGCAACGCCTACGAAGGGGCAATTCACTTCGAAGCGAACGGCTATCAGTATCTCATGGTCTCAACGGGTGGGTGTTGTGATGGTCTGGCGAGCACCTACGAGTACGAAGTTGGCCGGTCGACATCCTTCTTCGGGCCCTACACCAACCAGAACGGAACGGACCTGCTGAACCGCAACGCGAACAACAAGGGAGTACCGGTGCTAACGGGCAACCGGCGGTTTCCGGGGCCGGGTCACGGCGACGTGATCAGATATGACGACGGCTCACTCTGGACGGTGTATCACGCCTACGACGCCCAGGACGGTGGCTGGGTCGATGGAGTCCCGCGGCGCGTACTGCTGATGGATCGGATCGAGTGGGAGAACGACTGGCCAGTGATTGGGTGTACCAACACGCCGACTGAGACGGCGCAGGCACCCGGTAGTGCCAGTAACTGCACTGGTCCGGTGTCTGGTCCCCTTACCGAGGACACCTACCGCATCACGAACGTCAACAGTTCGAAACTGCTGGAGGTCGCGAACGCTGGCACGGAAAACGGAAATAACGTCCAGCAGTACGCGGACACTGGCTGTACGTGCCAGCAGTGGACCCTCTCACAGAACAGGGACGGTACCTACCACATCATCAATGCTAACAGCGGGCTGTATATGGAAGTGGTAGACGCCGAGTATGGCGACGGTGCAACCGTCCAGCAGTTCGAACGTTCCGGACACCCCTGCCAGCGCTGGACCGTCATCGACAACGGCGATGGCACCTTCCGGCTGGAGGCCGAACACAGCGGACTGGTTGCCGATGTCTACAACGCACAGACGTCCGACGGGGCGAATGTGATTCAGTGGAGCTACTGGGGTGGTGATAACCAGAAATGGACTTTCGAGCCAGTGTAGCGCGCTTCAATCATCCATAAATACGAAGCCCTCCACTGACGTTTAGGCTGCGATGAACTGCCAGCGCTGCTGGGATTCGCTCCGGTCGATCCATTGGTGGACGGTGGCCCCATCATTCGTTGCACCCCCTGCGACGTCCAGAACTCTGCCGCTGTGGACCGCTTCGAGTCGATACTCACCGCTTGCCGTCTCTTCGACGTACCACTCCTGATTTTCTGCACCCGTGGCTGCCCACTGGTGAACGTCTGCACCATTGGCCGTTGATATCGCTTCAACGTCGAGGAATTTGCCACTGTTGACGTTCTCGAAGGTGTAGACGTTGTCACGAACGTTCGTCGCGATCCATCGCTGGTTGTCGCCACCCCACCATTCCCACTGCTGGACAGTCGCGCCGTCCGACGTGGCGGACCCGTTGACGTCGGCGACCTTGCCGCTGTGCGTTGCTTGCATGCGGTAGACTCCGTCCGCGATGGGGGCTGACGCCTGGGTTACTGTGATGACGTACGCGTCCGTTGCCCGGTTCCAGGGGAGTGTCACTGTGTGGTCAGTTCCGGAGACGTTCGTGATGTAGTCCTGCGCTACCAGCGGTGCGCCGAGCCGCGACTGGTCCGGTGACCGTTCGACCTTCACCCGTATCTTGTTCGACCCAATCTGGTCGACGTTCTGGAGTGTCACGTCGATATCGCCCGTGATGCCGTTGTTGCCCACGATGATACGGGACTGCGTACTGAGTGGATTCAGATTCGCGATCGAGTCGATGTTTGAACTACGCGCCGTCGAGACCATGGAACCAGTCATCTGTCCGTAGCGACAGTAGAGCCACCAACGACCGGTCGGCTGGGTCCCGTCTTCCGTGAGTGTCCCCGCGAGGGCTCCCGCATCACAACAGTGATCCCAGTTAGCAAGCGACGCCCACTCGACGCCCGACTTTTCGACCCGACACAGATCCCACGCAGTGTATCCGGGGCTCTGGTTGTTGGCCGGGACGTACTCATTGATCTGGAGCGAAACGTCCGTGAGTCCGCGGTCGGCCAAGAGGCCCCGAATGTCGTCCGCTGCGTCGACGGCATCGTCACCGGTCTGGAGATCATGCCAGTTGAGAATTTCCGGTTCCGTTCCGGTGTTTATCGTCATGTCGAGCCAGTCTTCCATCACACCCCGATCGTAATGGGTAACGCCCGGTCCGTTGATGCGTGCGTTCGGATCAAGCGATCGGAGTAGATTGACGCCGCGTTCCCACATCTCATAGTACTGTGACGTAGAGCGTGGCCAGAACATATCAAGATCTGGCTCGTTCCAGATCTCGTATTGGATCACGCTCCGATCCATCCCGGCAGCAGTGACGTCGCTGACGATCTGTTGGACGAACGATTCGTAACTACTCCAGTCACCGTTATCGCCCGGGAACGGATCGTCCCCTGTGACGGTGACGGAGTCCGCTCCCCATAGATCGTTGAACTTGATGAAGTACTCGGCGTCGATGTTCGGCTGTGTCACCCGGATGTAGTGGTTCTCGACCATGTTCCACCTGGTGTCGTAGCCGCTTTGACCGCCGTTGGCCCAGCCACCGCCGCTGAGACGTGCTCCCCCGCCGCCGAACAGCCCCGGATTCAGTGGCTCAATCCAGGTATCTGCTGGCGTCGACCCGTCAGCTGTGATTCCGTACAGCGTTCCCGAAGCCCTGTGGCTTACTGGTTCATCTGTCGCTCCGAAGTTGACGGTGACTGACTGCGTGGCCCCCTCGGCGGTAGCGGCCAGTGCTGGGAGGATGAAACCCGAGGCCCCCACCACAGTACCCGATTTCAGGAGTGTCCGTCTGCTAATGGTACTATCGACGAGTTTGGAGTTATTCTCCATGAATTCCATCTTGTATATTGGAAACAATTAGCATATAATTATTTTGCATGGAATATGATAGGATCGGGGAGTGTGGTTCAACCGACGTTGTAGCCAAAGTGCTGCTACGAGGTCACAGTCGGTACGCAGAGCGACCGCGAAGGATTTACCGTTCTGCCGAGCAGGGTGTCAAGCCCGCCCTGGACGGATTGTGGCAGCGAATATCGTCGAAAATGGGCGTCCTCAGACGCCGATGGGCTGGCACGATCTACGTTCGCTCGGTGTCGTCGAAGATAGTCTCCTAGTCGGTTCGGTGGCGTTGTTAGGCCCAGTAGGCATCCCCGGGCGCCTCCTGAAAGACGGCTCGATGGAGCAGGTCGACGGCCTTTTCGAGCCCTTCGTTTGGACTTGCAAGCGCGTCCTCGTGCTCGATCGAGAGCACGCCGTCGTAGCCAACCATTCTGAGCGCCGAGACGATCTCTTTCCAGTGTGATTCGTCATGTCCGTAGCCAACCGACCGAAACAGCCACGACCGATTCGAACTGTCGTCGTAGGGCGTCGTATCGAGCACACCGCCTGTACGGGCGTTCGCCTCGTACACCTTGGTGTCCTTCGCGTGGAAATGGTGGATCGCGTTGCGATAGCCAAGCAACCGGATCGCCTCGATCACGTCTATTCCCTGCCAGTAGAGGTGTGACGGATCGAAGTTGGCACCGATCCGATCGGAGGTCATCTCTCGCAGTTTCACCATCCCGTGGGGTTCGTACACGAGCATATTCGGGTGCATTTCGATGGCAATATCCACATCGTGGTCGTCAGCGAACGACCCGAGCTCCGACCAGTACGGAATTGCCACCTCCTCCCACTGGTAGTCCTGGGCTTCTAGATGTTCGTCCGGCCACGGTGCCGTAATCCAGTTTGGTGTTTCGTCGTTCGGCCCTCCTCCTGGTAGTCCTGAGAACCCGGTGACGGTGTCGACGTCGAGCTGCTCCGCCAATCGGATCGCGTCACGGAGTTGCGTATCGTCCCGAGCCGCGCGTTCGTCGTCGGGATGGATCGGGTTGTTGTGCGTTGCGAGCGCGGATATATCCATTCCGTACTTTTCGAGCAACGCGTGGAGCTCAGCCTGCGCCCCCGCGTCGTCGAGATACGTATCTACTGGGAGGTGATCGTCTCCGACAAACCCGCCACAGGCGAGTTCGACGGCTTCAACGCCAATACCATCCAGATAGCCAAGGGCGTCTTCGAGAGATTCGTTACCGAGTAGTACTGTTAATACTCCGACTTGCATACGAACAATCATAATTATTCTTCTGATATAATTCTTTGTCTTATCTAATCAAAGAAGTATCTATCTTGGAACGTAGAGAGTAACCGAACCCGGTTAGTAGCGGGGAGTGAAGCTCTTCAGGCAATAAGCAATCGAAGATTTCTGGTGACGTACGCAAGATTGGACGTCTTGCGTGCCAGCCAGAAATGGGATATTTTTGGTGACGTACGCAAGATTGGACGTCTTGCGTGCCAGCCAGAAATGGGATATTTTTGGTGACGTACGCAAGATTGGACGTCTTGCGTGCCAGCCAGAAATGGGATATTTTTGGTGACGTACGCAAGATTGGACGTCTTGCGTGCCAGCCAGAAATCAAAGATTTCTGGTGATGGCACCGAGCCAACTAGATCGTAGCCCTGGGGATTCACCACTCTCTACACTGTGAGACGCAATCCATGATATCTACCAATTCAATAACCAAAAATTATTTATGGGTGTGATACGCCCTACTGTGTATGTGTCACGGTAACGAGACTGATTGACCAATGACGGGAGCAAGCGACATAACCATTCCCCGGCGAGATTTCATCAAAGCAACCGGCGCTACGGGTGTTGCAGCCGGGTTAGCAGGTTGCAGTGCCATCAGTGGAGAGCGAAACAACGGAACCACACTAAAGTTTATCACGAGTAATGATTGGATAGCGAATGAGGATGTACTGGTTGATGCGCTGTATGACGCGGGAATGCCCGACCATATCACCATCGACTCGATGTCCATGGGGAGGACCACAGACACTGCACAGGCCAAATACCGAATGTGGCTTTCTGCAGGTGAGGAAACCCCAGATGTGTTTTTGATAGATTCGGGCTGGACGAAACCATTTATCACCCGTGATTTGATTCTCAATCTTTCGACCGTATTCTCAAATGACGTTCAAGAGACTGTACGGAATGAGTACGCTGAAAAAAGCGTGAGTACGGCTGTCGGCTCCGATGGTGATCTGTACGCATTACCACTGTTTCCCGACGTGCCAACCATTCAGTATCGAAAGGATTTGGCCCAAAAAGCGGGCTACGATCTCGAACAACACGCTACCGATCCGATGTCGTGGAAGGAATTCTCCCACGCCATCACAGACATCTATGAGCAAAACGACATCGAATACGGGTTCAACTGGCAGGCCGCCGCTTCTGAACAGTTGTCCTGCTGTGTATTCAATGAATACCTCTCCAGCTGGGGGGGTGCGTACTTCGGAAATCCTGAGACGAATCTCTATCAGAATATCGGCGATCGACCCATTACCGTCGCCGAAGATCCGGTTCTGCAGTCGCTTCGGATGGCGCGTACGTTCATCCACGGAACGGATGATCCGCATTCACTCGATGATTTTGCCGGCGGTATCTCACCGGCGTCAGTGCTCCAGTGGACGATTGAACCCTCCCGGAGACCGTTCACGAGCGGGAATGCCGTCGCGCTCCGCAACTGGCCGTATTCGATCGCGATCGGTGGTGCCGAAAGCGAGCTTGGAACGAAGATGGGCGTCATGCCAATGCCGTATGGTGTGACGCCTGATACGGCAAAACACCCTCTCACGGGTGGTTCGATCGCTGCGCTCGGTGGCTGGCACCTGGCAGTAAATCCGAATTCGCCACGAAAGGATGCAGCCCTCGAATTCCTTACAGCCACGATGAAAGACGAGTTCCAGCTCGCAATGTTCGAAGCCGTCGGCTGGCTACCACCCAAACCCGAGCTACTCACGACGAAAACAGCGCGGCAAGTACCAGTTATGGGACGGTACGTCGATCAACTGCGGTTCGCTACACAGCATTCGCTCGCACGGCCCGTCACCGTCCTGTGGCCACAGGAGTCGGACCAGATTTCACAAGCAGCGAACGCTGCATTGGCTACCACCGCACCGAAACAAGCGATGAAGCGTCTCAAGAACTCCTTGCAAGCGCTTGAGGAGAGCGTTTAACCCAATCATGTCAACAACAAATCGTGCAATCTGGCGCAGGCTGTACGACAAACCACTGTCAGCCATATTGAATCGCATAGAACGTTTGAATGATGTACAGTTCGCCTATCTACTGTTGCTACCGAGCGTGCTCCTACTCGGAACGATGGCGCTCTGGCCGCTTCTTGCCACGTTCGAGATGTCGCTACACGCGGACGACCTTTTTGCCGCGGGAGGCATCGGGCAGTTCGTCGGGTTCAAGCAGTATATGGGCATTCTGAGTGGCCAGGCAGACGATCTCCTTCCCCGACCGTTCTTCGATCTCAATCAACCATTCACCAGCGCGCTTACAGTGACGCTGCTCTTTACGGTAATCGCTGTTGCAATCGAGACAGTCCTTGGCTTCGGACAAGCGCTCATCTTGAACAAGTCATTCCGGGGCCGACGTTGGGTCAGAGTCGCGCTCATATTCCCGTGGGCAGTTCCAATCGTGATTCAGGGGATGATCTTTCTCCTCATGTTTCAGCCGAGTATTGGATTTGCGGTCGAGCCGCTGCAACAGCTGGGTGTGATTTCATCAGCACCGCTGTCCGACAGCGCATCTGTACTCTTCATCGTCATAATTGCTGACGTGTGGAAGGAATCAGCGTTCATGGCGTTGCTCATCCTCGCTGGACTCCAGAGTATCGATCGAGATCTGTATAAGGTCGGAGACGTCGTTGGGGCATCAAAATGGCAACAGTTCAAAACGATAACGTTCCCGCTCGTTCTGCCGGCCGTGTTGGTTGCCCTGCTCTTTCGAACGATCGCAGCGATGAAGGTGTACGGTCAGGTGGAGACGATTTCCAACTGCAACACGCTCCCAACCATGTCGTGTTTGGTTGTTTCGACGTTCAATATGGGTAGATACGCGTCGGCTGCGACCATTGCATTCATCACTGCAGCGATTATCGGGGTCGTACTCAGTGTGTATATCGTGCAGTTCGCGCGGATGGACCGGGGAGGCCTGTAACCATGAGCCAACAGCCCACATCAGATCAACGGACTGAAACCAATCGAGTCGAGGATGTAGCACAGCGAATGATCCAGCGGCCACAGTCCGTGTACCGCATTCTGTTTTACGTTGCGACTGGGTTTTTCCTGGTCATTGCGCTTTTCCCGATCTATTGGCTCACAATCTTGGCCCTGACACCGAGCGAACAGATAACGAATCTCGGTCTGTTGCCGAACGGGTTCAATCCTGGCGCATTCATACGAGTGTTCGAACTGGTACCGTTCCACCTCTACATGCTGAATAGCATCCTGCTCGCCACGATGGCAACGATAATCGTGTTGCTAGTCGGGAGTCTTGCTGGCTACGCATTCGGTCGATTCGACTTTCCAGGACGGACGGTAATTCTACTGGGAGTGCTGGTAATATCGTATTTTCCATCTGTTACGTTTTTCATTCCACTGTTTCAGTTATTCACCGGCAATGTGTCCGTGCTGGGAGTTTCGTCGCCAGAGTTGTTCAACACAGCAGGAGCCGTTTCGCTCCCACTCAGTGCACTGACGTTACCACTGGCGATCTACTTCCTGGCAACGTTCTATCGACAGATCCCGGACGGTCTGGAGGATGCGGCGAGAGTCGAAGGATCGACCCGAATCGGCGCGCTATTCAAGGTGATCATGCCCCTTTCGGCTCCCGGCGTCGCAACGATTGCTGTGGTGACGTTCATTATCACCTACAATGAGTTCTTCTTCTCGTATCTGATGGTTGAAGGGATGGCGAATCAGTGGGCTCCGATCGTTCACGGCCTGTTTCGGTTTCAGAATGCGAGACATGTCTTCTATAATCTCATAGCGGCTGCGAGTATCATTGGTGTAATTCCAATGGCTATCTTGGTGGCAGTAGCACAAAACAAGATCGTCAGTGGATTAACTAGCGGCGCGCTCAAAGAGTAACTCAATAACAAGGTGAATACAAATGGGTAATGTTCAACTCACGAACGTAACGAAACGATACAGCGACCTCCTGGCCGTCGATGGAATGGACCTCGATGTCAAGGATGGAGAGTTCATGACGTTTGTTGGTCCCTCCGGCTGTGGGAAATCAACCACGCTGGAGATGGTGGCGGGCCTCACCAAGCCGAGCAACGGCACGATTGAAATCGACGGAAGCGATGTGACTGATCTTCCACCGAAGGATCGAGGTATCGCGATGGTCTTTCAGAACATCGCGTTGTTCCCGCACATGGATGTCTATGATAACATCAGCTATGGACTCAACGTGCGCAACGTCGACAAAGAAACAAAGGATGAGCAAGTCGATCGGGCGGCCGAAATCCTTCAGCTCGATGGGATGTTGGAGCGAATGCCAAGCGAGCTTTCGGGGGGACAACGCCAGCGCGTAGGGATCGGACGGGCGATTGTTCGCAATCCTGCTGTCTTCTTGATGGACGAACCGCTCGCAAATCTCGATGCAAAACTCCGTATGCACATGCGGACTGAGCTTCAACGCATCCAGCGGGACCTGGATGTGACGACGATTTATGTCACTCACGATCAGGAAGAGGCGATGACCATGTCGGACCGCATCGCCGTAATCAATGATGGTGAGCTGCAACAGGTAGCACCGCCGCTCGACTGTTACAACAAGCCAGCCAACGTCTTCGTTGCCGGCTTTATTGGCAGTCCATCAATGAACTTCATCAATGGAACGATCAGTGATGGAGCGTTCACTACTGAGGCGTTTGATCTCGACATCAGCTCATCCAGTATACGTACCATGGGCGACAATGACGCGGTGATAGTTGGGATTCGTCCTGAAGACGTAGCACTAGCTGGGACGACTGGGAAACCCACTATGAGCCGACCGATAACTGCGACAGTCGATGTTCTCGAACCAATTGGTGAACAGATTCTCGTCTATCTCAGGACCGAACACGACGACAGCAAGGTCCCGACTGGGCTGTCGGATGCCACCGAGGCGGTCAACCGTACCACAGCAGACGAACTGTTGATGAGCGTTGCCCCTGATAGCGATATCACGGAGGAGCAAGAAGTGGACATTGCGTTCGATAGACGAAACCTCCACTTCTTCGATGCAGTGTCGGGCGACGCAATCCACCATGGGCTTGCTCCGGCTGGGGATACGACCGCTGAAACCGGATAATGGTGTCCCTCGATACGCTCCGGTCGCAGGCGTATACGGGCCCCCACCGGTGCTTGCCATGCACCATTGTCAACATCGTCATCCTGGGGGTAGTCACTGCTTCGGTTGGATACGTACTGGGACCGGTTGTCGCCGTTCCGCTTGCAGTCGTGGGAGGAGCAGTCATCTGGCTTCGCGGCTACCTCCTCCCCGGAACGCCGTATTTCGGGGCGCACATTGTAGCACGCGTTCCGCTTGACGCGTTTCACACCGAGAAACCGATTGCCACTCCCGAGCCGAGTCCATCACGCAACGACATCGATCCGCCAGCGTTCGTCGATAGCTGCATCACCCACGGCATCGTACGCGAGGGTGATGGTCATATCGGCCTTGTTCGAGCATTTCGCAAACAATGGCGACGCGAGATCCGTACCGTTCGTGGATTCTCGGATGCTGCGCTGAAAACGAATCTGGAAACTGCCCTCCCGTGGGTCTCCGAGAGTGAACTCATCGAACACCAGGGGAGTTCGTGGATCGTCCTCTCCGATGAGAGCGAACGAGTCGAAAATGAATCCTGGCTCCCCGTCGCGATAGCAATCGCTGACCTGGCGGCCATACGGGTGCTTCGAAACTACGCCTCCGACATGGATCACGGTCGACGGATCGTCGCTGTTGGACCGCTCCGATCGTTTCTAGAGCGCTGTCCGCTGTGCGAAACACCAGTCGAAGCAACGTCGGTAGACTCGTGTTGTGGGAGTCCACACCGAATCGAGACGGAATCAGACCGCGTACTTGCGTGTCCGGAATGCGACGAGATCATCGCAGAGTCAACACATATGGCTGAAAGGTGAGTTTCAGATGGCAAATATATCAGCTGATAGTCAACAAGAGTTATTACAGATCTACTGAATGTTGTACGTGAGTAGTATATCGTGACATATCGAGTCATACAGATCGGAACAGGCGGCCAGGGTGAGCGCTGGTGTTCTACGTACCTGCCGCCAAACGTAGCGGATGGATCGATCGAGGTCGTTGCCGCGGTCGATGTTGATCCCGAACAGCACGAGAACGCCCAGAATCACTTACAGCTGGATGAAAGCCAGTGTTATACGGACGTGGAAACAGCGTTCGAAGCGCACGAGGCGGATCTCTGCACCATTGTCGTCCCGCCCTGGATTCACGAAGCAATCGTCGACGTGGCGCTCGAACACGACGTACATATCCTTTCGGAGAAGCCCATAGCGGATACCCTCGAAGCGTCCGTACGGATCGCGAAGAAAGTCGAGCAAGCAGGCGTGAAGATGGGAGTAACGATGAGCCATCGGTTTGACCGGGATAAAACGACGTTCCGTCGGTACTTGCGTTCTGGAGATCCCGGTTCCATCGATTATCTCGTCGGTCGCTTCACGTGTAACGCCCGATCGTACGGAGCCTGGGGTGCGTTCCGTCACGAGATGGCGGATGTGCTCTTGATTGAAGGTGCCGTTCACCAGCTTGACTTCATTGCAGCTATGGCGGACAGCCCCTGTAAGACGATCTATGCTGACACCTGGTTACCAGAGTGGGCAGAGTATGAGGGTGATGTGCAGGCGCTCGTCCAGATGCGCTTCGAAGACGGGACGCGTGCGACGTGGGAGGGTGCAAAAGCCAACGCAGTCACACTGAACGGCTGGGGCAGCGATTACCTCCGGGCTGAGTGTCGCGATGAAACAGTAGTGCTTGATGACCGAACGATCGCACGGTATCCGTATACCCCAGAGATGGAAACTGTCGTCGGTCAGGACACGGACACCGCTGAAACGGTTTCACTCGATTCGCAGGATAAATGGGGTAACACGTGGCTAGTCGAACAGTGTATCGAGTGGCTCGATGGTGGTGCGAAAATGGCGACGAACGTTCAGGATAACCTGCAATCGATAGCGCTGATTGAGGCAGCTAGACGGAGTAGCCAGACCAACGAACCAATTGCTGTTCAAGAATTACTTACCAAGACACTAAATTCTATCGAAATATAAGTAAAACGGTGGATATAACACCGCATAGTAGGATCGTTCCCTGTTCGAGAACATGGCTCTGACGTTAGCAGCCACGCGTTGTTGCGAGGAATATCTCCCGGCTCGAAGCGATTCCTTCTCGACGACGGCTTCGAATTCCAGGTGGAGAAGGATTACAGCCATACACTTGTAACGGCCACGTCTGTTTTTCAAACAGAACTTTTCGCCGGTCCATCACGGCATTAGATCGACCGAATTCCATTCACTGGTGGTGGCGCTCGTTGAATCACCCATCGCTGCTCTGTGGAACGTCCAAACGCGACACTGTTTTCCTGTAGGGAACTGAGTTTGTTCACCGTCGGTGCGTCGAGACGAACGCAACCCGCAGTGGGCCGAATGCTGGGTGAGAGATGGCTCGCACCGGGTAGGTGGAGCATTGCGCTCGGCGTTCCGATTCATGTCGGCAACCCCCCATCGAGCGACGGCGCCCACCCCATGAAGTGCTGAGGACTAGCAGCCCTGGTCGGTCGACCCACGCGATCCGATAGTCCGCAATTCTGGTGAACCGTTTCAAAAAGCCACCGTCCGGATCAGTCCAGACGGCGTTGCTCGTACAGCGATGCGTTCGGTCGAGAGACTCAGGGACGATTAGGGTGGGCTTGCACTCGCGTTTTCGACGGACCGAGCCCACTGTTCGAGCCAATCACGGAGTCCAACGCTGGGCACCGACAGCGAGTGTGTGTTCTCTGGGAGGCTTGGATAACCACCAACAGCGTTGTGATCGGGGATCCAGTACTGGTACGGTGAATCGAGTCGATCGTTCCCTGCTCGGTCTGTGATCTCTTGGGTGATGCGCTCATCGTTCTCAGTCCGGTCGGCTGGCCGTGCGCCGGCAGTGGCGAGGTTGTGACCCTCCACCTCAGACGATGGCATGGCAGTCAATCCGTTCGGCCACAGCGGTCTCGACGCTGTCGTATCTTCTTCGACGAACGGAACGTCCGCGTCGATGGGTGGATCAGCCGTGATGTTGTCCTCACTGTACACTGTTCCACTGCCTTCGACGATCGATTCGCCCGTGGCGGTAACGCCGGTGTACTTGTTTCCGACCCAGGCCGTCTCGGCCGATCCGTCAGTGTTTGTGGCTTCATCGAAGAAGTAACAGAGATTGTTGGCGACAACGGTTCGTGTGTCGCTTTTGAGTCGTGGGATCCGGCTCCGTGCCTTCGCCCAGACGTTGCCGAGCAGTGCGACCCGGTCGGCCCCATCTCCGATGAGCGTACAGTAATTATGGTCGGATCCATCGCCGTACGGATCGTACAGTCCCTCGTAGATCAGGTTGTTCGAATACGTCGTCTGGTCGGTGTCATATCCGACCGACATGCATTCGTCGACCCCCCATGAAGCTGTACAGTGATCGATGACGTTGTTGACGGTTTCGTCCTGGGTACTGATCGCGTCGTTGCCCTGAATGTTACCGTCCGGCCCAGGACCAACGCGGGAACGGATGTGCTGGACGACGCAGTTGTTCGCATCGATCTGTACCATCCCCTTGATGAACGTGATCCCCGGCGAGGGTGCGGTCTGGCCTGCCACCCAGCAGTTATCCTCCGTGATTTGGAGCGTCTCCCCGCCCAGATCAATCGTGCCGCTGGTTTCGAACACTACCACGCGGGAACCACTCGCGTGGAACGCACTTTCGATGGCGCTACGGGTCGGCTCGGTCACCTTGATGACCTGGGTGCTGTCATCGAGCCACGTGCCCATCGATGCGAAGCCGTCACTGCCATCGAAATACGATCTATCGCCAGTTCCATCGCCATCATCTTCCGAGGTTGTGAACGTGTTTATCGACCCGGTATCGGATTCGTCATCGCTGGCGTCCGTTAGGGCTCGGAATTCGTAGTCCACTCCAGGAGAGAGCCCCGATACGCGATGGCCGAATGAATCCGTTGTAGTGCGTGTCTCCCTGGCTGTCGTGGTCCATGCACTCGTCTCAGACGCTCGCCATTCGAAGTAGACGTCGGCTGAAGATGCCCCGCCCAATTCATCGAGGGCTCCATTCAGCGTCGCCGCCGTATCGGTTACGTTCGACGCCGACCCTGTCGATACGATCGGCGCAGTGTCGCCACCGCCTCCCTCGGTTGAGACGCTGCCTGCCACTTCAACGGCCCCGATATCCTGGTTGTTGCTTGGGGCAATCCCTGAAAGGTTCGAGAATGTCCCGGTACAGAGCGTGCCCACGTCGTGACTACAAACGGCCAGTCCGACGTAGGCGCTGGCCGCCAAATCGATCTGACTCGGTGAGATGTCGGCGATGAGCGTCCAGGTGCTGCCGTCGCTCGACCCGTACGCCGAAACCGTATCACCGGATCGCGTTAATCGCAACCAATCGGCCACCATCGTCCCCCCGGAGAGTTCGCTTTCACCTTCTCCCTCATCCGATGTCGTGCTTTTTGCTGCAGTGCCGTTGTCGGAGCGCCACTGAAACGATGTCTCGTTTCCCGGCGTCTTCCGAACCATCGCGTGCTCGGCATCATCGTTTAGCGTCTGGCGAACCATGATGCCCGCCCGTGCCCACGCATCTGTGTCCGTTATGCTATCAACCCGAACGGTAACGTCGAAGTCGCCCGCAAGCTCCTCGTAGTAGTAGTGGAATTCATCTGCCTGGTTCCAGATGTCCGCTCCACCCCCTTCGATGGTGATCGTGGGTGCTGCCGTGGCCGTCCCACCCAGCACGGCCGTTCCGATACTCCCCGCTGCGATCGCACGCAAAAACGTGCGTCTGTCGTGTGTCATCAATAGACACCATTATGCCAATATACAAGTCAGATAATAAAATTATTCTAGTATAAATTATCATTTGTTGCGTATGTGGGTGAGTATCCATCTCTGGGAGGTTTCACTGGTGGGTTTCGACGATGACTGCCTGTGAGCTACGCAGGGGTGAAATTGGGTTCCCAAGACGGGAACGCCATCTTGCTACTGGAGACTCTACAGTTCGACGAGGGGAGGATGGTCATTCAGGACGAACGATCAGTTCCTGTTCGACAGCACCGACGGACTCCACGCACGAAAGCATGGGTCCATGACTCTCCAGACACTCACTGAGCGAAATATCACCGTTCAGTGCGGTGGCACCGACCGTGGTTCGCTGTGTTCCCCCATGGTCACTATCGTGTGTTACGGGTGCCCATTCGGTGTCAGAGCAAGCGTCAACCACAAGATCGGCCGGCTGAATCCTACCACTGTTTATTCAGTCTGCCATGTGGATTATTACAAGTGTACCATTGTAACGGTAGGTCGACTCTGCTCTCGTAGTGTTCGTAATCGCGAGCAGTGTGGGGATGGTGTCACCCACCGTAATGCCGACACAGGCGGCCTCCACGTCAGATCGACCATCCATCGCTTCAAACCCATCCCGTTGTTGGCCTCTAATTTCCGTTTCAGTTGCTTACCATTCTTGGCGGAGCAGACCGTATTGAACTGTGTCGCGGTATTTCCCGTTGATAAAGCGATCCTTCCGGATACGTCCTTCTTCTGTGAATCCGAGCGATTCTACGAGACCACGGGAGGCGTCATTGAAGGCGTAGACTTTCGCCCCCACTGCAGGGGTGGCGTACACCCGGAAAACGTAGTCGATGACCAAGGACACCGACTCTTTGCCGTACCCTTCGCCGTGGACCTCCGGAATCAGCCAGTACGAGAGTTCGGGTCGTCGCCAGGTAGCATTCTGCAGCGAAATTGCGCCGATCGATCGGACGTGGTCGTCATCGGGTTGACCCGGGCCAGCATCATCCTCGTCGAGACAGACGAGGAACTGGTCTCCGCTCTTGTCCTCATACCATGCTTCAAGTTCCTCCTGATCCTGAAGCGGGACGCCTCCGGGGTAGCGAATCTCGGGGTTAGCGTACGCGCGCTGGACAAACGGTATGTCTTCGTGTTCAACTGTCCGAAGTGTGACTCGCTCGCCGTTCTCGATGCGGGCTCCTGGCATGATTGGTCACTGTGAAGTTCGGTGGAAGAATAAATGTTTGCAGAATACAGACACTGCTCGTTGATATGTCGAATCGCGGTTTAATTCTGAGAACGACATTCGGCGCACCATATGTTCGAGGATCTACGGGTTGTTCACTGTGAGACTGTTTATTCCAATACATAGGTCTGATTTTTATTCTCCCGTACGAAATGCAATAGTCCAAATCCTTACATGGCAATCGGTGGGCGCTCACACGAACGTCTAACGCGTTCCCTCGATTCTACCTGGGTGGGGCAGTGTCATCCCCGAAGCCACTCCCATACGTTTCGAGCACTTCTGTAACCCTGACTTCATAGGCGTCATACCACTCCATCCATCGCTGCTTTGCCCGTTTGTGGTCTGCATTTTCCCCGAACGAACTGAGCGCGTCTAGCGACTCCCAGTAGTAGACGACGAGCATCTCGTCACTCTCCGGTGCATTCCACGTGCGTTTGCCCCGATATCCATCAGTGTTTTCAGCAGCTGTCTGTATCACGTCGTTTAACTCGTGAAATTCACTGTCGTACTCTCCCGGGTCGAGGCGAAATGTAACGAGATACATTGCGATGCGTATACGCATCACGAGGGTAAGACGATTTGCTTGTGCATCGAACCAGTGATGGCAACGAATTTGAGTCCCCCCACTGAAACCGTTTGATCCATCCTGCCCACTCTACAGCTGGCTTGTTTCTGACGAGCTGTCAGTTTTCGGCTGCATAGGTACCGGCCCAGTCGTAGAGATCCTCGAAAATGTCCGTCAGCGCATGGGTCTTCTCCGTGGCGACGTACTCCACCCGTGGTGGCACTTCGTCGTAGGAGTGGCGCTCGACGTACCCCGACTCTGTGAGTTCAGCCAGTCGGTTCGACAGCGTGGTCGAAGAGATCTCCAGGCGCTCGTCAAGGTCCTTGAATCGGAGGCCCCCCTCACTGAACGCGAATTCATACATAATGGCGAGGGTGTATTTTTTCCCGAACAGCGAGAGGACGTCTCGGACGGCGCGCTCTTCTTGAAGGTCCTCCAGATGCCCGCAGTCGTCGTCTGCGTGCGCCAGTTCCGCGACGTCGGTGGGCTCAGCCATGACAACACTTCTACTTCTGGAGCAATAACACTTTCTTCAATGGATCGTTGGGTCTTACTCCGGGAAACTGGAGTTACTCCAACACTCTAAACTCGATAGCTTATAGCTTTAGAGAGTGGAGTAATGGATATGATGCGATCCACAGTTCACGGGGTACCGATCGTCAAGAACGCCATCGACAGAATCGACGCAGAGCGTTCTTCCTGCTCCAGTATGGTGGTAGCAGATGAATAGCGACCACATCCTCATTTACGGCGCGTACGGCTACACCGGGAGGCTCGTAACCAAGCAAGCCGTCGCGGACGGTCTTGATCCCATCGTAGCCGGTCGTTCCGCCGAGAAGGTCGAATCGCTGGCGGACACCCACGGAATCGACTGCCGCGTTTTCACCGTGGACGATCCGCGAGAAGTCGCGGACGCGCTTGCGGACGTGGCGGTTATCATCAACTGTGCCGGACCGTTTGATCGAACCAGCATCCCGCTGGTCGACGCCTGCATCGAGACTGGTACCCACTACCTCGACATCACTGGCGAAATAGCAGTGTTTGAGGCCATTGCTGCACGCGATAGCGAGGCCGAAGCCGCTGGTGTGACGCTTCTGCCTGGCGTTGGCTTCGACGTGGTGCCAACCGACAGCCTTGCCGCCCACCTCGCCGAGCGGCTCCCCGATGCGACCCATCTTGAGCTGGGCTTCCAGGGGCTTGACGAACTCTCGCCTGGCACTGCTCACACGGTCGTCGATTCGCTTGACGACAGCGGCACGGTCCGCCGGGATGGCAATCTCGTTGACGTGCCGGTCGCACATGATGTCCGAACCATTGACTTTGGTGACGGCCCGACGACTGCCGCGGCCATCCATTGGGGCGATGTCTCCACGGCATACCACACGACTGGCATCCCGAACGTGACTGTCTACGCCGACCAGCCGGCGATGACCATCCGATTCCTCCGGCTGTCTAACCGTCTGCGATGGCTGCTCGGGAGCGATCCGTTGCAGTCCGTGTTGCACGGTCTCGTCGACCGATTCGTTGACGGGCCGAGCGAGGCCACCCGCCGTGAGGAGTCAATGTACGTCTGGGGACGGGCGACCAACGGCGAGGAATCGGTCGTATCGCGGCTCGTGACACCGGAGTCGTATCTGTTTACGAGTCACAGCGCCCCACACCTGGCCGCCCGCGTTCGCGACGGCGAGGCACCCGTTGGCTTCCAGACGCCAGCCAGTGCGTTCGGTCCGGATGCCGTCCTCGATATCGACGGGGTGGAGCGAACGGACGAGTGAGAAGGCCCGAGTAAGCCGGCTGGAGATCTACGGCGTGAAAACGACAGTTACAGTTCGCTTTCACCCCCCGTGATGAACAGCAGTTGGAACGGCTGTGCAGTCGCTCCAGGAAATCGAGAAGTGGCCCGCGTCCCCGAAGACGAACCCAAGTAGTCGATGTTTTAGAGTTGTGATACTGCTCGTGGCGCTCCTCGTATTGTTCGTTCACACCGACATCGGCACGGAGCCACATGGGGTTGCGGATTGTCCCCGTGGGGTGCTAATCATGTTGTAGTGGATATAGGTCGATAATGGATCGGGAGGAATTTTAGCTACACCTGCCAGTAGTACATTATGTCTCGTATTCAATCGGCAGTCCGTATTATACTCCTGTTTGTGGTATGGTGTTTGATTGTATTTCCAGCATTTTCCACCATTGGGGCATTTCTCATGTTTTCGAATGCATTCATGGTATTTTTCATATGGGGGACGACTATCATCTGAGGAATCATAGGGGCGATCATTTCCAGCTCTCGATCTGGGACATTCCGTCAACTAAAACAATTCGCTATTGCCGTCTCTGCTGTCTTCCTCGTAGTGGGATTACTACTAAGCGAACTGGCTACTATGTTCGATATGCACGGGTGGCCCGTAGGGATGATTCCAGGGGTACTCATTATTGGCATCACGTATCCAATTGGATATAATCTCACGAATTGGGAATAGTTGTAATCAAGTGAATGGGTCAGTATCGAGTGCATCTCTAATCACGTATCGATATCGTCGATTCGACCGGATCTGTCCCGCTCGATACCGTATCTATGTTGGAGATGCCAAAATTAAACGACCGATTCACTCGGCGTTGCGCCACTTATGAATTCCATTTGAATTGGAGTGTAACTCAGAAAGGACGTGACCGATAGCGGAGATATATACTCAATTGAAATAATTCAAAGAATATAATGAGCTGTTCATAGCGGTACAGATGTAGTGCAATGGACGTTGCTGTTGACGCAATCAAGCAGTGCTCGTAGCGGTATGCTACGAACGACCCGTGAGATCACGGCAAAACTACGACCAAACAGCGGGTCCACGACGCGACGGTATTGATAGGAGCATCGGAGGGAAGCCAGGCGGGTGGACCGCGAGCTAATTCAAAGTATAAGAATATGCAGATTTCACCGAACGTCTGTGGCATATTTCACAGCTGATTTCTGAATCAGCTGCTTGAGTAACGCAACTAGAGCTGAGTCCTCGTTCAATTGGTAGATACACCAATTCTTCAGCTGCTGTATCCCGAATCGAAGATGAAAATTGATTTCTGACTCACTCCATTCTAATGGATCCACGATTTCCGCAATCCCACTCCGGGTTTCAGTAGCATCATCGGGGATAGCTGACTCATCTGGCGTTGACATACACAATACCATTTGGGACACGGGGTGAATTACCCCGCCCTACTCACTCGCCGCAGACACGGCTCGTTCCTTGAGGACGGGGTCTCGCAAATCGCGAAGCGATTTGCTGGGTACGGGAAATCTACGATTTCCCTTGACTTCCTGTTTCAATGACGTACTTTGCAGATACAGGCGTATCTACAGGGAGCGCAGTCTCCACAGGCATTGATTCGGAGTATCCCACTCCTACGTCTTCGAGTCCGCTTGAAAGAATGTTCCAGGCCGTCACCAGAAGCCTGCGGCTTCTGGTTGCCCGCCAGATGTAATCTGGCGACGGCGTTCGTGTCTCTGTCCGCCGTGAAGCCACACGCTGGACAGGAGTGTTCGCGGACCCACAACTGTTTGTTGGTTTTCACACCACACGCCGCACACTCTTTGGTGGTATCTTTCGGCTCAACCGGAACGTAGTGCGTTCCTTCGCGTTCGCACTTATACTCAAGCATCCTGAGAAAAGTCCCCCATGCGGCGGATGCGCGGTTTCGTGAGTTCGAGTCAAACTGCATCATCCCCGCGACGTTTAAGTCTTCGACAGCGACGAGATCGTATTCAGTGGCGTAGTAGTTCGACAGTTTGTGTAAGAAGTCGCGGCGCTTTCGCTTGAGGTCAGCGTGGCGTTCGGCCACAACCTGCCGTTGTTTCTCCCAGTTGTTAGAGCCATGTTCCTTCCGCGAGAGGCTACGCTGTGCACGTACCAACCGTTCACGTTCGTCCGAGAGATCGAGCGACCTGACAGCCGTACCGTCGGTATCGTGAGCATACTTGAGAATCCCCACGTCGATACCGACGCACTTCTCAGGGGTTTCAGGTTTTTCTGTTGGAGCTTCGGACGTTTCGACGCCGAATATGGCGAACCACTCGCCCGTTTGTTCCTTTTTCACCGTAACCTGTTTGATAGTCGCATTCTCGGGGATCTCTCGGTGGAAATGAACCGGTATTGTTCCGATCTTTGAAAGCCGTAGGACGGTCTGGCCACTCGTGTTCTTGAGCTCGAACCCAGACTGTCGGTAGGTGAACGATCGGTACTCAGTCGGCGCTTTCCATTTGAGCAGGCCAACCGCACGACCATTATCCTTCGCGTCTTTGAGCCGTGAGAGGTTGGTGTACAATCTCTCAACGACGTTCTGAAGGGTGCGAGAATACAGATCAGTGAGGTCGTCCCACCACTGCTTTATCGACGGGAGTTGATTGATTTCACCGTATTTCGTCGTCTCGTCTTCTCGGTTGAGTCGGTGGAGGAAGTGGTTATACACTTGCCGATACAGATCCCGATGCCGGTCCAACGTCTCTCGGTGACTGTCGGACGGGTCGAGCCTATACCGGTAGTTGTAGTTCATCTATGAGTTCGTCCAATTAATCGCGGTTGAATGAAGAGAGATGCAGACGATTCCCCTGAATCCACTCGTCCTGGTCACCGCTGATGTTGATTGGCTTCCGCTTCACTATATGTATGTACCGAATGGAATATGTATTAAGTACTTCGATTATGGGGGGCCGAGCGTCGTACGTGTCAGGGAACTATGCGGAACTGTATCCCCTCCCTACTCACTCACTCCGTTCATTCGTTGAGGAAGGGGGCTTAGGTCCTATCTCCAAATAACACGCAGGCACAAATGTGATAGTCAACAATTAATATCTGCAATTTCCGAAGTAATTACAGATCGAATGCCTCGGAGTCGCACAAATCGCGGAGCGATTTGCTGGAGACATGAAATCTTCGATTTCCATTGCCTTGCCCCGAGGGTGTCGTCAGAACTCTTCGCGTCCTATTCGTCAGGCAGCAACTCAGTCGTCGTGGCTCCGAAATCTTCAACGAACGCACCATAGCCACCGACGCTGTATCGGCTGTCGGAAGTTTCGAGAATGAGCGTCATTTCTACAGGGAATTCATTCGTTTCTGGATGAATAAGTCCCTGGCGGGTTTCGACGATATTACCCGCTAGCTCTGTCGTCTCGACGCCATCTCGGAGTGGTTCGCCACTGACTCGGGCACGGACGTCGTTGCCTGCCCGGAGATGAAGCGTTGCCTGGAACACGGCGTGCCGGAAGTGCTGGTAAGTTCTGGGGAGATCGGACGGCGGGGCAGTGTACACTTCGGTCCCCATCGGCAGATAGTTACCGAGAAAGGAGCCGACGAGAACGGGGCCAATCTGTTCCTGTGCAAAGATGATGGCCTGGGTATTGCTGTCGGGCTTTGTAAGAATCTCGTTTGGTGCGACGAGACCGACATTCTTATCGACGGTCACCATCGTCGGCATCGGCTGCTCCCACGCGCGAACCACCGATGCAACGCCATCAAACTCGAAACGGCTGTCTGTGTCGACACCACTGACGAGCAACACGACGAGCACACCACGATCGACAGCAGCGCGGAGGTCCGCTGCCACCTCATCGAGCAATCGATAGGGGATCGCGAGTGCTATCTCGGCATTCGCGCGTTCGATCAGTTCGGCAAGGCGCTTTAGAACGGTGACTCGGGACTTGACCACCTCGAAGCGTTCTGAACGGGGCGCGGCACGCGAAAAACGGGTTTCCAGTGCCGGACGCATCTGATCAATATCACCTGTCAGTTTGTCAAGAACCTCTTGTGGTGGATTTGCCCGTATCGTGGTTGGAACTGCGTGGTCATTGACGCCAACAAACCCGCGTTCTTCGAGTGTCTCGGCAATGCTGTAGACGTATCGTTTCGAGACACCGGCCTCGTTAGCGATAGTGCTTGCCTTTGCCTCACCAAGTTCCAGTATCGTGAGGTATGTATCGACTTCCTTGTCCGAGAACCCAAACCGCTGGAGCAAGTCCTCGAGCGACGCATCATCCATGGTGAGCAATTGCAAAGGGGTGATACTTACATTAACCGGTATGTCGTGTAGCGATTATAGAATTTAACGGTTACTACCCACGGCGTTAGCCGTCCGAATATTTCCACGTTAGAGATTCCTACATCGTTAGGCGTGGGGGGATGTCAAGAACGATGCAGCTGCTACGATACAAAGGGCTCCTGATTGATATTCTACTATGATAGTATTAAAACTTTTCTAGAATAAATTGGAATTGCTCTGCGGTGGGACGGTCACATCGATAGGATCTGTCGCCTTCGATCGCGGAAACCGTTCGGGTGATCTAAATAGTCCAAATGATACGATCTACGAACTACAATTACAACAAACTTAACACAGCGGCGAATCCCACTACTCTACAATGCAAAGTCGTGATGCTCTCGAAGACTACAAGCGAAATCAGGACGCTACCACGCGATTTCCCGGCGAATGGAGAACGACAAGCGGTCGGTTTTCCGGACGTAACGGGCGACTCGTCCACGTTGGAGAAGACGGGAGCCTCTGTGAGTTCAGCTATTCGCTCGTTGGGCTGTCCGGTATCGTTCGGTCACGGCTCGGCGTGCGCCCCGCAGACGACGCCGACGCCCAAACGGCGTGGTTCGACGCGACCGCAAGTGAGCAGACCTACTACGGCGAAACTGCGCTCGTGATCACGGTCCATGACACTCCCTGGGGACCAGTCACCCAGTTCGATCTAACGCTTGCGGACAGCCACGTCACGCATATCGATGCGGGCGAAGCGACTACATCACTCGGTGTCGTCGCCTGTGTCGGGTTCGCGCCGGACGGACGCGACAAACGCATCGCACAGCTCCACCACGAAGACGTCGTTGAGGTGTATCACGCCGAGGAGACGGACTACATCGCCAGTGCCACCGGCTTCGAGAGCGTCCGTGGCGAGTCCTTCGTGGGATTCGAAACGCTCCTGTCGTCGGCCGCCATTGATTATCCCCGAGAACGCCCAGAGAATCCCTACGACGAGGATCTGCTCAGCGGCGATGTCATCACTGTCGCACCCACCGACGGTGGCACCACAACGATTTCGACATTGTTGACCACCCGATCGGCCGAGTCGCGACAGGACGCACTTGAACGCGTCCGGTCTGTGGGATCGATCCACGACGCCGATGTGCTCCGACATAGTGCGACAGACCAGGTCGAGACATCCATCGACGATTCGGTTCCGTATGCTGGGGCCATCGCTGCTGATCTCAGGGTGCTCTCGATGCTTACCGGAGAAACCGGGCTGCGCATCGCGGGACCCGACTTCGATCACTACTATGCCAACTCTGGAGGGTATGGATATGCGTGGTTTCGTGACGACTCCGAGATATCTCGCTTCCTGAAAGCGGCTGACGATCACTTTGCCCTCGGGCTTGCGGACTGGCACGACCGCAGTGTGGCTGCCTACAGTGACACACAGCTAGACGATGGCTCGTGGCCCCACCGCGTCTGGCCGTTCGACGGATCGCTGGCCCCCGGCTGGGCAAACGCCCGCCTGGAGGCAGGCAACGGCGTCAACTACCAGGCAGACCAGACCGGCAGCGTCGCCGCGTTCCTCGCAATAGCCGACGCATCCGAAGATAATGTCATAGAACGGGCGCTTGACGCACTCGACGCATCACTGGCTGAGGATGGTCGTCCCGTCACCTGCCAGAACGCCTGGGAAGACATGACGGGGCGCTTCACCCACACGGCAGCGACGTTTTTGGAGGCCTATGCAACCCTCGCAGCGAATGGTCCGGAGACGATCACTGAGCATGCGGGCGAACGAGCAGCCGAGGTCTATGACGCGCTCGATGATCTCTGGGTTGCAGAACGCGGCTGCTACGCGCTGAGAGAATACGCCGATGACCACGGCGAAAGCGGCCTCGATCCCCGAGCTGATTCGGCGACGCTCGCGCTCGCAAACGCCCACCGCGCGTACGCCGAAATTGGACAACTCGACGAACAACGGATCGAAAGACTCGTTTCACACGTCACGACCGTTATCGACGAACTCACCCACCAGACGGATGCAGTGACCGGACTTGTCCGCTATGAGGGCGACGACTGGCGAACGCGAGAGCAAGACCACGAGAAGATCTGGACGGTTTCGACCGCCTGGGGTGCCCACGCTGCGGCGGCGCTTGCTGCCCTTCTGATCGACCGTAACGACCCGCGAGCGAACGAGATGGCCGAAACAGCCCGCAAACTGCTCGGGCTGGTCCTCCCAGATGGACCACTCTGCCAGCCAACCGGATATCTCTCAGAACAGGTGTTCGATGACGGAACTCCAGACAGCGCGACACCGCTAGGCTGGCCCCATGCGCTCCGACTGGCGACGATCACGCTGATGGACAAGCACGAACTGCTCGAAACGCGGTCGGTTGCAGCGGACGACTGACCAACCAAGTGCCGACACAACGAATGGACGACCAATAATTAGAATCTGTGAAGGAGTTTTTCACCAACACTTTTATTTGGTGGTGGTTCACAATCGCATACGAACTATGGCAAAAAATCACGGAGAACGTCAGAGTCGGGTGCCGCTCTCTCGCCGTCGGTTCGTAAAAACGATCGGTGCAGTGGGTGTTGCGGGTGGACTCGCCGGCTGTGGTGGCCAGCAGGCAGGCTCTACCTCCACTCCGACCGGTGGGGTGGATGCACCGACGCCAGCAGCGGTAGACAAAAAGACGCTACGGAAGATCCAGGAGCTCGCCTACGTCACCAACCAGACGCTGCCGGCCATGCCGCTCCTGGAAAAGCTCGCCCAGTCGTTTCAGACGACTGACGACTGGAACGTTCCTGCCAAGGATAGCCCCAAAGCTCAGCTCTACTGGCCGACCGAGTGGCTTCCTCGGTCGGGAGCGTGGACCAGAACTGACGAGGCGTCCGACGAGCGGCTGACCTTCGCGCAGTGGGCGGTGCCAAAGGATTCACAGTACAACACCTGGAACGGCAAGAACTTCGGCGAGGCGCGGCGGATGCTGTTCGATCGGTTCATGAAGTACAACCTCGCGGATAGAGAGTATACAGGCTATGTCGTCAGCGACTGGACGCTTGACGGCACGACCCTTACTCTGTCCATCCGCGAGGGCCAGGCCTGGCACAACGGTGATCCGGTCACTGCAACCGACGTTGCAAACCAGATCAAACTTGACTGTTACAACGGCGAAAGCCTCAACACGTTCATCGCACCGGAGGACAAGGGAACGCTCTCCGAGAAGATCACCGCAACCGATACGACGACCGTCGAGCTGTCGCTCGTTAAAGCTGTCAATGAGGAGATCCTACTCGCATACCTCCAGCCGACGTATCTCGTTGCCCACGACGATACCTACGGCACGTTCGTCACGAAGCTCGATGAAGCAGGCTCCACGGACGAACGATCGAGTGCGTTGGGCGAGCTTACAAGCCACACCAAGTCCGAACCGATCGGCTCAGGGCCCTTCCAGTTCGAGGATGCAGACACTCGGCGGACGCTCCTGAAGAAATTTGAAGACCACCCAGATGCGGACGCGATGAACTACTCCGAGGTGGAGTACCTGTACAAGCCCGAAAATCAGGGCCGTTGGGACTCGCTCATCAACGGAGAGACCGACGGCTCTGCGACGCTGTTTATGCCGTCGAACAAACTCAACCAGCTCCCGGACACTGTCCAGGTCAGCCTCATTCCGCGTCACTGGGGCCTGGGCCTCGTGTTCAATTTCGACGAGAAACCGGTCGATGATCCGAGGATCCGCAAGGCAATCGCTCACGTCATCAATCGGAAAGCGGTCGCGAATAACTCCGGTGCCGGCACAAATTCGAAAATAGCAGTCACCTATCCCAGCGGTCTGACCGGCGAGTTCACCGGCCAGATCGAAGGGACCTGGCTCGAAGGCGTTACCGAAGCGTTTCAGACGTACGGCCGCGGGATGTCTCAGTCCGAGGAGGCCGCTGCACTCCTCGAAAAAGCGGGCTATCAGAAGCAAAATGGCACCTGGAAGAAAGACGGCGAGCCGCTGTCTCTCCCGATCAAAGGGCCGTCTGGCTTTTCCGACTGGGTGTCGGGCGCCCAAACCATTGTTTCCCAGCTCAAGCAGTTCGGTATTGAGGCAGAAGCCGTAATGAAAGACACCTCGACGTACTGGGGAAAAGATTACACCAACGGTGACTTCGTTGTCGGACTACAGGGATGGGCCTCCTATGACTACTCCCATCCGTTCTTCCACTTCCAGTGGTTGTTCGACAGCTGGGACGCCAAAAACGCCTGGAACCTTCCGAGCGACTTTACGTCGCCAGTGTTACACGACCAGGAGCGTGACGGCGAGACCGTCACTCCAGCGAGGCTCGTCTCAGAGCTCTCCACATCCGAGGAGTAACCATCGTCCATGAGATACGCACTGAAGCGACTCGTACAATCGGTTCTCACTGTCTTCGTGGTGGTCTCGGCCAGTTTCGGGTTGGTCCGACTCCTCCCGGGTGGGCCCCTGGATTATCTGCGGGCACAGGCGATCCAGCAAGGTGGAAGCGACCTGTCGGTGACCGAGATCAACCGCCGGATCGCTGCACAGACGAACATCGCCGTCGAGGAGCCGCTGTACGTCCAGTATCTCGAATACATGGGCGCAATATTCCGGGGCGACTTTGGTCGGTCAATCTGGTATGAAGCGCCAGTTACCGAAATCATCGGCCCAGCCATCCCGTGGACGGTGTTTCTGACCGGGTCAGCGCTGTTTCTTGCCTTTACCGTCGGCGTATCGCTGGGCGCGTTCATGGCATACAGGGAGGGTTCCCGGTTCGATGTCGCGAGCACAGGAATCGGTCTCGTGCTCAACTCGACGCCTGGCTACGTGGTTGGGTTGCTGTTCGTCGCATTCCTCGGGTATCGCTTGGAACTATTCCCGACTGGTGGGCGGTATGCGTCCGCGCTGACACCCGGATTCAGTCTCCCTTTTCTAACCAGTGTTCTCCATCACGGCGCATTGCCGATCCTGTCGATGGCTGTTGTCGGCTTTGGTGGCTGGGCGCTTTCGATGCGCGGCAACGCCGTTCGCGTGCTCGGGGAGGATTATCTCCGGAGCGCACGACTTCGCGGTCTTTCGACCCGCCGGATCGCGATGCGCTATGTTGCCCGCAACGCCATCCTGCCAATGTACACTGGACTGATGATCGCGATCGGAACCGTCTTCGGCGGCGCAGTTATCATCGAGAATATTTTTGCGTATCCAGGGATCGGGTTTTACCTGATCCAGGCGATAAACGCCCGTGACTATCCGTTGATGATGGGCGGATTCATCCTGATCACGGTCGCGATGGTGATCGGCATCACTATCGCAGACCTGACGTATGGGTGGCTTGACCCCCGCGCGAAAGGAGGTGACGCACGTGAGTCCTACTGAGATACCCGACGAGGCTGACGACGCAAGCACCGAGGCCGTCGAGAGCGAACCGTCCGTCAACAACGAAGCGCGGTCGGCCATCACCGGCCACGCACATACTGGACGAACGCCAGCCGATGGCTCTGCTGTCTCGGCGTTCGAGCAGGTGGCCCACGTATCGATGACCGAGGGCGAGCGTCGGCGACAGTGGTTCGAAGAGCGAGTGCTGGCACCAGCACGAATCGTCTGGAACGACTGGCGCGCCCGGACAGGGTTCATCATCGTGGTGAGCTATCTGCTGATGGGCACTGTCGGGACTGTACTCGTCACTGCACCCCAGCCCAACCAGGGCGAGTTGCTTATTGGTGCGTTCAGAACGCTCGAATTTCCGCTCGGAACGACTGCCTCGGGGACGAGCATCCTCTCGCAACTGGTGTATGCCACCCCATCCATGCTCATCATGATCGGTTCGGGAGCGGTGTTCACAGTCGCCCTCGGCACGGCCGTCGGCACGCTCGCCGGCTACAAAGGAGGACGGTTGGACAGCGTACTGATGACGATAACGGATATCATGATGACCATCCCCGGACTCCCTCTGACAATCGTCCTCGCAACAGTCCTCCAGATTAAGGGCAACCCCGCAGTCATTGGTATCCTCATCACGATAAACGCCTGGGCCGGGCTTGGTCGGGCCATCCGATCACAGGCACTCACGCTCCGCGATGCCGAATACGTTGAAGCCTCGCGCATCATGGGAATGAAGACCCCAACGATACTCTGGGGAGATATCATCCCCAATCTGATGCCGTACATCACGATGAGCTTCGTCCAGCAGGCACGAGCCGTGATTTTCGGCTCCGTTGGCCTCTACTTCCTGGGCGTGTTGCCCTACAGCAGCATCAACTGGGGTGTGATGATGAACGCAGCCGTCAACAGGGCTGGTGCGACGTCGTCTCCAGCGGCGTTGCACTGGCTATTGCTGCCGATGCTGACGATCATCGTCCTCGCGCTTGGATTGACGTTGCTTGCCCAGGGTGCAGACCGCATCTTCAACCCGCGCGTCCGCGCACGACACGCAAAGACCATTGGTGACGGCGAAGATGACGAACCAGACGACCCAACGACGACCACAACAACTGGAGGATTCTGACGTGCAACAAGCCAGAAACGATACACCGAATGCGATTGTGGCGGTCCGTAACGGCAGCGTCACCTACGACCTGGAGAACCGCGATGCAATGGTCCTTGATGACGTGAGTATTGATCTCAAACGGGGAGAGATACTCGGCGTCGTCGGTGAATCGGGATCGGGAAAATCGATGCTCGCAAACGCCATGATGGATGCCGTCGAGGAGCCAGGAATCACCACCGGGAGTGTGCGCTACTACCCCGAATCGGACGGCAATCCCGTGAACGTCCTCGAACTCAGCCGCGGAGAGCTACAGAGCGTCCGATGGGAAGAGATTTCGATGGTATTCCAGGGCGCGCTCTCGTCGTTCAATCCCACCATGGACATCAGGGGTCACTTCGAAGAGACTCTCACCGCCCACGACTACGACGTCGAAGCGGGAATGAAACGGGCCCGCCAGTTGCTATCGGATCTCCATCTCGATCCCGACCGGATACTTGAGTCGTATGCTCACGAGCTTTCGGGCGGGATGAGCCAGCGAGCACTCATCGCACTCTCGCTGATCCTCGAACCAACGGTGCTCCTGATGGACGAACCAACGGCTGCCCTGGACCTGTTGATGCAGCGGTCGATTCTGAGCCTGCTCGACGACATCAAGGAAAAATACGAGCTCTCGATCCTTTTCATCACGCATGACCTCCCGCTCGTAGCCGGGCTAGCCGACCGGCTCGCAATTCTCTATGCGTTCGAGATAGCAGAGGTTGGGCCGAGCGAGGAGATCATCGGTAACTCACACCATCCATACACCAGAGCGCTGTTGAAGGCAGTTCCGACACTCGAAACACCGCCGGCTTCGATGGAACCAATTGAAGGAACAGCGCCGAATCCAGCACACACTCCCGCCGGCTGTCACTACGCCCCGCGGTGTCCGCTCGCGACCGATGCGTGTCGCACAGAGACGCCGCCCTGGGACGACGTGAATCCAGGCCACCGGACGGCCTGCTTCCATCCCGAGAAAGTACCAGAAGCCATTCGTTTCGATGGAGGAGAGAACGGTTCATGAGCGATACCGAATCCATCGACGACGATGTCGTGTTATCCGTTGAAGACGTCTCTGTCCACTTCGAGCCCCAGCAAGGGTTCATCGATTCGCTGCTGTCGGAGCCCCAGACGGTACGGGCTGTTGATGGCGTCTCGCTCGATATCGCCGAAAACGATGTGCTTGCCCTCGTCGGCGAGTCCGGTTGTGGCAAGACGACGCTCGGCAAGACCATCATCGGTGCCCAGCGCCCAACCGATGGGAGCGTTACCTACCGCAATCAGGATATCTGGGACGCCAAGGACGACCAGGGAGACGTAGTGATTCCCTTTGGTGAGGTCCGGCGGGCGCTTCAGATAATTCACCAGGATCCCGGCGCTTCGCTCAACCCCAACAAGAAGGTCATCACGTCGCTCGAAGCGCCGCTGAAGCGGTGGGAACCCGAGATGAATACCGAGGATCGCCGGGCTCGCATCCTCGCGTTGCTCGAACGCGTCGGAATGGTGCCGCCCGCAGACTACGCTCACCGCTTTCCCCACCAGCTGAGCGGCGGCGAACAACAGCGAGTCGCCCTCGTTCGAGCACTGTTGATGAATCCGGATGTCATCCTCGCCGACGAGGCAGTCTCTGCGTTGGATGTCTCCCTGCGCGTGGAGACGATGGATCTATTGCTCGAACTACAGAAACAGTTCAACACCTCTTTCGTCTTCATCTCGCACAATCTCTCGAACGCTCGCTATCTCGCGGAGGAGGCTGGCGGTCGCGTCGCCATCATGTATCTCGGCGAGATCGTTGAGATCGGGGCGCCCGAGGCGGTACTCAACGACCCACAGCATCCGTATACGAAGGTGTTGCGCTGGGCGACTGCGGATCTGGATCCGAGTGCTGAGGAGATGGTCGATCCACCGGTTCGATCGATCGACGTTCCCGACCCTGTAAATCCGCCCGCTGGCTGTCGATTCCACACCCGGTGTCCCGAGGCTCGGGAGGTGTGTACAAACGATACCCCAGAGCTCGGAGCGACCGATCAGAAGACGCGGTGTGCGGCCTGTCACCGAACGGATCCGGACCACGAGTACTGGGAGAGCAACCTTCTCAAGGGCGTCGAGACCACAAACCCATCCACAGCAGATGATTGAAGCTATGCTATGTGAGTGGACAGCCGTTGGAAATGGGCCGGTATGGTGGATCCCTTCTACTCACACGGATTGCAGGCGGGGGGAGATTCAATGAAAGCCGTCTGGCGTGCCTTCTTCGTATCGAGCGTCATCTTGCTCGTCTTGCTCGGGTTCTCGATGCCATACGTTGAACCAGGTACCGCGACGTACGTCATTTCGGTGGTGAGCTTCGCGATGGTGAGTGTAATACTGGTCGGGTCGGCCGCCTTCATCTACTTCGATTGGAATCCATTCGACGAACTGTTCGTAAATAACTAAGAGCCAGTCAATACTGTCGACTCGCTCACTGGTTTGCTTCCATTTCGGGGCTCCACAGTCGGACTAGTTTCGCTTCGTACTCTTCGATAAAGGCTCCTGGACCCCCGATGGAATGTATGTCATCACCGATTTGGACGAGAAGCGTATTTTCGATCGGAAGGGAGCTTGAACGGGGTTCGATAATCGACTGTCGTGTCTCTACGACCTGGCCACGTATCGTTTCGAAGCCGCTACTAGTGGCGGTCGATCGGACTTTGATCTCTGCGTGGAGATCGACACCCTGCTTCAGAAGGCAGGTCCCATCAAAGACTGCATGGCGAAAGCTGGTGTATTCGTGCGGAAGGTCATGCGGCCGGGTGAGTGATATTTCTGCCCCACACCGCCAATAATAGCCCAGAAACGCTTCGATGAACGTCGGGATGAGGTGATATTCGTGAATATATATAGATATTTTATGCGAATGTGATTTATGGATGGTCTCCCCTGGCGAAAGCAGCCCTTTCCATCCATCGACAGCCATCACGGTGGGTACATTTTCGTCCCAGGTACAAACGACGGACGCAATCGTAGCTTCGGTAGTGACCGCTGTCTGTGATCCGGTCAGTAACAGAAGGATGAACACACCACGATCGAGTGCATTTCGTAGCTCCGCTGCGATGTCAGGCACTGCTTGGGCTGGGATCGACAGGATGATTTCGGTTTCTGCTGTTCGAATGGTTTCACGGATCCGTTTGAAGAGCGTCGATTGGGTTTTTAGCACCTCAACCTGGTGTTCGAACTGATTTTCCACAAAGCGCGTATTGAGTTCGGACTCGACCATGGAAAGATCGTCCTTTAGATCGGCGATCGACTCGGACGGAGAGACTGCACGTACCACCGTTGGTGTGATGTAATTATCGACCAGTACGAGACCCTGCTCCTCAAGCCGCTCTGAAACGTTATACGCGTACCGAACCGAAACCTCTGCTTTTTCGGCTAGCGAACTGATTTGGATTTCACCATGATCGATGACGACGAGATAGGTCGCGACTTCCTTTGCTGAAAATCCGAACCGTCCGAGTATGGCTTCGAGATCGCTGTCGTTCATACCCACCATAGAAGCGATACGGATTATAGATGGGTGATAACGGCAAATATATAAGTGCGTCAAACAGGCCACAATCGTATCGCCGTCCCACCGCTTGCAGGGAGTGACAGTGTCAGGGTATCGCTGTTCTGGACGGTTGTCTGGGTGATCGATACCGCAGTCGGATTGGTGGTAACGTCGGTTCCCTCGGCGTCTTCGTACAGCTCGGCGTTCCAGCCGTTGGGTTTTGCGGAGAGGAAATCGAACGGCACAGCGATGTCACGCGGCTCGCCGTTCGTCATCGCGCCAACGTACCACTCAGCGCCGTTGCGCTTTGCAGAGACGCTGTATTCGCCGATCTGTCCTGTGACATGGACGGTTTCGTCCCAGCTCGATGGGACGCTCTCTAGAAACGCGAACTCGGTCTCGGTTCCGAAATTCTCGACGGCGGCGTTGGTTTCGTCGTAGCTGGTAAAGTCGGCCGGGAATGGAACAGCGCTTGCCTGTTCGATGACGCCGATTGTGTTGAGGTTGAATCCACCGACATCACCGCTCCAGTCAGTTCCCCTCGAATCGTAGTGGAGTTCAATGGCGATCTCGTTGTCGCCGGCAGCCAGCGAGACGGATTCTGTATGGATATCCCAGTCGTCCCAGTAGCGAGTCCAGGCCGGAGTGAGCTTCGAGGTGTGACTGTTGATGCGGAGTGTGGCCTCAGGACCGCCGTTGTTCTGAACGCGGCTACTGTTATTCTCCTCGTCGGCAGCATACCGGAGGCACAAATCGTACTCATCCGCCGCAGGGACACGCACCGTGAAGATTACGCTGGCACCCGATGGCTCACGGTTGGGATCGATCGGCACATAGTGTCCACCGAAGCAGTTTCGCCACTTGTCCGCTGTGATCATCCCATCGAGCTGCCCCGACTGGGCCTGAATGAACTCTCCGACACCGAACTCGTTGTCGACATATGCCTCCATCCGATCAGCGATCATCTGGTTGCCAGCGAGGTACGTCGGATACATCGCCAGCTGCTTTGCCCGGGTGGTCTGGATCTGGTCACTCGAATTGTCGTTGAACGTGATGTCGAATATTCCTGGCTGATAACTGGTCGGACCGGCGAGCATCCGGGTGTATGGAAGCGTGACGTGGTGGGCGCGGCCTACGTCGGATCCCAGCTCGTCAAAGCCATCGAACTCTTGGGCCGTTAGGACCTCGCGGGCGATCACGTTGGGGTACGTCCGAATCTCCCCAGTTGGCGGAATGGCCTCGTGGCATTCTACCAGCTGCTCGTTCGCGCCAGCCGCCTGGTAGACGAGTCGGTTGTGATTTACGGCTTCCTGACAGAAATTGTTATGATCTGCCGTCGAGTCATCGCCGTCAATGGCAAGACCCTGGTCACAGACGTAGCCGTTTTTGATGGTGTGGATGTCGTTGTCGTTGTATGCTGCGAACAGCCCGTCGTGTATTTCGCTCTCGTAGTTGGGAACGTTCCCAGACGTTTCGTTGTGCATCGTCATCTCAACCGGATTTGAGAGGCGTTGTCCGTAGTCGATGACGGACTTCACGTCGAAATCGGGAGTCGACTCCGTAATCCCGAACTCGAAGCCGGATCCGTCGCAAGGAAAGTCGCTCCAGCCCGTGTTCCAGCCTTCAGCGAGCACAGAATCGATCCCGTGCTCGCTCGCAAACCGCATGTACCGCAACATCCGTTGGGTACGAGCCCCGTGGATGTACTGCGCTGGATCGGTGCCATCGTTTTCGATCTCAGCATCGGTTTTGTACTCCCAGTGGGCGCTTCCAGCGATCATCATCCACCAGATGCCCGCATATTTACGGCCGCTGATCCAGCTAGTGTCGCCGTCTGGGAACACAGAAGTGTCGAGTGGCTCGGCCAAAAGCGCAATGAGCTGGGATTCGACGAGCGCACCCGGTGTGTCGCCGATCTGGAACGTCCTCCAGGGCGTGACGTGCGGTGCCGTCGCCGTTACCTTCGTGCCATCCGAGTCCGGAGCCAGCTCGACGAAGAAATTCGTGGTACTGGCACCCGAGTCAGAGCTCGCATGACCCACCGTCATCTTGGCGTAGTCGGCAAGATTGGACTCGTGAACGCTCAGGTACGTTCCATCTGCAGCCGCCATGGTCAGTGGTGTGTGGGCACCCTGCTGGATTGAGTTACCGTGATCACTGGTCCGTTCACCGTCAGGGATGTCAGACAGATTCGTTTTCGTGTATTCCTGTTCGTAGCGCGGATTGGTGAGGTGATTCTCGATGTACCAGCACGTGTAATCCGAACTGAACCGCAATTCCGTGTTCTCGGACGTGATAGTGAACGCACCGAAATCATCGCCGAAAACGACCCTGAATCCAAGCCCGTCGTCGAACACAGTGACTTCGAGATTCGCAGAACGCGTGGGACTGGTGGTTTCCTCAAGTCCGAGACGCAAGCGGGTGTACGGTTCGGAAACGCTATTGAAATCGCCCCACACGGGATCCCACGTCTCGGTCTCAGAGACGCGCTCACTGCCCGTAACAGTAATATCCGGCCCTGAACCACTGATACCCGTCCCGAAAATTTCCTGGTTCGCAAAATTGAATCCGAGCGGCGAACGATCCACGTACGTCGTATCGTTGTAATCGATACTGTACGTAGGCACCCCGCTGGAAACGTCGATCGTAACGGTGATCGAGCCATCTGGCGAGCTCACGTTCTGGATGGTAGCGTCGCTGCCGGACGTAACCGGTGCCGCAACGGTCTCCGGCACTTCGAGAGAGCATGCACCCGCCACAAGCAGCCCAGCCATCCTAGCAAGGAACTTTCGGCGATCAGTTGTGCTAGCATCCCATCTTGACGGCTTGTATCTCTCCATGTCATGATTCGACATAGCAAATACAGTATTTGGAACACGGCTAATAAAGATAATTCATTAAATATTAAATATAGTATATAAAATAAATTTATCTAGAATAGAATTAATTTATAAGTAGTAGATATTTGAATTGGATATGATAAACGAGGGGTTATTGGACTGACTCGACTGCCTCGGTGTCGGTATGCGATCGGTTGTACAGTGCCTCCCCGGTGTCGCCATCGAAGAGATGGATCGCTGATTCAGGAATATGCGCGATGACCGACTGTCCTGTTGCTACGTTCGACTCACCGTCGGTTGTTGCGACAAACGTGGTGTGATTTTTCTCACTGAACGACAGATGGACGTTGTTTTCGTTGCCCATTGGCTCGACAACGTCGACCACCGCCTCGAAGTCGTGATCAGCCGATACCTTCGAGACGAACTCGACGGGCCCTGGAGCCTGGGTCACCTCAATTGACGCCGGGCGAACGCCAAGCGTCACCTGCGTCCCATCAGCAACTGCGTGTCGGGCGTCCTGTGGTAGCGGATAGGTAACGGTGTCCTCGTGTGGCTGTGATTGTGTGGTGGAATGTATCAGCTGCTCACCCTGGACATCCATCTCGAAGAAGTTCATCGACGGCTCACCGATGAATCCTGCGACAAAACGGTTCGCTGGCCGATGATATGCCTCCAGTGGTGTTGCGACCTGCTGGAGGCGTCCATCATTGAGGATCGCGATGCGGTCACCCATCGTCATTGCCTCAGTCTGGTCGTGGGTAACGTAGACAGTGGTGGTGCCAAGATCCTCTTGCAGTCGCTGGAGCTCCGTCCGCATGTCTGACCGGAGTTTTGCGTCCAGATTCGACAGGGGCTCATCCATCAAGAACACCTGTGGGTCACGGACAATCGCGCGACCGAGCGCCACGCGCTGTTGCTGGCCGCCAGATAGCTCAGCAGGCTTGCGATCAAGCAATGCATCGATGTCAAGCAATGCTGCCGTCTCAGTAACGCGCGATTGAATCCGTTCGTCGGACATGTCTGTGGATTCTTCCAGTCCAAAGCGCATGTTCCCGCTGACGGTCATGTGTGGGTAGAGTGCGTAGGACTGGAACACCATTGCAACTTCTCTGTCTTTTGGTTTGACATCGTTTATTACCTCGTCATCAAGGCGGAGCGCGCCGGTAGAGACCGTTTCTAGTCCAGCCATCATTCGGAGTGTGGTAGACTTCCCACATCCGGACGGTCCGACGAGGACGAGAAACTCGCCGTCGTCGATGGTCATACTGACATCGTCGACAGCAATGATCGTCTCATCGCCATCGTCGAAACCTTTCGTCACGTGGTCGAGTTCGAGGGTAGCCATGGTTCTATTGGAATGGAAGTTGATCGTCTCACGTTGCAACACCTTTTGCGAACTGTTCACCGAATATGATGTAGACGATAATGGTCGGCAGTGCGGCGATGAACGCACCCGCCATTCGGACGCCAAACCCAATTTCTGAGAGGCTAGCGCCGAGCTGTGACAGGGGAACGGTCACCGGCGCGCCCTCGCTTGGACCCATCACCACCAGTGCGAACAGCAGGTCGTTCCAGACCTGTGTGAACTGGTAGATAAGCGTGACGGCGAACATCGGTACGGACAGTGGCAGCATGATACGCCAGTAGATCCGAGCCGGTGTTGCCCCGTCGAGCTGGGCGGCCGCTATCATCTCTTCAGAGAAGTTTCGATAATACGTCCGAAACAGGAGCGTCGTGATGGGAATGCCGTAGGCTACGTGCGAGATGATGAGAGCCAGCAAGTCGCCGTGATACGGTTCGAGCAACGGCAACCCCCAGAGCGCTGCCAGGAGTTCATCAAGCGGAACGTACACCGCCCAGAACTTCGACAACGGGATGAGCACCGCCTGATACGGGATAAAGATTCCCGCGATGAATAACACCAGAATGGGGAGCTGTCCCCGCCAGTTCAACGTCGTCAGGCCGTAGGCGGCCATACTTCCGAACAGTGCCGAAAAAACTGTTGCCGGCACGGCTAGGACAATACTGTTTATCAAGCCGGTGGAAAGCTGTGAAAATGCTGTGTTCCACTTGTCAAGCGTCAACCCATCCGGTCCAGGCGGTAAAAATGGCGCTGTTGAGAGTGGATTCGTCTTTATCGAGGTCATCAGCCCCGTCTCGATGGGAAGAAGATAGAATCCGGCGAGTGCCACGAGCATACCGTACAGTAGCAGCCGTTGCGTGCCAATCGATCGGTTGAGCACCAACATCAGAGTTCACCCTGCTTGTGCTGGTAGGTGAGATACGGCGCAATGACGGCAATAGCGAGCACAAACAGCATGATACCGATCGCCGCAGCGTACGCCTGGTTGTTGAGCCGAAACGCCTGACGCACCATCATCGTTGCAAGGATGTCGGATCCCTCTGGTGGGATGTAGCTTCCAGTCAACGAGTATAGAAAGTCAAAGGCTTTGAGTGCGAACACCATCAGCACGACGGCCGCGCTGATGGTCGCTCCTTTCAACTGTGGTATGATAACCCGTCGATACAGCCCGAACGTGGTTGCCCCGTCGGTTCGAGCCGCCTCGTAGTGATCGGTTGGAATTGCACGCAAGCCAGCGAGATAGACAACCATCGCATAGCCACTGAACTGCCAGATGAGTGCGAAGACAACCGCTGGTAACACCAGTTCTGGATCGCTTATCCATCGATATCTCCCAAGCCCCAGCGTGCTCGTGATGCTGTTGATGAGACCATTGTTGTAGTTGTACATCCAGAGCCAGAACTGGGCAGTCACGACAAAAGAAAGACTCATCGGCAACAGGTAGATCGTTCGAAACCCGTTATCGAAGCGAAGCTTGCGGTCCATCAGGATTGCCAGGAGGAGACCAATCCCCAGACAGACCGTCGTGAACGCAACGAGAAGACCGAACGTGTTTGTCGTCGCTTCGATGAAGGTCGGATCTCCGAGCGCTCGGGTGTACTGCTCACCGTCAAGCTGGCTATAATCGACTGCGCCGAATCCGGACGTTTCAGTCAGCGAAATGACGAAGTTCCAGCCGATAGCACCGTAAACAAAAAATCCCATCAGCAAGAACGGTGGGAGCCAAAACGGAAGCGATCCGAAGAACGCACCGCTGGGACGCGGCAGCAGCGCCGACTCGTCGCCTCCGTCTTGCACTGTACCACCGTCTGCAAACAACGCTTTGGACCGCCGAGTGATCGTTTTCGTAAAACGTGTGAGTTTGTCGATCATGGAATGGAACATCACGGCGCTAGTTGAACACATCCATGAACGCCTGGGCGGTCTCGTCCGCGGACCCTTTTGTAAAGGAGAACGCTCCAACGGCCTGTTTCAGCTTGGTAAGGACTTCAGGGGTGACCCCAAGTCCGTGTGCAATTGAGGGTGGTTGCAGCTCCGAGTCCTGGAGGGACGACATCTGTGCGGCCTGGAACGGGCCAAACTTCTCCGTAGAGACATCGGTACGCGGCGGAACGGACCCTTTTTTCGTGTTAAAGCGGACCTGTGCGTCTTTCGTCCCAACGTACTGGAGCCACTGTTTCGCCGCTTCGGACGACGGGCCTTCCCGTGGAAACACCCACGCATCCATATTGAGCGCGTACTGTCCCTTCGTTCCAGGGAACGCGACGTGATTCCATTCCGATTCAAAGGCAAATTCAGGGCCGTAGGCACCAACAGCCCAGTCGCCCTGGTGAAAAAAGCCAGCAGCGCCTTCCACAAGCATGGTATTGGCCTCTTTCCAGCCGATGGTAGAGGCGTCTTCAGGAAACTGCTCACTGTAGGCGGCGACGGTCTTGAAGGCGTCTGCGACGGCAGCCCTGTCACCGTTCCCGCTGATAAACGCGTCGTAAGCCGCAGCACCTGCCTGTCCGAGGAATACAGTTGCCCACAACTGGAGAGTCGTCCATGGCGACTTCGTCGAGTGAGCCATGCCCACAGCGTCCGTGTTCTCGCTGACCGTCTCTAGCGCAGCGACCAACGATGTTGGAGTTGTGATGTTCGATAGGTCCACGCCAGCCGTTTCGATGACCGCTGTATTATAAAAGAGATTGTTTATTCGGTGGATGTTGGTGGGCACACAGACGAACGATCCCCCCGACGTTGCGGCTTGTTTTGGTCCGTCGAGGTAGGCGTTTTGCATGCCGTTGTTCGACCATACTGACTCACCGATGTCGGCAAGGAGATCCGCGCTTGTGAACTGTTCGAGATTCTTCCCCGGCCATTCGGTCCACGAACCGGGCGGATTCTGGTTGGTAAGTCGAGTGTTGATACGTGCGTCAAGGCTCGTGTTTCCACCACCACCGATGGCCTTTGCGTTCACATCTATATCTGTGTGTTTTGCTTCAAAACCCTCCAACATACTGTCAAAGGCGGCCTGTCCATCACCACCGCTCCATCCATGAAGGAGTTCGAGGGAGGCGCCACCGCTGCTATCGCTGCCACCGGTACAGCCCGAGAGCCCTGTCAGTACCGCGGTCCCAGCGAAACCAATACCTTTGAGATACGTTCGTCGCCGAAGATCGTGCGTGGATTGCTGTGTCATGAATGACTGGTACGAGTTGCGTTACCAAGAGGTTGGCAGCGCTTCTTAAAGGTTGCTAATTTTAACTCTATTCCGAGTAAGTATTTTGAAACAGGAATTCAATCAGCCAACAAATGGGCGTCGTCGATCAAGCGTGCGTTGTATCGGGTTGCACTCGCTCACTGACGTTCTCTTGTTCATTCGTTGAGTACGGATCTCTCGGTATAATTGCAGCTACAATCGTTCTGGTCGGTCTAACGCCGTCGTACGCTGGCAGATCGTTACGAACGTACGGGTGTAAAGTGAATCTTTGTCTCAAAAATTTATTCGGAAGAGACACAAATTGTGCACATCGCTCTCGATGAGTTGTCGGTCGGTTGCTGGAGCGTATACTACTCATCTGCACCGGTATCTTTATTAGTAATTGATTAACAAATAGCGTGTTGATGGCGAAGCAAAACACTACTGGGGGAGATAGCACATCGGTAGCTGCTGAGTATCATCGCCGTGGATTTCTGGGGGGATTGACCGGTCTGCTCGCGGCCGCTTACACCATGTCGGTTCCAGAAACGGTTGCCGCGACGATTTCGAACGAGGATGACACGGACACACAAACCATCAGTTCCCCTGACGGGCGCATTCGTGTCACGATCGATGTGGCTGACGGTGTCCCGTCGTATACGGTTACGTACGATGGAGAGATCTACATCACCAGTTCGACCCTGGGATTTGATTTTCAGAACCAGCCGTCGTTCGGTGTCGCGGCTGACGGGACGATCGGTACAGAGCTCACTGTGACGGGCAGTGAGACCGAAACCACCACGGAAACCTGGGAGCCGGTCTGGGGCCAGTTTGCAACCGTTTCTGAGCCGTACACCGTCCTCCGTCTCGGGCTCGTCGAAACGAGACAACCGGGTCGCACGGCGAACCTTGAGCTCCGTGTGTTCAATGACGGTCTCGGGTTCCGGGTCGTTCTCAGCGACGATTTTGCTAGCAACGGTGGAAACACGGTCATCAGTTCGGAGAACACCCAATTCAATTTTGCAGACGATTACACCGCGTGGTGGATCAAAAACGAGATGGTCAACCCGCGCTTCGAACAGGAGTACGAAACAACCCCTCTCAGTGGAGTTTCTTCGGGCACTCGTACCATTCGTCCGAACGATAACACGCTCAGAAACGGCGCACACACCCCGCTCACTCTTGAGGCCAGTGATGATGCGTATTTGAGCATCCACGAGGCGGCACTCACCGACTACGCGACGATGTCGCTTGCGCCACAGTCCGATGACGGTGGGACGGAGTTTGCTGTCGAGCTCGCTCCGCTTCCCGATGGGACGAAGGTGTCATCCACACCACCGATCATGACGCCCTGGCGAACCGTACAGCTCGGTGATCGCCCGGGCGACCTCGTCGAATCGTCGCTCATCGCGCTTCTCAACGACGACCTTGAGAAATCCGTCCTCCCGACTGTGGATGGAAAGCCGGACACCGACTGGATAACACCTCGGAAGTACATCGGGATCTGGTGGACGATGATCGCAGGAAACGCCAACTGGGAGTACAAGTCCGATGTCGACATTGAGGACAGCGGTGGTAATCCCGCGGCGTACATCCACGGTGCACGCACCGAACGGATGAAGCGCTATATGAAGTTTGCCAGCGAAAACGGGATCGACAGCGTTCTGGTCGAGGGCTGGAATCAGGGCTGGGACAGCTATCCCGGCTCCGGCGTCTCGATGGACTTTGACACCACGTATCCGGATTTCGATATCAAAGAGACAACCGAGTACGGTCAATCGCTCACTCCAAGCGTGGAGATGACTGCCCACAACGAAACGGCAGGGAACCTCATCAACTACGAAGAACAGATTCAGAACGGCGGAATCTTCGAATTCTACGAGGACAACCACATCAGATCGATCAAAAACGGGTACGTCTCTGATCCTGGGATGGGACATACTGGCGATGGTGGGACCGCAACGATGAACCATCACTGCCAAATCGCTGTCAACCACCACGAGCTGGTTGCCAGGGCGGCGGCGGCCAATCGACAGCTCCTAGAACGACACGAGGCTGACAAGCCGACGGGCAAACGGCGGACGTATCCGAATTTGGCATCGACAGAGACCGTAAAGGCACAGGAGTATGACGGGTTCGGCGCCCTTGCTTCCGATGTCGGCCGTGCTCATCATGTCACGCTTCCATTTACCAGAATGCTCGCCGGGCCGGCCAGCTACCAACCTGGAATTTTTGACATCACGTTCAACGACGAGACGGGTGGGCAGATACAGACCACTCGAGCCAAGCAACTCGCGATGTATCCGTCGTACAACGCCGGGCTGCAGATGGCTGCAGACCGCGTCGAGGCCTACATCGATGAGCAGTTCGCGGTCGGTGAGTACGTCCAGGCCGCTTCTGGTGTGTTCGATGGAATGATTACGGCCGACGAGTGGCGAGGGGCGTTTGGAACTACCTACGTACCCATCGATCCCAACCGAGAACCCTCCGGGTCGTCGGTCTCGTTTGTTGTTTCGAACGTTCCGAGCGCAGGAATGTACGACTTGCACCTTCGCTATGCCAGCGCACCGGAGGACAATTCCCAGCGAGTGATAGATGCCGGGGGGCCACAGGCCACGCTGGTCGTCGGCGAGGGTGACGCTGCGACAACAAAGTCCATCACCCCCGATTTCACTACCAGCTGGGACGACTGGCAGCTCTTCACCACACAGATCGACCTTCAGCAGGGTGAAAACATCGTCGCCATCGAACTCAATTACGATGATTCGGAGGGCTTTACGGGGGATGTTGGTGGGTTCAATTTGAACACTATCGGCGTCACGCAGCCGGGGGTAGGCGCACCGTTCCCCGCAGGGTACACCGACCTGGCCACAGACCACATCGAAAACGAGAATGCAAGCCCGAAATCGGCGTTCGAATTCATCGAATCCGTTCCGGCTGGTGGGTGGGATGATACCACAGTCATCGATGCAGAGATTGGCGACTACACCGTCATTGCACGCAAGAAAGGCAAAGAGTGGTACGTTGGCGCGATGACAGGAGCTGACGGCCAGGCGATTGACGTGCCGATGGACTTTCTTGGTTCTGGCAACAGCAACTCCGAAGGTCATGGACCGCGTGGGCCAAAATACGTCGCGGAGATCTACACCGACGGTGTCGGCGGCGGTGTCGATGCCGACCCGGAAACCGTCCACACCGCCACCGTACTAATCGATCCAAGCAAGACAGTGCTTGCGTCGATGGCTCGAAGCGGCGGAACTGCCATCCACCTCCGGCCTGCCCGGGGACGTGAAATACACGAGCTTCCGGAGTACGAACGACCAACACAGGATCTAGCGGTCACGATCGAGACGGAGCCATCGTTCAACGAGCCATTCATCACCGCGACGGGATCCAACGACGGCAACTTCATCGGTGGACGAACGGTCGATATTGCGGTTGATGGCACCGTTGTGGCGACTGACAACGTTCGTCTCAGCCCGAACGCCACGGATGAGACGTTCGAATTCGGCTATACCATCGCTTCGTGGGGAACCCACGATGTCGTGGTGCGCGACGCAGATGACGATCGTATCCTCGCGTCGGCCACGGTCACCGTTCGCCCCGGCGATCTCATCGCCGAGTTTAGCGATCCAACCGGCGACGACAACGGTCCCGGTGAGTACATCTACCCGACGAATAGCGCATTCAGAGCGGGTGCATTCGACCTGCGATCGTTTGTGGTCTACGAATCCGAGACCGCGTATCGCTTTGTGTTCGAAGTGGCGAACCTGTATGATGTCTTCGGAGGGGAATTCTCGCCACACTATTTTGTCGTCTATCTCAGCGCCTCGGACCAATCTGGCGGCCAGACCACAGAGCTGGGTGATTTGAACGTTCGAACAGAGTTCGAAACTGGGTGGCAGTACCGCATCGCAGCGAGCGGATTTGCCCAGAGCGTTGTAGATAAAAATGGCACTGATCTAGGGACTCCCGACACCCTTGTCGACTTTGACAGAAATATGGTAGTGGTCTCAGTCGAAAAGCAGACACTGAGCAACGTCGATATCGGCACACTATCGGTTGCACCCATCGTTGGGTCCGAAGAACACGGCGCCTTTCGTCGGATCCAGGAACATGCTGGCAGCTATGCATTTGGTGGGGCAAAAAAGGGAGCAGTCGAGAATGCACCTCGAATCCTCGACTTGTTGACATCAGAGGGCATCGAACAGGTTGACGCGCTTGACTACGACGCAGAACAACTTGCAACAGTGCCATTCGTTTCTCTCTGAGGATCAAGTCGAAGAACACTACGTACCGTTGGAGGAGCCAGAAGATCGATCCACCAAACGAGAGATTCTTCACGAGCAGATGAACTCCCACCGAGGCGACCGGATCGTTACTCGCCGGTCCATTCGTAACCCTCCGGTGTCTCACGGAGCGTGTTATCGTTGACCCATGTTTCAACGACCTGTTGTAAGCCCTCTCTGAACGTCGGATACATCGGCTCCCATCCGATTTCGCGCTCAAACATATCGTTCGCTGTCGCCATTGAGTGCGTCAGTAGGCGAACAGCGTCCTTCCCAGCGAGTGGACGTCCGAGCCACGCTGGAATCCGAAACGGTTTGGGAGCATCCAACTCCTCGGCAAAGGTGCGAATGAACTCTGCGACGGTGACGGGTTCGTTATCGACGACGTGCCAACAGCCGGTCACATCTGTCTCGGCGGCATCCGCGAATGCCCGCGCCGCATCGTCTGCATGGAGCAAGGAGAGCTTTGCGTCTTGTCGTCCGAACACGCCCCCACCGACGATAGGCAGTCTGCGCGACAACAAATTCTGTGCGAACTGGCGAGTTTGTGCGGAATCCGGCGCATAGAAGAACCCACACCGAAGGATACCGATATCGAGACCGTGCGTCTGGGCAGCATCGTGAAAAACGTCTTCAGCGTCGGCTGCCGACTGGGTTGTCCGGTCAGGATGACGAGCTGCGTTTTCATCGAAGAATGAGCCGTCTGGTTGGCGAGCGACCCATACGACACTCGGAAACAGCACTCGTGTCGCACCGGTGTCAACGGCTGCAGCCACGATGTTTCGGCCACCTTCCACCCGAATACGAGCGTTCTGCTCCCAATCGTCCGCAGTGGGCTTCATCTTTGTGGGGATTTTCGTTGCGGCATGGACGACGACATCCGCATCATCTACTGCTACCGATAGCGACTCCTGTTCAAGAACATTGCCACGTCGGGGGATTCCCCCCTGACGCTCTACGAGGTCGTCACCCTTTTCATCGCGGGTGAGGCCAATGACTTCGTGTCCACGGTCGCAAAGTCGTTCAACGAGTCGGTGGCCGAGCACGCCGGTCGCCCCGGTAATGAATACCTTCATTTCAGTCGTCTGTATGAGGCTGCCACCTGAACCGTATCTGCAGGCTATATATGGAGGATTTATACCATCGCGCGTGCATCCGCCGAAATATGAAGCGTGTTCGGCTGACGATTCGGCCCGCTGAGACAGCTATTCATCCGGGATATGCTCTTAGCGCAGGCGGGGCGGAGTATCTCTCAACTGTCGAGTTAATAAACTGGAATCTGACAAATACACCGATAGGACTCTTGTTTCGCATTGAAGGGGATCGAGAGGCGTACACGGCCGACCTTGATGAGCTTTCGCAGGTCGTCAGCTACGATGTCACACCCATCGACGAGACTACTTTCTATATCTACATTCGGGATTCCACTACACCGACAACAAAGCAACTGATTGAGACATTGTTTACCCGGGGGAGCCTCATCATGGTATCTCCTATTGAGTTTCTTCGAGACGGGAGACTCGCTATAACGGTCGTTGGACCTGCATCGGAGATTCAGGCTGCAGTAGAAGCGGTTCCGACTGGTATCGAATCAGAAATTGCAGAAGTTGGTGGATCGCAGGTGAGTCAAGAGGCCGTTGCTGCGCAGTTGAGTGACCGTCAGCATGCGGCTATCGTGGCTGGAATCAATGCGGGATATTACGAAATTCCACGTCAGGCGACCCATGCGGACGTGGCTGCGGCGATCGGCTGTGCATCCAGTACCGCTTCAGAGCATCTGAGAAAGGCCGAATCAAAACTTATTACAGCGTTGTTCTCATAATATTTCAATCAATTGCAATGTGTGATTGATAACTTAATTTCGTGCATACAAAATCCATCTGCCTGACTTCAGGTAGTGACCGTCAAGAGATCTAGGGAGGCTACAAACAGAGCAAGCGGTTCATGACGAAAACAACATTGAAGGACTTTGTGTTGCGGTTTTTCCACTTCACGTTCGCTTGCTTGCTGTACTCGCACTAGTGATTGACCAATCACCTGGTACAGGTGTTTGTTACGGACTCCCCCGGCGATGACCCGTGAGTGACGATGCACAATTTGCTGACGTCGATGGAAAAGTGCACTGGGATTGGGTAGTTACGTTGTTCACTCCACATTCGAGCGCTCGGGGAGCTACAGGTCTCTCCCTCAAACTCCGAAATAATACTATTTTGATTAATATGGCTAGAATATGAGTGAATTATTACTAACTTGGCCAGAATTGAGTGGGTATCACGCATTGATTGAGAAAATAAGACGATGATTCTCAACTTCACTTGAATTATGACACTATTCACAAATTGGGAGGAGCTCCGGCCAGTTGGTCCACACGACGACACAGCTCAATGACAGTGCTGCGATCCAGCTAAGGCTAGCTTTCACGGTGTAATAGATCGTCCCACCTGTTCGGCCATCTATCATCACCGGATTGAGAAGTGTCAGTCCAAAGAATACGAGTAACATTGTGAGGGCAAATGCCCAGACCGTACGCAATCGAACGTCGGGATACCACCACTGCACAATGTAGGTCGCACCAACTGCGACAAGCATACTGATCCCGCTTACTGGCTGATTGGGAAGGGCTACATCGAGGACCATTGCAACTCCATTTCCCAGCGAGTATTCGAACGCGAACCAGAGTGCGAGGACCCGGCCAAAGCCATTGAATTCGTTCTGCAGGCGGTTGAGCACACTCATTGGGACGTGAGGGCGTAGAGTGTCTGGTCGACAGCGAGATACACAGTTCCACCAGCAATAATCGGTGAAGTACTTACTGTCCCTGGGTTGGATATTGTCACTCGGAACCGTTCGTTCCCAGTTGTACTGTCGAGTGCGGCGAGTCCATCTTCGAGCCCAACGTAGAGCGTTCTATCGGTGAGTGTCGGTATACCCACAACGCCGGAAAGATTGACACGCCACCGTAACTCGCCGCTTTCTGCATCAAGCGCATGGACGCTGTCATTGCGCACAAAATACACTATTGACCCATCGGATACCGGTTCAATGTTGGCGTTATTGGTCCCGAGTGGGTACGACCAGCGGGTGCTCCCGTCCGTAAGATTCAGCGCATACAGTGGTCCGGTCCCACAGTAGACGATCCCATTCGCGATACACAGGCTGGGCCGATAAAGGGGATTACTGATCTCAATCGATCGTTTCCACTCTCTCGCTCCGGTGGAAACATCAATAGCACCGATCGACTGATCGTGGTCAATGACCTGCCCAACGACGTACTCTTGGGCGTAGGCATATGGGCGAATCCCCTGGCTCGGCTCTGTTTTCCAGCGTTTGAGTCCCGAGTTGACATCGATGGCTATGAGGCTGCCGTTGTCACCGATCCCTGTGACGGCGTACACGGCATTGCCGACAAGGAGTATCGATCTAACATTGCCTCTCAATGTAAGCTTCCATCGTGCACTCCCATCTGTCTGATCGACAGCATACAGATTTGGGAAGGAGCCAAGGAGCAACTGCCCGCCTCCGAGGCTAGGGCCGGCCTTGACCACGAGTGGCTTATCGTAGTCGAGCAACGTTCCGAAGCTCTCCGTTTGCCAGCGTCGCTTTCCCGTTTCAGCAGTGACTGCGGTCAGCGTGTGTTCGGTTGCGGCGTACACTGTCTCCGTTGAACAGACAAGCTGTGACACATATTCGTCCCCGACAGCGACCGTAGCTTGCCATGAGATGTCTGGTGTCTGTATCGGTCCGTCTACATCTGGCGCGTAGCCTGTTCGTGCTGGGTCATACCGGTCCATCGGCCATGATCCGGCGGAGGTCTGTGTGGGTAGATTGGGAGCACTTTTGAACCATTGTTTTGGAAGCGTAACACTACCGATCGTTGCGCCAACACCGACAGCGAGTGCTTGCCGGCGGGTGATGGGGGACCTGTTTCGAGACATTATGAAATGCGCCCGTTGCGATGTGAGATGGTTGTACATTTAGGTGTTCGTGGTACAGGTACGGACGTCTCCTCGTCACGACAACCACACGGATGTGGGGGCAATGCGGTAGGATTCGGTTGTCTGGAATCCGTTTGAGGTATCGAGTTCAAAATGACGAACAACTACATACTCCACAACTTCTACTTCCCGTTTCGATCATCTGTGTTATAGTGACTGACAAGAAATTGAAGTTGGGTACAAACAGAGCAAGCGGTTCATGGCGAAAACGACTTCAAAAGACTTCGTCCTTCGATTTTTCCACTTCGCATTCGACTGCTTGCTACTCTCTATGGCGATTGATCGATCACCTGGTACAGGTGTTCTTTACGGACTCCTCCGGCGATGACCCGTGGGTGACGATGCATGATGTGCTTACCTCACTGAAAATATACTTTGGACGTGCCCATCCATCTTTGACACGACACCGCCCCGCCAGGGCTGCTAATTGTGACTGATCATTCTCTATCCGACCGAAAATCTGAATGGCATCTATGATATCACCCTCCATTTTGAGCGAGAATCTCACGATTTGGTTGTCTACCTCTTTAGCGACCGGAAGAAGGTGTGGATGTCGTCGGCAACCAATTCGGGGGCTTCCCATTCCAAAAAGTGACCGCCTTGAGATGTCTCCGTCCACTGTTCCACTTGGTAGAACCGCTCACTCCACTCACGAGGGTTTGGGAGAATATCATTCTGAGCCATCAGTATCCCAGTAGGTACTTCAACACGTCCCTGGTTTCCTGGGTTGTGGAGTGACTCATAATATAAACGAATCGACGAATTGATTGTTTCAGTCGTCCAGTATATTGTTAGGTTGGTGAGCATTTCGTCCTTAGTGAACGCATTCTCTACGTCACCGCCGCAGTCGCTCCAGGCCCGAAACTTCTCGACGATCCACGCTGCAAGTCCTGCCGGGGAATCATTCAACCCGTAGGCAAGAGTTTGCGGTTTCGTTGCGTGTTCCAGTGCATATGCACCTTCTTGTTCTAACCAACGCTGGTTGTCCTCTACGTGTTCTTGCTCTTTCTCCGTCAAGTTCTCGGGCTCTTCACCCAAATACGGGCTTGTTCCAGCCAAGTGGATCCCGATTACCGATTCTGGATTGCTCAATCCAAGTTGCTGACTCACGCTGGCACCAAGGTCGCTGCCACGTAGTGCATAGCGATCATAGCCAAGTTCATCAGCCATCAGTGTGGAAAATAAATCTGCGATACGACTGGCGCTCATGCCGCGCTCGGTTGGTCGATCCGAAAAGCCATACCCTGGCAGTGACGGGATGACAACATCAAACGAACTAGTTTCCTCATTACCATCCGTTTCAGGATTAGTCAGTAATGGAATGATGTCCAGCATTTGGATGAACGAGCTGGGCCAACCATGATTAAGAAGAAGCGGAGTGGAGTTATCACCACTCCCGTGTTCATGAATAAAATGAATGCCGAACCCATCAACTTCGGCGCGATAGTGGTCAAACTGATTGATTGATCTCTCCTGTTCACGCCAGTCGAAATCATTCTGCCAGTATTCTATCAACTCCTTCATGTAGCTTAGATTCGTACCGTACTCCCACTCTGCCCCCGATATCTCATCTGGCCACCGAGTATTCGCGAGGTGCGCTTGCATATCGTCAAGCGTTTCCTGTGGAACGTGCACGTCAAAGGGGGTTACAGTCATGTTGGAATCACCGAAAGGGTCTCAAGTTTCTCATTTTCACGGAACTGAATGTTGGCCAATGGTAGTGTACTGAATTGTGGCGCGTTGACGCTCTAACCTGGTAACTCCGGTTTTTTTTAAATCGCTTCGAGTTGAGTCTTTCTCGGGTAATTGTTTCTCCATAGCTACTAGTAAGGGAGTCTCCCGGGCATAAATATTAGCTAAAATATGTTTTTAATAGCTGTCAAAGAGCAATCGTTCATCGAGTGTGTTCGTATTGTAGTATTACATTCATATAACCGGTGGTGCAACGGGGTCAGTTTATGTCCTCTGTTGAACGGCGAACAGCGATGCTCTTCGTCCTTGCGGGTTTTCATCATGTAGGCGATTGTGTCACTCGCGCCACCAGCTTAAGTTGTGAGCGTCAATTGTTGAGAATCGAGTATCAGATACACTGATCACCTAGAAACCACCAAGAGATGAACCGAACACCCGTCTCCTCCAGCAACCTTCGAAGTGTCGGCTACGACTCCGCAACAAGTACCCTGGAAATCGAGTTTCACAGTGGGGCGCGTGTACCAGTACTTCAGCGTCCCCGAATCGGTCTACAACGGTTTGATGAACGCCGCATCACACGGCAAATACCATCACCGACGCATCAAGGACAAGTTTCCGTATGAGCGGCTCCGATAACACTGACCCGTTCGGATTTGAGCAGCCGGAATTTGATCCCTCAGAAGCGTCATACGGATCGAAAACGAGGAACTCGCTGATCTTTCAGACCAAGAGTTAAATCGTCTTGAACGAGACTTTGTCACCCTCAGGAGTGTTCCACGTTCGATTGCCCAGATACCCATCAGTGTTCTCGGCAGCCGTCTGTATCACGTCGTTTAACTCGTGGAATTCACTGTCGTATTCCCCTGGATCAAGGCCAAATGTAACGAGATACATTGATATGAGTATACTCATCACGAGGATAAGACGATTCTCTTCTAGGTATGGGGTGACCCGAAACGAATGTCCGATGGTTCGGTCTCATCGTCGTCTACTACTATCTGGCCGTTGCTAGATACAACGTAAGCCATCTCTTGCGCCGTTTGATTGTATAACCCTACCAAAATCTGCAGATCTAAGTATCGGTGCTGGGAATTCTTGTTATGGGCGCTTCGATTGTATTGCCGATAAGCGATGTAACGAAACTGTGTTTCACGGTGATCCGCCAATGACGAACCACGATAATCCATTCCAGGATGCCGGCTTTGAGACTCTTGCAGTCGGGGCAGTCGCGACGAACGGAGAAACGAGCGACGTTATTCCGCCTGTCCATCTCTCGAGTACATTCGAATGGAGTAGTGGTGGAATTGAGCACGAATACTCTCGTGAGAGCAACCCGACGCGAGTTGCTCTTGAGGAACAGTTAGCTCGTCTCGAAGGCGGCGAGCACGGGTTGGCATTCGCTTCGGGGATGGCAGCCATCTCGACGACAATGTTGTCGTTTGTTCCGCCGGGAGGTCACCTCGTCTCCGCAGAGTCGCTCTACAGTGGAACGGAGAAATTGCTCACGAAGTTCGTTGCCGGTCACCTCGGCGTCGATGTCGAGTTCGTCGATGCTCGCGATCCTGAAAACGTCGCCGCGGCGGTCGATTCGGAGACGGACCTGATCTGGGCAGAAACACCGACGAATCCACTGATGCGTCTGTGTGATATCCGTGCGATTTCCGATATCGCCACCGATCACGGCGTTCCATTCGGTGTCGACAGTACGTTCGCGAGCCCGTATTTCCAGGCACCGCTCGAACTGGGTGCTGATATTGCCGTCCACAGCACGACCAAGTACCTCAACGGACACTCTGACTCGATCGGTGGTGCTGTCATCACCGACGACGATGGGATCTACGAAGACCTGGCGTTTTCCCAGCAAATCGGGCTCGGGAATATGCTCTCCCCGTTCGACTGTTATCTCGTCGGCCGAGGAATCAAGACACTTCCGGCACGGATGGAACACCACGAGGAGAACGCGATGGCAGTCGCTCGTTTCCTCGAATCCCACGACCGGGTTGACAGCGTTTACTATCCGGGTCTCGAAAGTCACCCACAACACGAGCTTGCGACCGAACAGATGTCGGGATACAGCGGAATGCTTTCCTTCGAGTTTGACGGGACGGCCACTGAACTTGAGGCGTTCATCAATGGGCTCAAGATGTTTACTCCTGGAGCAAGCCTTGGTGGTGTCGAGAGTCTCATTGAAGCTCCGTCGCTGATGATCCCCGACCAGGTCAGCCACGAGGCAGCCACCGCGGAGATTCCTGATTCATTGGTTAGGATTTCTGTTGGTATCGAAGATGTCGATGATCTCTGTGAAGACCTCCAATCAGCGCTACCGTAGGTGTGTTTCCCTTTCTGACCATCTGTTTTGATGCTACGTTTTCTAACCCCTGCTATATCATTCTATAATATTTGATTCTTTTCGCGAGGCTTCCCCTGATCTGCAGACGCGTGGTTATTTTTCACTACGTCATATTATCCTATAAATAACCACAGTCTGTACCAATTTTGCTCAAGAAGCGGTTATGCTCAAGTTGAGAAGGTCAGTTCCAATGCATGGATTGGGCTTCTATTCAGATCTCGTTTAGAGAGTCTGTATCTCTTCTCTTATCTCGTCATATTTTACCAATGAGAATCCAACTATAATAGCCAGGAAACCAAAAAGTACAGACACTGTAATTTGTTCGTGTAGCAGTATCCATCCGTTTACCGCAGCGAAGACAGGAGCAACGTACCCAATGAGATTGATCTGAACGGGACCGATACGATCGAGGAGGGTAAAATAGATTAGATATCCTACACCGGTGGCAACCACTGACAAGTAGCCTAGTGCAGCGAGTGCAACGGGTGACCAGACGACTGTCCCCAGAGATTCTTCGTGAAGACCAGCACTCGTTGCGTGAAGTATGACTGTCCCAATGAGCATCATCCACGCTTGCATCGACTGAACCGGAATTGATGTACGATAGCGCTTGGTAAGGACCGCCCCGAGAGCAAACGCCTCAGCAGCAAGAAACACCAACCCAACTCCTCGAATATCAGCAGTGACGAGCGTTTGCGATGTGGGATTAGCAATGAGCGTCGTTCCAAAGACACCAAAACAGATCCCAGCGAGCTCGTTCCGGGAGAGATCGTCTGTCGATAATAAAAGACTCGAAAAAACGGCGGCAAGCACTGGATCGAGACTGACGATAATACTCGCAACCGCGCTGGTAACATATTGTTGGCCAATAAATAGCAGTGCATGATGAGCAGCGACAAATAGTATACCTCCAATGAAAACTTCGACTCATCCTGCCCGTGACGATGGGCACCACTGATTGGTTGAGACGATGGCATAGCCGAGCATTATCACTCCAGCAATATCGAAGCGAACAGCTGCGAGTAACACTGGCGGAACATACGGGAGTGCAGCTCGAGTAGCAACGAACGAACTCCCCCAGAGCATCGCCAGTAGGATGAACAGTCCCGCTGTACGATACCGAGCCATTGGGGATCTAATCTCTATTATGGGTTTAACCGAGCTATTAAATGGAATATGGTGGCCTTGAGGATCAGTCTACCAGAAGAGTAAGCGAAAGTTGATCAGCACCATGATTTTCCTCAACCGCTTGGACGAGTTTTCCAACCCCCGTCGTAATCCCGTAGATCACGTGCCCCTCATTAAGCCAATCTCCTACCTGTTTATAAGATCTCTTAATACTACGCTTGGCTTCTGCAGTTAGCTCAACACTAGTATTCTTTCTTCCTAGTGCATGTACTTCATTACATCCTAACTGCGGGTCTGTACCGAGATCGATTAGCATACAAAACATATATTTATAATATCATGTAAATGTAATTGTTATATTGGTGGGGATCAACATGATCGATTCAATTTCTTATTATATTAATAACATTGAACCTTCACTCATGATCATTCCTCTCTATTGGATATTATAGCGAATTTATGATACTTATATTTTATATTAATATAAATGACTACAGTCTAAACTTACTTTGATGATATGGTTGCTATGCCGGCGACAATTACCTCCAAACGCGCTGTTTTTCAGACCACTGCTGACCACTCGGAGTATCACTGGCCGTACTACCGCAATCCAGATACTGAATACACCACAGCATATAATATTACTATATATTATAATTCGAAATAGTCAGGCCACTAGCAAGAGTGACCAACAAAAGACCATATAGAAGGAGATGGACAGGGCTGGTTGGGTTGATCTCCATCTCAATCATCCACATTCCGATAAGATATACAATTATACTACCAGATATGAAATTGAATAGTTGGATATCGGTCACCTTTCCAAATATGAAACCAAAGATTATAGATAAAATGAAAACTGTAATTATTATTATTATCCCCCATTCGCCACCCAACCTTTCATTTACTGTCATCCAATAGTTACTACGTGGTGGCCACAAAATGAATCCAGTAATGAACGCGAATATACCACTGAACACGATCTCTTTTAAATCCAGCATTATAATATAGTACTTATGTTGTCTATTAAAAAGTGTTTTGTACATTATTAGGTTAGTGTTCAGATAAGCAGATTCCATTCGAATGACTGTAACAAATTGTCGGCAGTTTTGGTTTTGTGTTGCTGAAGCAGTTTGAGAGCGAAGAAGTTTTTCTTTTTAGCTCGAAAGACACGCTCAACGCTATTTCGATCTCCATGCTGTTCGTATCTGAAATCGAAGCTTTGCCGACGACACGCATTTTATAACGAATGTGAACCATCAACGAGAATCACAGCCGTTTCAACGTCATGTTTCTCGGCAAGTTCTATAAGAAACGATTGAGCAAGAACGGTGTTCGTTGTTGGTTCAAGACTTATATATGGGAATCCATTTATTTTAGGGTTGACTGCCGTCACGAGAGTAAGCTCTCGTGGGTTAACCAGAAATCAAGATTTCTAGTCACCGCATACAGTCAATACCGCTCACTGTTAAGTCGGACCACGGTCTCGTCAACCGCAAGGTGATCTGGACTTCGGCCATCCCCTGGCTGTAAATCGGCTTTGTAAACCAGATATGGACGGTTAAACGTACTCGTTTGTCACCAAAGACTTCGAGGATGGAAACAGTATTTGAAATCAATAGTCCAGCACGAGCAGTTCCGTGTTGACCCCGTATAATCTTGTGTGATTGGGACGATTCGTAAGGTTTTCCGCTGCAGCATTCCCATTCATCAAGGAATTTGAAGCGGTCACCCGTGGAGACCCCAGAGAAATTTCGACTCAGTGAGCGTCTACGGTGATCGATTCCAAATTGTTGTCGAATTGATGGATTCTGAGCTAGTTTCTCTCAGCCATGACAGAAGTAACCTGAAACAGATGTGGCCTCATAGGCTTGAGTAGAGATGAGAAACGTATCCTCCGTGATCTAAGTATCCGCCATTATTGAAGTTATAGCGATTTTTGATAGCATTGGCAATTCCACGGCTGTTGAAAATATTCACTATCTGGAATTCTGCAGAGTTATATGAAACAGCTTCATGGGGGACCCAGTTATCCTCGTGGGCTGTCCCTGTAATGTAGTTATTACCAGTTGCCCAGAACTTCGCATGTTTGCCACCATCTACGCGGGCCGGATCGGTTGCGACAGACTTGTGCTGCATCTCGAACTGAGATCTCTGAGGGACCCAGGCAAATCGGTTGTGCTGCAAGACAACGTCAGACCAGCCCTGGGAGACAAGAATATCTGTTATTGCGCTAACGTTTTTTGACTGGGTTAGACCTGCAAGATTCATGGGTCCCTTGCGTTCGAAGCCGCCGTCAACATTCTCGTAATACCATTTCGGGCAATCAATAGGCTTGTCTAACGCATTGGTTTCGATTGAGGAGGCTTCTTTATCCCGCTTAGCGAGGTGTTCAGCCCATTCATCGTCTTTCGCGTAGTAGGTATCCCACGGACGGCGAATTGTCCGTGTATTACGTTTTGGGAGTCCGTCATCTTGATTTTCCGGCCGGGGATGCGTTTCTGTAGACACTATCGCTTGCTGTCCGTAGCGCTCTTTAAGATCAGTGCTAACACATCGTCGACGTACGCGTACTTCGTCGGGTTTGATATGAGTGGTCACGATCTCTGTCCCCTGAACTCGGAAGGATTCGGGAGCGTCTGGGACAGGATTCGCGTTTGCTTCCCGCGTACTAACACCTAGCCCTGCTAGCATTCCAGCAGTTGTACCAATCGACTGCAGAACCATACGACGTGTTTGTCCGCAGTCATTCTGTTCCTTTTGACCATTCGAGCTCTCTTCAGTAATCTTACTCATATGCAACAAAATTTCATTCTAATAAGATTATATTAAATGTATTTTAATTTTTCTATCATTAAAAACAGAATATTTGTCTCCCAATGATTTTTCATTATATACTAAATAATGAAAAACCATTTATATAACTCAGTTAGTACTATTAGATTAATCGGCTAGAGTAGGTGGAGTTCCTCCATATATAATATACTCAGAAACAGAGATATTGATAGACTCCTGGTGGACTGATTGATTCAAGTACTGTCAAGACTGCTGATCTGATCTCGGCACAACTACCGAAGTGGCGGGTTCCTAAGACGAATTTGAGCCGTCGCAGTACTCTTCGGTTGGATCAAGTTTGACGACCCGTCCGGAAATACACCAGTTCGATCGGTTCATCAGCGGCGATGTGCTTCACCGTTGCGGTGGTGAAGTACGTCGCCTGATCCAACAGTACGACAACTTTCTCGCCGACTTTCGCTTGGAGATGCTCTAGGAAACGAATCGTCACCTCTACGGTGAACGATCCGCCACACTCCAGCGCCGTCGGATCCCAGTACTCAGTGAATGCTCCTACAGATTCATTAGCCAACCGGATACCACGCCGCATACAACTCCGCCCCGACCGCTTTCCGCGCCTGATCGATGGCGACAACAATGGCGTCCTTCTCTAAGATGAGGCTGTTAATTCCGATGTATGGGTTCGTCTGGATAGAGCCCGATTGACCATCTATTGTGATTTGGATCTCGACTCGGCTACTGTCCATCTCGAACAGAGCAATTTGATTCTGACTGTGAACTCAGTCCGTTGTGAGAGGAGACAGCAGATACTTCGCTACGAAAGAAATATTTTCTTCTGATTAGCTCTATAGTGTTAAAAATAGCCACAATCTACACATTTTTTGTTGAAAGAGTGATTATGTCGTCAACGGTCGCCTCGAAACGGGTTGTGTTTCAAACGATAACAGACGCTTCTGATTTTTACTGGCCATACTACCGTGATCCAGAGATCGAGCTCACGAGTAGCGACCTTGAAGCGTTCGAACACGACGTACACCGACTTGCTTGCGAGTGGTTCAAGCACGACGCCCATGATGACGTAGAAGCATTCATCAGCTGGTGTCCGCTGTACCACCTCGATTTCAGTCCTCATGACGCCTATCCATCGTGGCATGCGAAGACGAAGCCTGCAGTCCCGATGATTCGTGCACTGATGGTGCTGGAGCTACACGACTGGAAACACGAGACAGCTCTTATAGAGTATCTCGGCGATCACCCTGACCTGGTCGATGCACTCGGTTTTGAAACGACACCTGACCAGTCGACGATTTGGCGGGCTCGCCACGAGCGATTTGGCGACGAGCTGCTCCAATCGATCGAGGAGTGTGTCGCCTCCCTCTGTCTACTTGCGGCAGAGAACGGTGTGTCCGTTCCGGTGAGCAACTCCAGTTCGCTTAAGACCGATCTCCAACCGTTGGAGGAATCAGACGATGGTCCCACCCAACGAGAGATTCTGCAGCGGGCAGACGAACTCACAGCGGAGGCCCAGCGTCGCATTTTTCCAGCGTTTTCGCTTAATCGTGCCGAACAGGCATCGATTCCGGAGGATGCGTTCTGGGAGCTACAGACGTACCTTGGGCTGGGCGAGAACCTGTGTGCAAACGAGGGCGCACGGAGTTTTCTCACCGAATCAACGCGCAGGCAGACCCCACTCGGCCACAATCATCGTCATCATATCCGCCAATTTTCGATCGAAGCGATTCGGGAGATGTATCATGCAGCCATGCAGCGACTTTTGGCTGAAACAACGAGTCGGTCCCACTTTCTTGGAGCTGCGTCGGTCGCGATCGATACAACCGAAGCAAGTCCGTTCACTGGCGATCGGATGGGCCACGAGGACGAAATCATCGGGACAAAGAAGGATACCAACGAGTACGCGTATCAGTGGGCCTCGATTCAGACGGTTGGACGAGGCCCACGGGTGATGCTTGACGCTCGGCCAGTGAGAAAGGGCGATACACTAGTGGAGATTGTGGCGGATCTCCTCGAGTCGGCCGAAGATCTGGTTCAGATTGAATGTGTGCTAATGGACCGTGAGTTCGACAGCCAGCACGTCCTGGAGAAGATCGTCGAGCGTGGTCACGAGTACCTCGTTCCGAAGCGTAAACAGACGAGTGAGAAAGCCGTTGCATGCCGGATGGAGAAACATGGAGTAGAGACGACGGTCAACAAACGTGGGCTCCACCTTGGAAAGAACGAATGGCACGAGACCTATCTGCTGTATTTGCCAAAGCAAGAGTACACCGGCCCGATTGAGAAAGGGCACGAACGATACGTGGTGTTCATGTCCTCAGAACCGGTGACGGGGACGGTTGAAGGCCGAGTTAGCTTCTATAGTAACCGTTGGGAGATTGAGATCGGCTACAAACAAATCAAGCGGTTCATGGCGAAAACGACCTCGAAGGACTTTGTGCTACGGTTTTTCTACTTCGCATTTGGCTGTCTTCTATATTCGCTGTGGCGACTGATCGATCATCTGGTGCAGGTGTTCTTCACGGATACCTACGGCGATGATCCGTGGGTGACGATGCACGATGTGCTTACGTCGCTGAAAAAGCGCACTGGAGTAGGATAGCGTCCCGTTCGTTCCGTGATTTCCTGGTAGAGAGAGCGGCTGGGCTATTCCTATTTTTCAAAATAGTACAATTGGAGAATATTCTCAGCTATTCTCGCCCAATTAGATTCAAAATGATGGATATTAGCACTTGATTCGATCACTAAATACGCGAATAATACAGTGATCAACAGAAATTCTCAACTAGTGGTGCATGGATTTGCTATAGCGATATGCAGTTTATGGATGGTGGTCTGGGGATGTAGATGGGCTGAGGGTGGTGAAAATTGGCGAATCGGGGGCAAACCGAATCACTTCGTTTTAGCCCAGTAATACGCAGTGAAATACTGCACTCCCACGCCCTCCGACAAGCACGAAACGTGAATCCAACAGAGACCGGTGCTACCCCCAGAATTTCGGACTCCAAACCGCAACGACCAGGCGGTGGTCATGTGGAGCGGTGTATCTCAAAAAAATCGGAGAACGATGCGTAGGCCGAGCACAATGCAGTGATCAAACGATGCTGCTTGAAAACAAGGGCTGACTCGAGTCGAGGACACCATCGAACGACCAAGCGTGCGCTCGATCGGTGGTGGGGTGATGGTCAGAACTGTTCTACAACCGAACGATCTGCAATATGGCGTTCATAGCCTGAGAATCGGTTGAATAGGTGTGGTTCGAATGAAATTGGCTCCGATGGTCAGTATTTCTATAGTCATGTATCGCGTAGCATGCTTGTGGGTCTCTTCGCCACCAACGAGTATCACAGTCGCGCAGTTCGGAGACCTAGCCTACATCTCGGCCGAGAGCGACTCACGCTCACACTATTCGCCGATAGGCTCGATAACCGACAGATGGACTAACTGGCTACGGAGTGACACCACGTCAGGAGACACTCGTATGACACAACCAAAATCAGACCTCCCGACGGTCGTCTCACGCGATGAATGGCGAGAAGCACGCACCGAACTCCTCGAAAAGGAGAAGGAACTCACCCAAAAGCGCGACGAACTCAACGCCGAGCGCCGGCAGTTGCCGATGGTCGAGATCGACGAGGACTACGTCTTTGAGGGTCCTGACGGAGAAGTGAGCCTGCTCGATCTGTTCGAAGGGCGTCGACAGCTTATCGTCTATCACTTCATGTTCGACCCGGAGTGGGATGCGGGCTGCAAAGTCTGTTCGCTCCTGGCGGACAACATCGGACACCTCTCACACCTGCACGCCCTGGATACGTCGTTGGTGATGGTGTCTCGTGCCCCCTACGACAAACTCGAACAGTACCGTTCACGTATGGGCTGGTCCATCCCTTGGTACTCTTCGTACGGCACCGATTTCAACTACGACTTTCACGTGACTCTCGACGCGTCACGCGGCTCTGTTGAGCACAACTATCGAGATTTCACCGAGCTCGCCAGCAATGGAGCGACCGAAGCTCACGGGACGAGTGTCTTTCTTCGTGATGGTGACGACATCTACCACACGTATTCGTCGTACGAACGGGGGAATGGACTGCTAGTCGGCACCTTCAACTACCTCGACCTAACACCGCTTGGTCGACACGAGCATCGGGCAGCTGAGCAGGATACAGACGGGAACTGGCTCCGTCGGCACGACGAGTACGACGAGTGAAAATATGCGGTAGACCATCTCCACATCCGTCGGTTACAGCCGTCTGTTTGCGGGCTGCCAACCGCCGCCTCTCGCTGAAATGGGCTCGATTGCAATCCGATCGGCGAACCTGTAGAAGTCACTACATCAGAGCTCCTGCAGTGCTCGCAATGACGGCTTTGCTGGAGAGTGCTGCTTCCTGTGCTTGCATCCCAATCGTCGTATGGAGTACGGTAGTGAACCCGAATGAATGGTGTATAAACAATATATCGCTATATCATTTTGCTTGATCGATGCTCCCCTTACTTCGGAGTCTGGATTTCTGTAAATGGGTTCTATTCAGATAGGTGGTGTCGGAACTTGCGAATTCTTCGCACGAGAAGGCCTCTATCGGTGTGCTACTAGCTCTGAAAAACTGACCATCTATGCTAGTGATGAACTGGAAAATCCGATCTAGTTAGAATTCTGATCGGCAAGCGGTCGAAGGTTTTTCTTCCCAGCCTCAACCTGAGCCCGCTCAATCCGCCACTGATCGTTATTGAACGGGATGTCGTAGTTTTCTTCTGCTCGGTGGAGGATACTGCGCATTTTTGACGGTGGGATCTCGAAAAATCTCGCAGTAGATCGCTTCTCACGGCCCTTTCGAACCTCCCGAATGAAATTCTGAGCACGAACGTATTCACTCGGCACTTGCTGCAAAAAGCCGTCTTCAACAGTGTAGCCGAACGGTGGCCGTCCAACTCGCTTGCCTTCGGCAATTGCCCCGTCAATACCCTCTTGAACCCGTGAGCGGATCATTTTCCGCTCTGCGTCAGCGAACACCATCATCATGTTCAGCATCATCTCAGCCATCCAATCGTCTTGGTCAACCGTCCCGATCGGTTGGTTCACAAGATCAATATCGACATCGTGTTCTCGCAACTCTTCAACGAAGCCTGCGAGATCTGCGAACGACCGTCCGAGACGATCGAGCTCGTGGGCGACCACGAGGTAATGGTTGACGAGGGGTGCTGCCTCTTCGTACTCGGCGAGTCTCGTCTCCTCCTCACCCAAACGCTCGAAAGCTTTGCCAAATCGTCCCAGCATCTCGATCATATCGCGGACTGCACCAAGCCACGATACAGCCCAAGCACCGCTTTGAACCACTCGCGTGCAGTCTCTTCGTTCTCTCGGTCCTGAACGAGATCGCCCCACCTGGATACGGATAGGAAGCTGAAATGATTGGAACGACAGCCACTGCGAATTCGTACAATAAATGCAGGCGTTCTACCTCGCCGAGCTCGAAATTCTCGATCTATACGCAGATCTTGCAGCGTCTGTGGCAAGTGAAGAAGTCCAGGCGCTTTTCACTGGGTATGAAGAAGATACTGTCAAACTAATTCACCGACTAGAGCGAATCTTCGAAACACGTGAAGAACCTCCCCATGCAGATGGAAGTCCGGTAATGGAAGGAATCCTTGCCAAGAAAGACACCCTTGTATCTGCACCCAGTTCGGACGACTGCCGAGATTTGGACGTGCTGAGTACAGGATTAATGGTGATCGTCGAACGTAGACGAACTGAACCAGTGCTAGACTTTGGAACAATAATACTTTCGCAGCAATCCTTCGAACTTCTGATTAGTAAGAGCTATCTTACAAATTCTGCTGCCACTAAGTCGCCTGAATCTTGGGGTGGATCATCCACCAGCTTTCTGCGAGGATCCAATTGATGATACTTACGCAACACCTGATTAAAGCTATTATAAATAATATCTTACATGTTCTAAATTGAAGGAATGGGCATTTGGATACGTGATCTAATTAGTGCATGCCACCTTAGACGAGACGGACTTCGAAATCCGTCGGCTCTTAATCGACGATGCATGCCGGCCCTACCGTGAAATCTCTTGCACCGTCAATCTCAGTTCACCGTTGGTTCACGCTGGACATCAAACGCTCAAAACTTTGTGGCGGTGTTTCCGGTTTTATGAAACTCTGTCTGTAAGATCTGACTCCGTTAGCGGACCACTCTCTCGTTGGATAGCCTGTGCCTCCGAATACGGCCCGTATGCTTTTCTCACAGGAGGTGCGTTGATGGGAATTGCGTTCCTGATCAAACCCACTCCAGATCCAACGTTTCTATGGGCGACGTTGCCGGAGTCGTTTCGATTATCGCACACACAGCCACGGATAGGACATTGGCCGGTCACATACACTATCGGTTTGTGGCTGATCTTCTTCACCCTGCCCCTCATGATATTGCAGGCGTATCAGCGGTGTGGATCTGTATCCAGGCTCTCGGCAGGCAGTTGGCTCACAGCTGCCCCGGTCGCAATCATGGTAGTACTCACAACGTACTGCCGGTTTTTCTGGCCGAATCTGCATCCTGTAATCACCTAATCACGTCCCTCCTTGGTTCAGATCACCACCACATACCGTGCCCTCAGCAGTCATGAATCTTCTTCCAGTAGTGGTTCCCTGCACTCGGTGGATTAGCCATCGTGAGAAGCGTGGCTTCCCAGAGAGCACCCTGGTAGGTGACACGGTCGCCGGGGCGGTAAACCGTGGTGTTGCTGTACGCTGGTGCATCGCAACCTCCCCCTCCATCACCGACAGTGATGACGACGGAGTCGTCGTCGGTAGCACCATCGTCGTCGGTGACTGTAACAGTCGACGTATAATCACCTGGTGACGAATAGCTATGGCTGACGGTCTGTCCAGTAGCTGAATCGCCGTCACCAAAGGACCAACTATACGAGCTGACCGAACCGTCAGTATCGGACGATCCGCTTGCGTCAAACGTAACTTCCTGCCCAATATCAACGTTGCTTGAGGACGCGTTCGCCGACGCATTCGGCGCGGTATTACCGTCGCCCCCGTCATCAGCAGCCGCAACCAACGCCGCGGCGTCTACTAATCCGGATCCCTGGTGCTCCTGGGAGAGACCAATATCGCGAGCAGTGTCCTTTAGGAGCTGTCGTAGCGCTTCAGGAGACAGGCTCGGGTCAGCTGCCAGTCCCAGTGCAGCAACGCCGACAGCCGCTGGACAGGCCATTGATGTCCCGGACAACTCCTGATACTGGACCGGTTGTCCAATATCGTTTGGCACTGTCGAGAGCACGTTGACACCAGGGGCCGTTACTTCGATCGACGGGCCGTACTGTGAGAAACTGGCTAGCTGTTCACTCGAGTCGACTGCGGAAACGGCAACCACGGAGTCGAATTTAGCTGGATAGGAAACGCCTCGTGTGCCGTTGTTTCCAGCGGCGGCGATCGGGAGGGCACCATTGGAGTGAGCGTACTCACAGGCATTCTGGAGCGTCTGGGAGGGCTCCCCACCACCGAGCGACATATTTATTAGATCAGATCCTTGGTCAGTGCACCACGTGATCCCGTCAGCGATTGCTCCCACGGATCCTCCACCGACGGAGAGACACCGTGCGCTCAAGATGGTAGAGTTCGACATTCCTGCAATACCCGTCGCGTTGTCAGTCGTTGCCGAAGCGATTCCCGCAACATGCGTACCGTGGATCTCTGATTGTCGCTGGTTTGGTGCTGGCTCTGGTGCTGGATCGCTGTCACCATCGACGAAATCTCGGCCGTTATCTGCCCCAAACTGTCCCTCTAAATCCTCGTGCGTGTAATCGATCCCCTGATCGATGATGCCGATCGTTACGGACGCCGACCCGTCAGTTTCTTCCCAGGCTTCGGGTGCATTGGCCAGCTGGGGTGCGTACTGTTGCTCGAACTGTGGATCCGACGGATTGATCTGCTGTGGATAGTACGATTTATTCTCCTCAACGTAGGTTACGTCGTTACGACTCTGCAGCGTAGATTCAATTGCGCTTTTGGATGGCGAACTGGCTTTTTCCGGTACGTGAACCTCTAGGAAGCCGATGGCTTCGTTGCTTCGGACGATTCGCGATTTGCTCGGTAAATCCGCCCGAATCGCTGCTTTTGCATCAGTAATACTAACCCGCTGATCGATGCCGACAATCAGCTCCGTTTCGTTAGCACTGTCACTCGATTCTGGGGTGTTATCTGCTTTGGCCCCTCCAAAGGTGGCTGAACTCCCCAATACGCCTATTATGTACAGGAATGTGCGTCTGCTCGTTGCTCCTGTGTACTTACCATTTGACATGGTACACTACTCACATTTGACTCTATAATACTTAATATTTATTTAATAATTCTAGATAATTAACTCGAATATAACGATTATAACTCGATCGGAAAGTGGATATCGACCGGGATCATATCCTGATCATCCTCTCAATCGATTGCGTTGATGATTGCCTGTACAACGTCTCTCAGGATATCAGCTGGCTCTAGAAGCAAATTCTCACAACCACATACAATGAATATATTGTGGACTTGAGCCAGGAGAATAAAATAATTCACATAATATGAACATATTTGGCCAATCAAATTGAATCACATAGTAATATTTTCGACTATATTTGAATATTTATATCAAATTAATATTGTCTCAAATATCATTGACTCAGAATACTAATCTCATTACCGATATGTTCACACTATCGAAACAATGGCATAAAAACGGATATTATTTGCACTGTTCATGGCTTTCTCCAACCAGAGATACGGCAATATTCACAAGGGCCATTAAATCCGGTAAATCAACATTCGTCCCCCAAGGTTCTGTGATTCCACTAGTGATAGGTCTTTTAACGAAATGATCTCCGTATGGAGGCCCAGCGTGCGAGTTCCAAAAGGTCTTTGTTGGAAAGTATTTATCTTGTATTGGCTGTTCTGTAGCGAGATTACAGTCCTCCGCTACTCTTGGCAGATTAGCATTACTTATAGTAATGCATTCGCGAATTCTTATATCTAACTGCCTGGTCGAATTGGTGACCGATCATTGCCCAATACAAGTCTGCTGTAGTTTTCTGATTACAAGAGTACGTCCGTAATGTTTGCCGTCAGAAGATTATCTCCCAATTACAGCCGTGTTGACAAATGCGTCACCGCTGCACTTTCAGCGTCCGCATCATTTCCCTTGCATACGCGTTAGCAACAAGAGTGAGAAGTTCATTCATCGTGTATCTCTTTTGTCATCTCCTTGATTATCAGAACACTACTAAATGATCTCGCTTTTGCCTACTCGGTGAGTGTAGTGCCGATTCTCGATGGTTGGCATGCTGATCTTGCTCGTTGGCGGCCAATAGAAGGACGTTTCCGAACGACGTTTCTCATGGCGGAGGTCGTCCACCTGCTTGGGACTACTGGGGTTACAGCGAAAATCCTCATTCCGAAGAATAACTATATCGAAACATGGTTGTTGAGTCGCTGCCAGACGACTGGTGGAAGATGCGATCGCAATGGACGCGATAGAGCCATATACGGGCGACAGTTGTCTTCATCTCATTTGTCCTATCCCTCGTTGTAACAGTACTAGTTGGATGATTTGAAGGTGTAAATACCGACGCCAAACAGCTGATCTCTTGAGGTGCCATTATCGCAGTATCGATCGAGTTCAGAGTCCGCCACCGTTCCTCCGTACACCCCGCGAATTACGTGCATTTGTCGCTCCTTCTGATGGTCATCAGAAGAAACTCGGACGTAAGAACTAATCTTCATGGATTAACTGGATGCCCATCACGACTCGCGTTCGGAAACGAGAAATGCCACAACCGTGTACAGGTCATCATCGAACTCGAATTCGGTTACCTGAGTCATGCCGAGTCCGTCGGTGTGAGCAGCATAAGACGCCTGATTTTCGTTTGCAATCCATGCTAGTCCAACATCGTATTCCTCGGAAACGATCTCGACGAGAAACTCGAACATGTCTGATAGAACTCCGTTGCCGCGGTAACCACGGGCAACCACAGCCGGTCCGTAGAGAAACGTCCGATACGCAGACAGGGAATCACCGCGGAAATTCGCCTCAGAGCAGGCATCCGCCATCGTCTCGACTATCGATTGTCCCTCGTGCTGGTCAAACGTAGACGCGCCGATGCAACCGATCATCTCGTCTCCATCGGTGGCAACAGCAAATCCGGGGAACTCGGCCATCGCTGCGAGTGCGTCCTCTGGAGGACCACCACCAGTGATGTATCCTTCGTCACATTCCTCTGCTGTCAGGTTCTCCTTGGTATTTGCTTCTAGGAGTTGGGAAAGCGGGTGAGCGTCTCCGGATCTCGCGTGACGAATAGTGACCATGATTCCGGATACGGGACCACAAAACTAAATTCATCGGCTACGGTGTCTACCCTGGAATCTCATTGCCATTGCTCAGCTGAGTTAGGTAATATAGTATGACAACCATCTCTTGGTTTGCCATATTGGGACTGCGATTTCGAGAGCACCTTCGATAACAGCGAGCTAGCGTTGCCCGACTTTCCTCGCCGACGAACACCAATGTCGGGATATCGATCTCAGGGAGGAACGACCGCCAATCGAGATTGAGGAGATCTCGCATTAGCTCGATTTTCGCCGTCTTCGAACAGTCCACCATTTCGTCAACAAACCCGAATTCTCCAAGAGTTATTGAATCGTACCGGCCAGCCATGCGGCTGAAGACCTCCTCTTCAGCGTACTCAATATCCTTTGTGAGTGTGGTGAATGCTTCGACGTCGAAGCAACTCTGCTGGTCCCACCTGTGGGACAAGGTCTTCTTTCGGAGATTGATCGTCACAGACGAGTTTAGAAATGCGATCACTGCCAAACATCTCCAGATACGACCACAGCATAGCAACTCCCATTGACCACCCCACCGCGGTGACGCCTGTGAGTTCCAAGCGTTCTATCAGCTCTTTGAGATCCATCGCAAGTCGAGAAATACGGTATCCGTGTCCTGGGTTCTCCGATTTGCCGTGGCCACGATGATCGAATGCGATTATTTGGTAGTTCTCAGCGAGGTCGGGAATGTTCTTCTCGAAGAAATGTAATGTACTGGACCACGCAGTGACGAACACTATCGATTTCCCCTCCCCGTGTGTTTCGTAGTACAGTTCGACGCCATCGTTTGTTGTGATGGACGACATCAGAACTGTCTTCGACCGGAACCAGCAAGATTTTGTACAGGAAAAGAGTTCTATCTTTAAAAGGGTCGAATCACTACCACGCCACTGCAAGATAGTGAGGAATGATAACCCACTAGTACGATTTCTTCTGTACCAGCCCATCCAGTGTGAATATCCCAGATGCCGATGGGGAGTTATTTCCCAACGATCCAACATCATCTATAATGATTTATTTGCAACACCCACATAAAAATATTCCAGTAACATCACTAGATGGTCCACCGAGCATTTGAGAAAGGCTGAAGCGGTTATTAAGCACCATTTGATTGGGCATTGATCATCTTCGATTCGGACTCATCGAACGTATTGATTTGTGTATTTCTCATCATCGGAAGTTTTCATGCGATACCGTTGGGTAGTCGTGATCGACTACCATCTTTCTGATCGGCTTGCAGCCGCCTCGGACCGTGAATTCACGGAGCGTTTGTCACACAACAGAAATATTGCACTTTTAGAATATCCTAAAACGGGTGAAGAAGTACTCAAACAGAACTGATTCTACATAAATTGTGGACGGGTCATGGGCTAGCATATCATTTGGCATCAATAGACATTTATATTCTACCCACCTATCTTCCTTATTATATAGATGTAATAGTTAAATTATTAGTTGCGCATCAATTAATTTTATAATGATTGAATTGCATAATCAAATATTAATGTCCGGTAATGATATGGGTAGTGGAGAGGAGAGCGGATCGGGATCGCCGACATCGGCCTCGGTGAGTAGGCGTTGGCTTTTGAAGACCGTTGGGGCAACAGTCGTCGGGACGGCCGGTGTGGCTGCAATGAGTAGTCCAGCAGCAGCAGGCGACGGTGAGTGTCCGTACTCGTATCCAAGTTGTCCGTCGTGGTTTGGAGAGGTAGAGCCGGAGAATTGGAACTTCCACAACTGGCCGTGGAATGCTGACAACCTGACTATTTTCATTCACGGCTTCACGAATCAGAATGGCGGTCGTGACTACGCGTATGAAATCTACAGAAATCTCACAGATAATGGATACGATGGTAACGTCGTTGCGTGCGATTGGAACGCTGGTGACTCGTGGGACGATTGGTACTCGGCGAAAAATCACGCAATTGAGGCCGGTCAGAATCTCGCTGAGATACTGGACTATTATGGCTTTACGGAGGACCATGGCGTCACGGTGAACCTTGTTGCTCACTCACTCGGCGGAAAGATGGCGCTCGAGTGCGTTCGGGGCCTCCAGGGTACATACGGTAACTCCATCAACTCGGTCAACCTGTTTGGTGCTGCCGTGTGGGACGAACAGCCCAGTGACCGATTTTACGACGGAATCTTGTACGGCACTAACGAGACACACAACTACTACAGCGAGAACGATGATACTCTCGGAGACATCTATCAGGCCGCCGAGTTCGGACGACACGCGTGTGGATATACCGGCGGAACGGGCGGCGAGCCCTGGAATTGGTACGAGCACGATATGACGTCTCGAATTCAACATCACTGCGAGTATATGGACTATAACGCCGGCTGTGTCTGGTACATCGACGACGATCTCAGCTAAGCTAGACACGCCCGGCTGCCAGAACCGAAGCCATTTCACCTTTCGACAAGCAGGACCACCCGCTCCTTGGGATATGGAGGAATGCAACACTTGACGTCTGTCCAACTACTGCGTTTTGTCGGTATCAAGTGTGCGGTAGCCTTCGAGAAGAAGGCCCTTTCCAAGTGTACCCGCGCCGCTCTTTGAATCATTTCATATCTTAGATAGTAGAGACGAGGTAGGTTTCGTCTCCATCGCTGTTGACGGAGAGGATTGTATCCATCTCGGTCAGGAACGTCCCGATACGTTCCCCCGCGGGAGTAAGGGTATACTCCTTCCGTGGTGGTGTCGAAGGGATGCGCTGGGCTCAATGAACCTCGTTGACATCCTCCAACGCCTGAGGTAGCAAGAACGCTCCGTGTTCTTGCTGATCATCCTCCCCTTCAGTCGGGGCAAGTAGTGGGCTTGTCAGTGGCTCCCCTTCTGCCGTCGAAGTGACGGAGGCGTTGAAATCGCCCTGTTATTGTGTCATCTTCAACAACAACAGGCCATGAAACAATGAATCACTCCTCCATATGGCGATTCAATATGGCCGTTCGTCTCGGAGAATCCACTGAATCGACGTCTCATTGCGGGCGTCTCATTCGACGTGCAGCGCCAACGATTCTAGTCCATACACGACCGGACTGCTCACCGCTTGGAGTGGGGCATCGGTCATTTCGATGGTCTCGTAACGGTCGAACAGCGCCGCAAGCGCGACGTCGGCCTCCAGCCGGGCGAGTGGCGCACCGAGACAGTAGTGGATGCCACTTCCGAATGCGATGTGGCGGTTCGGCGATCGTTCGGGCCGGAATTCGTCGGGAGCATCGAACACGCTTGCATCACGGTTGGCCGAACCGATCCACGCGGTGACGCGCTCGCCCGCTTCGATCTCTTCACCGCCGAGTTTGGTGTCCTCGGTTGCGACGCGGGACATCGCCTGAACGGGCGAGCGAAACCGAAGCGCCTCTTCAATCGCTGCTTCGCGGTCAATGGCACCCGACGCAACGGCATCGAGGATATCCTGTTCGGCAAAGCTCCAGATGGCGTTCGTGATGAGGTTGGTTGTTGTGATATTTCCAGCGATGAGCAACAAGATGCAGAATCCGAGTTGCTCGGTTGGAGAGAGAACTTCGGCGTTCGCGGCGAGCGTGACGAGATCGTCACCATCACTCCCACGACGGTTCTCCAGGATATCTCTGAAGAACGACGTCATCGCTATCATCGACTGCGTCCGCTGCTGTTCATTCTCTTGGAGGGTTTCCGTTGTCTGCTCTCGTGGGGCAGCGACCAGTGCATCGGACCACTGTTTGAACTCGTTGCGGCGTTCGGCGGGGATATCTAGCAGGTCTGCGATAACGACGACTGGGAGCGGAAACGAATACGCCGAGACGAGGTCGAAGGTGTCCCCTTCGACATCCTCAAGCAACGATTTAGCGACTGTTTCGACGGACGGACGTCGGTCACGGATAGTGCCCGGACGGAAACGGTCGTCAACAAACTGCCGGAGTCGTTCGTGCTCCGGCGGATCCACGCTGATCATGGATTCCGAAAGCGGATTTGGACCATCCCCCGCCAGAGCGTCTTCGGGGGTTGTCGCCGACGAAAACGTCTCGTAATCCGAGATGACAGTTTTAACGTCGTCGTACCGGAAAACATCCCACGCATCTCTCTCTTCGTCATACGAAACCGGATTCTCGGCACGCATCTCACGGTACCAGTTGAAGGGATGGAGTCGTCCTTCACGGTTCTGTAGCGCGGAAGGTTCCTGCGCAAATTCTCCACGTGAGTTTGATTCATCACTCATAATTATTCATTTGGATACGAAATGATGAAAACCTTCCTCCTCAGTATATCGAATTTATATGTTTTGTGGGAGATTGTTGATGGTGTGTAGCAGTGGCTCTGGAATCGATCGTACTGGATCCGCTGGAACTGGTCCGCGGTGTGATGGCGTTCAATACCCCGATTGCCGTTCTGATTGGACGATCAAGAAGGTAGGTGATCCATTGTTCACCCCCCGTCGCGTCAGTCGGGTGCTCGGAGAGCTATGGAACAAGAGAATATTCAACGGAATCTCATACAAGAAGTGCAAGTTTTTCGTATAAATATATTAGAATAAAAGTTGCAGTTGATCTTCCCCCATAATGATTAAGCCGACTATGTCTGCTAGATGATTTAGAAGAGTACCGACGACGGGTCGGCAACCACGACCTGCTCTCTCTTCGTCAGCGTGCCCGTCTTGTGGAAGATAATCGTACCCAGCCCTCGCACTTGTTCATAGCGATACGGTCTCTGATGAGCATCCCATTGCGTGCGGCGAACAACGTGTTGATCGCGACGACCACTAAGTGCATACAGACAGGCGATCACCAAGTCCGTAACAACCTGTTCGATCCTCTCGGCATTGAATGAGACCGCGAGAGTCCACTCGATAGCGGTGACGACCGCGGCGGTTACGGCGACGTAGAACAGCAAGCCGACGGCCCGTTCGGCAAACAGCTATGTATTGCATTGTTAGCCACCTCAACGAGGCGCATGATCCTCACAAGCGTTGTTTCGTCCACAGTCGCACTGATTCGATCCCGAGGCTGCCGTCACCGTTGATGGTTCCACCAATAACCCCTCTTCAGCAGGCTCTTTCGAGACAGACCACGACTCACCGGTGATCATCGATTCATACACATCCTTGATCGATCTCTAAATGTCGGTCACTATCGACACACTAACACGAGGTAAGACGGTAGGAGATTTTCCGGAGATTCAGTACAAACGTGAACCTGTGTCAGTAGCCAACGAGTGTTAAGTGGGTGGATATTGACCGACCAGTCAGATACGCTGTAGAAGACTGGTCAGTCCATCATTAGTTCGGTGAACTGTTCGATCTCCTCATCAGTCCCAGCAATAAGTACAGCATCACCCGCTTGTACTGTGAACGATGGTTCAATCCCCGTCAGTATCTCTCCCTCGCGCTCAACGGCGATCACTGTCACTCCTGTTCGGGTACGTACCTTCGATTCCGCAAGTGTCTGTTCAGTTAGCTTTGGAGCCTTCGTATGAACAACCTTCGTTTGATCAGACATCGAAGAAGTGGATTCTGCAGGGAGGAAATCCGCAGCGACCATACGACCACTGACCGTCGCAAGCGCCAGCACGTAGTCCGCACCGGCCCGGTATAGCTTGGGTATGTTTTCGGTTTCATTCGCGCGAGCAATGATTTCCACATCTGGACTAAGTTCACGAATGAGGAGCGTTGTGAACACTGTCTCGGTGTCGTCGGGGAGTGCAAGAATTACGGTGTTTGCTGTTTCGATGTTCGCGTTGCGAAGCGCCTCTGGGTTCGTTGCGTCGCAAGTGATATCGACGCCCTGTTTGTCCTCGATATCGAGGGCAGTCCACGAGATTTCGGCGTCCGACAGTGCATCCGTGACTGCCATCCCAACGTCGCCTAGTCCAGCAACTACCACATTGGCGTGGCCATGAACCGGCTGTCGCGGACTCGAATGAGTGATCTGCCTGAGTTTCTCAAGTTGCGGACCACGACCAACAGCAAGGAGTTTCGTATGTTCGTCGACGACGGCTTTCGGTAGTATTGGGCTTGTAAATTCACCGTCGAACCAGGCGCCGAGCAGGGCCGCACCGGTCTGCTCTCCGATACGGCTTTCTGATACCGTCTTTCCGACTAGCGGACTCTGGTTTTGAATGGGAACTTCAACGATGTCAAAGTCATCAGCCAGCTCTATAATATCGTTCAAGTTTAGTAACTCTGCGGATGTCACTTTGTTTGCGAGCCGCTGGCCAAGGAGTTGATACGGTGAGAACACTCTGGCGACGCCAGCAAAGCGATGGTAGTCAGCAAGCGACGAGTCCTCGACGATACTAATCGTGTGAATATCGTCTGTGATCTCCTGGGCTGCAAGAGCGATGCTGACGTTCTCTTCATCAGATGAATCACCGACCAATGCTACCGCGGTATCGAGGTTGAGATCCTGGAGTGTCTCTGGGGATTCGGGATCTCCGTGGACAACCGAATATCCCTGCTCATGCAGCGTTGTTGCGGTCTCTCGGTCCGGTTCAACGAGAACATAATCGACATCTTGATCAGTGAGTTCAGCGATCAGTACATCGCTTCGCGACGTGTACGTACAGACTATAACGTGATCGTGTAGCTGATCAATGGTCGTTGGTGGGGTCGTCGCAAGGGCATCCTCAACCAACGGTATAACGAATACTGGGAGGGCTGCGAAAATCAAGAGGATGCCTGCGGTCTGCATCCCCATGACAAGTACGTTCATTATTGAACTCGTCCACGGCGCGTCCTCCCCGTAACCGACGGTCGTGAACGTCTGAATGACGACCTCCATGGAGTTCAAAAGCGGTTGTGGTTGGTTTTCGAAAGTAGTCATTCCGTAATTGTACGCAAGAGTGAAGACGGCGAGTGCTCCCATCAGTGTGATGATGTAGTACCGAACGAGACGTGATTGCTCTGCCATATAAGCCCGATTCGTCCTCCACGCTTTAGCTACCATCCCTTTCAGGGCTACCTGGGATCATTGTAATTGTACCTCTCGCATCAGTAATACCTTCACCGCGCTGAAGTAGCAAAATACAAAATCGTTCTGGTGTGAGAACGAATCTTACAGTGATTCGTTAACCCCTAAGGAGTGAGTTTTCACATCAAATTTTTCCAATAATAGAAATTAGATCACCTTCAAATTTCTACACAATGACGAATACACCATAATATTTTACTCCAGAAGCGATTATTAAAAGTGTGACGAATTTAGACGATAAAGTAGCGGTAGTTACAGGGGCAGGATCTGGAATCGGGCGAGCAACCACTGAACGATTGGCAACTGAGGGTGCACGTGTAGTTGTAGCTGATGTAGACTTTGATGGAGCATCCGAGACAGTCGAACGGATCACATCGGAAGAAGGAACTGCGATTGCCATAACGGTTGACGTATCCGATGCAGCAGCCGTCGAAGCAATGGTTGAAGAAACTCTCGATACATATGGTCGAATTGACATAGCGCACAACAACGCCGGTATTGAGGGTTCCAACCAGCCAGTCACCGAACTTGATGAGGCTGAGTGGCAGCAAGTAATTGATGTAAACCTCACAGGGGTCTGGCTTGGATTGAAATACGAAATTCCGGCCATGATAGAATCCGGTGGTGGGGCGATCGTCAACACAGCCTCAATCGGGGGATTGACTGCGGTTGGAACGCCAGCCTATGTGGCGAGCAAACACGGTGTCATCGGTCTCACCCGCAGCACAGCCACCCAATACGCCCAGAAGGGGATCCGAGTGAATGCAATTTGTCCAGGGGTGATTGACACGGCAATGATCGAACGTGGAGCGACAGATGAAGCTGGAACCGAGACTGAAGAAATCCAGCAACTTGTGCAGCAACAGCCAATGGGACGCATGGGCCAGCCTGAAGAGGTTGCCAATACTGTAGTGTGGCTTTCCTCGACGGAGGCTTCGTTCATCACTGGCAATGCATTTCCTGTTGAGGGGGGATATATGGCGCTCTGAACAATAATCGTTAATCTATCCTTGGGATAATTATTAATTATAAATATTAAATGCCTATAGAATATTCAATCCCCGTGTAGATCATGGCCTAAATTAGGGCTTAGATCCACATCTTGTCGCCCCTACGATTGGCAGTGTTGCTGAACAATAGCCTTCTGACGGCAAACATTACGGACGTACTCTTGTAATCGGGAAACTACTGTAGCCTTGCATTGAACAATGATTGTTTACCGATTCGAACAGACAGTTAGATATCAATCACTTGCGAGTGCATTTCACCAAAATGTACTGTGCATTGCTGCAAGTGGGGACAATCTGCGCCTCTGAGAAATAGTCTCAAATAATTCACCAATGCTATCGATTAGGAGGGCATCAAAATCCCGAGCATATGGTCCACAACGCGAATTATGCCTCGGTCGTCGCGGCGACACTGCTGTACGTCCTTGTCGCCGGAGTTTTTGCCATCGTAGTCCTCTACTTCGAACGTGACTTGATCGAAATCGGGGTTACAAATACTGAAGAAACCCTGTAGCATCTGACGTCAGGCAGGTAGTTTTTCATGCTTAACATATGATAAGATTAATATAGATCTTCTGAATTTCGTATGAGTCTATGGATGGTGAATCAAGCCAGCCGACTTCAGGCTGACTGTAGAAACGTCGTTTTTACTGCTCGGTCAGACTTCGTCAGGTTTGGTGATTTCGTGCGTCCCGGACGGTCCTCGATCATCGGCCGATCGTGCGGGAGCAATCAGACACGCTGTGTTGGCAGGTTCGCCCCCAATGACCTCGAATTTGTGTTCAGTTTCTGCAGGCGTGACGATCGTGTCACCGGCCTCTGCGTGGAACTCCTCGCCGTCGACTTCCCAAAGCATCTCCCCGGTCCGCACGAAGATGATGTGGGTCTCGTCGTGCGTATGTAATTCGCTGGCTTTGTCCGCACTGTGAGCGCGTACGTCTACCTCACCGTCCTCAAGTACGAAGTGTTCGTCCTCGTCTTCGCTACCGATGAACGGATGGTATTCTGTTATATCGGATTCAGTCATTGGTTTTCACCTGTTTGCTCACGCACTGCCCGTCAGAGTTCGCTTCGAGTGGTGATAATCCTTCTGCAGGAACTGGATATCCATGGCACAGAGATCGGGAAGAATTCAGCGGATGAGGACTCCTGACGGATAATCGATTTTCTGGTAGACGGCGAATTCGTTCTTAAGAGAATGATATTTAAAGCCATCATTGTTCGATTGGTGTCGTGCGGGGATTTGGAACTCAGTTTCAGTGTCATCTTCCCGCCTTGATTGGCGTAGTACTGGCCATCGCTCTGTGGCGTGGTGCTCTATTTACTCGGGCACTACGCCTTTCGATACCACGACCACGGCAACATCATCGTCCTGCGGCTAGCCGTGGTAATCATTGTTCTCGCATTGATTCAATAGCAATACGAGTTCTCGCTATCGGTTCTCACTACATTGGTCGTTAGGCTCGCAGTCACGAGACGGTGCAATCTGAAGATCGGAACGCACTTCGTGGTGGCTGAAACAGTAGCTGTTCCGAGATATCTAATTTCGGAAGTAGTTTACAAACGAGCGAATTTCGTAATGACGACTGTGACGAGGTCCATGTCGATGTTTGAGGTACACGACGCGTATCCCTCACTAATTCCAGGTTGAATCGAACATTTCATCGGATTCAGTTTCGACAACGGGTTCGTTATCAAACTGTCCGTTCAGTACTTTTGCGGCCACGAGAATCGGATCCCAGGTCGGACTGAACGGCGGTGCATACGCGAGATCGAGATACTCGACGTCAGTGGTCGTCATGCCGGCATGAAGTGCCGTCACGATTGAATTAATCCGGTGGACGACACCCTCTTTTCCGACCATGCTTGCCCCCAGCAACCGACCAGTCTCACGGTCAGCAGTCAAGCTGATCGTGATTGGCGATCCACCGGGATAGTAACCCGCGCGCGATCCGGCCTCGATGGTATTCGTGATCGGATTGAAGCCCAATTCTTCTGCGTCACCGTGATCGACGATTCCTGTGGTCGCCGCTTCGAGGTCGAACGCCTTTACGGCGGCCGTCCCCGCCGCAGGCCCGACGACTGTGGGATTTCCCGTGACCGTCTGACCGATGGCGCGGCCGTGTCGATTGGCCGTCAGTGCGAGCGGCGCGTAGATCGGTTCCCCGCTCACGACTCCATCCACTTCGGCGCAGTCACCCGCAGCGAATACGTTCGAGGCGCTTGTTCGTCCGTACTCGTCAGTTGCGATAGCGCCGGTCGGACCAATCTCGATATTTGCGTTCTGTGCTACGCTGACGTTCGGGCGAACGCCCGCTCCGATGACAACCATGTCAACGTCAACTTCAGTATTCGCTGTCCGAACCGCAGTGACGTTTCCTTCCCCACCGACGATCTCGGTTACTTCAGAGTCGAGATGGACGCCGACATCTTGATCGCGGAGATGGGATTCGACTTTGCTTGCGATGGCTTCGCCGAAGTCACTCAACAAATGTGAGCCGCGCTGGAAGAGTTCGACTGTCATCTCATTGGCGACGAATGCTTCAGCCAGCTCGATACCGATATAGCCCCCACCGACGAGTGCAACCGTCTCTGGTGGCTGTACATCGAGATACTGTTGTACTGCCGTGCCAGAACCGTCGTGGAGTCCAGAACCGCGCTCGCTCCGGGCTCCGGTGACGTACTCGCGAATGTCTCGGCCAGCAGACATGCTGTGGAGTGTGAACACGCCGTTGAGGTCTCTACCAGTGATTTCAGGGAGAACTGCGTGTGCGCCAGTTGCGATCAGTAGCGTATCATATGCTTGCTCGAACTGCTCGCCATCGGGACCGATACCGGAAACAGTCTGGGACTCAGTGTCGATAGTGGTAGCCTCTTGCTTTAGACGGAGGTCGATGTCGCGCTCGTTGATGAACTCTGAGGGCGTGACTGACACGAGATCGTCTACTGTCTCGATGTCGCCTTTGATGTAGTAGGGTAGACCACAGGCTCCGTAAGCGACCCACTCTCCACGCTCGAAGACAATGACGTCTGTATCAGGCGCATCGCGTTTTGCCTTGCTTGCCGCGCTCATTCCGGCTGCGTCTCCGCCGATCACGACGAATTTCTCTGTCATGCTCATCACCAAGCACGGCACCCTCTTCAAATCCGTGTGACGAAGCAGGGCGAAGCGACTATCGTATCGATTTGTCCTGGGTCAGATGCACTCGCTGCGTTCGCCGTCGCATTCGTATCGGCGTCACTAGGCTAATCCGTCCCGGAGGCGTAAAGGTGGGTATGCCCATCGAAGACGACGAGAAGCTTCGTGAGCTTCTCCAACACACACGAGTTGCAGTTGTCGGGGCATCAGCAACTCTCGAAAAGGCCGCCCATATCGTCCCAGCGTATCTTCAACGACATGGGTACGAGATCATCCCTGTGAATCCGAACATCGATGAGCTCTTCGACCGACCGGCCTACAATTCGCTCTCAGAGGTGGATGAAGACATCGATCTCGTCGAGATCTTTCGACCAAGCGAGGAGGTTCCTGGTATCGTTGAGGAGGCAGTGGATCGCGACGACGTGAAAGCAATCTGGATGCAGCTTGGCATCGAGAATGTTGACGCCGCAGAACGCGCCCAAGCAGCAGGATTGAGCGTGGTCCAGGATCACTGCATGAAGGTCCAACATGGGCTGTTGATTCGAAATTCGATGGGCTAGCCTGAACTGATTGGTGCTCATTGGAAATGGGGACGCTCCAGTCAACCCTCATCAACGCTCTGTTCATTACGGCCAGTATACGCCCGCATTCTGGCCTTCAGATGCCGATACTGATAAAGATGAGTCGAATTCCAATAATGGCCAGTAATACCAACACAAATTCGTCGATATACCTATCTGGCAGCAGATGACGAATCTGTTGGCCACTTTCTACGCCGACAAGCCCAACGAGTGCCGCACCGACCGAAAGCCACACGATCGCTCCTGAGCCGTATAGATCCAGTATCCATGCTGCTCCGACACGTATTGATGAAATACCGAGGAAGACCAGCGCGAGCACACCCACGAAAATCGATCGCTGAAGATCAAGACTATCGAGGTAGGCGACTATCGAGACACCAACGTTACTTGCTCCGAATACCAGCCCACTTCCGAAGCCGATCCCAAGTTGGGCGTTCGGATGTTGTTCGAAGTGGTTCGATGTAACGTATCCTTTGCCTGGCATTGGAACTGTATCCTGCGTAAACGCTACGTAACCCAACGTGAACACACCAAGCGCGAAGGTTAGCACCATGGTTGGAATCCACTGGAGTATCACCATTCCGATGACGGTTCCAATAGCGGCCGCCACGATGAACGACGTGAACTGACGCCCGCAGGACACCAATTGCTTGCGATTAAGTTCACCAAGGAGGGGGATATTCGAAACAAATACGGGAATGATCATGAGAACCACAGCCTGCTGTGGGCCGAGAACGGCAGCTGATCCGACTGTTCCGAACAGTGCATAGCCGAATCCAGTAATACCAGTCACGGTTCCAGCCAAGAATACGATGATCGCGATGAGAACAAGGACATCTGTCGAACAGCCGAGCACCATCTCACTATGAAGTTCCTGTTTGGCCGTTCGTCACTCGATTATGGTGTTTCGAGCATTCGTAGCTGACGGTACGACCTGACTGACTCATGGAGCTTTGACGTAGCCGAACCCTTCGTCTTCCAGTCGAGCGAGTTCTCCCGAACCGGAGGGGACGACCGCAACGCCAGCAATCAGGTCGTCTTCGGTCGCACTCATTCCCGCTAAGGCGTTTCCACAGGCGCACAGAGACACACCGTCGTCAAGCAATCTCTCGACCATCTCGGAATGGTCGGTGGTTTCCTCGACGAACATCCGCACCGCGGCTCCATTTGCGAGGATGATGACCACGTCGCCAGATGAATAAACAGTCTCGTCGGCGAGGAGGTTCGCGACGTTGATCATCGCGTGTTGCTGGTCACCGGCGTCCGGACTGGAGACATGGAATACTGTCTTCATACGTCGTATAGGTTGCTCTAGCCATTAGCCGTTTTGATGAATTGGATTACAGAAACCGGATAGTTTCTCCGAGCCGCAGTTATGCAGGAATACCAAACGTTTCAGGCACCATTGATAAGGCAGTACAGTCACTGATCAGATTGTATTTCGTTCGAAAATCCAATCTCAGCGTGTGTTCCGTCACAGAAGGGTTTGTCCTGCGAACCGCCACAGCGGCAGAGAGCAGCATTCGCATCCCAAACTGTAGAATCATCCCCTATGCCGTGGAGTTCGAACGCGCCGTCGAAGAGGAGTGGGCCATCAGGAGCCGGAACAACGTGGAGTGTACCCTCTCTTTCTATGGCTTCAGTCTCCTCGTGGTCTTCTGCTATCGAACTATCTGCCTGGAAGCCCGTATCCGAGTGACTGTTGTCACAGAGTGGTTTATTTTCCGATAATCCACAGCGACAGAGCGCCACCCGCGTATTTACGAGCAGCGTCTCGTCGTCGGAGGTAGTAATTTCGATATCGCCGTGAAGATAGAGCGGTCCATCAGGGGCCACCGTTACCGAATTCTCGTCCGGGACGGTTTCTTCAGGACCGCCGTCCGTGCGCTCGAAATGGAGCGCACCTGTGGGACACGCCGTGATGACGTCCGCTAGATCGGCCACGTCGGCGTTGTCGGGATCGATCCATGGCCGCTTGTCGGGGTTAAATACCGCAGGCAACCTATTGACGCACTCTCTGGCGTGAATGCATCGCTGCACGTTGTAGCTGATCTCGATATTCTCGCCGGAGTACTGGTGGATGTCTTCTTTCATTGTGGATCACTACTCATGGTAACTATACTCACGGTGTGGAAGCACGTTAGCATTGGCCCTTCTGCTCACTAGAACGTTGCAAACACTGTAGCACCGTGCGTTTCCTTCATGTGAATGATATAACGACTTCCGACCGATGATAGAGTCTTCCTCATAGGGTGAACGACTCTATACGATAGTCGAAGCAATCGAATACCAAGCAACAGAATGGTTCTTCGACAAGTAGTAACATTTCTGTCACCCGCTACTTCGAGTGCTGGCTGAAATATAAACGGTCTCGCTGCGTTATATAGGTGTGTCATGTCGCCAGCAACATCGGGATTTCATCACGTGACCGCTATCGCGGGTGATCCGCAGCAAACCGCCGAGTTCTACGTCGAAACACTCGGTCTGCGGTTCGTCAAAAAGACCGTCAACCACGACAGCAAGTACACCTATCACTTCTATTTCGGCGACAGAGAAGGAACACCGGGAACGAACATTACGTTCTTCCCGTGGGGTGAGCATGGACGTTCGGGACAGTTCGGCGATGGACAAACTCGGACCACGACGTACTTTATTCCCGAAGGGTCGCTCGATTACTGGCGCGACCGACTGGAATCGCATGACATCGACGTCGATGGCCCGATCGAACGGTTTGGTGAGACAGTCGTTACGTTCGACGATCCGGATGGTATTACGCTCGCGCTCGTCGCCACAGACGATGCACCAAACGGGCAGCCGTGGGACGAAAGTCCGGTTCCACCAGGACATCAGTTGCGTGGTTTTCACAGCGTTACCCTCGCCGTTGGTGACATCGAACCAACCGCCGATGTGTTGACCGACGCACTCGGCTACGAATTCGAAGCCGAAGAGAACGGTCGGTACCGCTACCGCTCCGCTGCTGGAGCCCCTGGCTCTATCGTCGATCTCGTCGAAACCGACCATGGGCGAGGGCAGATTGGAATCGGAACGGTCCACCACGTTGCGTACCAGGCCGAGGATACTGACGAACAGGAACGGTGGCGCAAGCAATTGAGCGAACATGGACTGCGCGTTACTGATATTATCGACCGAGTGTACTTCAAATCAATCTACTTCCGCGAGCCGGGTGGCGTCCTGTTCGAGATAGCAACGATGGGGCCCGGATTCACTGTCGATCAGAGCCAGGACGAACTCGGCACGGATCTTGCACTACCGGAGTGGCTGGAGAACGAACGCAACGAGATCGAATCGCGGCTTCCGTCGTTCGAAGGCCCGTCTGTTGAACCAGCTCCTGATGAAGACTGACAGTATGAGAAGCCGTGATCCCGTGTCAAGTACGGTTCCGAATCGAACCGTGGGCTGACAGTCCAGTCTCAGTTGAGAACGCTATCCGTGGCTTCTATGAGGTGACACTCAACTCGCTCGATCCAAAGAGTGCAGTCGCTGTTCTCGAATCGCTAGGATACAAACGAATCGCAAAAGAAGGTGATCGGACACGTTACCGGACGTCCGGAGACCGTGCAGCATTTGTCGACGTTCTTGATCAGCCCGATGCTCCACGAGGACGACAGGGCGTCGGGACAGTTTACCATATCGCGTTTCGGACGGCTGACGAACAGACCCAAGCGGAGTGGCGCGAGCCACTTTCGGAGATCGGGATTCACGTGACGCCTCAGAAGGATCGACAGTAGTTCAAGTCGATTTACTTCCGAGACCCCGGTGATATTCTCTTCGAGATCGCAACCGACGAGCCGGGCTTCACCCGTGATGAGTCCATCACGGAGCTGGAAACAGAGCTAAAGCTACCACCGTGGTTAGAGAGTGAACGAGATATGCTCGAACAGCGTCTTCCTGTGATCGAATCGGCCAGCGTACCGGAGGCACACTAACGTGACTGGACCCCATCAAAACCAACCCCCTGGAGACGGCCGGCGTATCCTTGGAGGCTGTCGAGGCCGCTGTCGTTCTCGTTCACGGGCGTGGAGCGACCGTCCAGAGTATCGTCCAAACGACCAATGAGTTCGACCACGACGATATCGCGAATCGAACGACCCCGGGCGCACGTCAGGGTTGCAAGCCATCGCCGACGCCGTGAGCAGAGCCAACGAAGCAGACATTCCAACAGACCGTGTGATGATCCTTGGCTTCTCACAGGGGGCATGTCTAGCGAGTGAGTTCGTTGGGCGTACTCCAAGGCGCTACGGTGGGTTTGTAGTCCTGAGTGGCGCTCTCATTGGTGAAGCCATCGATCCCGACGACTACGAGGATGACCTGCGAACACGCCCGTGTTCCTCGGCTGTAGCGATGTGGATCCACATATCCCTGAAGAACGAGTTCCTACGACAGCCGATATCTTTGGACAGATGGACGCTGATATAACTTTGCGTCTCTACGAGGGAATGAGCCACGGCATCAATGAGGACGAACTTCGCGCAGTGACCGATCTCTTCGATGGACTCAGCCGAAATGAGCCAGAATAAGTCGAGATATCTGAATTGCACCCTTTCGACGTGCTCCGCCTTCGTGAGCTGAATTTCGTTGAAGGCAACGATCGGATGTGGTCCCGGTGGTCGTACGTTTGATATCTCCGGAGTCTGTGAGGCTGGCGAGGGCTCGAATACGAGAATAGGGGTCCGCGCTCGCGTGGACTCTCAAAAAGAGGCGCGGAGACTTTGATCCAGACAAATCACCAGTCATGATACTCGTCTACAATAATATCGAAGACGTTGGCGGAGACATTGCCGAGTGCGACGATGCCATTTAGCCATCTAATCACGACGAACACTACATCATTGGGGATGCTCATACAAACAGCTTGAGAACCGCTATCGCTTTCCTCGCTGTAGGTTCCAGAGTGTCTCAAAATACCATTTACAGGGCTATCTGAACTTCTTGGGCTATATCCTCAACACCAACGGCTGGTTCAAGAAAATCCTCGGTGCTAAAATAGCTGTGATTAGATAGCTCACACGAGAACGTTCTATAAGCCTGCCGTATAATGTACAAAGAGTATGGCCCATAACTCCTTCCCGACCGACCATCCTGCTATCGTCACCTGCGGGCTACCCTATGCAAATGGTGACCTCCATATCGGCCATCTCCGGACGTACATTGGGGGGGATGTTATCGATCGTGCACTCCAGAAACTCGGTCAGCAGACTGCATTCGTCAGTGGCTCCGATATGCACGGAACGCCGATCGCTGTCAACGCCCGAGAGAAAGGCGTCTCTCCGGAGAAATTTGCACTCCAGTGGCATGAGAAGTATCAAAACACTTTCTCTCGGTTCAACATTGATTTCGACAATTACGGTCATACTGATGATGAGACAAATACGGCACTAACGCAGGAGCTCGTAAGAGACCTCGACGAACGTGGTCATATCTACGAATCCGAGGTTGAAGTCGCGTGGGATACCGACGTAGACCAACCGCTGCCAGATCGATACATCGAAGGCATCTGTCCGTACTGTGGAGCGGTGGCTCGAGGTGATGAGTGTGAGAATTGTGGTCGCCATCTCGAACCAGGCGAACTTGGGGAGCCACGCAGCGTTCTCACGGGAAGTCCGCCCGAATACCGGGTTCGCCAACACAAGTTCTTCCGACTCTCGGACTTTCAGGCCTACTTGCAAGAATTCATCGATCGTCTCGAAGGCACGGAAAACGCGCGCAATCAGCCTCGTGAGTGGATCGAAACCGAACTCAGAGACTGGGGAATCACCCGTGACCTGGAGTGGGGGATCCCGTATCCGAAAGAAGAGACGGATCTCGTCCTCTACGTTTGGGTCGATGCGCCGATCGAATATATCGCCAGTACGAAACAGTATGCTGACCGGGTTGGGAAAGACGTCTTCGATTGGACTGACGTATGGAAACAGGACGACGGTGAGATCATCCATGTCATCGGTCGTGACATCATTCAACATCATACGGTGTTCTGGCCTGCAGTGCTACGTGCCGTCGAGTACACCGAACCACGTGCGGTCATGGCGAGTGGATTCGTTAACGTAGGGGGAAAGGCGTTTTCGACTAGTCGAGACTACGCTATCTGGGCCGATGAATACCTCGAAACTGGGTTTCATCCGGATCTCTATCGCTATTACGTCACCACTGGGAGCACCTTCCAGCAGGATATCGAGTTTTCGTGGGAACGCTTCGCTGACCGCGTGAACAGCGAACTGGTCGGCACCCTCGGCAACTTCCTCTATCGAACGTTGCTCTTCGCCTACCGGCATTACGAGGGCACACCTGACGCGCCTCTCTCTGAAGGAATTCACGACCGCATCCAGGAGGCGAATGATGAGTTCGTCGCCGGGATCAACGACTATTCAATTCGAGCAGTGGGCATCGCCGCTCTCGATCTCGCCCGATTCGGGAACAGGTATCTCCAACAGTCCGAACCCTGGAATCTCATCGAAACCGATCCCGAGCGGGCTTCGCGAGTGATCCGCGATTGTATCCAACTGGCGAAAGCAATTGCCGTCCTCATTGAACCAGTCACTCCACAGAAAGCTGCACATCTTTGGGAACAACTATCTGAAACCACCTCAGTGCACGATATATCGATTGATACCGCACTCGAAGCACCGGCTTCTGCACTAGAGGAGCCGATACCGCTATTCGAGAAAATCCCAGACGACAGCATTGAAGAGCTCACGGAAGCGCTTCGAGAATAATCCGTCGGCTGGTCCTCCACCACTCCCGAACCAGCGGTTACGAAGATGGCCAGAGGTCAATCAGGTGATTCGAGACCGCACATTGCTCGGTGATAATCAGAAACTTATTTGCGTCCATACAGGCCGTGTACAATTGATTTGGGGACAACACTATGAGTCACGTTCCCCGATCTGTACAGATCCTAGTTAAAGAAATCTTCAATCCACTTCGATCGTAAAATATGCTCTTTTTCTACTTGCTCAGTAATGATTCCAACATAGCATCCTTCCTCACTGTCTTCGCGACGTTCCTTTTCATCATGAAATCTCCATGGTAGACCGATTGTATCGAATTGATCTGTTATAGTATCACGAACTTGAGTGAGGTGCTTCCATGATATCTCACCGTTGAGCGCGATGTACATACCACCCACTTCAGCACCTGGCATGTTTTCAGGCACAGTGATTGGCGGGCGTGCCCACACAGTGAGATTCTCTACCGTATCTTCAAAATCTTCAGTGATCAATTCACCCCACACGATGAGGTCTTCAAAATCAACAGATGTGTCTAGCTCAAATCCCTGATCTGGAGTTGTACTACTGTCAATAGCATCCTGATAACAGTCGTCCAGCCACTGAGCAAGTTCTGGGAGATTCCACATAGTAGCAAGATCGGTAATGACCTCCTCGTAGTATTTTCCTGTGTCAATAGCTCGTTCGAATCCTTCAACGGTTGCTTCGTGACGCTGTGGGGCTAACCACGCATACGCAACTTCTTCCGAAGTAAACACACCATCTTCAACGAGATCGAATGCACTGAGATATGGTGGTTCCGTTGTCAGAAAGTGATCGATGTCCGCTGCTGGATAGCCAAAAAAGCATCCCCAGCGCCGGTGATGTGCGTCAGAAATATTTCTGTTTGAGGGTAGCATGTCAAACCGCCACTGGGTGCGAGCAATGTTGATTACATCATCAGTGTGGTGGTTATATACCAAACCAAATGTCTCAGCCACTTCCTTGACTGTAATAGGTGGATCTCCTGGTTCTGGCAGCCATGGCTTTTCTGGCTCGGATCGGTTGAACAATGAGAGTTGCGACGCTGGCCGTTCACACGACAGAACAAGCGCGAGCCAGAGTGGTTCTCGTGAGGGAGACCGCACCGTTTTACACCATTCTAGATATAGACGATACATTTCTCGCTGGGTGTCCGTCAGGCGCTCCAAGGGAAACGCAATCTCCGAAGCGGATATCTTCAACTCCTGTGAATATGGCGACCTCATATATCCACACAGGAATTGATACGTAGTAAATTCAGCTATATTTTGTATATAATTGAAATCTTCAACTTACCATTCGCAAATCTGACTCCAATCGTATGCCTGTTGGTTGAACTCGATTGGCACTGCGATCGTGGTGAGAGTTGGGCATCGACTTCTCGTGGGGGTCCGCTTCGTCGAGATGATGGGTCGAGGTGAACGTTAACGCCTGATTACCATCCGACCTCCCAGCCACCAGTTGCACGGAGATTTTGCCCCGTCAGCCACCGACCATTGTTGCTGACAAGAAAAGCGACCACAGCAGCGATGTCAGCGGCCGCTCCTCGTCGACCAAGTGGAGTCTGTCCAACCATTTGTTCGACCGTTTCATCAGACATGATGAGCCCATCGGTATCCGTGACACCAGGTGAAACTGTGTTGACCCGGATATCCCGGTCACCAAGTTCATCGGCAAGCGCCGTTACCAGTTGCTCGCCAGCTGCCTTGCTTGCAGCATAAGGACCAATCCCCGCATCACCTCGCACCGTTCCCACTGTTGAGAGATCGACGATCCGTCCGCCGTCAGTGATGCGATTCGCTGCCTCCCGAATGACGAAGAAGGTGCCCTTTGCGTTCACATCGAACACCCGATCGAAGTCCGTCTCAGCGAACTCCGCAATCGGACCGCACACTGACGTCCCGGCCGCGTTGACGACAATATTTACTGGGCCAAACGCTGCTTCAGCTTCATCAAAGAGATGCTCAACGTCGCCTGTCTCACTGATATCACCTTGCACGGCCAGCGCATCGCCGCCAGTCGAGTCGATCGCGTCGACGACATCGGTCGCCGCTCCGTCGTTGGTCACGTAGTTGATGACAACCGACGCTCCCTCGGTAGCAAGGCGTTCGGCAATTGCACGGCCGATACCACGCGAGGAGCCAGTCACGATCGCAACGTCGTGCTGGAGTGGCTTCGCTACATGGCTGTCGTCTGCTAGCGTTGTTTCCTCACTATCTGCATTGATACGTGTCATTGATTGAATCTCGCCTCTAGAACCGTTATTCGGATTTTCGTCCTTCGATCGTTGCCGAGACGATGTACTGTTCGAGGTCGTGATCTGCCGACCACTCACGAATGAACTCGTGGCTATCGTCTTTCGGTTCGATCGTCACTGCCTCGAATCCAGCCGTATCAAGCAGTGATTCGAGATCGCTGATCGTCGCCGCTCCAGCGACACAGTCCGAAACGCTTTCTGGATCCGAACGGAGGGCTTCGGGAATCTCTGCTGTCATGACGACATCGGAAATCGCAAGCCGGCCACCTGGGCGAAGCACGCGGTGTGCCTCTTCGAACACCTGCTGTTTGTCCGGTGAGAGATTGATGACGCAGTTGGAGATGATCACGTCGACCATTTCGTCGGCGACCGGAAGGTGCTCGATTTCTCCGAGCCGGAACTCGACGTTGCTGGCGTCGTTTTTCTCGACATTCTCCCGCGCACGGTCGATCATTGCCGGGGTCATATCGACGCCGATAACGTGTCCTGCTGAACCGACCTCGCGAGCCGCGAGAAAACAGTCAAACCCACCACCGGACCCGAGATCGAGCACGGTGTGTCCCGATTCGAGACTCGCTATCGCAGTCGGATTCCCACAGCCGAGGCCCAGATCTGCCCCCGCTGCCACGGCTTCACTGTCGGCTTTCGTGTAGCCGAGTCGCTGGGAGTCAACGCCGAGCGTGTCGCTATCGTCACAGCACGTGGTGTCTGACTCCGATGGTGATCCACAACAGCCATCCTCGGATGCTGATTGGGCGATCGATGCGTATCGATTTCGAACCCCATTGCGCTGTTCGCGGTCGGAAAGTCCCGTTTTCGAGGTGGACCGGTCCTGGGAGATGTTGTCGCTCATTATCGGTCACGCCCCTGATGAGCATCGACCCGGTCAATGAGCTCCTCGGCAATTGAGGTTGCCTGATAGTAGCGCCAGCGGCCTTCTTTTCGGCGCTCGACCAGTCCAACAGCATGGAGTTGTGAGAGCGCATGGCTGATCGCACTCTGTGATACCTCCAGTGGCGGGGCGAGATTACAGGCACAAACCTCGTCCGCAGCCGCAACGAGAAGCCGAATAGCCCCGTACCGCGTTGGGTTTGCGAGCGCTGCGAATAGTTCGACCTCGCTATCAAGTTCTTCGATCGAAATCTCCGGAATCGTCGTACAGCACGCTTTCGATTGGGATTGTGCCGCCGATGGCTGGGTATCGCTCTGCCGTTCCATATGAACAATCTAGCATATGAGAACTTAGTCATATAATACTATCGACCGAGAGCGACTCGATTCGAACTTTATTCAATCACGGAAATCAGGCGAGTTCACATATTCACCTAACTCTGCCATTACAGGGAATATCAACAGATATGCAGAGATAGTCCGAAACAATTACTTGAGATTCTATTCAAGTCGATGGTAATGGCGCAAGCGACAGAACGACTCCAACGATACCTCGAAGACGAACTTGGTGCGTGTCGAACCGAGGACGTAGAACAGCGCCTTGATGAGCTCAGTACACTTGAGACAGCACTTGAGGTGGAACAGGTGACCACTGAGCTCGATGTGCTTTCTTCGCTCGCTAACGAGACGCGGTATACGCTCGTCCGGGTGCTTGTTGGGGCTCAAGAGGAACTGTGCGTCTGTGAGTTGCATGCAGTCGTCGACGTGACTGAGAGCGGACTTAGTCACGCCCTTTCGCAACTCGTCGACGCCGGACTCGTCACTGGTCGGAAAGACGGCCGCTGGAAGAAATATCGAGCGACGAATCGGGCGATCACTCTCATCACCGTCCTTGAAGGGAGTGTGAGCGATGAGTAATATCGAGACGCACAAGCACGGTCCAAACTGTGACTGTCCGGACTGTGGGAATCCACGCTCGATGGATTTTCTCGACAAGTATCTCACCGTCTGGATTTTCGGGGCGATGGCCACCGGCGTCGGACTCGGATACGTCGCGCCAGCAGTGACAAAGCCGATCCAGGATCTCCATCTCGTGGGAATCGGCCTTGTGGTGATGATGTATCCACCGCTGGCGAAAGCAGACTACTCCCAGCTCCGTGCCGTTGTTAGCAACTGGCGCGTACTCGGGTTGAGCCTCATCCAGAACTGGCTCATCGGGCCAACGCTGATGTTCGGGCTCGCGGTCGTCTTCTTCAGCGGGCTCATTCCCGGGCTTCCAGCACGACCCGAGTACTTCCTCGGGCTGGTATTCATCGGGATGGCTCGGTGTATCGCGATGGTGCTGGTCTGGAATGAACTGGCGGAGGGCTCGACCGAATACGTGACCGGACTCGTCGCGTTCAACAGCCTCTTTCAGATCCTCACGTATGGAGTGTACATCTGGTTCTTCGGGCTGTTCTTGCCACCCCTGTTGGGTATGGATTCACTCGTCGCTGGCATCACTACCTTCGATGTGACGCCCATGCAGGTGTTCGAGGCGATCGTCGTCTTTCTCGGGATCCCCTTCGCAGGTGGCTTCCTTACCCGGTACGTTGGAATCCGAACAAAGGGCGAACAGTGGTATGACGAGCAGTTCATCCCGACAATCGATCCGTTGACGCTGGTCGCGCTGCTGTTCACAGTGATCGTGATGTTCGCCACTCAGGGTGGCACCATCGTCGCCGCACCGGGTGACGTTCTGTTGATCGCAGTACCGCTGACGATCTACTTCGTCGTGATGTTTCTCGTCAGCTTCGGGATGGGCCGCGGGATCGGGGCCGATTACTCGACGACGACGGCCATCGGCTTCACCGCAGCCTCGAACAACTTCGAGCTGGCTATCGCGGTCGCAGTCGCCGTGTTCGGCGTCGGTTCTGGAGTTGCTTTTGCAACCGTCATCGGCCCGCTCATCGAAGTGCCGGTACTGCTCGCGCTGGTCAACGTCGCGCTGTACTTTCAGCGGACGATCGACTGGAAAAGCGCCGAACCGGACGCCGTCGCTGCATCGACGACCGATGATGATTGATCACACGATACACCAATGACGACAACACCCAATTCATCCGAGTCAATTCGTATCGCATTCATGTGCGTTCAGAACGCAGGGGGCTCACAGATGGCCACGGCGTTTGCAGATCGGGAACGCGCCCGTCGTGGCCTCGACGATCGCGTTGTTCTCTTGACCGGTGGTACCCATCCAGCCGATCACGTCCATGAGGAGGTAGTTGACGTGATGGACGAGGTGGGCTTCGACCTCTCAGACCGAAGGCCGTGTGAGATCACGGTCGATCAGCTCCAGTCGTGTGACTATGTCGCGACGATGGGCTGTTCGACGCAGGATATCAGAGCGGTCGGGAGCAAGGTCGCCGAGCTTCGCTCGGCTGCTAACCAGAATTCCGTGAATTCTGGTGATGTAGATGTTCGTGACTGGGCCCTCGACGATCCCGACGGCCAGAATCTCGAATACGTTCGCGAGATCCGCGAGACGATCGAAGAACGCGTCACGGCGTTGTTCGACGAGATTGCTGGACTCTCCTGGAACGGTCTCTACGAAGGTTTCTCCATCAAGCGGCCACTCCTCTCAAGCGGCTTGTCGATGCCGGCTACGAAAACGATGACGCCCTCGATCTGCACCTACCATGGTACGTCGGCGAGTCGCTCACCATCGCGAACCTTCGACTTCCCTGCGCTCTTCCGATTCGACCCCGTACACCAACGCAACGGCGTCTCTGAGACGGGTCTTCTTGACCACATCAAGAAGCACTACTACCAGAGTCATACGGATAGCAACCCGACTGAATTCGTCCCAGTCGGACCGAATATCGATGTAACGATCCCTCATGGTCGCAAACGAACAGCAAGTGAGTGACATCAATCCAAAGAATCCCTCTATTCGAAGTCACTGGAGTGAGAAGTGGTCACTATGAATCGTTCCAACTCGCCCGAAACAGGATTCATCGATCCGAGTGGGGCTAACGCCGACGCCATCCAGGATCTCACTGAAGACGTGCTCAATCAGCTCCTTGAGCAACTTGAAACGGCCAACGACCGGTCCCCGTTACCTGACGTGTCTACTGTCCCTACGGGGACAATTCCAGACTCCCCACGGTCCGAGACCGATCTTCTCAACGACCTCGAGACGATCGTTGCTGGATCGATGAACCCCGCTCATCCGGGATATATCGGTCATATGGATACGATGCCGACGACGGTGTCGGTACTGGGTGACCTCGTCGCATCGGCGGTCAACAACAATATGTTGAGCGTGGAGATGTCCCCAATCTTCTCGGAGCTTGAGGTCCAGTTAACTGAGACCATCGCCAGCGAGTTCGGCCTCGGCCCCAACGCCGGCGGGATCCTCGCCAGTGGGGGGTCACTTGCGAACCTACATGCTCTCTCGGTCGCTCGGAACCAGGCATTCGATGTTCACGACAGCGGGCTCGCCGGACTGGAGGGTGAGCCGGTGCTGTTCGCGTCTGACGTAGCCCACACCTCCCTACAGAAAGCCGCGATGCTGTTGGGGCTCGGGACCGACGCGATCACCGCCGTCGAAACGGACGCGAACTCTCGAATGAAGCCAAGCGAGCTGAACCAAGCGATCGAACAGGCCGAACGAGATGGTCGCATGCCCTTCTGTGTCGTCGCGACCGCTGGCACAACCACGACCGGGAACATCGATCCGCTCCCGGCGGTTCGTGATGTCGTCGATGACCACGACCTGTGGTTGCACGTCGACGCGGCCTACGGCGGGGCCCTCATCTTCTCCGAACCCGAACGGGACCGACTGGATGGCGTTGAGGAGGCCAACTCAGTGACGTTCAACCCCCAGAAGTGGTGTTACGTTGCGAAGACGTGCGCGATGACTCTGTTCGCTGATTTGGACGTCTTGCAGGAGGACTTTCGGATTGGGGCGCCGTATATGCGCGGCGACGACGCGATTCCGAATCTCGGTGAACTGAGCATTCAAGGGACCCGGCGGGCGGCGGTCCTGAAACTTTGGCTCACCTTTCAGCACCTCGGCCGCGAGGGGCTCGGACAGTTGATCGACGAGAGCTACCGCCTGACGGCTGTGATTCGTGACCGTGTCGCTAACAGGGATGCGCTGGAGCTGGCCAGCGAGCCAGAGCTGAACATCGTCTGTTTCCGTGCCACGCCAGATTGGTGTTTACCGGCCGAGCGAGATGCACTCAACGGACGACTCCAGCGCCACCTGCTCTCCAAACAGGACATCTTTGTCTCGCTACCGACCTATCGGGACACACGGTGGCTCCGAGTCGTTCTATTGAACCCATTCACAGATAAAATGACGCTTGATCGACTGTTCGACGGAATCGATTTGTTCTTAGAGGCAGAACGACCGTAAGACATTCCAGTTTGCCCATATTTACATATAGAAACCCGCGCTACAATTGGTATAACGACGCACATCACCTGCACAGCCGGTTCGCTCATCAGTATATGAGAGACACAAAACAATCCACGCCAAAGGCTCAAATCAACAGCGGCTGGTAGGCTACTACTGACGTGTCGCTATCACATTGAAGTCACACAAACGGCGTTGGTGGATGCTTGGATCTTGGGCTGTTGGTTATCCCACAACGATTTGGAACGTGACAAATCCAGCGACGAAAAATAGGCCTACACCGACGAGCGCATGCAGCGTTGGATGCATATCGATATTGCCCAACAACAGGTAATGTGATCCAAGCGCCAGAACAAACGAAAGAAAAACGGCGAGGCTGATCTTTCCCCAGTGTGGATCTTCACTCGTCGTTGATTCCACGCGTGCTCCTTCGCTAGTGCTGTCAGTTGCCATGGTTACTCCTCCACTTGACCGGCGAGTTTTTTGAGGGAGTCTTCCCAGGCCTCTGCGACTCCATAGTCCTCGGCGACATTCTCAGGGATCCCTTCTATGCAGAGAGTGGCCTCGGTTCCGGTAGGGACCGAATCCAAAGTGATTATGACGGTCCTGTGGTCATCACCCTCTCCGGACTCGTCGGTCCAGACTATCTTCTCGCCGCGTTTCAGTTCTTGGTAGGTCCCCTGGGACGTGTGGGAGTATTGTTCCATCTCTTCTGCTTCAGCATTGTTCTCGATTCGGAAGGACCCACCCTCTTCTGGTTCGACCTTCTGAACGTCAGCACGGAATCCATCTGGGGGCGACCACACCGCGATGTCCTCAGGATCGAGAAACGCCTCGTAAACCCGCTCGGGTGGTGCTTCAATCACGCGACTCACGGTAATGCTCCGCTCCTCGTCCGACGTGGTTTCTGTCGCTGATGCATCGCCTTTGTTGGGGCTGGCTGTCATTTATTGTCGTTCTCCAGATGGTCGGCCAACGCATCGAACCGATCTTCCCAAAAGACGCGGTACCGGGTAAGCCACCCGAACACCTCGCTCAGCGGCGCGGCGTTCAGGTGGTTACGGCGAACGCGACCGTCCTGTTCGACTTCAAGCAGCCCCGCTTCCTCCAGTACGCGCAGGTGCTTCGAGACCGCTGCCAGCGAAACGTCGTGGGGCTCGGCCAGGTCGCTAACGCTCTTGGGACCGTCGGCTAACTCCTCCAAGGTGGCCCGACGGATTGGGTGGGCCAGCGCGTGGAAGATGGCGTCGAGGTCCAGATCGTCCGACTGACGTTCAACCATCTAGTTAAGCATATACAGTCTCGTGTGTTAAACCTATCGGTTAAATGAATCGCCGAATCGATCCAGCCGACAGCCGCGGGGTACCTCCCGACCAGAACGACACCAACGCACGTCTCGACACGAAATCACTGGTTGCAACCTGACCGAGACCAAAGAGACGGTCGAGCCGACTCCCGCTGACAGCACCAACGGTTCCGCCGAATCGCTTCGGTTGTTCGCCCGTGAAGTTGAAGCGCAAGACGACGATCTGGTAGACTTCCTCGTGACTGTCACGACCATCGACCAGTCATGGTGCGAGCGTGCGACGGACTACGCTGCGATCGAGCCCTTGATCTGTTGCTTGCCGATCAGACCACTGTCGCTCGTTCGACGTACGAAGAAGATCTCCGGACGGTGGAGAACAAGTTTCTCACGATCGCGGGTCAGTTCTTGTGCCTGTTCACTGCGACGACGACTGACCTGCTGGAAGTTGAATTGATGCGTGAGATGAGCACTGACAACAGGTTGGCGACAAGTGGGTACGGACGCTCACGTGCATGCGGATAGAGATTGACTGACCTGTCGGATGCGCTATTGAAGGGCGGTCAGTCCATCAGAAATGTAGCGTTCGATCTCCCTGTATACCGATGGTGAGAGGAGTTTTCTTGCCTGTAGGATATATGGTCAAGAACTACACTCTTGGACCTCACGCCTGTGGAAGTTCGTCTAACACGCGGGTGAATCGATTGCGAACATCGGTGGCAATGGGGTCCAGTTCAGGATTGTCAACAACCGATAGTAACACCGCCGGATCAACCGCGCTCACACCAACAGTATCATCTTCGGATTCATAAACGATCACGTTACACGGCAGGAGTGTCCCAAGCTGAAGTTCTACGTCAAGCGCCTGCTGTGCCAACTGAGGATTACAGGCGCCCAAAATTTGGTATCGGCGGAACTCTTCATCGAGTTTCTGTTTGAATGTCTGCTGGACATCGATGTCACAAAGGACACCAAACCCTTCATCTGATAAGGCCGCCGTCGTCTGTTCGACAACGTCATCAAAGGTCCCTCGAACGTGCTTGTTCAGTGTATAGGACATATAGTACAATACTGTACACGCTACCTTAGGCATTGTGTCCACCATGGGAGACGACGGTGTCAGGCGAGACGTTGGAAGTTGAACGCAGCTATATCCTGGATCGCTGTCGCCAAACTGTCGCTATCCGTATCGCTCACCGAGACGGTGCTGGAGCAGTGTACACGTACGACCAGCGTACCAACACTCACCTACGATGGGCACCACCGAACAATGAGGGCACGTACACCGGTGTACGCGGGGAGTTGCGGGATTCGTTTAATGCGTTGTCGATGGACGGAGATACCTTCGTAGAGTTCATTTGTGGAGACATGCCACCGCGACTGGTGAACTGCGAAACTAAAATCGCCACGACTCTCGGGCAGGAATCGCTCGACGATGAGGCGGGCAGGTATGATTGCGCTCCATCCGAACAACTGTACGGTCAGCGAGGGGGGCGCTACCGAAATAAATGACTGAGCTCGCATCGCTGCTCGTAGTCGGCGAGCTCTTTCCACGAGGGGTGCTTCCGTATCTGCTCGGTGGACTGCTCGTTGGGGTTGGCGCTGCCGTCATCTATCTCGCCACGGGAATCATCGCTGGCGCGAGCACGTTCCTTGAGTCGACGCTGTCGTACGTCTCTGCTGTCCCACGATTCAACCGCAGCAGGTATACGCAGTCGCGAAATTGGCGGCTACTATTCACGGCGGGCATCATCAGCGGTGCCGCCGTGTATGCCGTCCTCTTCCAGACGGGGGGTTGGACAACGGAGATCCAATGGTGGCGCCTGCTTGGCGGTGGAGTCCTCGTTGGAATCGGAACGCGCCTCGGTAAAGGCTGCACGTCAGGCCATGGTGTCTGTGGCGTCGGATCGCTCTCGAATACCTCGTTTGTGAACGTCGCGACATTCCTCGCTGTGGCAGTTGGGACGGCACAGCTCGTCCAAGCAATGGGGGTGTCGCCATGACCGAGCACCGTCGGAGTCTGTGGTTCATGCTGAGCATCTATATTGGCGGACTGATCTTCGGGGTCGGTCTTGCGGTCAGTGGCATGACGCGCCCGGAGGTTGTGCTTGATTTCCTCCAGTTCGAGGACTTCGGGCTCCTCTTCGTAATGGGTGGGGCAGCCGCTGTGACAGGAATTACGTTCACTATCGCCACACAGTTTTTCGATCAGGCACCGTTGACGACGACCAAATACACACGCCGTGTGAGGGAGCTCGACCGCAATGTTGTCATCGGCGGATCGATCTTCGGTGTCGGCTGGGGGATATCGGGAATCTGCCCGGGAGCCGCGTACGCGAGCGTCGGTATCGGCAACTATCCGATTCTGTGGGCGGTTCTCGGGATGTTCCTCGGCGCGTATGCACAGGGCTACTGGCGAACGCTTCGCTCACGCAGTACTGAGGACGCAACCGAAACTACCGCTAGCTAATCATCACTGTTCCACCAGCAGTTCTCGATGATGTTTCACCAAATGAATAGTGTGAAATTGGGTGTTATCCACAATACAAGGAGCAATGACTGCGAAGCTCGGCATTGAAACGCTGTCGAATTCCACGCAGGTTGTCCCAACTGTTGAACGCGGTTTCAATGCGGCGAAAGCGTTTCAGATTGGATACGGTGCGGTAATGCAGGGCGCTCACAACGCTACTCGTGACACCCCCATTACTGGTGGTGAGCTATCCAGTGAGGGTTGTGATCGGGACCGATATTCTCCAGATCACGATCTCAGGGGATACGGCGCCTTCGATTACACCCGGGCTGGCGCTGGTGCGTTCGCTTTCGTCAGGCCACTGCTCACCGGGAGTGCATTTGGTGGCCGGATCGGTGCTGGAGCGACGAAGGTGGTTGACGATGAAGATATCACGGGGTACCTTGGGGTGATGGGACTCGCTGGAACGCTTGCAGTCGCGGACACGGAGGTGGGTAGCGGAGTACGAATCGAACCTCTCACCACCGTGAACGTGACTCGTTGATTCGGCGCGACAATCGTCGTTCTCACGCCGGTCGTTCTCGCAGCGGTTTGGACACTTCGACAGGACCGCACCGGAACGAGGTGTCAGCTCATATCAGCATGGATGGCCACAGTATTGTGGCGACCATGCAAATTCTTTTGGGCGATCAGCACCAATTATTGATACCCAATGGCCGACTCAATGAGTGAAATGCTTCGGCAGGACATGCAGTGTGAAGGCCTACTGGAGTGTTTCCACAACCTCACGGAAATCGATACAGACGTGTTCCAATTCCTGAATGAAGCTGCGGAACCGCTCACCGTTGATCAGATTTCTGACGAAATCAATCGTGAACGATCGACTGCTTATCGGTCTGTTCAGCGATTGATACAGGCTGGATTCATCCAGAAGGAGCAGGTCAACTACGAATCGGGTGGCTACTACCACGTTTATCATTCCCGTGACGCCGATGCGATCACTCAAGAGATGCAACGGCTGCTCAACGACTGGTATGCACAGATGGGACAGCTGATTGGTGAATTCAATGAAAAATATGCTGACGAGCCGGATATCCCCACCGTCGATCGCTGATTCACCTGTTTATGGAAGTATGAAGTGAACGGATGGGTTGTAGAACATACCGATAGCGAGCGGCTGTTTCTTCGATGACAGCACGATACCGATTTGTTCAGGAGCGAACCAGTGCTGAGCAGTCCACTGGTAAAAAGGATGGACGAATCCACACCACCTTCTGCATTCCAGCCTGTTCGATCACAGCAGAGCTGGTGGAGAATCGGTCGGACAATGTTTCTTGACTGGTGTGACAGCTCCATTCGGAGTTCACTGATACGTCTTCGAGGCGCATCTTGCCGTCAGTACTCGGAGACGGGGTGGAAAAAGAGTCCGGTGGACCGTCGGTGGTTGGTGGTTGGATTGCGGTACGAATCTGGTGCGTTCTTGCAGTTTTGATCCGAAAACGCAGTGGTAGCGTTACAATCCATCGTGTCAGTCGGTGGGATAGGCAATCGAGTCGATAAGCGAACAGCACCTTCGAACCGTCGATCTCGATTGTGTAGCGACGTTCAGGTTTTCACGGGGTAATACTGTCCGGATAGCAGCCCCGCTTGAGCTTGAGATCCGATTGTGGACGGGCCATACAGGTCAGGGCGTAGTCTTCTGCTTGGGCTTCGGTAAGGCCGCGTGCCCCCGGTTGTATGACCGTTCCTTCGATGATTTTCGCAGAACATGCGAGGCACATCCCGACTCGACAAGAAAACTCCTGATTGATTCCTTCACGGAGGCAAGCTTGCAAGATTGTTTCTGATTCCGATACTGTAATCGTAATAGGTGCATCTATAAACTCGACGGTGTGCGTGGACATGGTATGTTTTGAATGATTGTGCTAACAGTTCTCCCTAATACTTCGACGCAGCAGCACAAACTGCGTGAAAGTCATCCATGATCGAATCACGTGCTGTTTGCCACTCCTCGAACCCCGACCGATCCGTGGGATAGGCAGCGTAATGGGTTGATAGCTCATGTGCCAATTGCCGAACTTGGTAGAGCTCTCTGAGTTCCGACCAGTGACCAAACGTAGAAATGAGCGTCTTGAGCTTCTCCCATATCCCCATTGCTGGGATGCCAGAGCCGCCAATCGCGTCGGCTAGCTGCTGTCCTGGCACCGAGGCGACGATTTCGGCCAGCGTTGCAACATCGTATCCGGTTGCCCAGATGTTGTACAAATCAATTGCCGCAAAGCGTTTGCCGAAGGTGGTCATCACCTTGTGATTGTACCTCCAGAACGCAACTTCGCTGACGTCGTCATTGGAGATGGCGTCAATCGCCTGTGTAGCTGCCCAGTACCCGCCCTTTGCAGCCCCTGTAATCCCGCCACCAGTTGAAGGATTGACATGTCCAGCTGCGTCACCAACGGCAATGTAACCCGGAGCCACAGCCGAATCGTACGGCCGTCGCGTCGGTACTGATGCACCCAGCTTATTTTTCACTGTTGCTCCGTCAAAGATGGGCTGTGACCGGAGCTCTTGTTGTAACACGTCGACGAGTTTCATCGGTGATTCAGTCATCTGAAATCCCAGACCAACATTGAGTTCCGTTGCTGATCGAGGAAAGTACCAGAGATATCCTAATTCCTCGGTCGGTTTGAAGACAATAGCGTCGTCCCACTCGACAGGTTCGGGTACCTCAATGATCTCTCGATACGCCGAACAGAACTGTGAGTATCGAACGTTCGTATCGAACGTTGAATCGGTAAAATCTGCTTTGTCCTGGAGAATGGAAAGGGCTCCTGTAGCATCAATCGTTACGTCTGCGAGGTAGGTGATTGGCTCTCCGTGTTGGGTCCCAAGAACACCCATGATTTCACCATCATCTTGGAGAACATCTGCTACAACAGTGTTATACTCGACCGTTGTGCCAGCTCGCACGGCCTCCTCGAGAAGCACTTCGCCAAAGCGCTTCCTGTTGAGGACGGTCCCATGTCCGTCAAATGCAACTTCGAGTGATTGGTTCTCGACGGGATTTCGAAAGATGGCTCGCTGAATATCCTGGTTGCTAAACGACTCCTCTTTGAGATACTCTAGATCGATTACATTGGGAAACGATATTTTTCCCTTGATGGCGTCCCCGCAGGCAATCTGTCCTGCCTCCGATTTGGATTTTCGTTCGAGCAAGACAACATCGAGTCCAGCGTTGGCAGCTGTTGCAGCGGCGAATGTGCCTGCGGTGCCGCCACCGACAACGATGATGTCAACACGATTCGTTGCAGTAGGTGGTTTATCACTCGCACTCATGCTTCTGTACTGCATAGGGGCATTTTCAGAATATACGTGCTGAAACAACCCACCACTTCTTGTTTGTTCTCAAATGATTCTGGGGAATTTTCTCAGATATTCCTTGTATAGTTGTTATACTCACTATAAAGTTCCAAACGAAGAGATTTTTCGCGGTGTCTTTGGGGGACTGTCGGTGGACCAGCCATGGCCATGCGCAAAATCACTTTTCAGGGCGAAAAGCATATCACCCGAGGAAGGAATCAGCATCGGCCCACAGTTGCTGGAAATACTGCTCAAACTCATTGACGATTCGTGCTTCTTTGATTCCCATCACTCCGATTCGATCCTCGCCGGATACTGGATGTGGGATGTCGATTGTTGCTTCGATGGTATCGATCACATCGAATGAGAGTAGCACATCAGGACGCGTTCTAATAGTCACGTCCGCTGAATGATTTTCAATTACACGCGGAATTTCATCAGGAAGGACGGTAGCCACTTTTTCGCTTACCAAAAGATTAACAGTAAGATCTGTGCTCACACCGTGGAAAAAGCTCTCTATACCAGTTTGCAACGTTTCCCATGGGATGTTTTCATGGGGTGTTCCAACGGCTGTATGGACAACCTCTTCGGCGGCTCGCATATGTTGCTGCAGAGCTATCCGCATCTTCTCGTTCCCGATCGATCCAAGCCAGAAGCTACTTTCGGTCGGTGGTGTCGGTGGCAGGTTCGAACGGATAGTCTCTGCCTCGGTTCGGTACCGATTCCACTCCTGTTTCAGTTCGTATGCTCGTTCAGCCAACAGCCTATCGACGACAGTTTCTGGTTGTAGGGCAGCGTACTGGTTTGGGTCGCTTGATTGCATTTTGATCAGCCGACGGGCTTCTAACCCGTTGAGAACGTCGTAAATACGACCTTTTGGAACAGCACTAATCTCGGAAAGTTCAGTTGCAGTTGTTGTTCCGGTAACGAGGAGCGATCGGTAGACCTTCTCCTCATAACTCGAGAGACCAAGCTCGCCCAATTCAGACATAGATTGACGGTATTCACCCAAGCAAATTAGATGTGAGGTTTTGTTTTATTTGCCTCAACTAGAGGCTGGGGTTCATACGTCTGTCCAGGAAATGTCGGTCTTGTCGGTGTTGACGATGACTGCGTCAGTCACATCACTTGGATTGTATCCGTAGACCATTGTAGAGATATCAACAAACACGGTGTATGCATCTTCGGCGGACTTGGGGCTTCTATGATACGCATTGATCCACTCGTTATCGGTCGATGTGGGCTCACGTGTGACCAATCGGCGAATCAAAGAGACGATACCTGCAAGCAGGCCACGGTCAGCACTATTCGATTCGATACCGAGATCGTGCTTGTCCATGATGTCGTTCATCGACTCAATCTTCTCGTCATCCAGTCCGGTGGCATTGTGGAATCCGATCCTATATTGGTATAGAGGAACGTCGTCCCCAAACGTGACATTGATGAACTCCGCTTCATTGCCTCGGTTGTGTATCTTCTCGAACAGTCGGCGGAGTCGTTTTTCTTTCTCCGTGCTACTCCACCGTCTTGAATCACTCATCGTTGTTGCTTGGTGGTTGAGCTGTAATTTCCCCTTCGATCGCCACACCATCAGCATCCCTACGCAAACTGGACAGCTTACACCTTCAGATCGGTAATAACGACAGCATTGGTGAACTGGAACTCGGGAACGGTCGGGCCACGAACCGGCGCTGATCGGGGTTCGGCATCGATGCATCCGTCGCTGTAACCGCGATAGAATCGAAATTAAAGCCACCTGTCTCTTCTTCGGCCAGCGCTACCATGCTGTCGTTATCACCCGATTGCAGAGATATACTCGTCGAAATGATTTCCTAGACGTCCTTGCGAGCTGTTTGGCTCGTGTCGTTTCGATACCGCCCGATCCCGAGTTCATGTCGAAAATACCCGGTGTGAACTCGATAGACCAACCAAGCATGCGCGTGAATGGGAACGTTACGTGGTGTTCGGGACTGATCGACTCGAAGGAGTCGTATTCCTGTCCTTTTACACCCCCCCGAGTCATGAGATTGGGATACGTTCAGCGGCGGCTTACCGGATGGATTGGCTCGTGAATGTCGAGCAGCTGGCGGTTGGCCGCTGCTGTCTCGGCAACCGAGCAGTTCACGAAGATGCTTGCAAAAGAAATCGGGGATCGAGGGATTACTGTCAATACGGTTGCTCCCGGTCCGGTCGATACGTCGTTCTACCATCCGAGTGAAACTGAGGCGTCCACTGAGTTCTACAAGTTACTGAGCATTGCGAATCGTCTGGGGAAAGTGAGCGATATTGTGCCAGTGCTGGCGTTTCTTTGTACTGAACAGGCCCGCTGGGTTACCGGTCAGACTATCCGTGTTAACGGTGGATTGGCTGACTAAGATGAGCAATCAGTTGGGTTACAACGGGTATTTTTAGGGATGATACGCATCATTTATACAGGTTACCAATGAGCACGACCGATGCTACTGGCTCCTTTGAGCCCGACGCCACCGACGTGAGTGATGAAGGTAAGGCCGCCTCGACGCTTGAGTTGTTTTTTGATCTGGTGTTTGTTTTCGCATTCACACAGGTCACTGGCTTTCTCGTCGAGCAACCCACCTGGAGTGGGCTTGCACAGGGTGCAGCGATTCTCGCGGCGGTCTGGTGGGCGTGGGTCGTCTACTCGTGGCTGACAGCCACCGCCTCTGCAGAGGAGGCAGTATCAGAGCGACTGGTGTTATTGGGCGCAATGGGGGCAATGGTCGTCGTTGCACTGTCAGTGCCAGCTGCGTTCGGTGACACAGGGTTGATGTTCGGTGTCGCGTATTTCGTCGTCCGCTCGTTTCATGTTCTGCTGTACACGCTTACTGCACCGCCGGAAACCCGGACTGCGGTCCGCCGCGTTGCACCTGGATTTCTCGGTGGGCCAGCGCTGCTCGTCATCGCCGGCATTGTTACTGGTCCGCTCGTGGGCGTCCTGTGGGCTACAGCGCTTCTGATCGACTACGGCATTGTTTTCGTTCGTGGCGTTGAAGGCTTCTACTGTGAGGTTGGCCACTTCATCGAACGCCACCAACTGATTATGATCATTGCGCTGGGCGAGTCGATCGTTGCGATCGGCGTCGGTGTCGGCACGGAACAGCTTCTCAGCGGGCCACTGGTGCTGCTCGCCGTTCTGTTGGGCTTTACCCTCATCGTCACGCTGTGGTGGCTCTACTTCGATTACATCATTCTCGCTGCTGGACAGCGACTTGCTGAAGTGAGTGGCCATGATCGCACACTGCTTGCACGCGACTCATACAGTGTGTTGCATCTGCCGATCGTTGGCAGTATTATCTTCATCTCGCTCGGGATCGAACAGACGCTTGCTCACCTTCATGATCCGCTCGGTATCATCGCTGCCGTCGGATTGTGTGGTGGATGTGCCCTGTATTTACTCGGGCACAACGCGTGGCGATACCACGATCACGGCACTGTGAGCGTTGCTCGACTCGTTGTGACAGCCATCGCGCTCGTGCTGATCCCCGTGGCGGTACAGATTCCCTCATTCACCGTCCTCACGGCCCTCGTGGTGCTCTTTGTTGTGCTCGCGGGTTACGAAACAAAATTTTCTGACGATCGGAATGCCATTCGTGGACGCCACTTCACCCATGACAAGTGAGGATATTATACTACCAGCTGAGTAGCAGTTCGAGACGACTGCTAGCATATCGAGCTGTGGATACAACACGACATCGGACATCGAAAGATGCGATGAGGTAGATCGTCACTATCATAATCTGCTCTGACAGCGCATCGCCCGGGCCGAGAGGGCGGGTCCGCCCAGATTGGAGTCTGGCCACCGACGCGTCTCATGTGATATAATGCTGACTTCTCGACCTGCCCGCTAAAATTATCAAGTGCCACCAACGAGTTGCAACGCACAGCCAATCTGTTGGTCCGGACACCAGTCTTTTCCCTCGTTATCCCCTCTTTGCAGTATGTTTTTCTCATCAGCATCCCTGCCAATCCAAGGTGTGGCTCCAACCTCGGTGACGGTCGAGATGCTCGTCGTTTTCGCCCTCATCTTCCTCGCACTCGTGCTGTTTGCGACCGAATGGTACCCGATCGACGTTACTGCTATCCTGGTGATGGTTCTGTTGATGATTCTCGAACCGTGGACACAAATCTCTCCGCAGGAGGGACTTTCGGGGTTTGCCAACCCTGCCACGATTACTGTACTGGCCATGCTCATCCTGAGCACGGGGATCAATCGAACCGGTATCGTCCAGCTGATCAGTCGGAAGATGGCCGCATTTGCCGGTACCGACCAGCGCAAGCAACTTGGGGCAACGATCGGTGTTACCGGGTCGATCTCGGGGCTCATCAACAATACACCCGTCGTTGCTATTCTGGTTCCGGTCATCGCCGATCTCGCACACAACGGTAAGACATCACCATCAAAGCTTCTTATCCCGCTGTCGTTCGCCTCAATGCTTGGAGGAACGTTGACGCTCATTGGAACGTCGACGAACATTCTCGCCAGCAATATCGCCGCTCAACTCGGTGCAGAGTCTCCAGAACTCGGATTACACGCGTTTGGGATGTTTGAATTCACCAAACTCGGCATTATCGTTTTCGCGGTCGGAGCGATCTATCTCATGACGGTCGGTGTTCGGTTACTTCCCAAGCGGATTCCAGCTGACGAGGACCTCGTTGAAGAGTATGCCCTTCAGGAGTACCTCGCAGACGTTGTCGCTCCCGCGAATTCGTCGTTGATCGGGCAGCCAGTTGAAAAAGCGTTCCGCGAAGATGACCTCGACATCGACGTGTTACAGTTGATTCGAGACGGGGAGCGCTTCTCCGATCCATTGGCACACAAGGTAATTCGCGAGAATGACACGCTCCGACTCAGAACGAATCGAGAGACGCTCGAACACATCATGGATGCGCAAGGACTCGAACTAACGGGAGGTCCTCCAACCGAAGACGACCTCCATTCGGATGAGAGTGAACCAGTTCTCGTCGAGATTGTCATTCCGTCTGGATCGTTCCTCGTCAGCGAAACCCTTGCGAGTTCGACTTTCCGACAGCGTTACGACACAAACGTCCTTGCCTTTCGTACTCGTGGGGACGTCGTCCGGGATCGGTTCGAAGACATCAGTATTCGAGTCGGTGACACGCTCTTGGTACAGGCCCCACCCGATAGCCTCACCCGGCTCGTTGAGAACGAGGACTTCATCGTTGCCCACGAATTCGACGAGGTGACCTACCGGAGCGAGAAGATTCCGTTCGCGGTCTGTATCATCGCTGGCGTGGTTGCGCTTCCAGCGCTGAACATTCTCCCGATTGTCGTCTCAGCGTTAGCGGGGGTGGTGGCGATGATTTTCACCGGCGTCCTCAAACCGACCGAACTCTATTCATCAGTCGAGTGGAACGTGATCTTCCTCCTGGCAGGTGTTATCCCGCTGGGAATCGCTCTGCAGCAGACTGGGGCTGCTGCGCTTCTCGGAAATGCCGTCGCCTCTACGGCAACATTCTTACCCACGATCGGGGTTCTGTGGATGTTTTATCTAGTGACCGGTCTGTTGACGAGCGTCATTAGCAACAACGCGAGCATCGTGTTGATGATACCTGTGGCTGCCAGCGCTGCCCAGTCGATCGGAGCGAACGCGTTTGCGTTCGTTTTGGCCGTTACGTTCGCGGCCTCGACGGCGTTCATGACGCCGATTGGGTATCAGACGAATCTCTTCGTCTACGGGCCTGGTGGCTACACGTTTTCAGACTTCCTCCGCGTTGGCGCGCCGTTACAGTTGCTGTTGTCAGTCGTCACGGTCGTTGGAATCGCGTTCTTCTGGGGTGTCAATGCGTGAGTTCTGCTCACCGCCACCGAGATTGGCTTCGGAATCATTCATCGTCCACCACAGGACTATCCGACTAGAGCGCCTACCCTTTGGGATGGCAGATGACAAACAGGGCCGAGACGAGAAAGCGGATACCGAAAAACGTCGCCAGCAAGAGCGGATGCAAGAAGAGGCACGCACCCGCGCCGATGAAGAAGAGCCGGTACGAGCCAACGCTGGTGAGCAGCTCGGTGATCTTGATGGCGCACTCGAAACTCTCGACTATCCGACGACAACGAAGGCGTTGGTCGATGCCTATGGCGACTACACAATCGAAACACAAGGAGGAACACAATCCCTGAATGAAGTGCTTGCTGGGACTGATAACCAACGATACGACTCCCCTGGGGATGTTCGAAGGCGACTGCTTGGGTTGGTACATCGCTAACGCTTGCTGGCTGGAGTGCCGGTATTGGTACTGGGCGTCATCGCTCCACTCCTACAATCACCCCCATGATAGCCTTGGTTTCATTTTTCTTAGTGTTCTTTCATGAGGCGTGCCCATCGCGGACATTTCCCACCACTGTAGGATACCAATCTATAAACCACGCAATATTCCCAAGCGCATCGCATGACGAATCCAGTTGGATGACGTCTGTATCATGCAGCATATATTAAAAAAAGGGAAGTTCTAATAGCTGGGCGTGATAGGTCACACTAATTGCGATGACAGCAATTGAGACCACCGCCCTCACCAAGCAGTATGGTGATACCCTCGCAGTTGATTCGTTGGCTCTCCAGATTCCGTCCGGCGTCGTGTATGGATTTCTCGGTCCAAACGGCGCGGGAAAAACGACGACGATGCGGATGTTAACCGGGCTGCTAGAGCCGAGTAGCGGGAGTGCTCACGTGGGGGGTGTCTCAGTTACCGACCGAGACGCTCTCCGTTCACAGATCGGCTACCTACCAGAAACCCCACCCTTGTACGACGAAGCGACCGCATTCGAGCAGTTGACGTATGCCGCTGGGTTGCGTGATCTTCCCGAAGGATCAACACAGGAGCGAATCGAAACCTTGCTCGACGATCTCGATCTCCTCGACGATGCCGACGATCGGATTGATGGCTATTCAAAAGGAATGCGACAGAAGGTAGCCTATATACAGGCAGTGTTGCACGAACCGCCGGTGGTGTTTCTCGATGAGCCGACGTCAGGGCTTGATCCCCGGGCTGCGAAGACGTTACGCCAGCGGATCCGGAGATTGGCAGACGATGGAACGACGGTGTTTCTCTCCACGCACATTCTTCCGGTCGTCGAAGACGTCGCAGACACTGTCGGAATTCTCTCCGATGGCTCGCTCATCGCCGAAGACACGCCGACAAGCATGACAGAGCAGGCCGAAAGTGGCCACAAGCAGTCTCTCGAAGCGGTCTTTTTGGAGCTGACGAGCTCTGAAGACGCTGCTGAGGTGCAGCAAAATGGCTGAGTCGGGCTGGCTTGCACATGCCTGGCAAATGGGCTGGTTTGATTTTAGGCGAACGCTCACTGGGATGTGGGAAGACAAATCGAGATTGTCGATGACGGTTGGACCAATGGTGTTCATTGGCATCGTTGGGCTTGCGTTGCTCGTCGCATTCGCTGAGGAGTTACAGGGACTGTCCGGAGTGACACTCCCTGATGGTGCTCGGGGGCAGGTCGCAATGTTCTGGGTGTTTGGCGTCTACATCTGCGCCAATCGATTAGTCACCCAGCGGAGTCGAGTTGAGGCCGAAGCGTTCGTGTTGACAACTGTCTCGGCACGGACGGCGGCGATGGGCCATATTATCGCCGAAACACTACGCGGACTGGCGTATGTTGCAGCGCCAACCATTGTGCTCACTGCTACTGGGTTCATCATCTTCGGTTCACCCGGGGTGGTTCTCACTATTCCGATCGCGACAGTGATGTTCGTGATGACTGTGATACTCACCGCTACTGCAGTTGGGTATCTGATCGCCTGGTTGCTCACGCACGTGAAGTTCATCAGGCGGTATAAGTCCATCATTGGTGGATCCCTGGTAGCGATTATAATGGGTGGCTATCTGATGGCCATAATGGGCCCGATGGAGGGATTGAATATGTCATTTTTGGGGTGGCTTCCACCTGGGTGGCTTCTTGATGTTGGCGTGTTGGGAGTCGGTGGAGCGATCGAGGGATCGACAGTGAAAGCTGCCGGATCGATGCTATCGAGCGCACTGCTCCTCATCGGCGGGGTTCTCGCAACTGATCGAATCACAAATGGATACTGGTACAGTGCACCAGTCAGCATCGACGATGACGGTGGTCCCATCGATCACAGTAAGCGATCATATCAGCTTGGGCCACTCCCATTTCCGCAGCGCATCTCCCAGCCGACTCGTCGGGTGGCTGAGTGGGTGATTCTCCGTTCGATACGGGATCCAAGCCGACTCTCGTATCTCACCGTTCCGGCGATTGTCGTTTTCGATGCCGTGTATATCGCCTACAGCGATGGTGTCCTTGCCGTAACGCTCGCACCGGTGTTTGCAGTTGGTCTTCCATGGATTATTAGTGAGGTTGCCGGGATGAATCCACTCGGTGATGAAGGATCGATGTTGCCACTGCTGGTCGCATCCATCTCTGGACGGCAGTATATCCACGGCCTGTTAGTGCCTGGCCTCGTTGTTGGGCTTCCACTCGCCGGGATACTAACCGGGCTCGCAGGAATGATCTCACCCTATTCGCCTGTGGAAATTGCTGGGTTGGTCGGGATAGCGATGTATCTGACCCTCGTAGCAGTAACAATCGCTCCCGCACTGGGCATGGCGATGCCACGATTCGATGCGATTTCAATCGGACGGAGTGGCGATGTACTCCCGCCTCGGATGAGCACGATCGTTTGCCACAGCGTGAGTGTGGTCGTTCCTGGTGCAGTACTCAGTGGCCTGCTACTCGATCCCGAATCGACCAGGACTGCGCTGTCGTTCATCATCGGTGGCATCCCAGCGCTTGTGTTAGGGGCACTCAATGTCGGTGGCGTCGAGTGGTTCGAACAGGTTCTGGCCGACATCCAGGCCACTGATATCGCTACCCTGCGGTATGGGCTCGGTGGTGGAATACTTGTAGGTGGCTTCCTCGTGGCAGGGATCTGCTATCAATACGCAGTCCGTCGCTTCGAGAACTTCGAGCCACAGTAGCTCTTGTGACGACACACTACGCAGACGACGAGAATCCAGTTTTGCCACCCGGACATCACCATTTGTGTATCCTGAATTCCGATCTCCCCTGGTTCAACACGGATCCGGCGATCGCCGGCAGTACGCTCTTCGCTCATGAATGTGGACGAGTAGATGGATGATTCAGTCACCCCCAACAGCAGAGCCAGAAGCCATCGATGCCAACACGGATGGCGGACCCATGGCTGCTGTCGTCGTGAAACAGTGGCGTACAGCATATACGATTCCAGATTGCATGACGGGTCGATCGGCGTGGAGCACAGTGGATCACCTCGCACCAAGAGCATGAGTTCGTCGAGCGATGCGGAAGTAATCGTCATCACTGGAGCGAACGAGGGAATTGGCTTTCACCTGGCACGTGCGCTCGCCGAGGACCCCCGTCGGATAGGCATACTCGATACGAATGGATCCAATAGTAGTGTCCTCAAGGATGACGCCGTTGCCCAAATCCACTATTATGACTGCGATGTGACAGACGAAGACGACGTTACAACGGCCGTGAACGATATCATCGACCGATGGGGCCGGATCGACATTCTCGTCAACAACGCCGGCGTTGCCAGGATCGCTCCGTTCGAAGACCAATCAATGGCCGATACTCGCCGTGAGTTCGAGGTCAATTTCTTTGGCTATCAACGACTGATCCGCGCCGTCCTCCCGCATATGCTAGAGCGTGATACGGGTATTATCCACTGTATGGGGTCCGGAACTGGGGCCACCGGTCATCCTGGCATGTCTGGGTACTCCGCAACGAAAGGAGCAATCAGCGCATTCGTCCGCTCACTCAGACTCGAACTCACACAGACGAATGTCTACTGTACGGTACTGATTCCTCCATCGACGAACACACGGATGACTGCCGACCTCGACTATCCAGCGTGGATGACGGCTGCTCCCGAAACCGTTGGACGGAAGCTGGCACGCAAAATCCACGCTACTCGACCCGTAATCACGCCCGACTGGACTACGAGGATTGGCCTATTTCTCACCAGACAGTTCCCGTCACTCTGGCGAAGCATGACGGCTGGTACCGTTCATACTGAGAAGTAGGGAGCAGAATGTCTCGTGGCAGTTGCTGTTGTGCGACCACTCTGGCACTCCTCGATGACGATCGCCACCAGTCAATGAAAATGATCTATACATTTAATATTATTTAAACTACAACAAATAACCTGCATAACGATCATTATATATCTTTCCACAGATATACCGTGTACCAACCCTATGGCTCACGACAGCATACCTAACAGGTCAGCAACACGGAGAACGTTTCTCACTGGACTTGCGGCCGCCGGGGTTTCGACGGTCGGCGTGACCGGCGTTGGCGGTAGAACGGCCGGGAACGACCGTAATCCGATACTGATGGTCCATGGCTTTCTCGACAGTGGAGAGACGCCGTGGTGGGATCTCACCACCTATCGATTAGAAGAGATTGGCTATGACGAATCGCAGCTGTCCGTGTTGAGTCTCGGTGCGCTCGCCACAACCGTCGATTCACCGAAGGTGTACGCGGGGGAAGTAGCATCACGTCTTGAGAGTATCAGTGCAACGCATGACAGTGCGGTCGACATAATTGCGCATTCGATGGGGGGACTCGATTCTCGCTGGGCGATCGAAAAGATGGGTGCCAATGAGTACGTAGATTCGCTTATTACGCTCGGGACGCCACACCAGGGGACCTACGTTGCCTATCTCGCGTATATTACACCGGGTGGTCGGACGATGGTACCCAACAGTGAATTTCTGCAGGCCCTCAACGATGGTCAGCTCGCTGCAGACGTCAACTACACCGCTATATGGTCAAATCTCGATGCATTGATCACTCCCGACGAATTTGCGACGCTTCCAGAACCCGAGGCCAGTTCAATTTCGACAGCCCAGAACGTTTTCGTTCCATACAAGGGCCACATTCAGCTCTCTTTCGACCGGGAGGTGTTTGAGACGTACGTCCCGCATCTCGGGTGAGTACATTCGATCAGGAATTCGGCCATCCATAACGATACTGTTCGTCTGCGTCTGGAGGGTGCGTTGGGTGGCGTCAGTTGTTGCTGTTTGGCTCGCCATGGTCGGCACAGTCGACTCATGTTTGGGACGCTGTTTTGATACGACTGAGATAGAATGTCCGTATCTACCTACTCAGTCTCGAAACCACCGGCTGATTACAGAGATTATAGGCGGGAATGCCTGACGCTTTAGGGAAAGGATGAATCGCCGTCAGCGATGTTGAAACATGTATTTTGCTACCAATCCACCTACCACTATCGATGGACATAACCCTGCAAGTACGGGAAATGACTTCTCTCGGAACAAGTACGGAAGAACCCCTTCCGGAGCCATCGATCGCAATCGACAGATCAACGCTACGCCTGAATCTTCGCTGAAATAGCGCGACGATATGGCTAACGGCTGGTTGGCACAGCCAGTAGAGGCGTGATGTCGCACATCTGCAAACCGTAAAATCCCAACGCAGCGCCCTGTGGCGTGGGATTCCTCCGACGTTAGGCGAAGGAGGATGTCAACAATTGTTCACCGCTCGTGCAACTGATTGGCACATATCTCCATTAGTTCGACGTCATACGGGTTCTTCCAGGCATTGGGTTTAAGCACCACACCGTCCACAAACAGGTACGAACGATGTCCTCGACCGAGTGCTCAACGCTTCCCCGAATCTCTAATTGCGTCCACCAAGAGTGGGAAGCCGTTCAGGGCGGCAGTTCGAGAGGAGACGAATCTCCATGAGCAAGTTCACTGAAGCCGACCTCACTGCCGCGATCGACCGATATCTCCGTTCCAAAAGCAAAGGCGGTGCCCAGTCAGGCACGTACTACCGAACGGCGAAAAGTGCGCTTCGCCGTTGGAAAGCATGGCTGTCGAGTGATGATATCGCCGCACTCACCGATCCGGACGCTGGCGCACACGTTTTGCGTCGGTATGCTCAGCATCTCACCACTGCAGTTGGTGACGATGAGCTCGCGGCCTCCAGTGCCCACACGTACTACAACATCATCTCGGGGTTTTGCTCGTACTGTGTTCGTGATGGTGTGTTTCCCTCGAATCCCGCCCAACGCGAACGGGCACGCGAAGAACTCCCGACTGACGACAGCGACAACCGTCAGCAGTTCTGGGATCCGGAGACCCGCGATCGATTTCTCCGCTGGCTCGACGACCGAGCCTATGATGCGATCGAGGCTTCTGGAACGGATGCTCGCCTCGAACTGCGTGATCGTGCGTTTGGCTACGTACTCGCGTATTCTGGCGTTCGAGGGGCCGAAATCCTTCGAACCAGCGCAGACGACAGGGAGGGTCGCCAGGGATTGTGCTGGCAGAACGTTTCGCTTCCCGATGCCGATGGAGAGACCGAGAGCGGAACCCTGCGTGTGTTTGGAAAGGCCCAGGAGTGGGAGACGACGCCACTTCCACGACAGGCGGTGATTCCGCTCCGGCAGTACTTTCGCGCACTCGGCGCACCACCGGGCAATTGGCCGGTCTTTCCAACGCAACACGCGCCATCGAAATACCGAGTCGCCCGTGAGCAGCTTGCTGAGACGGGACTCTCCCAGGGAGAAATTGAGACCCGCCTTGACGAGCAATCGATCGATCAACTGCTCCGGGAGCAGGAGATTGTGCCTCCTGCGATCACCGTCAACGGCATGCGAACACACGTCAAACGACTCTGTGAGCGGGCTGATATCACCATCGACGGCGAGTATCTCAAACTCCATGGTGCCAGACGCGGGCTCGGCGATACCATCTTCCGTGTGGATCGCGGGGAAGCCCAGGATCTACTCCGGCATCGATCGCTCCAGACAACCAAGGACGCATACTCACACATCGAGGCCGAAGAACGGGCCGAGCGCGTCTCTTCCATCCTCGATGAGTGACGGTTCAGAATCCAATTAGCAAACAGTAATGTCGTTTTCACATGAATCTCATCGACCAAGATGTCATTTGAACCAGGAGGTCGATTCTGCCGGTCGGTTCGTATCGCGTTGTTCCCAATACCTTTGCTGGTGCACGGTCTGGTAGCTGGTGGGGGAGGAAATGGCGCTCTGCGGTCACCGCCCTCCATATTTTGGAAAATGGAGTCTACCTCAGAGAGTCATTGTCGCTTTTAGTCGCCACACCTGTGGCAATTCCATCGACAGCGACTCCCACGTGTCACCCCCATCGCAACTCAGGAACACCGTTGAGCGTCCCTCAGAAACCGACCCCATGTAGAACAGGACGTCAGGATCAGTCGGATGAAGACACAGCGGATCGGCTGGATTCGCCCTCAGCGATCGGCGACCACGTCTGCCCTCGGTCCGTACTTCGGTAGAGCGGCGACTCGTCACGATCCACGTATCCGAAGACCGTTTCAGGGTCCGCTGGATCGAACGCAACTCCGTGAACGTACGCCCCACGAAGCGATTCAACGGCGGTCCAACTCCGAGCTGCATCGTCGCTGACGAACAGTCCTTCTCCTGCACCTGCGAACACGCGATCCGGATCCGTCGGATCGATTGCAACGCGATGGAGATCATAGCCGACGAGTGCTTCGCTCCACGACTCTCCCCAATCATCACTGTAGATCAACGAACCGTGCTCGACGCCAGCGAACAGCCGCTCCGGACGGTCCGGATGAACCGCGAGTCCGTGAATATGTCCGGCGTAGAACGGTTCGTGGAAAAACGTCCAGGTCGACCGGCTCTCCAGCGCATCGATTGTTGAGAAGGCTTCGAATGGGCCATCATCCTCTGAGACGTACAACATTGGAGGCTCAGTACCGACGTACACTGTCTCTGGATCCGGTGAAAAAGTGACGTCCCAGACCCACTCGTCCTCGAAACCAATAGCGGTGAACGTCTCACAACCATTCTCAGTGTAATGAAGCCCCCATCCGCGAAGGCCACAGCCCACATAGGCGATCGATGGATTGTCTGGATGGATCGCTATTGCTCTTACTGCCTGCCCGTGCAATCCTGATTCGAGCTGCGCAACTGAGCCTGCGTCAGTAACACGAACGGTCCGTAGGCCATCTTCAGTTCCGACGTACAACGTACATGGATTCATGGATGGTCTCCATCAGTATGTTTGTTGTAAGAGTTCTTGAAATATAAATGATCTCTGGATAAATTTTGTTTATTTATTATAATAACTGAAGTCGGACAGGAAGATCAGCAATGCACTATCCAGTGTTGTTTCCAGCACTTGTCTGGATATCTAAAACTAATACTGAGCTGCATGAGTGCTCCAGCCCGGAGTCTCTCGGATTTAGGAGTAAACAAAGTGGCTCTCATACCGCAGCAACTGGAGATGTGTATCCAGGCCGTTCACACGACAGCTTGCACTCCCCACAGGACAACCAGCCCGCCACAGATCGTGGCGAGAACGTTCTCAGTTCGCCAGGCGATACCAACAGCCACGAGGCAAGCTACAACCCTCGTGTACGCTACGTCAAGACCAACCCCTGGATCGACGCTCAGCACGGCGAGCGTTGGTGCAATCAGTGCTGCGAGCACTGTCGCTGGGATGAATCGAAGCATTCCACTGAACTGTGGTGGGAGATCTTCCATTCGTCCCACGACGAGGATGAATGAGAGGCGAAGCCCATAGGTTCCGATTCCAATGGCGATGAATATCATCCAGATGGTCCGGAGTTCGTACTCTGTCATCATGTCGTCTCACACCCCGTGTCCGTCGCTACAGGCTGTTCTGATTGCGTGGTCGATCGCTGTTCGACGGCAGTACCAGCGGTGATACCGATGAGAACGGCCAGCACGAATCCCAGGTTAAACGGGATGAATCCGAGAAGAATGCTTGCGACGCCAGAGATGAGTGCGGCGAGCATCGTCGGACGGTCATCCAGATCTGGAATCAACAGCGCAATAAAGGTGAGTGGGACAGCAAAGGCTAACGAGACGTCAGAGAGGACACTCGTCCCCAGTAGAACGCCCAGGGCTGCACTGAGGTGCCACGTCGCCCAGAACGGTATGGCAGCGCCGAAATAAAACCACTTCTGGCTGTGACTGCTCAGTTCACCATCACGAAACCGAGTGATCGAGATTGCATACGCTTCGTCGGTGAGAACGTACGCACCAAGCCACTTCGTGAGTGCCCCAAATCGTCGAAAGTATGGTGCCATCGACGCACTGTACATCGTAAATCGGAGATTGATTATCACGGCCGTCAGGACGATGACTGCAACAGGTGCGGTCTGATCGATGAGATCAATCGCTGCGAGCTGTGCTGCACCAGTGAAACTGACGATCGTCATGGCGATCGCGTGCTGTGGGGGAATGCCAGATTCGATCATGGCGCCGCCTGCAATCACGCCAAACGGGACAACACCAAGTGATATCGGGAGGATCGCCATGAATCCTGCATAGAGGTCGGACCACGACGGTGATGTGATTGGTACGTTCACAGCATCTGGTTTGATCCAATGGACGATAGATCGTCGTTCGGTCCTCACCGAATGACGAACGGGTCGCAATCTCAGAATTCCAGTTTCACGTGGCGTGCGATTGGTTGGTTGACAAACTGCTGGACGATCCATGATTCAGCCCGCTGGAGTCTGTACTGGAGGGTCGACAGGGGAATATCCATGTCGGCTGCGAGATCGGTCAGTGAAATTTCACGCGGCGTTCGGTAATATCCGCTATCGATTGCGGCCTGCACTGCTGTTCGTTGCTCATACGGGAGGTCAGCAACGGTTGCTCCGTCTTCGGTCCAGTACGTTGGCTCGCCAACTTGTTGAAAATCAAGCGAGAGCTCCGCATTGAGCTCGGATTTGAGTCCGTTGTAGAGTTCACTCACACGCGCACCGTCTGGCATGAGCAATCGCCATTCATACTGGTTTGTGTGCCGTGCTGCATCGCATACCAGTCCATCTCCGAGATAACAGTGAGCAAGTTCCGGAACTGACCAACAGTCGTTGGCCGCTGCGGAGTAGGTATATATTAGCCTACACGTTGGTGTTTGAAGGAGCTGTTCGTGCTCCCACTCAGTATTACAGTCGTGATTGCCAATACATTCGTTACAGTGGTTCCCATCCGTATAGATCGCCGTTACTTGTTCGAGGACCTGGGCGGGGCCAACGATTCGATCAAGCCGCCACTGGCCATTTTCAGAGACGTGACAGGCGATGGTCTGTGCCCGGAGGCTCGGATACTGGATAAACACGTCCATAATGGGGTCGGCAGTACGTGCGTATGTGATCGTAAAAATAAACTCACGCATTGCTATCTAGAGGATCATATGGATAATATGTGTTATGTCTACTGCCATCACTGCGATTTCAGCGTGTCGCGTTCCTCCAACACGCTACACGCAGAGGGAAATTCCGGCACTCACCGCCAGTAGAACGAGCGGACCGCCACACAGAGCGGCTCAGTTGAACGAACACGGTTGTATCAAAGTAGAAGTAATCACGGACCGAACTCTGGCGTGAATGGCCCACACCCGAATAACATTCGAACTCCCTGGAAATGCGTTCAAATTCTCAACTGATCATCCCAGTGTGGAGTTCCGAATACGCGCAGCCTTCCCAATGGACGATGCGCTCTTTGTCGCACTTGAGGCACCTATCGAAACTCGACACGCCGTCATTGAGTATTTCGATGCAACGCCACTATCGTACGACGTGCTCCACACGGACGAACAGTCCATTGTAATCCAGTATGCGATGGGAACCATTCCGCCGCCGCTTCGTGCAATGTTGGCCTCCGGAACCCTTCTGCAGTTTCCGGTACCCCTCCGTAATGGGCGGCTTACGTTCGCACTGACGAGTTCACATGACCGCCTATCTCGGCTCAAAACCGAATTTGAGGACGCTGGCTTCACGTATGAGGTTATTTCAGTCACACAATCGACACAGCCAACTGATCTTATAACCGATCGCCAACGGGAATTCGTGCTCGCAGCACTTGAGCACGGCTACTACGACACGCCGCGTGCGTGTTCGCTCACTGAGCTTGCCGACGAGCTAGCCGTCGGAAAATCAACGGCAAGCAGGGTGCTCCACCGCGCCGAAGAGACGATCATCAAGGCGTTCTTTGCCACGCCAACAGAGTAGGAGCAGCGATCGACGCCGGCCTATTCACTGCTTGGAATCGTCGCTCGATGGGGGTGGCCGTTCGTGGCTGGAACATGTTGCACTAAATGTCCTTTTTCCGGGCGTTCCTACATTCGGGTATGTGTGCGAGACTGGAGCCGATCGAGAAACCCAACGGACTCAAAATGCGACTCGTCTACTGGATGATGCGTCGGAAATTCGGGCGTGTAGTGACGCCGTTGCAGGTGGTGTTTGCACGCGTCCCCGGATTACTGGGTTGCACCCGAAAGTTACAGAAATTCCACGAGAACGGGATTCACCTCGACGAAGAACTGACGCTCATGGTTGGGACAGTCGTCTCAGAGCGCAATGGATGTGGCTACTGCGTAGACTTCGTGCAGTCAGAAGCAATTCGGAAGAACCTTGGGATGGAGAAATTCAATGCCCTCTCGACCTATCAGACAAACACTCAGTTCACTGAAGCAGAACGGGCAGCACTGGCGTATGCTGAAGAAATCACATGCAACAAAAATGTCTCTGACGCCACGTTCGAAGCGCTTCATGCCCATTTTTCCGAACGGGAGATTGTCGAACTCACGTGGGTGACTGCGTTTCAAACCTACACCAATCTCATCAATACATCGCTCGAAATCGAGTCTGACGGGTTGTGTGCAATCGCTACTGGAAACTCCGCCGATGAACGAACGGTAGCAAATTCCACCCACGAGTAAATCATGCCGCTCACAGCATCCACTGCGTACACTATTGTTAGTGGTCTAACAATCGTTGCTGTCGGGATTTCGGCGGCAGGATTCTTTCGTCCGCCCGCCGCTATCCTCGAATCCATGGCGGACGTTGACGTCGCTGAATCGTGGTTGCCCATGCTGGGAACAATGAAAGCGGCGGGAGCGCTCGGACTGCTGATTGGTATCGTCCTCCCAGCGCCACGGATTGGAACGGCAGCAGCGATCGGCCTTGTCGTCTACTTTGTGGGGGCCTGTCTCGTTCACCTACGTGCTGGCGATTACGCAGTCAGTGGACAGCACGTCTACCTGCTGTTGGCCGTCGGCACACTGGTGTTAGATCTGCTCGCGTGATTCAACCACAGCGTTCATGTTGTGAAGACAGACTGCTTAATTTGTCTGCGTAACTCCGGAACTGTGCTGATAGCCAATCGTTGCCGTTGCTGTCCGGAGCAACGTTCAGTGTACAGCTGCATTCGCAGAGGCGTTCGATCAACTGACAGTCGCTTACCGCTAGTACCATACGTGTACGAGATCAATAGCTGAATCTGGCTACTACGTGGCGTCACCGTTCCATTGACAGATGTACTCAGCATAGAAACCCTGATTGTAGGTTGATTCGAGAATCTCGAAGCCGGCCTGTTCGACCATTGTTTCGAGTAGAAATCCATAAGTGCTGTATTCTTCTCGAAAATGCACGTACAATTCTTCATCAGAGAACTCAGTGACGTCTTTTTTCTCGTCCAGCCATTGCTCGATTGTCTCATGACTGTCATGGGGATCGAACGAAAAGACGAAGTCACGTAATCGAAATATCCCACCCGTTGTGAGCATTTCACCGATATTTTTGAGTGCTTCAATTTTCCAGAAATCGGGGAGGTGATGGAGTGCATCCTTCGAGAAGACGAATGACGCTGGTTCTCCCTGGTGAGTGTAACTCAAGAATCCAGCATGGACGGTCTCTATGTTTTGTATGCCACTCGTATTACTCCGCCTTTCTACCATCTCTATCATTGGTTCCGAGATATCGATTGCTACCACACGATCACAGTGGTCCGCTATTGCCATCGGAAAAACTCCTGTTCCTGTGCCCAGATCAACGACAGTATCCTCTTTTGAGAGACCCAACTCCGTGAAGATCTCAATCTCCGAAGTGGGGTCGAATGGCATTTTCTCGTCGAAGTGAGCCACTGCTTCGGGCTCGAAATGTTCTTCGCCAGCATGTTGTTGTTCGTTCAGCGTCCATCTAGCAGTCATACATCTTCTATCACTTCTATAATGATAACTATGTGCCCTCTTCGCACGATTTATTCATATATTATTCTTGGGATACACGATACGTCACCCGCTAGCGTCGATACTCACTGCGGGCGAACAGTACGAACGGAACTGTGCTCTCTCCATTTGAAAATAAACGAACAGTGTGCTATCTCGTGGGTATTCGTATCGAGTATCCCTTACGTGTGGGAGTTCACGTCTAACCGCGAGTATTGGGTGAAGATTCGTGATTCCCCTGTCACGTTAGTCCGGCTCACTGAACGTTCCAGTCAAATATTGTGGGCGGTAATAATGTATTAGATGATAAAGGGCGTTTCTACAATGGCCGCTGAACGTACATATTTTTGGCATGTGTAGTAATACTGCAGATGTTGCTGGGGATTAGTTATATATTTTTAAATTATATACTGAATTTACATTAGTTCAGCTTCTAATACTACCCATTGTGAATAGTATCATGGATTGTTATATAGATTGTGCAACGAATCGATTATGTTTGTTCAATTCTATGCGGTTATAACTACCCACAGTATGCATGACTTGTCATCATTTCATATGTAATATTTAATACCAACCACCAGACTTTTCACATTTACTGATGTAGACGATGGTGAGGGAGGGCGAAACTCTCGCATACCCACCTCCCTCTCGATTCACGGCACTGAGCTGGTCGCATCGTGGTGCAGAATGATTCTAATTATTCATCGCCCACATACATTTCCAATAACGGAATATGTTCAAGTATTCCGGATAGAATGCAGCAACCCAGGGTACGTTCTCGCCGTCAATCGTAAATCAGTGGGTCTCAACTGATGGGATCCTTGCTTGGACTGCTCGTTCACCACGGTTGAACTATGAATTTATATGTTTGAATTCATGGTGAGCCGATCAATCTTGAACTACTACTCGCGATATGCCACCGACATATGGCCAACAGATCCGTAATTGTACGCAGACAGCTGTTTCACGAACGTGGCGTATGTTCACATTCCAATGATCGGTGCACCGTTTTGTCGATGGTATCGCTCAGTTCCTCCTGAATCACCTGATATCGGTGATTGTTGACGTATACATTCAACGCATACCCACCGTCTCGGAAGTAATGGAAGCGAATCATCGAACTGGTGTACCGTTCACACAGTCCCTATTGCTCAATAGTCCTATCATTACCAAATATATGAATATGAATAGTATCACATGTCATTAGATAACTTTATAATCTATCCACATATTTGGCGAAATGGGTATGCGAGATAGCAACTCTCAGACACGACGATCGTTTTTACAACTGCTCGGAATCAGCGGGCTCGTGAGCGTTACTGGGGTAACTTCGGCAACTCCAGGACGTGCACCGGGTCCAAAAGAGGATGAGATTCTAGTGGGCGTCGCAGCGGGCACGGCCGACGCAGGCAGCATGGAAGCCCACGTCGATCAGCACATTCCCGGCAAGGCAGAGGTCGTTCACAAAAACGAGGACCTCCGGTACGTCGCCGTGAAGTTCCCGGGCAACGAGAACGCTCGTGAAAACTTCATCGACGCCATCTCGAAACGTGACGGCATCAAATATGCCGAGAAGAATTCGACACATTCCGTATCGCTGACCCCGAGTGACGGTCGGTTCACCGACCAGTACGCGCCCCAGCAGGTGAATGCTCCGTCTGCATGGGACACCACACTCGGCTCTACGGATGTAACCATCGCGGTTATCGATACCGGCGTCGATTACACCCACACAGATCTCGAATCGCAGTTCGCTTCGAACAAAGGGAGGGATTTTGCCGACGATGATGGCGATCCGATGCCAGTGGGATCGAATGAATCCCACGGAACCCACGTCGCGGGGATTGCTTCCGGGACGACCGATAACGGCACTGGGATTGCCGGTATCTCCAACTCAAGAATCATCTCTGGACGCGTCCTGGGGGCTGATGGGTATGGGTCGACCGCAGATATCGCCGATGGTATCAAATGGGCTACTGACCAGGGTGCGGACATCATCAACATGTCTCTCGGTGGGGGGAGCTCCAATTCTACCATGAAGAACGCCGTTTCATACGCTGTCAATAACGGTGCACTCCCAATCTGTGCGAATGGCAACGCTGGCAGCAGCAGTGTTGATTACCCCGCAGCGTACAGCGAATGTGTTGCTGTCGCTGCGAGTCGAGAGGGCGACGAATTCGTCGACTCCTGGAGAGACGTTTCGGGTGGCTCGAACTACGGTCCAAAAACCGACGTCATCGCACCGGGCGAGCGAGTCCTTTCATCCGTTCCTGGCAACGATTACGCATCGTATTCGGGAACTTCGATGGCATGCCCAGCTGCATCGGGAGTCGCTGCACTTGGCGTCGCTGCGGATCCGGATCTTACCGTCTCCGAACTCCGAAATCGCCTGAAAACCACGGCCGTCGACATTGGCGAACCCAGTGAAAAACAGGGCTCGGGCCGTGTCGATGCGAAAAATATCGTCGACGCTGCCAATGGTGACGGTGGTGGCGACGATGACGATGGTGGCGACGGCGGATCCACCAGCGAGACGATTACTGGTTCGCTTTCGAGCTGGTATGATTCTGCGTCATACTCCTGGGACTGGCAATACAGCGCTCCGAGCGAACTCGCAATCGAGCTGGATGGTCCGTCGAGCGCCGACTTCGACCTCTACGTTAACGAGGGAACAACGGCGACTCCGTCGCCGTCCAGTTACGACTACACTTCAAGGAGTCCAAACAGCCAGGAGGCGGTTACGATCTCCACACCGGACACCACAACCGCACTCCAGGTTACAGTCGATTCCTACAGTGGATCGGGGAGCTTCGACCTGACGATCACGGAATCCAACTAGCACCGCAAGCGGCGTTCAATTTTTTTGTGGCTGGACCGCGCTGTCGGTGGTGCTCTTGAACCGATCGTTCTGGCTCCGTTGTATTCCTATAGTTGCAACCGTTTGCCTATCGCAGGCACCATTGTTGTTATGAGGTACCAATTACCAATAAAACGCCACATCTGTCTCTCGTGCTGGTACGTTGGTAAACGTATTGGCAATCATGAGACGAGAAAGCGGTAGGAGTACAGCTTCTCATTCCCATCGTAGAAATCATTGTGTTATGAAGTTCTTTATATTCAATAAAACTGCTACTCCCGCTTGATGGGGGCTATCTATAGCGGGCAGTATATCCACCACCTACTGTGAGACGAAGCAACTCTGTGAGTTGACGACACGGCGTTTGGTAGAAATTCTCAAAGAACGTAGTATAAACTAATAGTATAAATGATGAGGAACTGGTCATCGAACGAGGCAGAAGCGTCCATCGGTGTCGGAATTTTTCATCGTCAGCCATCTCCTTCGAGCCTCCACGGTGGATGGCTATGGGATATATCCCACGGTACTCCGTAGTATTACCGCATTACATCACCCTGCAGTTATAAAATTACGCACGTGAGTGATTGCTCGGCGGCCAATTTGATAAAATCCCCACCACTAGTGCGAATCAGAAACCTATGACAAACGTACAGATGTAATGATTGCAACAGCGTGTCCATCCCTCGATAAGAACCTCGAAATTTCGCTCCTACTCGGTCAGGTACGGCGCTACACCAGTTCGCATGAAGGTTATATCGGCACCCAGGAGGAAAAATCGGAACCCGAAATCAGTTCGTTTGGATTGGACTGCTGGTGTTCGACCAGCAATGCCAGGAAATACGTCGTTGTTCTGTGCAGCGTCGAACGCTCGCTGAACAGCAGTCCGTACCGCAGGGTGATCTGTTTCACCTGGATGACCAAGGGCAGCCGAAAGATCGTTTTCTCCGATAAACGCAACATCAATCCCATCAACAGCAAGGATCTCCTCGGAACGATTGATTGCTGATGGTGTTTCTAGTTGAATAGTAATGAGCGTCTCCTCGTTTGCGGTGGTTACGTAGTCTTCAAATCGTTCTCCGTATGCGTTTGCCCGAACGGTACCGGCAACCCCTCGCTTGCCGGTTGGTGGGAAAGAAGCCGCCTGGACAACAGATACTGCGTCTGCGGGTGTTTCGACAGTGGGAACGATTATCCCCTGCGCACCGGAGTCCAGGGCGTGCTTCGCACCGCCCGAGATGGCTGCTTCGACGGAAGGGAGTCGTACGAGTGGTGTCGCGTCCGGTGTTACTGCTCGAATGAGCGACTCAACACGCTTGGGTGAGTGGGGAGCATGTTCGGTATCGATACCGATCCAGTCGATTGCTGTCTGCGAGAGGACTTCGGCTACACGCTCACTTCCGGATAGGAGCCACGATCCAACGGCAGTCTCGCCCTGTTTGAGTTTCCGTATGGTATGGTTCGTGATCGACATCATTGATCCCTTGTGGAGAATCGTATAAGGATAAATGGTTTCCAGCAACAGTTCATAGTGTGATAGGTTATCACATAGACACATTGTGAGAAATAATTAGATATTTCAAACGTCCCTAGCTCACAAAGCATATAGCGTCCGACCTTTCGTGGTCTCACCACTGAGTTGCCAGACCAACAGCGACTGAGCCGTAGTACGCCAGGGTCCTGAATTTGACCAATAGGTGTGGGTTTCACGCCCAGCAAGTCGCCAACTCATCCAATGGTTCGACAAGCACGACGTTGTCGAAGCAGTGAAACGCCGATTATAACTGACAATGGCGGTGTGGCGATCGTTGCGGAAATCTCCGATGAAGAGCGACCATGTGGTGATATCAGATAATCTGCCAACGAAACCACCGATGCGATTTGCAACCGCTTGTATTAGTTCTTCAAATGGAGCCGAGTTCTCTGTTAGGGGGCGTCCATGAGAACAAATGGTGAAAATATGTATAGTAAATTTAGAAAATATTATTTAAATGTATTATACATACTAGATAGACCCCAGCGAGAACTGGAGATACAGCACACGATCAATGGGTATCGTGTGACAGCCCGACCCAGTCGATTCTGGTGGAGTGGCGTCGTCTCTGGTCACTCGCGGGTGAATCCGATCGTACACCGTAACGGTGTCGGAGCAGATCGGATGCAGACAGTACCGACACTGATCAGCACTCGACGACAGACATACACAACACATGAAGTTCACACGACGTTCTGTTCTCCGAAAGGTATCGACACTCCCAGTTGTGACGGTTGCCGTGAGCGAGATCGCCACGGCTGCAGACTGTAGTGATACTCCGCTGTGGGACGCTACGACGGCATACTCGAATGGCGACCGCGTACAATACGATAACGCTCTCTGGGAGGCTCAGTGGTGGACTCAGGCAAACGAACCAGACACCACGGACCAGGTCTGGCAAAAGATCGGTGACTGTGATGGGGGTGGTGGGGGTGGCAACCAGTCGCCAACGGCCTCGTTCGAGACCGCTCCAGCGCATCCGGAACCAGGTGAGTCCGTCACGTTCAACGGATCTGGATCATCAGACGTCGACGGAACGATCAGCAATTATGCGTGGGAGCTTGGTGATGGTATCACTGCCACCGGACAGTCGGTGAACCACGCGTATGACCAGGCGAGATCGTACACAGTATCACTCACAGTGACAGACGATGCGGGCGCAACCGACACTGCGACATCGACAGTCACCGTCAGCCCTCAGGATGGCTCCATCTCGCCGGATACCACTATAGCGGAGTTCTTGCCGAACTACGAAGCACGATATATCCCAGATATCTTTATTGATTTCATGGTGGGAGGTGATGGGTCCCCACGACCGGACGAGCCAGTTGGAAACCTCACGGATGCCGACAAGGCAGCGAGATACGATGTCGATCTCGATGCGATCCGGAACAACGTTGGCGATGGATCACTTCGGCTGGGATCGCTCGGAACCCAGACGCTACCGTGGGTGAATCAGTTCACGGACGTGGGGCTCCCTGCCCACGCAACCGCACAACTGCTACCCAGACTTATGTTGCTCCCTGACGTGACTGAATCCCCGACGTTCCAGGGATATGGACGATCCACCGCCTGGGAGCAAACGGCAGGACCTGTTCCCGCGAGTAATGGTCCCGATCTGTTCACCCAGGATGTGTGGCCCACTGACGCCCGTGGCGAGAAAACTGAGGAAGTACGCGAACGCGATCGTGTGTACTTCCAGGGCCAGGAGAGCCCAGAATGGACTTCGAAACACAACCTCCCAGACGCAATCGTAAAAAATCACGATAATCAGCTTCTGGATTCGATTCAGAACGGCGCTCACCCGGTGACTGATACCCCGCTGGGGGGAGACAGCTTTACTGCTAGCGCTCCGATGGCAGCCAGTGCTGAGATACACTCGGATGGCTGGTACGGCTATCAGGTACTGCTGTTCAAAAATACGTCACCAGTTGCCTTCCATCTCGATGGGGCCGTGATCTGGTGGGTCGGACCGTCGAACTACGGCAAGTCGATGGGTGCTGGACATTACAATAATGAGCAACGACCACCCGGCGGCCATGGGCATCCCCAACGCGACATCATCGAAGTCATGCTTGATGAGGAACACATGCCGGATGAGTATGCGGGCACAGACACGGATCTCTCGGCATTCGCAATCCGACTCGCCTTCCACGATTCACCATACAACATGCGTACGGCCTACCCGAATCAGTGGTGGTCAGTTGAGGTGAGTACAGGTGACGATCTCAATGGAAGACATCAGGGAGCCACCAAGCGACAGAAACTTCTCGATCTGATGGTCGACACTGCCCACGTCGAACTGGAAACGAATATGGATCTGAACAATGACCTCGTTGACGCCATCGAACTGAAAAACCGATTGGGCAACTGACGAACTCGCTGGTGTATGGGTCCGCCATCCATCACGGATACAGGATATCTTCGATTTCCGTTGCCGTGATCTCGGACGAAGTTCAGTATTTGATATGAGTCACGGACGAGTTAGCGGCTAGAATACCGTATTCCACGAATCTGTTCATCTGTAATGAACACCGACGGATCGACGTCTACGCTTACTACGCTACTACTCATCGATGATTGCTATAATCGCTCCTCCAATGGGGAAGGTAATAAACTATTGGATATATAATATACAGCTAATAATATCATATTATTCTTGAATATATAAAATAATTGGGCATCTCAGACCATGAACCATCATAATCATTCATATCCACATATCTTAATTTACTAATTTATATTGTCATTTACAGGCATACGTCTGTAATGAACAGTCGTCCCATCGAAACGTGCTCTGTTAGTCGGATCGAAAATACCCACATTTCATCAGGAATAAACACGGTGACCTCACGATACTCCCAAGAGTCATGGAGACTGCAGACCGGGAATCGGAAACTGTCTGTGTCACGCCGTTGGAGCGACATCACCTGTTGGTACCCGTACCGAGCAACGACGTATCGCACGAACACTGTTCTTAGCGTCTACCACTGCGGGGGAATTATGACCGCGAGTAGTCAAGTACACTCTTCTTTAAGTGGTTCTGGCGATAAGGTAAAGATATAGACGCGGGTGAGTTCGAGTTTGCAGATGGTTTTCTGCACTGTCACACTCTTTTACTGCTGTGTTGTATTGTCTACTCAACCATCCCAAAATCAACTGCCGTCACAGCCGAAACAATTTAGACAGTTCGGGTAGAACAAACGGTTCGAAAATTCATGAATGTTGAAATTCTCACAGTGGATTTTCTTGACCGGGCAGTCGACCTCTACGGCGACGTGGTCGGAATCGTAGCGCACGATGGGACAGAGTACACCTATGGTGAGATTGCTGCGCGTGTCAATCAGCTCTCGCACGCACTCTCGAACATGGGCGTGAAAAAGGGTGATCGTGTTGCATTGCTTTCTCCGAACACACAGTACTTCATCGAAACGTTGTACGCTGTCAACCAGATTGGTGGCGTATTCGTTCCGATGAACTACCGACTCACCCCTGAGGATTTCGAGTACATCGTGAATGATTGTCAAGCCAGGGTCGTTATCGCAGATTACGAGTTCGCTAATGGGATTGAGCAGGTTCGAGATTCGCTTCCCGCAGACGGATACATCGGTTACAGGGCCGACCAGATTAACGGCGAGTGGTATGACTACGAGGAGGCACTCTCTGAACAATCATCGATTGATCCGGAGCGGCCTGCTATCGCTGAAGACGATGACGCGAGTATTAATTACACGTCCGGTACGACGGGCGATCCGAAGGGTGTCGTCCGAACCCATCGCACGGAGAGCTGGCATGCGCTCGTGTTGAATCAGCACATGGAGATCAGAGACGACGAGACCTATCTCTGGACGCTGCCGATGTTTCACTGCAACGGCTGGGGGCATACCTACGCCATCACTGGCACAGGAGGGACGCACATCTGTCAGCGGACGTTCGAACCAGCGGGGACGTTCCGTCGCGTCCGTGAGTACGACGTCACGTTCATGTGCGGTGCGCCGACGGTGCTCAATCGGCTCATCTCGTATCACCAGAAAAATGAAGTGAAGACGACCGGCGATCGCGCAGTACGCATCGCAACCGCCGGGAGTGCGCCGGCAAGTCCCACTATCGAAACCGTTGAGGACGAGTTTGGCTGGCGGATCATCCAGATCTACGGCCTGACCGAGACGGCGCCGATCATTACCACCAGCAACTCTCCACGACGCCTCGCCATGCGCGGACGGGACCTCAAAGTCAAACAGGGATCTGCAACACTCTGTACCGATATCCGAGTCGTCGACGAAGATGGGAACGACGTTCCGAATGACGGAGCAACCATTGGCGAGATCGTCGTCCGGGGCAATCAAGTGATGGATCGATATCTCAATAAGCCTGAAGAAACTGAGACGGCGTTCAACGCGCGTCTCCCAGGCTATTTCCACACCGGGGATCTCGCCACGATTGACAGAGACGGGATGATAGCGATTCAGGACCGAAAGAAAGACATCATCATCTCCGGTGGCGAGAACATCTCAAGCATCGAAATTGAGGATGTACTGTACGACCATCCGGAGATAAAAAAAGCAGCAGTAATTCCAACCCCAAGCGAGAAATGGGGAGAGACACCGACCGCCGTCGTCGTCCGAAACCAGGATACGGACCCCTCTGAAGCGGAGATACTCGGGTTTGTTCGGGACAGGGTGGCCAGCTACAAGGCGCCCACGAGTGTTGATTTCGTTGCTGATATTCCCGAAACTGCAACGGGAAAAGTCCAAAAATACCAGCTCCGACAGAAGTACTGGGACGATCAAGATCGGGTGATTGGGACGGAATGAGGCGTCGTTGAGGCGGTACAGCTCGACGGCAGTCCTCACCATCGTTGTTATCTTTCACGTTTGGCAAACAATAAATTGTGTCATGGCCAGTTCAACGCAACTGTCTGACTGCGTTAGCTAGCTGGATTGTCTCATAGCGCCGTTTTTGTAATCAGTGCCCGTATTCACGTCCTATCCGGGGTACTGGTGTGCAGCAATATACCAACACATCGATCTCTGAACAGTCAAGTAATAACTCTCTTCATTGTGGTCGCATTCGGGAGTGTGAGCGCGACCGCAAGTTCAGGTGCCATAATCACCGCCACTTACAGAAATGCCGCGGTGACACAACGGACGCTGGGTAGTTGGCGGGAGTTACTCGTTGGACGAAGCTGCCCCCGGTGAGGTGGCCGTCGTGCTTGTTCCGGACAAACTCGGAAGACTGAGATCAGCACGCCGAAGGAATTGCGCGTTGATCGCTACGATTACGGTCGAAAGCGACATCAACACGGCACCGATCGCCGGTGAGAGCAGGATACCAATCGGCGCGAGCACGCCCGCGGCGAGTGGGATGGCGATGATGTTGTACCCCGCTGCCCAGACGAGGTTTTCCTGCATCTTCCGGTAACTCTTCCGACTGAGTGTGATCAACCGAACCACATCGGCCGGGTTGTTCTGGACGAGGATCACATCGGCCGACTCTACGGCTACGTCCGTGCCGCTACCGATGGCTATTCCGACGTCCGCACGAGTCAGTGCTGGAGCATCGTTGACGCCATCGCCAACCATCGCCACACGCTCCCCGCCCGACCGTAGCTCCTCGATCTTCTCGTCTTTGTCCTCTGGGAGAACCTCCGCAAAGTGCGTGTCAATACCCAACTCGTCGGCCACAGAGCGGGCGACGTCTTCACTGTCGCCAGTGAGCATCGCCACCGCAACACCGAGATCATGAAGCGCGGTGACGACTTGGTGACTGTCTTCGCGGATCACGTCCGCAAGCGCGAACGCGGCAACTGCCTCGCCTCCACGCACGAGATAGACGACCGATTGGGCATTCGCACCTGCTTGCTCGGCGAATGTAGCGAGCGTGGGTTCTGGCTCGATCTCTAACTGTCTGAGTAGATTCGGGCCGCCAACGTAAACGGTTTCTCCGTTGACGGTCGCCTGCACGCCGCGGCCTTTGATTGCCTCGAAGTTGCTGGTGGCCGACCGCGAGAGGTCGCGTTCATCCGCGGCGTCGCGGATCGCTTGCGCAATCATGTGCTCAGAATCGCCTTCGATAGCTGCTGAGAGCGCGAGTGCCTCGTCTTCGTCCATACCGTTGACAGTTTCGATGCCGACGACGCCCTGTCTGCCCTTAGTGAGTGTCCCAGTCTTGTCGAAAACGACCGTGTCAAGGTCGCGGGCCTGCTCCATAGCGATCCGGTCGCGCACGAGCATTCCGTTGCGAGCGGCGAGCGACGTGTTGATTGCGACGACGAGCGGAATCGCCAACCCGAGCGCGTGAGGACAGGCGATCACGAGCACGGTCACAGCACGTTCGATGATGCTGACATCGACCCCGATTGCAATCACCCATGCGACGGCGGTTACTCCCGCAGCAGTAAGTGCGACGTAGAACAGCCAGCCCGCTGCGCGGTCGGCAAGCATCTGCGTGTTCGATTTGCCGGATTGCGCCTCATCAACGAGACGCATGATCCCTGAAAGCGTCGTATCGTCTCCAGTCGCGCGCACGCGCACTCGAAGACTTCCATCGCCATTTACAGTGCCGCCGATGACCTCGTCGTCGGGTACCTTCGAGACGGGTTGCGATTCCCCGGTGATCATCGCCTCGTTCACGTTCGAATCGCCTGCATCGACAACACCGTCGGCGGGAATGCTTGCACCGGGTCGTACCAACACGAGATCGTCCGCTTCGAGCTCGGAGACGGGCACTGTTTCCGTGTTCCCGTCCTCGGTAAGACGCTCAGCCGTGTCGGGCATCAACGTCGCCAGTTCGTCAAGCGCACTCGACGCCCGACGAACGCTCCGCATCTCGATCCAGTGACCGAGCAGCATGATGTCGATCAGAGTCGCCAACTCCCAGAAGAAATCCATTCCCGGCAGGAACAGAACCGTCCCCACACTGTAGATGAACGCGACACATATCGCTAACGAGATGAGTGTCATCATCCCCGGCGAGCCGTCGCGGAGTTCGGGCACGGCCATTCTGAGGAACGGCACACCGCCGTACCAGAAGACGATCACGGCGAACAGCGGGCTGACCCACGCACTGGCAGGAAACGTCGGGACCGAAAAGCCGACTAGCGCCTGGAAACCCTCGCTGTAGAGGAGAACCGGAATCGAGAGAATGAAACTCACGAAGAACCGTCGTTTGAACAGCTGTTCGTGGCCGGCATGCATGCCGCCACCGTGACCGTCGTCCTGATTACCGTGCGCACCGTGTGCCTGTTCGGTGTGCTGTGCTTCGGTCCTATCGTTCGTGTTCGTATTGGGCATGGTATGTACTCCCGTCCCAGTCAATTAGGAGTATGCTTGGCAGAATAGTCCATGGTGTCGACTGTTTGCATGCGACGGTCGATGACGACTGATCCGATTACTCACCCCCAACGGCCATCGATGGAGCCGGACTGCTCACGGCCAGAGTCCACGCATTTCGTGTGCCTTCGAAATTCGGGAGAGGGCCACGGTGTACGCTGCGTCTCGCCATGTTCCGTCCTGTTCCGCAAATGCTTCGCGAACCTCGCGCCAGGCCGCCAGCATCTCCGCTTCGAGTTCATCATGGACGCGATCCAGCGACCACGCACGACGATTGATATCCTGAAGCCACTCGAAGTAGCTCACCGTCACGCCACCGGCGTTGGCCAGAATGTCCGGAATCACTGGAATCTCTTTCTCGGCAAAGATTGCACTCGCTGCGCTCGTCGTCGGGCCGTTTGCACCTTCGATAATGATATCCGCGGCGATATCATCGGCGTTAGCAACTGTCAAAACGTTTCCAATCGCCGCAGGAATCAAAACGTCCACGTCGAGTTCGAGCAGTTCGTCGTTGGTTACCGTTTCCGGTGCGCCGTGAGTCAGCACCGCCTCGGGCTCTTCATCGTGGGCGGGAATTGCATGGGTGTCCAACCCGGTCGCATTGAAAATGCCACCGTTGACGTCACTGACCGCGACAACGTTCATTCCCCAGTCGTCGAGTAGTTGAGCCGCGTTAGCGCCGACACTCCCGAAGCCCTGCACAGCAACCGACGGTTCGTGGCTATGCGTATCGTAATACTCGATAGCCTCCCGGGTGATGATGGCGACGCTCCGACCTGGTGCAGAGTCACGGCCCTTGCTGCCGCCGATAACGGGCGGCTTTCCCGTCACAACGCCAGGTATCGTTTCACCCTCCTGCATTGAGTACGCATCCATTAGCCAGGCCATCGTTTGTGGGTCCGTCCCCATATCCGGCGCAGGAATGTCTTTTGTCGGTCCGATCACTGATCGGAGCTCGTCAGTGAATCGCCGCGTCAACTGTTCTTTCTCCGCAATGGTGAGATCCTTGGGATTCACCGCGATACCACCTTTCGCACCACCGAACGGAATGTCCATGACGGCACATTTCCAGGTCATCAACATTCCCAGACCAACGCACTCCTCACGTGTCACGTCAGGATGGTACCGAATTCCACCCTTGAACGGGCCACGAACGCTGTCGTGCTGGGCGCGATACCCGGTGTACACTTCCACGTCGCCATTCTCGCGCTCGATCGGAATGGTGACCTCATGGACTTTTTTTGGGTGTTTGAGCCGCTCGACGATGTTCTGATCGATGTCATAATGGGTGGAAGAATGCTGGAGCTGGCGGCGTGCCGTTTCCAGTGCAGACTCCGGTTCATCATGCTCGTCGTCGGTAGACGGTGATGGTGTAGCCATGTTATTCGATCGGTGTTCGGCGATTTCGCATTTCACCCGCACAACCTGGGCAGTTGCCAGGACGATTCTCCGCAAGCACAATGGTTCCACATTCGAAGCACTCATACGGCGATTCCTCGGCCGGATTTGTATCTACATCCCTCATACGTGATCGAGAGTCCCACTCTGGTGTGCGGGAATCTCTGTAAATACAATAATGAGTATATAAGGGTATATTCAGGAGTTGATTATTAAATCACTATGAGATATTGATGGTTTACTATGCAAGTCCGCACTCTTGCTGCAGTAGGAACTCTGGATCGTTATTGCACCGATGAGAACCAGCGAACACCTGTGCTGGGTCACTCCGATGGTCGTGTGACCACGTGCGTGTGGTCGTCGATCAGTGCAACGAACAGCTTCCGTTGAGCGGTTCGAATATGTTGATAGAAGGCCTGTGGGGAGATGTTTAATGAGTCCGAAACAGTTTCACCCGACGCCTTTCGCGGTGACTCGAAATAGCCGCTGTAATATGCCGTCTCCAACACTTCGAGCTGTCTGTCAGTCAATTGATCGAGGACTGATGTGTAGAACCCGTGTTCGGATGTCTGCTCACGCGTTTGCTTCGAAACCAGTTCGACGTCGCCAAAGCGCTCTCTGACGAACTGTGTGATGGTTCTGACGTCGACACGCCCGGGAATGTCAACGACCAGTTCAGCGCTCGACTGCGATGCCGTCGCACTCTGGAGGACGGCACCGTGGTCTGCGAGCTCTGTCGCGAGAAACGCCGCTGACAGCTCGACTCGTAGCAACCCCCTGGAATCACTGCCGTGGATCCGTTGTACCCCCGTAACAACCGTACGACGTTCAATTGCATCGACGACGTCCGCAAGCGGTGCATCCTCGATGCTGAGGAACACGTACGTGCCGGTGGTGGTCTGCTGAACACCGCCCTCGTAGGTGATCGTACACGCAGCAGCGGTGGCAAGCTGTGTGAGTATAAAAGAACGGTCTGTGACCACGTAGTTGAGCCGCGTTACTGCTGTCGTGAGAAGCGCACGCTTTCGTTCGCAGGCGCTGATTGCTGCAGCGATCGTCTCACCAAGTTCTGCGAGCACCGTCTGGACCGTTTCATCGAAGGCGTTTGGCGTGTCCCCATACACAGTTAGCACACCGTATGAGAGATCGTTGTACACGAGCGGGACGCTCAGTACGGAAAGTAAATCACATGAGATTGCGTCCTTGCGCCACGGGGCCACACGAAGGTTTTCACCAACGTTTGCGACGAGCGTCACCGCTCCTGTTGTAGCCGTTCGTCCGGCCGGTTCCACGCCCGCTTTCCCCGCAGGAAACGACTGAGTATCGAGATATCCACGATCGACTCCCCCCCACGCTTGCGGGATCACTTCGTCTGTTGTGGCTTCGAGCCGTCCGATCCAGGCGAATCGAAAGCGTCCATCGTCCGAGAGCAGATCACAGACCGTGTGGACGATTTCATCGCGAGTTTCGGACTGTACGAGGGCCTGATCGATCACGCGAATGGTTTCGTTGATCTGATTGAGTGTGGTGAGCTGATCGTTCTGCCGCTGAAGCTCGCGGTCCTGTTCTCGAAGCCGTGACTCTCGATTGAGACGATCGAGTGCTGCCTCAGCAGTTGCAGCAAGCAGATCTGCGAGTTCCCGCGTGACGTCGTCAAAGGAGTCACTCTCAGTCGACCCAGCCATAAACACGCCGTGAGTTCCGAGCGGAATGTACGCCACACTCCGAAGGTCAGTTGCCCGATTCCTGAGGCGATCTGCATCGTGGACGTTGTTGAAAAAACAAGCCTCATTCTCGACGAAGCTGTGGCTAGTGAGATCACGACCATCCGCGTGAATGGGGACGAGCGGCCCATGGGCAGCACGCATTCCTGGTGAGGACGCTGTAGCACGGAGTTGGTTTTCATCAGTGTCGAAGCGATACACTGCACTCGCATCGAGCTCAAGGACATCGGCGGTGTCAGCAACGACGTGCTGGGCGATCTCCTGATGGGTTTGGGCGTACAGAAAGTCCCGAGCGGTCTCCTGAAGGGTTGTCAGTGCTTGTTCGCGCTGCTTTCGCTTCGTGATATCTCGACAGCTGTACAATACCGTCCCATCCTGTATTGCAACTTCTCGTACATTCACAAGCAACGTGTGCTCGTTGCCAGCCTTGTCCGTGGCTGTCGTCTCGATATTCTTCAGTACGCCTTCGGAGGCAAGTTCATCGCGGTCGAAAAGATTCTCGCCGAGCAGGGTTTCGATCGTGCCCAGTTCGCGGATTTCTTCGGCAGTGTATCCAAAGATGAAGTGGACGTTTGGACAGACATAGGTGTACTCGCCATTCTCGTCGGTGATGAGAACGGTATCTGTCATGTTGTTGAGCGTGACACGGTGGAGCTCCTCGGACTGTCGAAGCTCACGTTCGAGACCAACACGGTCGGTACTGTCGACACTGTTTACGATAATCGAAACCAGATCGCCGTATTCGTCGGTAACAGGCTGAACAGAAAGTTCGAGGACGCTTTCACCTGGCACGGCGTCTTGGATCAGGACTGCGTTCCCGAACTCACCGTCGCTCGCCGTATCGACGAGGCTGCGGATATCGGCTCTCGCCTGACTGTCTCCGTGCCACCAGGGGAGCTCCCAGAACGGATCACCGATTACAGCCTCAACGTTTGCGTCTACCGCCTCGCGAGCTGCCTGATTGACGCGCGTGAGCATGCCGTCGGGATCAAGCACCCACGTTGCCGATCTGGCGTCGTGGAAAATAGCATCAAACTGCCGTGCACGCTCGCGCTGCGTGGTCAACCGCTGTGCGTCCCGGAGTGCATGTTCAGTTCGGTGTTTGATATCTTTGAGAGTTTCTTTGGACAGCTCTGTCACGGCGATGTAGTCGGTGACACCGGCTTCGATGGCTTTACTGGCGATCTGCTCACTGCCGTTTGCTGTTCCAAGCAGTATTGGCAATGTTGTGGTCGTGTTGCGAAGTTCACGAATGAGGTCGATACCGGTGGCTTCTGGAAGCAAAAAGTCAGTTATGATGCAGTCAATCTCGGACCGTCGAAGCGTCTGGTGTGTCTCTGTTACGGTCGAAACACTGTGGACCGTCGCCTCTGACTGCGCTCGAAGGATAGCGGCGAAAGACGCAGTCCACTCTGTGTCACCGACAACGATGATGGCAGACGTATCAAGGATACTATTAGATTTGGGGCTCATGTGGAACGCATACCGCACTTGTCGTAAACGAGGTCTACACGCTGGATGATGCGGTTATATCATCGGTTACCCACCGACCAGGCAAAAATTGTTTCCATTTACTAGCTAACCCATATCGGTACTGGAATGTCGATATGCGCCAGTATATCGCTGGAATTCGCGTTCGGTAAGTTCGTCATCACCACTGATCAATCACGTATCAGTTCGCTCTACCACACCGGTTTGGGGCGGTCGTCGTATTATTGCGAAACATCCTGTCGGTAACCAATTGGCAAAAGAACACTTAATATGATTTAGCTAATTGGCACATTATGCTCAGAATCGAAGGACAGGAAACAACTGAACTTATTGCAACTGAATTAAGTACAGAACAACTTAACGAAGACGATTTGCGAGAATGGGTGATCGACAATCCAGCCGAGATTCTCGGCGAAGAACTCCTTATTATTGGTCGAGAGGTTGGAGTGGCAAATCTCGGTGATGGGATAGATATCTTGGCGATTGATACTGAAGGGACTGTCGTCGTTGTGGAACTCAAACGGGGGGCGCTCCGACGCTCCGTGGATTTTCAGGCGCTGAAATACGTTTCATACGTTTCTCGCTGGTCGTACGACGATATCAAACAACAGTTTGAAATGTTTCTACAGTCCGAATGGGGAGCGACGCTCCACGGTGACGATGCATCGTTTGCCGAAACCCTTGAGGCGTTTTGTGATGATGATTATGAGCTCAATGGAACACAGCGTATCTTCTTGGTTGGCAGCAAAGTCAGGGAACGAATCGGGAGTGTCGTTCTCTGGTTGCGAGAGCAGGGGATCGATACGAGCATTGTCCAGTTTTCAATCTACAAGGACCGGTCCGATGACCTCTACCTCGATTCGAAGACGCTTGTACCAACCTCTGATCTAGAGAAGTTCGAAACGGGGGATTCTCCGTCCGACAATCCGTGGAAGGTGAACGGAAAACGGTGGCATCTCGAAGAGCGGACGAACGAGAACACGCCTGCACTCGTCCAGCAGCTTGTCGATTCGATGACTGAAATCCCCGTCCTGGACGGTCCAAGTTGGACACAGAAAATCTACATTGCGTTTCGAGTGGATGGGACAAACCGGGTATTATTGCGGACCCGGGCAAACTCCGTCCAGGTTGATGTTCGTGATTTCCCTGTCGAAGACGAAGATGATCTGCTGACAACTGCCACAGCCCTCATCGATGATCGAGAGCGCGTACGATTGGATACGGAGTTTCAGGGGAATCGAACCCGACTGCAGATTAAATGCATACCTGCTGATGAATTCGACCACGAAGAATGGGTAGAATTTATAAAACATCTTCTCCGCGAAGATCGAGAGGGCGCGAACTGAAATCCCCGCGTCGTCAAGGGAGGACGAGCTGGTATCCAGCACTGCACTGGGAGCAATCCCCGTCGGTTCGGAAGGAATTGAGCACTCACACCTAGTAGTCTCGAACGTCGACGACGAACCAGCTAAAGGCACGCAACATCATTTTCGCCTGTGACGCGTCAAGGACGTCGTCCACTGGTTCCCAGGCATCATCGACTATCGCACGAGCGTAGTCGTAGCACCAATCGACAGCGCCACAGCCCTCTACGAGATCGATGATCCGATGGATATCCATTGCTTCGTCTTCGGCCTGCAGTTCCTGATACAACGTGGTTCGCTCTGGTTCATCGAGCACCTGCAAGGCTCGGACGATGGGTGCGGTGACTTTCCCTTCCATGAGGTCTTCGCCGTGTTCTTTCAGGTCGTGTTCGTACCCACGAAGATTGATCGCGTCATCGACAATCTGGAAGGCGAGCCCTAACGCAAAGAAGTATTCACCGATGATTGTTTCCGCTTCAGGACTTCCATTCCCGAGAACAACGCCCAGTCTGGCAGCAAACATCGCTGGTACGCCGCTCTTGAGCCGGTGCGTCGCACAGAGATTTTCCCACAGCGGTTCAAACTCTCCCGTTTCGAGACAGTCCGGCACCACATGTTCCCAGCCGCGAATATCCATTCCCTGACCTGCGTGGGTTGCCCGCATCGAAAAGTTGTGCAAGCGATAAAACCGGAGCCACTGTTCATCGGTTGGATCGACGGCTTCAAGCATGGGTTCGCACACAAAATATCCGGCTGTTCCGGCATTGATCGCGGTTGCATCACCGTAGATTGTGTGGGCTGCCGGTCCACCACGTCGCACGTCCGAGTTGTCCTCTACGTCATCGACGATCAAACTCCCCGTATGAATGAGTTCGAACAATGCAAGCGCTGGCCGTAGCTCCTGTGGATCACCGCCGACGGCATCAGCACAGAGAAGGAGGCACATCGAGCGCCAGCCCTTCCCACCCCGGTCGATGATCGTTCGAAGCGGCTGTACGATTGCGTCGACGAATGCCTCCGTGTCAACCCCTCGCATTAACGTATCGTACTCATCACGGGCAATGAGAGCCTGTATCCTGTCATCGGACATATCTTTGAGCGGCAGTTGCTCTCGCACAGATCGCTGGACTTCGCGGCTCACGTCGTCAAGGAACGTTCGGTAGTGTGATCGGTCACCGCCGTTTCCGTACTGTGCACACATCCCGACTCCTCCGATTTTGTTCCCATTGTGGTCACCCCTGACCACAATCGGTCCGTTCCAGAACCCGGGCTGTGCAATGATCGTTCGGTATTCCTGATCGTCGTCAATCGCCCGGATATCGATATCGATATCTAACGCCGGTACCGTCAGCGTCCACTCGACCCCGTACTCGGTGTACGTCCGCATACTCGACCACCGACGCTGTTGTTCGAGCGTTCCCGTGTGTCGGCTGCGATCCCCATCTGGACCGACGTACATGATGTCGGTATCGTGGAGCCGCTCGTCGTTCGTGAGATCGATTACTATCGCAGCATATAGCTCTGCCTCATTGTCGAGATGGATCCTGAACTGCGTTCTGGAGTGGAGGTTGTCGAGGGCCGCTCCGGCATCCGAATCCCCACCGAACTGATGATTGTACCATCCAGACCCAGCAACTGACTCGCGTTCACCGTCGAAAACGACGTGCCCCGTAACGTCCAGACGCGTATACGAGTAGGAAAACAGTGACGACCCGGCTGTAACGCCTCGCATGATGCCGTCTTCGAGCGGTAACACTGGTTCTTGTTGTGGATCGAATCGCAACGAGAATCCGAATCCATCGGTGCTGTTTTCGCTATCGAGTTCAATGTAATAGCTCTCATCCTCCTTGTCGATAGAGAGATCGCCTATCGAGTAGTCAAACTCCTCGCGTGGAATCTCTGGTTCGCTGGTGGCCATCGCATCTGGGTCTGGGAACACATCCGTTTCGTAGACCTCTCTGAGAGCACGGCTGAAGTAATCTGTTGTGGGGGCGCTAGACAGTTCTGGTACGAGATGTCCCGGGGTCCGAGGATCGCCGATCGAGCGTTCGTATTTCTCGCCGTTGGATCCTATATGGGCTCCAAGATTGGCATGGGCCAGTTTTTCATCATCAACCTCACGCTCGGAAAGCAACGAGAATACTGAAAGTCTGTCGCCAGCCTCGGTTTCGAGAGATGCCTGAAAGTTCCACCGCTCAATGCTTGCAGTCTCGTGTGGACAGTCGTGCGTTTCCACAGCAAGTGGTCTGTTCTTTGCTGGCCAGTCGGTGTTGAACGCCGGGAATGCTTGCGAGGTGGCGTTGATCGTTTCGAGAAATGTATCCCGTCGCTCGATCGTTTTACCGGCATTAGTCTCTGGCTCATTGAGAAGCGCGACCCCCGCCAGCTTGCGTTTGTGCCAGTCGGCGATCGGTAGCGAATCGATAAACCGTATTGCCAGGTGGTCCCGCTGTCGATTGCTCTGCTGAGATTCGAAATGGTCTTCAAAGGCGTTGATAGCGGTTTCGACGCCGTTTTCCGCAGCAAGTGCCGTTCCAACTGCTTGTGCGCGTTGCTGAAATGACGAATCCATGATCCGTTCAAGATGATGGTCAAATCCATCCGCTGGATTTCGAACGTGAATTCCGGCACCCTCTCGTTCGATCCACTCTGCCCACTGTGGCATGTCGGCCCAGGTGACGGAGGGGACAATGATCGCGGGAGTTCCGGCACGCATACACGCAGCCGTCGTGCCGGCTCCACCGTGGTGGATGACCGCGCGACAGTGTTCGAAGAGTGCCTCGTGTGGCACTGCATCAATCTGGTAGGCCCACGACCGTACTGACGTTGGAACGTTCGATCCAATTGCGATACACCGGTGCCCAGATCGTTGAATCGATCTGAGAAGATCCTCAGCCCACGGTGCTCCATCGTCATCGAAAATAGCGGCACTCCCGAAATTGAGACAGATCGGCGCTGGACCATCGGTCAGAAAATCACGTGTGGCTCTATCGAGCGATTGATCCGCCGTCACCGTGTCTTGAATCTGCCAGAAGCCTGTCGTTTCATCGGGGAGCCCTGGAACCCCGCGATCACTTACCCGAGGACTGTATCCGCGCAACGTGAGCGTAGTATTAACTCGTGAGAATGTCTGCATCGCATCTTCATCGTCGTAGCGATACGAGATTCCACACTCCTCATAGGCGTCATTCAGCGCCCGATCGATCCCAAAGCCGGTTGCAGCGTAGGCTATTTTTGTTAGATTTCCGAAAAAGTTGTGGATGCCAGGATGCTCGCCAACGTCGTCACCATCAACATACAGCGGTGCAAATCTGATATCCACGACGGGAATGTCGAAATGGTTGTAGAGGAGTCCCCAGCAGAATACGGCCGTTCCCAGTATCGCGCAATCGGCCCAGTCCGAACTCTCAGCGATCGTCTCGACGATATCGGTCCCATAGTGGTCATAGAACGTGGACAGTTCGTCAAAGAACGCGTCCATCTGTTCTTTTTCCGTGGCAGCCGGATCGATCGGAACGTCGATGCGTGCCGCAGGATGCGGGCTGACGAACGGAACGCCGTACTGTTCAACCAGTTCTCGGTGGGGTTCATTGGAACAGATCCGAACGTCATAGCCACGCTGTTGGAATCCGCGAGCGAGCGCGATACACGGCTGTACGTCACCGCGCGTCCCGAATGAAACGAACAGAATCCGGTCGGTTGGTGTCTCTACGTCCTCGATCGTGGATCGAGATTGCGGGAGCACATACTGGTTGGGGCATAGATTCTGTTTCGACGTTGGGTCCGATACGATAGCTTCCGTCGCTGGAGATTCTACCGGTGCGGGTTCATCAAGGCGATACCCAAACCGGCGAATTTCAGGCTCCAACTGTTCGATGGGGGCCCGCTTTGCGTCCGTGCTGTGCAGCCAGCCAGCCCATCCATCTCTGCCGATCGATCGTAGCGCCTGTGCGTCGATCTCGACGGGAGAGAGCCCCGCTGCCTCGAACACTGGAGCGAGAACTTCGGTTGGGTGTCGTCGGAGTTTATGAAACGATACGACATAGCAGTTTTCGAGCTCATCAACGTCCTGCAGTAGCCGTTCGTGAGAATACAGCCAGTGCCGAACGATCGAATCGAGTGGCTGTGTTCTGTCTTTGGTCCGCTCTTTCGTCGCAATTCCATCGAGCACTGGATGGCGGTGGATGTACAACTGAGTGCTATTCGGAAACGCACTAGCCAGCAGTCGGGCTCGGGTGATGTTTGCAGGAGAGTACTGGACCCCCACCGCAGTGTCAGAGTGCCACAGACCGTCGATACTCGATCGGAACTGTGCAAGGACGGTATCCATACAGTTCTCATCTGTTGGATCGATTTGGGCGTCTGGATGGAATGCGAATGCGCCTGCTCCACCGTAATACTCGATCGGCTCGAAGAAGGAGTGAAACTGATCATCTGCCTCGGGCAAGGAGTCGTCAGCACGTCCGGTCTCGATCGCTGGGTGTTGGGCTAACAATTGCGGAACAACAGCTGCTCCACTACCGTGTAGTCCCCCAACGAATATTACCTGATTATTCATTATTGTTTCACAATTTCATTTCTACAAGAGTGATATTGTCACGAATACATGTTGCCGGTCATTTACCAGCTTACATAAGAAGAAAATAATAGCACTACATCCGACAATAATTGCGATATAATATACGCTCCGCAGATAATATAAGAATATCTATATATAAATTCAAACTAATTATGGGGTATATCTGCTGTGTATCCGCTAACTACGCGAAAGCACGTCCATCAACTAGGAATAAACTATACGATGTTGGTCTCTTCTTGGAGGGTGGATCTGGTTAGCTATAGCTATTCAAAACTGATATGATTATGAATATATTTGAAATTGTAGAACTCTGGTCCTCGGTGAAGACATGAAATGCCGGTCAGTGCAACTGGCTAGAATGGCCACCAGTCATCGTCGCTTTCCTGGTTTCCAGGGGGAAAGTTCGCAACAATCCGTGGGACACAGCCCTTATCAGGTTTGTAATAGATGCAGTGGCCCTTGACGCTCTCTGCGACGTTGTGGTCGTAGTAGTTCGACGGCGTTTCTCCAAACAACGGTGCCCCGTACGCACCAACCGCCTCCGGACCGAACTGGCCGAGCTGGAAGATTTCGTTGAGAATGTTGTCGTGTTTGCTGTAGTAGTTGTTGACCTCGTCGGCGCCGCTGGCTATTGTCGCGCCAAACTCACCGTCAGTCGTGACTGCACTCTGGTTAATCGCGCCGCCAATCATGCCGAACGATCGAATGGGCGAGTGACCGTTTTCATTCACTAGTTCATCGAGACAGCCAAGGCCTGTCCGTGCGCCGAGTGAGTGACCAATCATTCGAATGGTGGTGTTCGGATTTTGCGTTCGGTAATCTTGCAACCACGACGAAAACGCTCGTCCGTCTTCTTCGGCGGCGTCTTGCACACCCCACCAGTTCGGGTTGTTCGACGGGTATTTGAATGTGATCGTTGGATGGTCGTAGCCGTTCTGTCGGAGTGCCGTCTGGAGCGTATACCCCTGATCCCCTGCTCCACCCGTAAAGAGTTCGAGCCACCCATGCACGTAGATGAGGACTTCATCGGCACCCTCCGGGAACGTCCCGTGCTCAACGAATTCTGATCCGCCGAAAATGCCCTCCTGTTTCTCGATAACGGGGTAGTCATCCGGAGCGGACATGGCAGTGAGACACTGGGCCTCGGCAATTGTCGCAGTTGCACTCCCGCTCAAGAGTGGCACTCCGGAAATAATGGCTGCCCCACCAGCCATCCGCCGGAGGATCGTTCGGCGATTAACTGTTCGCCGCGTCGAGTCGTCTGATTTCGTCGTTGGGCTATCGCGAAGCACAGAGGACGATACTGCTACTATAACTTATTCATATCTCAGGACATGTATGGCCATTTAAGATATAGACTATGATATATAACTATTGTTAGTAATAGTATTCGCCAGATTGGATGTTGTCCGTTGATATTGTTGTTTTCGCCGTATTATTTAGTAATAATATATCAGTTAACCACGTCTTTGCGGCTGGCAGTTACGCTGCTGTGGGATGATAGCCTGTTGGAGCTGACGGTGTAGATAGCCTCCGTGACGGCCGACTCAGTTCGCAGTGGCGTCCTCGATTGTGACGAGTTCCTCAACCGGGGGGAGTTCGGCATCTTCCTCAGTTAGAATTTCGATACGTCGGGTGATTTTTTCCTGTGCGTATTCTACAAGCGGGGCCGTATCGATCGGCATATTTCCACCCTGGACAGCGCCCGCAACGTGACCCATCAACGCTTGTAGCGTTTGCTGGACGACTTCCGACGCGACCTCGTCGTTTTGAATCAGTTTGCGAACTTTTTGCATCCCGAAGCCGACGTGACGGCCTTCGTCGCTACGGACGTACGTGATGCCTTCAATGAGTCCTTCGAGATGGAGGGTTTCGTCACCATCGAACAGTTCTGGTCCATCCGGGCTGAACGCAGCTTGGAGCCCGTAGTAGCCGGTCTGGGCAAGCACGCTTTCAATCGTGAGATGATAATGGCAGAACGCCTTAGCGCGGGTTTCTGCACTGTCCTCGGTCAACAATCGCTTCATCGCAGCTTCGTTTTTCTCGAACAGGGCAACGTACTCCTCGTTTACGTATCGCTGATCAGTTGGGAGGGTCAACTCGAAGTCGCGCGCACGTGCAACTGGATCAATGACTACACGCCAGTACCGATCAAAGAACTGCGTGTGTTTGGCCTCTTCGTAGAGCTGTGATGTGATAAACATCTGATCGTCGATGTCATCGAGAACGACTGCAAGGGGTGCGAGATCTTCGGTCACAGCCTCCTCTCCAGCGCCAAACAGCGCAATAGTGCCCCGTAGGCCGTCAAACTCCGCTTCAGTCATTTCACTCGCAATCAATTTCTGTCGGTCGGATTCGAGTTGCTCCTGTGAGACGTCTTCATACGGATCCCAGTGGCGGTAGACGGCATTTCGGAAGTAGCCACCAGCAAACGAGTCGGGAGTAATGCGCATGTCGCGGCTCGTGTCTTCTACCTGTGTCATGAGACGCCCAGTGGTTAGGGGGAATACATCCTAACGCTATCTCCGTGTATCCCAGGAGGATTTAAGATCCGACGCTGTTCGAATTCGAGACGCATTCGTACTGGACGGTACTGTTCTATCCGCAGAATTGTTTTCTCTCTGCAGATATTCTCTGCTGGGTAATGCGATATACGGTCGTCAGACTCACACCGGTGGACGGTTGTTTCGGTCCGACCGATCGGCTGGCCAGTGATGATCCGAAAATCCATCGACAGCGGCTCAATCAGATTCAGTTACTAAATGATGAAACTGCTGTACTGCTCTGTGAGGTTGGCGGTGATAGTCACACAATCGAACGAGCACTTGAACACAGTACTGCAACGCTTGCCTATCAGATCTCGAAAACCGAGTGTGGATTTCTCATCTATCTTCACTATCGGCCAGGTGAGCTCACTATCGAGGTGCTCACACTGCTAGATGCGCACGAAATCATCATCGATACGCCGCTTGATTTCACCGCCGATGGCGGACTCCGTCTCACGATTTTCGGCGAGAATCAAGCGGTTCAATCAGCCGTGGCGGCGCTCCCTGATTCAATCAGGATGACCGTAGAACGAACTGGCGAGTACGAGCCTCAACGTGAGACACCGTTTTCGATGTTGACGGAAAACCAACAAGAAACGCTCAAAATCGCCATGGAACAGGGGTACTACGACGTGCCACGACGGTCAACCCATCGCGCGATCGCGCAACAACGCAACCGCACGGCAGGGACGATTGGCGAGCAACTCCAGCGAATTGAGCGGAAAATCTTCGAGGAAGTCGTCCCGAGATTTTGAATGGCCTCGATCAATTTTCATTCACGACGAATTAGAATGGGTGTTGCTCACGACGAACCGAGCGTCACTCAGTCACCGTAGATCCGATCGATATACGACTCGAAGCCGTCGTGAATGGTGCGGCGCTTTTTCTTCATCGAGGGGGTAAGATAGTCGTTTTCTGCGGTCCACTCGACCGGCACGAGTTCAAACTGTTTGATCCGTTCGTGTTTTGAGAAATCAGCACACACACGGTCGACTTCGTCGCCAATATACGCGTTGACGCGCTCATCAGCACAGATGGCCCCCTGGTCATCGGGGAGGTCGATTGCTTGATTCTCGGCCCAGGAACGAATCTGGTCGAAATTTGGCACGATAAGCGCACCGATGAACTTCTCGTTGTCACCAACGACCTGGATCTGCTCGATGCGCTCAGAGGTGGCGAAGGCGTCCTCAATTGGCTGAGGGGCGATATTTTTCCCGGTGTCGAGCACGATCAGGGTTTTCAGCCGATCGGTGTAGATGAGATAGCCATCCTCGTCGATAGTGACGATATCACCGGTGCGGAACCACGGTTCCCCGCCGTCAGACGCTTCAGTGAATGCGTCCTCGGTCGCCACGGAATCGTTCCAGTAGCCCTGGGTGACATTTGGCCCCCGAACGAGTAGCTCACCGACCGCTCCGTCGGCGTCCTCGCGTCGCTGCTTGCTAACGACGGACGCATCAACCGTCACCTCACAGTCAACGACCGGTGGCCCAAGCGTGCCGTGTTTTGGCGCTTCGGGTGGATTGGAGGAGACGACAGGTGCCGTTTCAGTCAGCCCGTAGCCCTCATTGATTGGAATTCCCATCCCGTCGAACAGCCGAGCGAGATCTTTCGACAACGATCCGCCACCCGAGATGAACAACTCGATGTTGCCACCAACCCCCTCGCGGACACTGCTGTAGACGAGCGTGTCCGCAATCGCGTGTTTTAGCCGCAACGCTAGATCCGGACTCGCTTCTGGATCGCGTTTGATAGTGCTGTACTCGCGAGCCACCGCAAGCGACCAGTGGAAGATTCGTTCGGAGACGTCCGATCCAGCCGCCTGTGAGCGCATTTGTTCGAAGACGCGTTCATACACACGTGGAACACTCGTTGCACCGGAGGGTTTGACGATCTCAAGATCCTCGCTCACGGTGTCTGGAGACTCTGCGTACGCGACAGTCCCACCGGCAGCAAACATCGAAAAGTGTCCGGCCAGCCGCTCGAAAACGTGCGCCAGCGGCAAGAACGACAGCGTTTGAGCGTTCTCGTCGATAACTGGAATCTCCGCGTCCTTATCCGGTCGCGGACCGACCCGTTTCCGGACCTGATTAACGTTCGCTCGGAAGTTCCTGTGCGTCAGCATGACGCCCTTTGGATCTCCGGTCGTTCCGGAGGTGTAGACGAGCGATGCGAGATCACTGGGGTCACACTCATCAAGACGCTCGGTAAACGCATCCGCCTCAAACGCAGCCGTCCCGCGTTCATAGATATCCGCCAGCGAGTAGATATCGATTGGCGCGTCGGGTGTCTCGACTGCGTCCATCACGACGGCGAACGATAGATCCAGTTCGGCCTCAACTGAGAGGACACGGTCGAGCAACGCTTCGTTCTCGCAGATGACGCCCGATGCGCCCGAATCGTCCAGCAGATACTCCACCTGATCCGCGTTCGACTCCGTGTAGACGGTCGTCACGATGGCGCCCATCGAGAGGAGCGCAAAGTCACACTGGGCCCACTCCATTCGAGTGTTCGCGAACAGTCCGATGCGATCACCGCGTTCAACCCCGAGATCGATGAACCCAGCACTCAGCCGCTGGACAACCGTCAGCATTTCACCGTACGTCAGCGATGCGAACTCGTTGCGTGGCGCGCTGGGGTAGGCAACGCCAGCCAGTGTGCGGTCATAGATACCACCTTTATAGTTCTGGGCGGGCCGGTCACTGTTCCGTCGCGCACTCGCGACGAACATCTCGCCCAGCGTATTCTCACCTATCACGTCGTCATCGTACTCCCGTTCTGCACGGAGCCAATCCGGTGTGGCTCGTCCGTGCGCATCAACCTCATCGGTTTGTTGCATCTATACGACCTCCTTTCCGACTATAGAACCCTATATGCTTTGGTGAGCTAGCATATCTGGAATGGAAACTACACCATCTGATACAGTTGCCCTCGGAGCTGCGCTGGTACGAACGGCACGCGAAGAACAGTAGTTCTGGCCGAGACGGCTCGTCACTGGACCACTCTGATATCCGTACTGTTACATTCTGGGCAGTGCTCGGAGGGGCCTCCAAACTGCGTTTCACAGTGGGTACAGTAGTACGTGGGTTCGTCTGAATCGGTCGTTTCTTCTGCCGCAGATTTCATATCACGTTTGAACTGTTCGGCCTGCCGTCCGAGCTTTTTAAATAGTCCCATTATGGTCACAACCAACGTCCCACAACCCAATAAGCGTTCGCCAGATCCGTGCTCTGTCGCCGATCTGCGGATGGTGATTACTCCCATAAATCATCGCCACGTCACGTGCTCTACGGACCGAGAAATAGATGAAATTATAGGCACGGCAGTTTGCAATTCCACGTATCTCCAACACTCACGGATGGATGCTGTCGAGCTGAACGCATTAGCCAGGGGAAGGGAGATGAAAGTTCCAGAATGATGAGTAGTATTACTGAATGTATCCAATTACTACTGATAGACTCTCATCTGTCGCCGTCGGTATCAACCCACGTCACGATGCATTCGTTATTGTTGAGATAGCCGATGACGTCCAACAATCAGATCGGAGTCCCAACTGGTCGACGGATTCGTTTTGCACGGGTCACTGATCGTCTGGCACTGCTTCCAGTAGCTGTCGCAGTTCTCCAAGATACTGTTTGAACGTCGAGATCCCGTGGGTGGTGATTCGATACCGGGTTTCGAAACCATTCTGTGCCCAGGCGTCGCGTGATTCGAGACAGTTCGCTGCTTCGAGCGTCTCGGTGTGCGTGGCGAGATTCCCATCGGTGAGTTCCAACGTATCACGGAGTTCCGAATACGACACGTCCCGATGGCGATACAGCACGCGCATGATTCGAAGGCGGGTGGGCTGGTGAATGAGTTCGAGTTCTTCGTCGAGATCCATCCCTTATCCTCGCATGGAGATCGCAAGCCCAGTAAGAAAGTACACACCACCCTGCAAAAAGCCAGTGGCAAAGCCCGCCTGGACTGTCTGCAGCGCGATCGTGCTCAACAGCAGATTCCCGAGCAGGATCACTGCGCCCGCCACAATGAGCGGGATGAGTGCCCAGCGTTTTCGGTACAGATAGTAGTACCAGCCACCAAGAAGCGCTGTAAATAGCCCTGCAGTGATTCCCCAGGTGATGTAGACGTTCATACTGGCGCCGACAACGATCTGTACGCCAATCGCCATGAGAAAGAACACAGCCGTAAACAAAACACCCAGACAGTTGTAGACCGGCTCGTTCGGCTCGCCCAGCGAAATCGAGTGTGTGTTCCAGAGCACAGAAGTAATTGTCACTGCGCCGCCGATCCATGGCGCCCAGAGCAGGGCCTCGATCACGCCACCATATGCGTGGCCGATGAGCCATGACTCCGAAGCCGCATACGAAATTGGAATTGCTCCAATCGCGAGTGCGAACACCATTAGCGTCAGCCCAAACGTCCGAACCGTCAGGGTTTCGTCGTAGCCCTCGATTTCTGTCAGTGTCTCTATCGCCTCCGATGGGGACAGGTCGTCGGGTAGTTCGTTTTCCATCAAGATAGCGGACGCCCCACAGGGATAAATCATGAGCGAGCCTTTTTTGGACAAAGCACCCACAGAGTTTTACCGATCATATTCTATTTGCTACGACTCGTTGAGGCCAGGGTGATATCTCACTGGGAACGCACCTGATTCGTAAGTGATGGAAATTGAATCGAGTCTACAACGTCCAGTGCAATAGCTGATGAAAGAGCAGAGTTACCATAATTCATATATTCAAATCATCAGCACTCCTATGTGCGTCCTTGTCACGGCTGATCGCTGTCTTCGATATCTCCAACTGTAACGGTTGTACGATGGATTGTTCCAGTTTGTCGAGTCAGCCGTAGATGGAGCCAGTATATTTTTATAAAATTTGATGGTAATTATATCGTGAGGTACTAATTATCAAGTAACGATACTATTCCATCTCTGCACAGGCGATTATCTGTACTGTAAATGGTCAGTACTGTTGCTGAGCTGTACAGAAACCGATCAAGAGAATTGCTGATCAGTAGCGAATTCAGAGCGTGCATACGCTGTGATCGTTGGTTCCATTCAGCACAGCCGATACACTTCATCAAGCCAGACCGGTTCATCGTCGGTCAGTATCGACGCCATTTTCCCATCCCAGCGCGATTGGGCCACACTCTCATTCATAACCCCGCGAAACGCCTCCGGATCCTCGAGTTCAAGCACGCCGAACACCGTTCCATCGGCCTCAAACACGCTGTACCGTTCGATTTGGGCATCTGAATCAAGATACGCAGTTTCTAACCACTCTGGGACGGCTTCGTGGGCCTCTCGATAGTCGTCTCGCTTTCCCTCCGCTATCTGTAACTGGAATGCAATACGCTCCATACTGATAGATGTGTAAACGAATCGGCTTAGCTGTTTTGGGTGTGTGGATCGAGCAGTTCGATCGGATGGCGAGGCGTTCGTTCGAGCAGATCGTCGAGCTGGTCGGTACAGGACGTCCCACTCGCGACAACCGTTCGGTCGGTCGTCGCTGGAGTCCGGAACTGCTCGGCAAGCGCTGTGCCGACATCGATGCTGAGATCGTAATACTCGCTCTTATAGCCGAACGAGCCGGCCATGCCACAGCATTCGACATCGCTCTCAATTACATCGAAGCCGAGCCGTTCGAGAACGGCAGTCGTGTACGATTCGAGCCCGAGCGTTCGTTGTTGACAGTGCGCGTGATACGCCACAGGCTCAGCAGGCCCCGCAAGCGCTGTCGAGTCACCGCCGTTCTCAAGCAGTCCGTAGATATACTCGAACAGATCGTAACTGGCCGTGGCAATCGATTCAGCTCGCTCTTCATCGAGTAGTTTTGCATACTCCGAACGGAACATGGCCAGTTCGCCGGGTTCGATGACGACCACATCACGCCCATCCTCGATCAGCGGAATGCAATCCGCAGCCACTGCGTTTGCATGCTGTCGAGCGGTATCGATCATTCCCTGTGAGAGCGGAGCGCGACCAGACGACCGAATCGCCGGCATTTCGACGGCAACGCCGAGTGCTTCGAGCACTCGGACCGCCGCCTTGCCACGGTCGACGTGAACGGTATTGGTGTAACAATCCGGATAGAGCACGGCCGTCCGACGGACGGTATCAAGGGCTGGCCCATCACGGGCGTGAAACCACGATCGCAGGGTTTCTCGTTTGAACTGTGGGAGCTCCCGACGGCGATCGATCCCCAGCGTTCGTTCGAGAATGCTCCGGGCTCCCGGCAGTTTCGGGAGCCAGTTCGAGACCGGTGCGGTTTTGCTTGCCAGCGTCGCTATCCACTCAAACGACCCAAAGAACCGTTTCTGTGGATCAAGGCCGTCGGGCTGTGTGTCGGGGACGAGCGGATCGACCAGAAAGGAGAACGCATCGGCGTCGCCAGAGCGATTGATTCGATCGCGAACAACCGTGTTGATCCACGGAATATCAATTTCCACCGGACACTGGTTCACACACCGCGAACAGCCGGTACAGAGATCGTTGAACGATGCGGCGCTACCAATGCCATTGACAGTCGTCTCCCAGCCAGTGGCAATCCCACCAGAGTACGTCTCTCCGCCAAATGCATGGCCACCGACGTGCTGGAAATTTGCACAGGAGTTGAGACACGCGGAACACCGGATGCAGTAGAGTGTCTCACGCAGCTGTGGATCATCACGAACGTCGAGTCGTCCGTTGTCAATGAGGACGAGATGGAACGACCGTTCTCGGTCGTCGTCTGCGATCGGCGTCTCGGGCCCGTCGAAATTCACGGGTGGCGTCGCCACCGGTGGTGTGAACAGCGACACGTACGACGTGATGTCCTGGCCAGTCCCCGACCGGCCGATGAGCTCGACAAACGGCTGCAGATCCGAAAGCGTCGGGAGCAGCTTTTCAACGCCAGCAACAGTGATCTGCGTGTCCGGTACAGCCACGGTTTTTCTCGCATTGCCTTCGCTCGTGACGAGCGCGATCGTTCCGGTGTCAGCTGCGATGAAGTTCGCGCCCGTAATTCCAACGTCCGCCGAGCGAATTTTGGCGCCGAGATGGTCTCGTGCGAAGGCAGTGAGCTCTGCGGGCGTTTCGAGCGGTTCGTCGGGCTCGAAGGCCTCGTTGAACAACTCGGCGATTGCTTCTCGTGATTTGTGAATCGCCGGCACGACGATGTGTGATGGCGACTCATCTGCCACCTGGAGAACGAACTCTCCCAGATCAGTCTCCCAGACGGAGACCCCCGCCGCAGAGAGCGCTTCGTTGCATTCGATTTCCTCCGTCGTCATCGACTTGCTCTTGACGACAGTGTCAGCGTTTTCGTCCTGGACGACCTCGCGAATGTATCGATTCGCATCATCGGCGTCGTCTGCGAGATAGACGGCTCCACCATTGTCCTCGACGGCCGTTCTGACGGTCTCGATCAGTTCGGGGAGTCGCTCGATTGCGTCCGCTTTGATCGACCGAGCCCGGGATTTGTACGCATCGTACTCATCGAGCCGGGCAACCGATTCGTATCGGCCCTGGTTGAGATCGGTGAGATTTTCAGCAACTGTTTCACCCTCGGTTTCGAGCAGCCGTTCGATCTGTGCTGCCGTTTCGGCCCTGGATCCGTCCATCATTCCTCCACGAGAACGACAGTTACTTCGCGTGGACCGTGCGCACCGTACACCAGCGATCCCATATCTGCCGTTGCACTCGGGCCAGTCGCGAGAACGTGGTCGCCGCGACCGGCAGCCACGAGCTCCGAGAGGTGCTCGAAAGCCGTCTCCATGTCCGGAACCACGTCCGCCGCTCGAAGGACCGCGACATGGTGGTCTGGAAAGAGACTCGATAGCTCCGATCCGGTCGGCGTGGCCTCAAGCACCAGCGTGCCGTACGTGGCAATCCCGAGCACTGCGGTGGTGATGCCACACACAGCCGACTGGAGCGTTCGCGGCGTTGGATGGAGATTCACATCCAAATCGGCCAGCGAACACGTATCAAACGGCAACTGCACGCCGACAGCTGGCCGTTCGATCACCGCTTGCAGTGTGGCTTCGAGTGATTGTGGTGTCGTTCGCGTGACCGACGATTCGACCTCCTGTAGTGACGATTCAAACGTCGCGAGCGGTGTTGGCATGGGTCGTCTCTAGGTGAAGATGACTCCGAACGTTTTGGTGTTACGGTGCAGGCGAACGCGTAGAGCGCAGAAGCTCACCCAATCAAGTCGCTCAAACAGGTGGCCGTCACCATCGTCAGTGGATTTCGAGTAAATCAATCGACCCAGTGGTCACCGCATACGCATACGCCTCAAGCGTGGCGGAGCCGATCGTGACGTCACCAGCAATCGTGACGGAATCTGTGCCAAAGTTGAACACCCAGGTGTATTGCCCACGCGAAGCCACGCGAACGGTATCGGGAAGTCGGTCGTCCAACTGATCGATGCCAGCCTCCGACAGCACCCTACTGATGAGTTTGTCAGCAAGCGCAGGCGTCGGCCAGACACCGACATAGTAACACGAGCCGTCACCAACGTCGTTACGCGTGATTGCTGGACGATGCTGGTGGACGCCGGCCGCATGCGTCCCAATACAAGTTGCAGTCGTCGGAGCGAGCGCTTCGGCCCAGGTGTGATACTCGAACGTCGATCCGTCGATCGTTACGCGCGTCTCGAACTGGTCGGGAACCGTCTCGTGTTCTGCCACGGTTGCACCAACGGTGGCAGTGAGTGGACCGGGTGCCATCCCCGCCACGAGACGATTCGTTCGTGTTTTTTCACCAGTTCGAAGCGTTGTGAGCAGGGTGCCACCCGATTCGACGTACTGCGTGAGATGTTCTGCGCGCACCGCATCCAGCAGATGCAACGACGGTGCGACGACGAACGGATACGATTCGAGTGGATCGGTCGGTGAGACCACAGCAACGGTGATCCCACGCCCACGAATCGCGGTGTAGTACGTTTTGATCTGTTCCCATGGATCGAACGACGGAGCCATCGGCTGTGATGACAGTGCCCAGAGACTCGGTGGATCGATAACGAGCGCGACAGAAGCATCGATCTCACCGTCCGCTAGCCCGTCCAGTTCGGCTGCGACACGGGAAGCGTCGTGATAGCCACGATCGGGCGTGCCATCTCCTCGACGCAATCCGGCGTGGTACTGTTCCTGTCCCGAGCGACACCGCCGCCACCGGAAGTATGAAACAACGTCAGCACCGTGAGCTACGGCGTGGTGTGCCCAGAACGCCATTGCACCGTCTGCGGGTGTCGGCGAATACGGGGGCCAGTTGATCGTGCCTGGCTGTTGTTCGAGCACCCAGAACCGATCGGACGCAACCCCACGATACCAGGCGTGGTTCAGTCCCAACTGGTCCGCATTGCCGATTCGAAGCGCTTCACGGCTTGGTTGTTTCCCCGGCACCGTCTGTGGTGCCCCTGTCGGATAGACGTCCCAGGAGGCAAAATCGAGCGCATCGCGGAACGCGAACGGATCCAGCTCCGTGTGTGAACACATGAAGTTGTGGGTTACGAACCAGTCGTCGTTCGCCGCTTGCAGGATGCGTGCCTGCAGACGATTGTACGCCACGACCCCTGCGTTGGTGAATCGGTGATAGTCCAGCAGATGGCTCGGATGATGGTCGGCCGGCGTCGATCGAGGGGGATCGATCTCGTCGAACGATCGGTATCGCTGGCTCCAGAACGCGGTTCCCCACGCCGTGTTCAGCCGATCAATCGTTTCGTATCGATCCCGGAGCCAGTCACGAAACGCCATCGCACAGTTCGAACAGTAACAGAACAACGTCCCGTGACAGCCGTACTCGTTGTCGATCTGCCAGCCGGAAACGGGATCCGCACCGGAAAATCGGTCAGCGAGTGCGGTAACCACCCGTTGGGTGTGTTCACGGTAGACCGGACTGTTGTAACAGTAATGCCGTCGGCTCCCAAACCCGTTCACAGTGCCATCCGACGCTTGCTGATGAATCTCGGGGTGTTGATCGACGAGCCATTTCGGTGGCGCGGCGGTCGGGGTACAGAGCACAGCCTGGAGACCGTGTTCATCGAGCAACGCTAGCACGGTCTCGATCCAGCTGAAATTGTGTGTTCCTGGCTCCGGTTCAATTGCACTCCAGGCGAACTCACCAATTCGAACGTATGTGATCCCTGCAGCCGCCATCTGCTCGATGTCGGTTGCCCAGCGCTCACGCGGCCAGTGCTCCGGAAAGTAACAGACGCCGATGTCCATGTACTCCCGTTTGTGAGAACGGATGTATGGACACCGGTGTCGGCAGATTTTTACATTCGGTTAGTCCGGCATTTCCGGATGGGTACGGCCGCGATATCGGCCCATACAACTATCACGAGGCGGTTACTGCGCGCTTTTCTGCAATCGATCGTCGGAGTCGTGGTGCTGTCCCGCACCGTTACTCGCGTACCGGTGTAATGGGTGTTTGCCAGGCCGGATCACGTCCGTGATCGAATCTGGGAGCTAACCATCCGCCGTTGACGGATGTGAACTTCTGAATGCGGACAAACGTCTGCGTCGTCACCCGATCGCAGCTCCCGTTTGAAGAAATTTCCATCGCAGAGGTGGGTGGTCCGGATAATTGCTGCTATCAATTTCAACTGGGGTTGATCTCCGGGCAAACGTTCTATTTCATTGGCGTGATTATCATCACACATAGTGGATATACTATTACTAATTATAAGTTATTAAAATAACAGACCAAAAGAATTTTAATCCCACAACCTGCTGATTACTATACTCATCGTTATGAACTACCGATCACCGGTCGATTACCGTCGGCGAGATTACTGACACTTCACCATGAGGGAGTTACTCCGATCATCGAACGCGACACCACTGACCGAAAATGGTGGACAGGCCGATGACTGAGTTCGTCCGGACCACGTGCATGCGCTGTGCAGTCGGATGTGGACACGTCCAAGAGCCCACTGATGACTGCCACGACACACTACCTGTCCGTGGAGATAGGGACCATCCTGTCAGCGAAGGACAGGCGTGTTCGAGAGGGCTCCGTGAGAGTCGCCCACCCGGGCGAGCTGCGCTGACACAACCGCTCGTCAGACAGAATGGTACACTGACATCTTCAACATGGCCGGAGGCGCTTACTCGGATCGTCAGGAAGTTCGAGGCGATCCAAGCGAACAATCGAGACGGTATCGCCGTGCTTGCCAGCGGCCAGCAGACCAACGAAGCTGCCTACGCACTTGGGAAGCTCGTACGCGGAGGATTCGGGACGCGATACTACGACGCAAACACGACGCTGTGTATGGCAAGCGCTGTCGCCGCATACGACGGTGCGTTCGGGAGCGACGCTCCGCCCTGTACCTACGACGACATCCCCGCCGCACAGACACATCTCGTGTGGGGAGCCAACCCAGCCGTCGCACATCCGGTGTTGTTTCGGTGGATACACCAGAGTGCACAGCAGTCAGATAGTACGCTCGTCGTCGTCGATCCAGTAGCCACGAAGACTGCCGAGCACGCGACCGTTCATTGCCGGCCAGATCCTGGTTGTGATCTCGCACTGGCGCGGGCTATCCTCGCAAGAGCCATCGAACGAAACGCGATCGATCGAGAATGTATCGAGTCAGCTACCGGTGGCTTTGACGAACTACGTGGTCGTCTTTCGTCGCCGAACCGTTCGGCAGCCACAGCTGGCGTCTCGATCGCCGAAGTCGATGCTCTCGTGGACGCATTCGTCGATCCCACGCTCCTGTACTGGGGGATGGGAATCAATCAAGGCACACAGGGCACCGCAACAGCCAGGGCGCTCATTGACTGCTGTTTGGCGACCGGCAATATCAAGCCAGCCAGCGGCCCGTTCTCACTGACCGGGCAGGCGAACTCAATGGGCGCGCGGGTCTGTGCCTCGAAGGGTACCTGGCCAGGCTACCGGGAGTTTGCTGACGTAGACGAACGGCGTACCGTCGCCGACACATGGGATATTCCGGTCGAACGACTCCCGGATGATCCGGGACCGGGGCCAGTCGGGATCGTTGAGTCAATCGAGACGGGGCCGATAGAGGCGCTCTGGACCGTTGGAACGAACCCAGCCACCGGGCTTCCAGACAGTACAACAGTTCGTGACCGCCTCGAAACCACATTTCTCGTGGTCCAGGACGCGTTTTTGTCCGAGACGGCAGCGCTAGCCGATGTCGTTTTACCCGCTGCGACCTGGGGAGAATCTTCCGGAACAGCCATGAACATGGATCGGACCGTCTCACGGGTCCGTCCAGTGACTGCACCTCCGGCTGGTCATCGGAGTGATCTTGATATCATTACCGCGCTTGGAAATCGAATTGTACCCGGACTGCTCAAATCGTCTGCTCCCAGCTGCATCTTCGATGAGTTTGCTGGTCTGACGGCAGGCACAACTGCGGACTGCTCCGGAATAACGTACGAGCGCCTCGAACGCGAGCTCGCGATTCGTTGGCCCGCTCCGGATGAACAAAAAGCAGGTGGGTATCGGTACTACAATCCCGATGCTGGAAGCGATCCCTGGCGGTTTCCAACACCTACCGGTCGAGCCAGATTTTCGACCGGTTTACACAATGGTGTCCCCGAACCAACTGATGAGTCGTATCCGTTGACGCTCACCACCGCACGCTGTTTCGATCGCTACAACACTGGCGTCCGAACGCGCGTCACTGCTGGCCAGACGGCACACCCGGTGGCCAGAATCAACCCAGCAACCCGTTCTGCGTTCGAACGAGCTGAGCCGACAGCAGCCGAGCGGACGCTTGTGACGCTCGAAACCCGTCGAGCGTCGATTACCGCACAGATAGAGCAGGACGAAGCAATTCCCGAAGCCATGGTCTGGCTACCGATCCATCATCCGGAGACGAACCACCTCACAATCGCAGCGACTGACCCCGACTCGAACGAGCCAAACTACAAACAGTGTGCGGTACGTCTCGTCCAATGAGATCGATTCGGGTGGTGGGAACTAGCTGGTTTGGCTTCGAGTTGATATTTTTGGCTCTCACCCCTTCGAATTATATCGAGGGGCGAGAAACACTGGTTATGGGCGTTCCAACTGACGTTGAACACCTCATCACGGATGCAAAGCTCATGGCTCACATCGCAACCGCTGTGGACGGACGACCACACGTTGCTCCCGTCTGGTATGGCTACGACGATGGCGTTCTTTCTATTCTCACAGCCGGAAAGAAACTCGAAAATATCCGCCAGAATCCGAAGGTTGCGGTTTCGATCGAACAACAGACGAATGGCAACGCAGAGTGGATGGTTTCACTGTTGGGGACTGCGTCGGTGTTCGATGGTGATCCGGTGCGAATCAACGAGGCTGCGCGCGATATCTTCCCGAAATATCTGGGTCCAGACGAAGACAGCTGGCCAGAGTACATCCAGCAGTCGCTCAGCGACGATCCCCCTGAACCGCTGGTAATCATCGAAATCGCCTCGGCAACCGTATCCTGGTTCTAGCACCCTGTTTCGCGGGCATCGCCACCGTTCTCTTCGTACTGGCACCGCTCCGTGTCACGAGGATGGTCCGTGTGGGTCGGATGTGATAGCCTCACTCCTCATGTGGAACGAGCTCAATTGCGGGTGGGTCAGGGGGTGTCATCCCGTGGCCGAGGAAAAAGCTCGGCCAGGGTGGCTGGTTGTAGCCGGCGTTCTGTCGTGCAAGCCCCGTCCGATAGTGTGGATCGTGCAACAGCGTCCGAAGCCGATGATCCGTCTCGTGTGGCGTCGCGTACAGCCGCAACGCCTCGCTATCAGCACGCCGCCAGATCACTTCCTCGCGCCAATCACCGAGAATATCACCGGAAATACACGGATTACCCTTCGTCCAGTTGTTCGATCGCGTGCCGTCAAACGAGCGCAACAGCTCAAGCGTTTCCGTCTCCGGATCGTACGTTCTGAGCCGGCCAACGCCGTAGCCGTCATCGCCGTGCCACTCGTGATCAAGCAGCTCCCGGTGGAGATCGCCACTCCACCAGAGCGCAGAGTTCACCGAATCGATCGGTTCGTCAGCGAGCTTCGTCCCCGATGCACTCCAGGTTCCGACGCCGCCGGTTGCCCACGCCTCGGCACCGCGATGGGTCGGATCGATGTCAGCAACCATCGCACGGCCAACGTCATCACCGTCAGCCGCCCAGATATACTCCCCACTGTGGGCGTCTCGCATCGATGCGCTTGGTGCACCGGCCGGTGGATACTCCGACGGAACGAAGATCTCAAGCCCTTCTCGATCCGGGATAAAGTTGCCACAGTGGAGTGCGTCGGGATTCACCATCGATGTGGTGTGGAGCGGACTGCCATCATGGTCGATAACCGCACCACCGAAGACGATTTCGTCGTGACCATCGCCATCAACGTCGGCCGTCGCAAGGGTATGCGCACCCTTGCCCTCGTATTCGGAGTGGCCATCCGTGGAGTCGAAGATCCACCGAACGGAGAGCGATCCGTCGCGGAAGTCCCAGGCGGCGAGCACCGTCTTCTCGTAGTAGCCACGCGTCATCACGATGCTGGGTCGTTCGCCGTCCAGATACGCCGTTCCCGCGAGGAACCGATCCACGCGATTTCCGTAACAGTCTCCCCACGAGCAGACAGCTCCGCGATCCGGCTCGAACGACTCGGTTGCGAGCGCTTCGCCGGTCGACCCGTCAAACACTGTGAGATACTCCGGTCCGTCGAGCACGTATCCAGCGTCGTTCGAGTGATCGGCGTCCGGATCGCCGATCACAGTTCCTGCCGCATCGGTCGTCCCGTCGGCGGTTCGGACTGCAACTTCTGCCACCCCGTCGCCGTCGTAATCGTACGCCTGAAACGGAGTGTAATGCGCACCTGCTCGGATGTTCTGTCCGAGATTGATTCGCCAGAGCTGCTCGCCATCAAGCGTATAGCCGTCGAGCAGCACGTCGCTGGTGTGTCCAGTCTGTGAGTTGTCTTTTGCGTTTGATGGCGTCCACTTCACCACGATATCGAGCGAGCCGTCGCCCGTGAGATCGGCGACAGCCCCATCGTTGGCGTGATAGGTGACGGTCTCGCCATCCTCACCCGCTACCGGATCGGGTTTCTCAAGGGGGATCTCCAGATACTGCTGGTCCCACACGTCGACCGGCTCCGACTGTCCCCATCGCGCACCGTTCGATTGGCCACGATCGCTGGTGTCAGGTCGTCGACCGGCACCGTTTCCGACCGGCCGTACCGAGTATCTCGACTCGGTGGTGCCTGCAGCGTCCAGATAGTTCGTGCTGTCAGTGATCGGTGCGTCGGTCACTTTCGTTCCATCTCGATACACGTGAAAGCCGAGCGTAGCCGGTTCGGTCCCAAGCAGCCGCCAGCGAACCAGCACGCCATCCTCGACTGGAATCGCAACAACCCCTCGATCAAGCGTCTCCATTCGGTTTGCTGTTCGTGATTCACGCTGGTCGGCCGACGGTTCCCCACCAACCGGTCCAACGGCGCCTGTGATGAGCGCCCCCGTTCCGAACCCAAGTCCCTTGAGAACGGTCCGCCGGGACGGTGATACGATCGACTCGTGTGCAGTGCTATCTTCCAACATTTTCCGTTGCGGTCACCCCTTTCGATTAAGATGACATATATGTTTGGGCTAGTTGGTACGCAAACGAGTGAAACCTATGGTGGTGGCTACTCGGGAAGTGCGATCGGATCCACCCGGAGCGATCGCTCGTTCATCCGGCCGTGTCGGATCGGTTCACTCGGGAACATCGATCCGGACAGGATCGGAGACTGTTCTGCCACCCTGGTCTACTGTGCGAACGAGCGTATTCCGTATCGCCCATTCTGCAACCGTCCGTTCGTACGACGCATTGGTGAACGATTCGTACGCTGGATCTGCGATCACAATCGCTTGGGCCAGTGTGAGCCACATTAGCTGACCTCGCCCATCACCTCGTCTGCAAACAGTTCCATCCCACTGGTGTCAGGGATGTCCAGAAACCAGCACTGAAACTTCGTCACGCCAACGTCAATCCGGCGTTCAATCGCATCGGCACACTCCTCGGGCGTCCCCATGATGAAATACTCACGGGCATCTGCCTCGGTTTCGATCGGTGCCCGATCCTGGTAGCTCTCCTCGAACTGAATGGGTGTCATCAGCTCGAGCAGCCGATCAAGCGTCGCGTCATCCCGTGTGCAGATGACGTGGCCATCCCAGGAGTACTCGATCGCGTCTGGATCGCGACCAACCGTCTCACAGTGCGATTCGATGACGTCGATCTTCCGTTTGAGCGTTGGAACGTCGCCATTAAACACGTCGGTGTTCCAGATGTCAGCGTGTTTTGCGACGAGCTTTAGCGTCACTTGCTCACCCTGCCCACCGACGAGAATCGGTGGATGCGGATCTTGCACCGGTGCGGGTGCACACGGTGCGTCCTCGATCTGATAGTACTCACCGTCGAAGCACGCACCCGCACTACCAGCCGACCACAGTCGTTTGATGAGTCGAATCGACTCATCGAGTCGCATCAGTCGGTCGAACCCGTCTCGATACTCCCAGTCATAGGCGTTGTACTCGTGTTCGTGCCAGCCAGCGCCGAGTCCGAGCTGCAACCGCCCGTCTGAGATTACATCCAGCGTGGCCGCCATCTTCGCCACCAGCGCTGGATTCCGATAATCGTTGCAGAGCACGAGCGAGCCAATGTCGATTTCGTCGGTGAACCCAGCCATCGCCGACAGCAGCGTCCAGCACTCGAACTCGGCGCGATTGCGGCCGAGCAGCAGGTGATCGGGCGCCCATGCCGCATCGAAACCCAGAGTGGCTGCGATTTCGATCGTCTCTCGTGTCGTCGACCAGTCGAGCTGGTCATAGCATGGCGTATCCCGATGCTGTGGCTCATCGCTTCCCGCTTCGGGGGCACCAGCGAACACCGGAACGTTGAACTCGAAGCTGATATCGCTCATTGGTCGTCAACGGCGTACGATTCGAGCGCACTGTGGTTGAGTTGAGAGCTCAGACCAACGCCGTCGGGGAGTTCGAGCACGCCGTCAGTCGCATCCGGGGGATTGGCATAAATCGCATCGGCGTATGTCGAGTCCTTTTCGTCCTGCTGGTCCTGATACCACTGCGGAATCGGGAAATACTCTGCCATCGGCGCGTTTGTCGATGCAGCGATGAAATGGAGATGCGGATTCGTCCCCGAGTGGGGGATTACTGGCACGTTGTGTGCGCTGGCCAGCGCATCGATTCGGAGCAGTTCCGTGAGTCCACCACAGCGGTGCACGTCCGGCTGGAGAATGTCAACAGCACCCCGTTCGAGGAGCTCCTCGTGCCCCCAGCGGGTGAACTCGTGTTCACCACCGGAGATCGGCACGTCGGTTGCATCCCGAATTTCGGCGTAGCCATCGATGTTGTCGGGAATGACGGGCTCTTCGACCCACGCAAGATCAAATTTCTCCAGGCGCTTGCACATTTTTTTGGCATACCGAACTGACCAGCCCATATAGGCGTCGCCAGCGATCGCAATATCATGCCCAACCGCATCCCTGACGGTCTCGACGACCGCCTCGTTCTTTCGCATTCCTGCACGCCCAGCCTCTGGTCCGTACTGAAATCTGAGCTTCACAGCGTCGAATCCGTTTTCAACGTACTCAATGGCCTCGCGTTCAAGGGTTTCGAGATCAACCGGATGCAGATTGCTCGCATAACAGGGAATTTCGTCGGAAACCGGTCCGCCAAGCAGTTCGTACACCGGTTTGTCGGCTGCCTTCCCCGCGATATCCCAGAGTGCGAGATCCACGGCACTGATCGCCTCGATCGCCGCTCCTTTTCGGCCAAACGGGATCGTCGCTCGGTACATGATATCCCAGAGCCGTTCCCGTTCGGTTGGATCGCGCCCGACGACGAGTTTCGAGAGCGTCTCATCAACGATCGTTTTGATGGCACCAGTCGCCCAGTTGCCGTGACCGACACCAGTGATCCCGGCATCCGTCTCGATTTCGACGACGACATCGCCGACCGGCCCCATCCATTTCCGTCTCGCCTGTGGATTGTCTCCCGCAGCGTTGTTGTACTCGTCATACCCACTCATCACCGTTACGAGCGGGAACTCGACGAACTCGCCCCAGGATTCAGTGCTCACATTCGTCGCAGAGATATCGGTGATTTCCATCGTTCAGTATCCAAACGTATTATCCAGAAACCAAAAGCGTTACTGTTAGGTCACCACCGCCGTCCGTCGGTCGTGCTCTATCGTTAGGTCCCGAATTCAAACACCGGTTTGCAGGTTTCTGCGGCGAGAAACGCCTCGAACGCCTCCTCCGGGGCCGATACGGTGAATGACCGATCCAGAAGTGTATCGACGGCAATCTCACCACGCTCCATGAGTCTGAGTGCCTGCTCGAAGTTCCGCCACGTCGAGCCGTACGATGTATTGAGTTCGACCTCACCACGTACGGTGTCCGTAAACGTGAGCTCGCTGCTTTCGTTAGGAATGCCAACCACGACAACCTGCCCACCCTTGCGAACCACCTGGAGGGCACTGTTAATCCCGGAATGGTGACCGGTCGTATCGAACACCACATCGAAGCCCAGCCCATCAGTAACCGACGCGGTTATCTCATCGAGATTCGGTGCGCGAACTGTCGTAATGTCCATTGATTCGAGCAGCGGGAGTCGGTAGGTCGTATCCTGGTCGAGTCCGGAGACGACCACAGAAGCACCGAGCGAATCCGCCACGGCCGCCACCAGGACGCCAATCGGACCTGGGCCCTGTATCAGGACCGTATCACCAGGGGTGGTGTTCGACTGCTCAAAAACCGCGCGTGTAGCGATGCTCGTTGGTTCGGTTATTGCAGCATGATCGAGCCCAACTCCATTCGGCACGGCATGAAGATATGCGGGATCGACGGCGACGTACTCTGCGTACGCCCCATCGCGGTGCATTCCGGTGATCGAGAAGTTCTGACATACGTTCGACTGTCCGTTCTTACACTGAAAACAGTCACCACAGTCGTGAATTGGCTCCTCAATGACCGCATCCCCCTCATGAACGCCAACAACGTCGTCACCAACCGCTACCACTTCGCCTGAGTATTCGTGGCCCATAATCCTCGGCAGTTGAATCCATTCGTATCCGCCGTCGTATTGATACGCGTGCGCGTCACTCCCACAGATACCCGCCGTATCGACCGCTACGAGCACTTCGTGGGCGCCAATCGTCGGTGGTTCGCGCTCGGCTATCGCTATCTCCTGCGGGCCTGTCTGAACAATTGCTTTCATGATTTGTCGTTTCCTGCCATCTGATTTCGTTCACGCCACAGCCACAACTGCAGACGCAGTCATCCCGACTGGCTGCCGGTGTAAACACCGCACAAGTGTGCTGTCAAGGTATGTGGGTACTGTTGTAGTGCCACTACTGACAGCCTGGCGTGTCATTACCCAGTAGTACCCGTCACAATCCCATAAAGGTAGCGTCCGAATCAACCGCTTTCATGGCGATATGCTGTCGAAAATTTCCGGTATCGAGTCTCACTCACCCGCTTCCATCCCCTCAGTCCACTGCGTTGAACACATTGGTGTCCGTCATCGCCGGATATCGTTTCGGTTGCTGTCGGTCGATTCTACCACGGACTCCAGCTGGGGCATTGCTGGCCCCTTAACTATTACAAAAGTACGTCTGTAATGGTCTGGCCACTCTCGGTTTCACATCGCCGATCTCGCCACCCACCGCAACCGCCGTGGGATACTCACAACTCGATTATATGGTTTACTCCGGTATCGTCGGATACCTGGATGCACGTCGCGAACAATCGCCACCCAACTCCCCGATCACTCCAGCCGAACCGTCTCGTTGCCCTAACAACCATGGCTGCGGTTTCGCTGGCTGGTAATAGTCCGGTGATATCGGATACTTTTAAGTGTTCGGAGCCGATTCATGTTGGCATAGCACAATGACGGAGACGACATCGGTTCCGGTTAATGCAACCAAGATGAGTTTTACGGTCGTATCGGCCTTGCAAGAGCTCGGCGAAACCGGCGCAGCAGAGCTCTCTTCGCACCTCGACATCCCGAAAAGCACGGTCCATGACCACCTCAAGACGCTCGAAGCGCTTGAGCTGGTGATCAACGAGAACGGGCAGTATCGAATTGGGACTCGGTTTCTGGAGTTCGGAGGCCACGCTCGCCAGCAGATGAAGATCTACTCGGTTGCCCGCCCCGAAATCAGATCGCTGGCCGAACAGACGGGGGAACACTCGAATCTCATGATCGAAGAGCACGGTCGCGGCGTGTTTCTCTACAAGGCCGAGGGACCAAACGCCGTCCGTCTGGACACGTACAACGGCTACCGTGTTCCCTTACAGACAACCGCCCTTGGAAAGGCCATACTGGCGCATCTCTCCGAAGACCGTGTCCGTGCCATCATCGACCGACACGGAATGTCTCAGGTGACTGATTCGACGATCGTTGGGGAGAACGAGCTCTTTACGGAGCTGGACCAGATTCGCGAACAGGGCTATGCGATCGATCACGAAGAGCGAGTCCGTGGCATGCGCTGTGTGGCTGCCCCAATTCTGCACGACGGTGACGCCCTAGGAGCAATCAGCGTCTCCGGACCCACCAGTCGAATGCAGGGTGATCGACTGAACGAGGAGATTCCCAACCATGTGCTCAGCACGGCCAACGTCATCGAGGTGAATATGACCTACTCCTGACCGTCGCTACTCGAAGCGATCGTTGCGCTCTCGCGTTCGGGAGCTGGGAACGATCGATCGAGAGGGACCCACACCATGGAACTGTCCTCGATCGATCGCTGGGAGCCATGTGGTCACGGTGAGCACAACAGCTAAGTATACGATGGTACGAATCTACTGACGTACTACATGAAGTTTGGAATTTTTCCCATCGAGGGAGGAGACCGCTGGAGCGGCGTCGTTGAGCAGTGCCAGTTGGCAGAAGACGTCGGCTTTGCAACCTGCTGGGTCAACGACCACCAGGCAACCGAGGGCGACAACTACTGGCCATCGCCGTTGACACGGCTGACAAGCATCGCAACGGGGACGGAGTCACTAGAGCTCGTCACGAGCGTGCTCATTCTGCCGCTGTATCACCCGTTACACGTCGCACAGCGGGCAGCCATGCTCGATAACATCTCCGATGGCCGATTGACGCTCGGCGTCGGCCTGGGCTACGTCGAAAAGGAGTTCGAGGCGTTCGACGTGTCGATGGATGACCGGGCCGGCCGGTTCATTGAGGGGCTCCGATTTCTCGATCTGTTTCTCTCGGCCGACGAGCCGATTTCGTTTGAGTGTCCGTTTTTCTCCGTCGAGGACTGGGAGCCCCTTCCCGACACGGTCCAACAGCCACGCCCACCGCTCTGGGTGGGTGGCTGGGGTGACAAACAGATCGCCCGCTCGGTGAAATTCAGCGACGCGTGGGTCCCGGGTGTGGTCGCCGATCTGTCCATCGTAGAAGACCGCAAGGAACTCCAGCGCGAACACATCCAGCAGAGCGACCAGTCGTTTGACGAGATTGAGCATCCGTTGATGCGTGAGTGTGTCATCGCAGAGACTGAGGCCGAGCTCGAATCCCGGCGGGAGTATCTCCACCGGACGTATCTCGATGAGTATGGTGGTGAGTTCTCACATCCGCTGATGACGGCAGACTCCGTCGAGGAGTTCGACGAGTTGGCTGCGGACCGATTCATCTACGGGACGCCCGAGCAGATCATCGAACAGATCGAAGCAATCAAAACACGCTTCCCGCTGGATCAGCTGACGCTCAGATTCCATCATTCGGGCATGCCTGACGAGCTCGTTGCCGAACAGATCGAGCTGTTTGGCGAGCAGGTCATTCCCGCGTTCGAGTAGTCGTTCGGTCGTTCCGAACGACGCCTCAGAGTTCGTCGAGCTCGTCCAGAATTTCTCGAAGCGCCTGTCGTTCTTCCATGTCGATCTGCTGTTGGGGTGGGAGGAGCGTGTCGTACTCGAAGATGCCCTGCATTTTGAGCGCGGCTTTCACTCGCGCTCGGTAGCGGCCTTCTGGCGCACCGAACACGTGGTTGGTCAACGCGAGCAAGCGCTCACGGATCTCTTTTGCCCGCTCCATGTCGCCGTCGTGCACCGCACGAATCTTCTCAACGTGGAGTTCGGGGACCAGATTCGCATAGCCGATCAGCCCGGTTTCGGCCCCCAGCTGGTAGGCGTGCATGAGAAACGTGTCGTTGCCCGTCAGCATGGTGAAATCGTCGCGACAGTGATCGAGGGCGCGGACGGTCTCTTCATACCGAAGCGGATCGAACGATGCCTCCTTGAACCCGATCACTTCTGGAAGCTGGCAGATTTCGACGTGAGCACTGATCGGAAGGCCGGCACTGCCCCAGGTGGGGAACTGAAAGTTGAGCAGTGGAATGTCGACTGCCGCACCCACCCGTCGGAAATGTTCGACGGGTGCTTCTGGATCCTGATTTGCGTAGATGTCGAGCGGTAACAGCATGAGGCCGTCGGCACCAGCCGCCTCTGCCTCTTGTGCCATTTCAATCGCCTGATGGGAGCTCTCTCCGTACACGCCCGAAAACACCGGCGTGTCACCAGCCGCCCGTTTGTGAACGCGGATGATCCGCTGTTTCATCTCCCGGGAGAGCATTTTACACTCGCCGGTGTGGGCGTTGGCAACGAGTCCAACAACTCCGTCGACGCTTGCTAGCAGCTCTACGAGCGACGCAAGATCCGACTCAACGAGTTCGTATTCGGGCTCTGGCGTCCACGGGACTGCGGTTGCCGGCATGATACCGCCGGCTATCTGTTCTTTTAGCGGCCGATAGGCGTCTTTCAGCATAACCGTCTGATGCTTTAGTGGCCACGATTGAAACTGTTTCGTTACCAGTGATAGGTTCAATAGACGGACGACCGGCTCGATGACAAAATATGAGACCACACCGTTCGCCTCTGCCAAACAGCACTCCATAGCCCCCCGATCCACCGTATATGGGAGCCGGTAGCAATCGCCTGCTCAGGATTCGATCATATACCAGAGCCGGTACCCACCGTAGCCAACAATGGCCGTCAGTACGCAGGAGATCCCCAACACGCCGAGAATACCGGCCAGAGGACCAACCCAGAGGATCCAGCCGAGCGCCCACAACAGCCCACCAAGGAGGAACCACCCCCAAAAGAGTCGGCCGTTCGGAAGCCAGTTGCTGATCGTACGCAGTACCGCAATCGGCGTCACTGATGGTCACCTCCAGCTGAGAGTGTGTCATCACTGTCGCTACTCACCGGCGGGCTGTCCCAGTACTCGTGATCCTCGTCCGCCCTGAAACACCGGCACGGATGGCCATCGTCGTTGGCTTCGATCTCTGGTGGTGATTGGTTTACACAGAACTCCCGAGCGTTCGGACACCGAGGATGGAAGTTACACCCCGTCGGGAGCGCTGTCGGATCCGGCACGTCAATCGTTCGTATTGGTGGCTGTTCCTCGTCATCACCGTAGAGGTTGGGCGTCGCCCATCTGAGTGCCTTCGTGTACGGGTGTTGTGGATTGTTGATGATCTCATCGACCGTTCCCACCTCAACGATCCTGCCGAGATACATGACCGCAATCCGACCGCCGGATTTCTCCGCTATGTATCTGGCATTCGAGAGGTCATGGCTGATGAACAGATACGACGTGTCGAACAGCGCCTGGAGTTCGAGCATGAGATCCATCATCTCGACGCGCAAAGAGACATCAAGCGCGCTGATCGCCTCATCAGCCAGAATGAGATCCGGATTCAACAACAGTGATCGAACCAGCACGGCGCGCTGTTTCTCTCCGCCGGAGAGCTGATGTGGATAGCGGTTCAAAAAATCCGCCGCGGGTTGCATGCCGACGCGTTCGAACAGGGCGTGGATCCGTTCCATCCGCTCAGGCCGGCTCAGCTCCGGTTGCCACCGGCGCAGCGGGAGCGACAGCGAGGTCACGATTCGCTGGTTGGGATTCAGGGCGCTGCCGGGATCCTGGTGGATCATCTGGAGTGCTGGCCGAATCTCAGAGTAGGAGATCTCCGTCCCACCGCCCGACCGTGCGGCCCAGATGTCCTGTCCACGGTAGGAGACGCTCCCCGAACTGGGTTGTTGCACGCCAATTGCCGTTCGTCCAAGCGTAGACTTTCCACAGCCGCTCTCGCCGATGAGCGTAACGATCTCTCGATCCCCAATTTCGAGCGAAACGTCGTTGACTGCCCGAACCACGTCGGGATCGCCGAACGGATTCAGGAGACTGCCTTCAGTTTTGAATTCGACGGTCGCGTTCTTGAGCGCAACCACGGGCTCGTTGCTCATCGGTCTGCCTCCGCAAGGTCGTCACCGCGGATTGGAACTGCCGCTGGGGCCTGTTCGTAATGGAAACACGACGCCGTGTGCTGCTCTGAATGACTCGTCGATGGTGGGTCGGTGCGAACACACTGTTCATTCGCCAGCGGACACCGAGGATGATACGAACAGCCATCAATTTCCGCAACTGGGTCGGGTTTCGTCCCGTCGATCGCGTGCATTTCATCGACAGCGACGTCGAGATCGGGCGTCGCGCTCAACAACGCACGCGTGTATGGATGTGCGGCGTCGTACAGAATCGCATCAACAGGAGCCGTCTCGATCAGCTGAAACGCATACATCACGGTGAGACGGTCGGCCAGCTTCGTCAACAACGGCAGATCATGCGTGATGAACACGATCGTCAGATCGTGTGTTGCCTGGAGCTCTTCGAGCAACGAAACGATCGAGCGCTGCATCAACAGATCCAGCGCGGCCGTCGGTTCGTCCATCACGATCACCTGCGGTTCGAGCAACAGACTCAGCGCGATCAGCGCTCGCTGTTTCATGCCGCCAGAGAGTTCGTGCGGATACGCATCGAGCACGCGATCAGGGTCGAGATAGACGCTCTCAAGCAAGGATTCGGCGCGTTCGAGACCGGCCTCGATGTTTCGGTTGTGATCTTGGAGCGTCTCTCTGAAATGGCGACGAATCCGCATCACCGGATTGAACGAGCTCATCGCTCCCTGAAACACCATCGCTATTTCTTCCCATCGAAACCGACGGAGCTCCTGTTCGGAGAGTTCGAGCACGGAGACAGCTGGTCCGTCCGGTGGTCGATACGTGACTGTTCCGGTCGTCGTTCCCGGCTCAACAACCGCATTCAACAGCGCGGATGCCAGCATTGACTTCCCGCTGCCGGACTCGCCAACAATTCCCAGCGTCTCCTCACGATACACGTCGAGATCAACGTCGCGAACGACACGAGACGTGCCACGGCTGCCTGCAAACGATACGTTGAGATTTCGAACTTCGAAGATTGGATCACTCATCGGCTGTCACCTCGCCATCAGTTGTGCTGGCGTGTCGTGCCTGCAACCGAACGTTAAACACACTGTCCATTCCCTGTGAAAATAAGACGAGTCCGAACGACATCAGAAATATTGTCACCATCGGAAACAGCAGGTAGTGCAGTCGATCGGGTCGTGTAAGCGCGTGGTTCTGATAGGCCATATTCATCATCACGCCCCAGTTGAACGTCGTAAACGGGAGCACGCCAATGAAATACAACCCCACCGACTCGAAGATGATTCGACGCGAGGAGAGCGCCGAATTGATCGTGATATACGGCATTAGCTGGCCGAGCAGATCACGACGGAGAATCGTCAGCGTGGACAGCCCCATGATCTTCGAGGCCTCCACGTAGGCCTCCTCACGAATGCTCAACACCTGGGATCTGACGGTCCGGGCAAGCCCCGGCCAGTTGTCGAGGCCGAGCAACACGCCAACCATATACGGGTTTTCCGGCGCAAAGATCGCGAGCAACACGATCACGAGTGGCAATCCCGGAATCGTGATGATGACATCGGTGATCGACATCAACACCGTATCCACTACCGTGTCCCGCATGAAACCCGAGAGCAGCCCGACGAGCGCCGCAAGTCCGACGCTCACCATCGCTCCAGCAAAGATCATCTTCAGCATGGCTGGCGTTGCGTGGACGAGCAGTGCGCCGATCGGCTGACCGACGGTGTCAGTTCCCAAGATGTAGTCGAGATTCTGAAACGGCGGTGCGTTCCGCGGCGCAACGTCGCTGTACGGTCGTTCGACGACAATAACGCCCACCGTGCCAACCACCAGATAGCATCCCAGTATGATAGTGCCGATCAGCGCTCGCCAGTCGTTGATCGCAACACGTGCCGGCGCCAGGACGGAGAGATCAAACCACCGACGCAGGCGCTCGCCTCGCGGAACGGGATCGTACTCATCCGACGATTCGAACAGTTCCTCTAGATCGACCGCATCGTCTCGGCTACTCATCGGTCCCTCCAGCAGAGATTCGCGGATCGACGAATCCGTAGGTCACATCCGCGATGAAGATGCCGACCACGGTTACCGATGTGAAGATGATGAGCGAGCCCATCAATAACGGATAATCCTGTGTCTGTATCGCATTGTACATCAGCAGTCCTACGCCGGGATATGTGAAGATCTGCTCGACGATCACCGCACTGCTGAACACGCCCGCAATGCCGATCATGAACTGCGTGTACATCGGCAGGATGGCGTTTCGACCCACGTACTGCGTCGCAATCCGTGAGCGACGGAGCCCACGGAGCGAGGCAACGCGGAGATAATCCTCGCCGAGCACGCGAACCGCGTTGCCACGCATCGTCAGCGCACCGCCTAAACCAAGCATACTCATCGAAATGACGGGCAAGGTTGCATGCCAGACGATACTCTGCATGAACGTGACGTTAAAGCCCGCCGCAACGTTGGAACCGACGCGGCCACCGTAGGGGAACAGCTCGTTCTGAATCGCGAGCACGTAGATCAACAACAGCCCAACGATGTAGTACGGCACCGAGTTCAGGCCAATAATGAGACTCGAACTGACCGAATCAAACCGCGATTTTTCCGTATACGCCATCACCGATCCGATCAGGATGCTCAACGAATAGCCGATCGTGAGCGCGTACACGCTGATGAACATCGACCACGGCACCCGCTCGAAGATCAGCGCTGTCACCGGCTTGTTCTCGTATATCGACGTTCCCAGACTACCCTCAATGACGATTTGATGAATATACTGGTAGTACTGGACGTGTAGGGGCTCATCCGGCTGGATGTTCGTGTACATCGACACCATCCGATTCAATCGCTCCAGATCGACCGTCCCGCTCCCAGAAGCGGCCTGCTGTGAGAGTATCACGTTCTTGAGTGATTCTGCAGGGCTCCCCGGCATTGCATGATAGAGCACAAACGAGAGTGTTATCGTCGTCGCCAGAGTGAGCAGGGCCTGGCCGAATCGTTTGCTGAAGTAGTTCCAGTTCATGGGTGTGCAATGATCTCCATTCGGGGGCAGTCCGGCCACCGTGGCGAACGCTCGCGTGCTACTGTGTGATCCATCCTCGCATCCACGCGTGTTGACCGGGATTGTTGGCGTCCATCTTCTTCTCGCCCGATCCGTCCGGGAAGCTGAAGTTCTCCACGTCGCCCCAGTAGCCACTGTTTTCTTGCATGTAGACGATCGCTGGCAGATCGTAGTTGAACCACTGGACGAGCGTTTTCGTCCGCTCTGCTACCTGCTCGCTTGACGTCGAAACCGGAAGCTGGTTCATGAGCTCGGCTGGCTTGATCGTGGTCCCGTCTCCAGAGACCTGCTCATCGCCAACAGTGTTCGGAATGGTGGTTTCGAAGGGCACGCCGGTTGGGCCGGTGTCGTTCCCACTGGCTGGATCCCCAGCCAGCACACCGTAGAAGTCGTTCGAGAAGTAGGCGGTCGGATGCCACAACGCCTTGGCAACGTGCCACACCCAGCCCAGATCGAACTCGTACTCCTGGAGCTTCGTGTAGTAGTTGTCGCCAACAGCGTTGACCTCGGTTTCGATGCCAAACTGCTGGAGCTGATCACGAAGCACCTTCGAGGGCTCTGCCTGTCCGGCGTTGTCCCGTGTGAGAATGGTCAGGCTCACAGTCGTTCCGTCGGGACTCGTCCACGTCCCGTTCTCTTTGGCGTAATCTGCCTGCTCCATATACTCCGTGGCAGTTTTTGTATCGCCAGCCACTGGATAGGAGATGAGCGAATCGACGAACTCCTCGCCGAGATAGGTGTCGTGAATCGACGATCGCAGTCCCGTCTGAACCTGTGTCGGCTCAGCGGTGTAGGCTGCGTCCACGGCCGACTGCGTGATTGCCGCAAGATCGAGTGCGCTGACCAGGGCTCGGCGAACCGGCCGCTTTGCGAGGTGCTCGTTGGTCCAGTTGAGGATGAACTTCTGTGTGCGAAACCACTGTAACTCCATCAAATTCTCGATGGAGCGTGGATACTGGGTCGGCTCTTTGATGTACCCAAACAGCGTCATGTCGAGCTTGTCGTTGGTGGCGAGCTGTTCGGTGGTGTCGCCAACAGGAACGATTCGACAGCGCTCCACGTCAGTTCGGTCGGCATAGGGGTGGTCCTCGAACTTCGAGACGATCGTTTCTGAGGCGCTAAACGATTCAATCTCATACAGCCCGTTGCCGAGCCCCTCCTCGACGAACTGTTCGATCGAAATCGTCATCTTCAGCAGCTCCTCGGTGATCGATTCGCGTTCGTCAGCTCCAGAGGCGTCCTGATACCTGGTCAGATACTCTTTGAAGATCCACCGCGGCGTGTTGACACCCTTGTCGATGAGACTCGCACGCATCAGCGTGGGCGTCACGGCCTCTTTGAAGCTGTGTGTGACGGTATACGTATCGACCAGCTCGTGACGCTCGTAGACTGATGCCTCCGGATCCTGGAGGCGGTCGATTTCCATCCCAATGTAGTAATCCTCTGCCGTGAGGTCCTTGCCGTTCCAGTAGGTCCAGTCCTCCGGAAACGACACCGTGAGCTGGTTGTCCGCAACCGAAATATCCGCAAGAAAATCCGATGTAATCGTGCCATCCGAGTACGCCGTCGCAAGTCCCGTCCAGAACAGCGTACTGTAGGTGTGCCCGAAGTTCGACTGATTCCAACGATTGAACTGTATCTCCGTCGGAGCCCGCCCCCCGACGAAATCCAGTTGGGTTTCACCGTCACCAGTTCCACCGGAGGAGGTGCCCTGGTTTTGCTGGTTGTTCATACATCCTGCAAACCCAGTGACAACTAATCCGGCACTCGTCCCCAAAAACGCACGCCGATCCCAGAGTGTACTGTCGTTGTTCATACCGCTATGGCATATGGTATCACTGACTGTATATATATCTATTGTTCAGTTCTAGCCAGCTACTATTCATCTGGACCACGGATATCGGCCGCATCGATTGCATAAACGGGCGGGTGGATGGTGTCACTGATTTTCAATTCGTGCACATCGGAGGATCAACCAGCTCGTCACACAGAGCACGCCACCGAACGTGACGAGCTGGACCACAGCAACGACGTACGTTCCACTGGATGGCGACACGTAGCGCAACGAAACGGCCAACAGAATGATCGAGAGCACCGCAATCATGGCCAGCACTCGAAACTGCGTTCGGTAGACACACACCACGTCGAGAAACCCCTCATCTGTCATGGTACGAGGTATCGAGCCCATCCACATCAACCGTTCGGCCACAGCGCGTCTTTCAGCCCTCCATTCTGGCGAATTCGTCCCAGTTGTCTTCGAATTCACGTGTGTCCAGCGTTGCCTGTGGTCGATCAACGATGTAGTCGATGGTGAGTGTCTCACCCGGGTCGGTTCGCCACTCGAAGACGAGATCCCACATTTCGGCCGAAGGCTCCCACTCGAAATACGCATCCCAGGCGAAGGCCGCGTTCGGTCCATCAGTCACCGACTCACGTAGGGTGAGCGTGGCCCTCTTGTGTGGGGAGACACCGGGCACTCGCGCCGGAAACTCGGTGTTCGGAGTGAGCGTTACTGTCCCTCGGTCTTCACCATCTCCGACGTTGTCAGTGATAACCGAGCTCGCAGAGCTAACAGCGATCGGTTTGACAGAGCCACCAGTACGAACATCGTTGTGGACGTACTGATTCGAAAATGCGGTTGGTCCCGTCTCCCGAATCGCGTACGTCTGTGTTCGATCGTCTCCAGTTCGGTCGTCGAGCATACGGACGTTGGCGACAGTAATGTTGGCAGTCGGAAGCGTATAGTCGAACTGATGGGTGGGATAGCCATGTATTCTGATGGCCTCTCCGTTGCAGTTTTTGATCACGCCACCATTGATGACGACGTTGAACGATGTCGAGACGAATATCCCGGAGTCTTCAGCACCGACAATGTTGACGTCGCCGATCGACGTGTTTCTCGCAGTGAGCAACATCACACCCTTCATGCCGCCACGGCTCACAATCTGTCCGACGGAGACGTTGGTACAGAAATTCGCCAGTCGGAACGTTGGATAGCCTGCGGGGCCACCCGGATTTCGTCCGATCACGCTGTTGACGGTCGCATCAGTCGTCTGGTTCAATAAGACGGCACAGCCACCGATCTCGTTTGCGGTGACAGCTCCGATCTGGAGCCGATCGACGCCATACGTCTCGACAGCGTGGTGGCCACCGTGTTCGAGATACACCGTCGACAGCTGGACGTCAGTACAGCGCCGTGGCGTACCAATATCGTAGCCATTGTCGATACGAATCCCGTCGTTGGTGTCGGCTTCGGGATCGTACAGTACGGTCAGCTCTCCGAGTCGAACGTTCGAGCACCGCTGGATTCGGACTGCCATCCACGGTCCACCAGTAACGGTGAGCCGAGGAATCTCGACGTGTTCGGCGTCCGTTGCGGTTGCGACGATCACATTCGAATGGTCGCCGTCTTCGAACTCGCAGCTGATCGGTGCTGCACCGTCGAGTCGAGTGTAACTCGGCAGCTCAATGCTTCGGAACGAGCCATCCCTGTACGGGACCGTTCCGGGGGAAACGATCGAAACGGTCTCCATCCACGTCCGATCAGGCGTGAGGCTGTCGACTGCAGCCTGTGTGACCGACAGAACGTCCGAGCCGCTCGTGACGTGTTCGTCTCGACCATCGGCGTGAAAGACACCATCTGCGTCCTTCCAGACGACGACATCGGTTGCACGAGCCGGCGTATGAACGTGCGCAACGTCGATCGAGCCGAGATTCGCCAGTCTGTGGTGCTGTGCATCCACGTCCTGATTCCACGGACGCACAGCCCCAGTTTGCTGTGACGTGCCCGCACCAGCTCCCGTTCGACTCGCAAGCAGCGATGTGCCACCAGCGAGAGCGAACAGTTCCAGTGCCGTCCGACGTGTGAGACCCGACCGCTCGCCCTCAGTATGGCTGTCAGAATCTGCCATACCACTCTCTGCTCGTACCCAGAGAAATATATTTCGTTTGTGTCCTTTCGAACCAGCAGATCTGTCGTCCGTGCGTCTCATCAGCTGTGCGAACCCCAAAGGCAGATTCCATCCATGGGTCACATTTAAGGAACTCCGCTCGAACTCACGATACCGATGACCGCACCCACTGGACTCACCTCAGATTTTTCCCGCAATCCGATCGGTGTCGACGCCACACAGCTCACGTTTCGGTGGCGAATGGACACCGACAGACGCGGTGCAAGACAGGTGGCTGCCCGCGTGCGCCTTGACCGGTCAGTCGGCAAGCTGACCGACGACGAGACCGTTCTCTGGGACACTGGAAACGTATCGACCGATCGACCGGCGGTGAACTATGATGGCCCCACACTCGATCCGGGCGAACGATACCACTGGACCGTTCGCATCTGGGATGAAACCGGTGCTGAAAGCGCGTGGAGCGAGCCAGCGTCGCTCGAACCAGGTCCGTCGTCGCCGGCTGACTGGAACGCCACCTGGATACACCGTCCGTCAGCAGAGAAAACCGACGATGGACAGTTTTCGTATTTCCGTCGATCGTTCAGCATCGAGGAGCCGGTCGACCGAGCTCGTGCGTACATCACCGCCTGCCACCAGTACGAGCTCTCAATCAACGGAGCGGAGATCGATCGCGGGCCGGCCTACTCCTATCCCGACCATCAGTACTACCGGACCGTCGATATCACGGAATCACTCACGCCCGGCGAAAACGTCATCGGCATCCGTCACACCTGGAACGGTGCCGGACAGGGCAGACCGGCAGGCGAGCCTGGTGTTCTCTGCCAGCTCAAGATCCAGTGTGTTGACGACAGCGAACACCAGCTCGTGACCGACAGCGATTGGGCAACGCTCGTGGCGCCATGGCGTGGGGCGCCGGAGCGCAACGGGGAGATCGCCGAGCCGGTCGAACTGATCGACGGTCGTGACGTACCGGTGGGCTGGAACGAGCCGGGATTCGACGCCACAGCGTGGGCTGGCGCAGAACCGATTGGGCGCCACCCACAGCCGCCATGGACGAGTCTCCACCCACAACAAACTGAAATTGAGCACTCCACCGTAGCGCCAACGAAATTGCAATGGCTCGATGATGAAACGCTCGTCGTCGATTTCGGAAAACTATACGCCGCCGTTCCGGTGGTGGCGTTCGAAGACGGGACAGTCGGCCATCGGGTGGAAATGCGTGCCGGCAATCGCCTCGACGCCGACGGCGCTGTCGCAACGGTGGCGGGAACGCAGTGGACCGACATGAGCTATGGCTACATTCAGCGCGACGGGACCCAGCAATTCCAACCATTCAACTACCTTGGGTTTCGCTACCTGCAGATCGACGAACCTGGAGAGCACCTGACGCGTGACCAGCTCTGGATTCGTGCGCGACACACCCAGGTTCCTGACGAGCAAGCCGGCTGGATTGAAACGTCAAACGAGACCATCAACGAGATCGTCGACCTGGCCAGACACTCGGCGCTGTACGCGAGCCAGGAAGGGTTTATTGACACGCCAACCAGGGAGAAAGGCCAGTTCTTGCAGGATGGAGCCAACATCTCTTCGGTGACGACGCGTGCGTTCAACGAACGCCAGCTGACCCGGCGCGCAATCGAGGAGTTCGTCCGGTCACACTATCGATACTGGGAGCCAGAGGGTCGCGTGAACGCGATCTATCCGAACGGCGACGGCAAGCGGGATATCCCAGAGTTCACGGTTGAATTTCCGGCGTGGCTCTGGGCGTTCTATCGCGTGAGCGACGACAGGGAGCTACTTGAGCTGGCCTATCCCGTCGTACGGGCGATCTCCAGCTACATCACCAGACACATCGATTCCGAAACGGGACTCATCATGGAGCTGTCCGGAGGTGCGGGCGGTCCCTACGAGAACGGCATCGTCGATTGGCCACCTGAGATGCGCTATGGCTACGACCGCGACTGGCCAGCCCGGACGACGGTGAATCTGCTCTGTGTGGCTGCCCTCCGGCGGGTCGAATCGATCGCAGCTGCGCTGGATCGGCCAGCATACGAACGGCGATCGGTTCGTACTCGGCGCCACCACCTGGAGACGGCGATCGTCAATCAACTGTTCGATGGCAAACTCTTCGTCGACGGCGGTGATGGCGAAACCAGCAGTGCACACCACTCTCAACACGCAAACGCGATCGCGCTCGCAGTCGACCTCGTTCCAGCGGCGAACACCGACGCCGTCGCTGACTACGTGGAATCGCAAGCCATTCGGATGGGGCCAATGATGGTCCACTGGTTGCTCGATGCGCTCGGGAATCGACCAGACGCGCTCGTTGATCTGCTTACCGATCGATCGAACGACGGCTGGGCGGCCATCATCGAGGAAGGCGGAACGTTCACCTGGGAGAGCTGGCACTGCTATGACGACGCCCTACCCACAAATGAGCGAACGAATCGGAGTGAATCGCATGCCATGGGTGCGACGATCTACACGGCGATTCAACAGCAGTTGCTCGGCGTTCAAATCACGGCACCCAGGACGTTGCAATATACGGTCCCAGCTGGTGGTCTCAAACGAGCGAGTGGTCGAGTGCCAACCGGCTGCGGTCCGCTCACCTGTGCCTACGACCGCCACTCTGGCGGGATTACCGTTACGGTGACCGTTCCATGGAACAGCACTACCACCCTGACGATCCCAGCCGCAGGCAAGACGCCGCTGACGATCGATACTCATCGCTTCGAAACAGCCGACACCGCCACGTCGGTCGATGGTGTCATTGCGAGCCAACACACTGACGACCGGGTCGAGCTCGAGCTCCGTACTGGGACGTACACGATTTCGGTCGATAGCATTATGTCGGATTGAGCCAGCCGTGGAGCCAGGCCACCCGACCAGGCTTCGTTCGGGCGATCTTTTTCTCCGGATCGGGCATCGAAAACGAATACTGGTCGGTGTCCAACCAGAAGCCACTGTTCTCCTGGACATACACCAGCCCCGGTAGATCGAAGTTGAACCACTGAACCAGCGTCCGCGTGATCTCCGTTACCTCCTCCGTGGAACTGGCCACCGGCAGAGCCTCCATCAGCGCCGCTGGCTGGATCGTTCGTCCAGCACCGGTGATGGTCGCATCGCCGACGGTTTCTGGAATCGATGTTTCGTACGGAATGCCCGTTGGCCCGGTGTCGTCATCACTGTCGGTTGGCCCAACCTCGACGCCGTAGAAATCGTTCGAGAAGTACGCCGTCGGATGCCATAGCGCCTGGGCAACGTGCCAGATCCACGCGATGTCGAACTCGTACTCCTGGAGCTTCGTGTAGTAGTCCTGCCCAATCGATGTGACGTCCGTTCCGATGCCAAAGGCGTTGAGCTGGTCGGAAAACACCTTGGTCACGCTGGTCTGTGCTGGTTTTGCGTCGGTGATGATCTGAAAGGTAAGCTGTGAGCCACTCTCATCTACCCAGGCGTCGTCGGAACGCGAATACCCCGCTTGCTTCATATACTCATTCGCACGATCGAGGGCAGTCTCGATCGGATACTGGATCAGGTTCTCCGTCCAGCCATCGCCAAGATACCGGTCATGAATCGACGATCGGAGTCCCGTCTGCACTTGTGTTGGCGTCCCGATGATCCCCGCTTCGTTCGCCGACGACACCAGTGCGGTCAGATCCGTCGCACACGCGATCGCACGACGAACGTTGCGCTTTGCGAGATGATCATTTTTATAGTTAAAGGTGAATTTTTGCGTTCTGAACCAGTCGAGCTCGTACTGGTTTTGCAGATTGTCAGGATACTGCTGTCGTTTGGACTCAGTGATGTAATCACTGTACGTGAGATCGATCTCGTTGTTGATGATGAACGACTCCGGATCTGCAGCGTCCCACGGTAGGACGCGACACCGTTCGACAGCAGTTCGCCCAGCGTATGGGTGGTCGTCGAACCGTTCGAGAAGGCCTTCGGAGGCGTTGAACTCCGTGAGTTCGAACAATGCATTGCCCAACCCTTCATCAACGAGCTGCTGGGTGTCGATTGACTCCTGTGTGAGCTCCTCAGTTATTGCATCGCGTTCGGACTGCGTGGTGGCGTCCTGATACCGTTCGAGATACTCGCCGAATATCCAGCGCGGCGTTTCGACGACGAATCCAGCGACGCTCGCACGCATCAACTCGTCAGTCGGTTGCTGTTTGAACGTCCGTTGGACCGTGTAGCTATCGAGCAGCTCGTGACTTTCGTACGCCGACGCCCCTGGATCCTGTAGCCGGGTGATCTCAACTCCTGTATAGAAGTCTTCTGCGGTTAGCTCACGACCGTTCCACCAGGTGCGATCCTCCGGGAACGTAATGGTCAGCGTATTGCCATCCACGCTGAGCTCCTCAGCGAGATCCGGTCGCGTGACACCGTCGGAGTGGCCTGCTGCGACGAGATCTCGAATCATTACGTTCCACGAATTCGCAAACTCGGCGGCTTTGAACGGGTTGAACTGGATTTTCGTCAGCTGTCGGGCATCCATCATGGTGAGCGCCGCCGTCGAGTCACCACTGCCAGTTTGTGTTCCGTCCTGTCCACCACCCATACAGCCAGCGATCCCCGTCAGTACCGCCGTCGCACCTGCTCCCAACAGCTGCCGACGACTGATCACTCTGTTATCACGTGTCATTCGATCAGGTGTAGGTATCACATAGTACAAAAATGTTGTGTGCATATGCGATAATTATACAACAAATAAATCCAGCAGGTGCTTTTCGCGGGCTACAGGAGGGGTTCAAGTTCACCAGCGAGCGATTCGCCAATCCGAATCATGGCATCATCGCCGGGGTGAACCAGATCCGTGGTGAGTCCGCCGATATTATCCAGGAGATCTGGTCCTTCGATGAGTGTGACGTTTTCGTGCTCACACGCATCGACGACTGACCGCAACGCTTCCCGGAACTGTTCACAGAGCTCGGCTTCTTCGTGATCAACACAGACGTCCCTGGCGTTCGGGAAGATGGTGATCGGTGCGATCTGGCAGTCTGGATTCGCGCTGGCGATCGTCTCGATCATGGCAGCGGCCCGCTCGCGAAACGTTCCAACAGAAAACGTTCCCACCATGTTGATCGACAGTGAGAGTGTTGCCACGTCCCAGTCATCCCTGGTGGCGATGTGCTCGGCCATGGCCTGGTCGCAGTAGGCAGTACCACACGAGCCAAGATTGATCGGATCCGCACCGATCCGGCGGGCGGTCTGGTTCACGTAGGTGAGCTGTTCTGCGGCCGGTGACTCGCCCTCAGTAATCGAGGTTCCGTACGCGAGATACCGGGTTTCGGGTAGTTCGTCATCGGTTGGTGGTCGGCGGTCACCACGACTGCCGTGATACCGAACGTGACCCCCCCGGTGTTCACCCGGCAACAACAGCCGACAGACCCGGGGATGATAATCCAGCGCCTGGATCGCACCGTCATCGAGTTGCTGAATTTTCTCGGGGGTGGAGATCGCAATCGTGGTTGGTTCGGGGCCAATTTCGACCGTCGTATATCCCTGAATCGGGCCCCAGAACACCCGCACCAGGCTCGTCCCGGCGGGTTCCTGTGGATCGACCGACAGCGTCACCTCAACCTCCTCGTTTGGGACAAATCTAAGCTCTGTGCCGGCGGGGTGGCGCATTCGTCCCTGTGCGCCCGTGTTTAGCTCCGTTCTGACGCCCTCGGGAACGCGCTGAAGCAGTCGGCCGTCGTCGCCGTCATCGTACAGTTGCCCAACGTTGTGAAACTGAATCCGATCGTCGTACACGAACGCCAGTAATTCGACTATCATAATAAAACCAGGCGACCATCACAACAGTGGCCGACGCCAACTGCCGGCTTCTAGTAGTTCAGTTCGCGGACGGTCTCAATCGACGCCGCCGGATCGGTAGTTGGCGCGAATTCGAGGCCGACGTAGCCATCGTACCCCGCCGTAGCCAGCGCCCCAAGTATGCGGTTGTAGGCGAGCTCGCCGGTGCCCGGCTGGTGTCTCCCAGGAACGTCCGCAATGTGGACGTAGCCAACGTACTCCAGATGGTTTGTGAGATTCTGAATGATGTTCCCCTCCGTGATCTGCTGGTGATACACGTCGAAGAGCACGGAGACGGCCGGGCTGTTCACGGCCTCGACGATCTCGTAGGCTTCGTACGAGCGATTCAGATAGTAGCCCTGGTGGTCGACGCGGCGATTCAGCGGTTCGATGACGAGATCGATGTCGTGGGCCTCTGCGATCGGTGCACCCGCTCGCAAGACGTCGACAATCGCTCGGTGTTCGGTCCCTGGATGAGTCTCCGGACGGTCGGGACCAACCGTGACAACGAGCGTGTCGATGTTGCGCTCGGTGGCGAGCGCGACCGACCGTTCGATGTCCTCAAGTGCTGATGCATAACAGGATGGATCCGTGAGACCCGGGCCGCTGTCCTGAGTGTTCGCGGCGACGCCAATACAGGTCGAAGCCGAGATGGAAACGCCGGTCGATTCACAGGCCGCCCTGAGTTCGGCTGGATCCCCCACGTCAAGTCCCCAGTACTCGATTGCCCCCAGTTTGAGCGTAGACGCACGAGTGACGGCTGCAACGGGATCGTCAAGTCCGAACAACAGATTCGCGTTCGCACTGAGCGTGAAACTCACTGGACGACCTCCTGTGATTTGCCCGTCTGGAGTGCTCGATCAACGGCAATTGTGGTCTCGAACGTTGCCAGCGCGTCATCGTACGGTGACCGACAGAGCGACTGGTCGCGGGTGTCGACGGCTTCAACGAATGCGTCCAGCTCTTTTGCGTACATCTCCCCGTTTCCCTGAAAGGAGACTGATTCGCCATCGATCGTTCCGTCGAGTCTATCCTCGCCCAGATCGAGCGTGAGCGCGAATCCATCGCCGGCCAGTCGAACGGTGTGGCTGAACGCGGCTGCGGTAGACGTGGCAGACACCTGGCTGATCGTTCCAGTCTCGTGTTCTAACACGGCAGCAGTGCTGTCCTCGAAATCCAACGCTGCGGTGTTGACCAACTCCCCACCAACGGCTGCCACCGACGTGACGTCGCCTGCGAACTGTCTGACCACATCGTACGTGTGCGTGGCTTGCTCGATCACCTGCCCACCCGAGTGGTCTTTTGATCGCCACCAGTGGTCTGTGTCGCCAGGCACGCCACACCACCAGTGTGCATCCACCAGCGACACCGTTCGTTCGCCGATCAGTGCTCTGGCCCGCTCAATGGAATCAGCATACCGTGTCATGTGACCGACTTGCGTGATCACGTCCGCTCTTTCGAGCGTTCGGGCGCGCTCTCGCACCGCTGCCGTGTCAAGGCCGAGTGGCTTTTCGACGAAACAATCCACGTTCGCTGCTCCAGCGAGTTGTTCCTGGTCGGTGTGTGCGAACGGCGGGACGGCGATCACGACTGCGTCGAACGAACACTGCTCGTACATCGCTCGGTGGTCGGTGAACACCGCCGCGTCGTGTGGCTGGGCTGCGGTCCGTGCAACGGTTTCGTCGATATCACAGACGGCGACGACAGTTGCCCCGTCGTGTGAACGGAGGTGTTCAAGATGTGTCGAGGCGATGCCACCGGCACCGATGAAGGCTATGGTAACGGCCATCAGTGCTGTGTTTGTTCTCATTTGGCATCAACGTACTGGCGATCCACCGATCGACATCGGCTAGCACTGGCAATCGCTGCTCGGCGACGGCCGCTATAGCCGCGCAAGCGTATCGAACGATGGGCATTCAACCAGATAGATGTCACAGCCGCCCGTGGGATCGCCGTCGAACGCGATGGTCGAGCCGTCGGGACTCAGTCGTGCGTGTGGATGCGGACTGGACGGCTCCCAGGAATGTGTCGCCAGCCGACGCGGGCCCCGATAGCGGCCTTTGTTCTCGTCGTATTCGTACAGTAACACACCCTGGATGTCCGTGCTCCCATCGCAGACGAACCGGTCTCTGGTGATGGCGTGACAATGCGTTTCTCGCACTGGGATAGGTGACTCTCGCCGGTCAGTGTCGTCGTATCGGATCGTTCCGAAGAACCGTTCACCATCGGTCCGACTCCCTCGCCAGCCGTGATAGCCGACGTGCTCACCGTCCCGAAGCCAGAATTCGTGACCAACGGCCTCGTCATCGTTCGTTTCTCGCAATCGGTAGGTGCTGTCCGTTTCGAGATTGCGGACGTGGATCCGATTGTCCACGTGATCCCACGGCCCCTCGTGACAGAAGGTAAAAACCGACGGCTGTGTGGGTGAGGCGTTCACGTGGCTGATCCAACGGTTCGCCTCGTGAACAAGGATCGGTTCCACGTCGCCATCGATCGGGACGGTGAACAGTTCGGTGTGGGGCTTGAACGCGCGTCGCTCATCGAACCCCGTAACGTCCATGGGCTCGCTGGCTTTGAGCAGCAGTCGGTCGTCGTCTGCGAGCACGTCATCAACAACGAGGTGGTAGGAGTCTGGACAGCGGTCCGGTCGAGTAGCGACCGTTCGAACGGAAAGTGTCGATAGATCGAGGGCAACCACCGTATTCTCCTGGGTGAAATACACCTCGTTCGTGGTTTCGTTGACCCGCGTCAGGTTGGACACGGGGGCCCGAAGATCCGTGAGCTGCGTGAGTTCGTCTGTGCGGAGATCAATCGTGAACAGTTCCCGCTTGCCGGTGCGGTCCGACCGACAGAGCAGCCGGTTTCCGTCGTCGTACCAGCCGTTGGTCGTGAAGTAGAGATGTCGGTCAACTGTTGCTGGATGGGTGGTGAGCTGTCTGACGGTGGCGCCGGTGTTCGGATCGGTGAAGCTGTTGGACTCGGATGGTGAGACGGTCCCAGCACGTGGACCCTGGTGGTGGTCGTCTGTCACGACAGGCGATCGGTTCCGGAGTGGTATATAGGTTCTCCCAGGTGTGAGAGTCGGTTTGTGGATTATCGACCACCGTGGGAGCGCCATGCTCCGTAACACACGGTCGCGGAGCGCCATCGGCCACTGTTTGTGGCCCCATACTCCTTCGACGAACGGCCCGAACGATCGTCCGACCATGACGGACGGCAACCACTGATTCAACCCCGTAGATACGAACTAGCGTGGGGGGTACTAATCCATCGTTGTGATCTGACTGTCCGACAGTATCGGAGCAGATTCGCCGTTGTATCGCCGATACGCAGTCCATTGAATCAAGCCCGTCTCCCGAGTGTATCCGGAAATACCGGCGCCGTTATGAGCTCCGTGTCCATAACCATTACAATTGTACTCCTGTCACGGCTATAGCGACTCACTGCTCAGGTGGTTCCCATGTAGGTCCGAAAATATGGGAACGATACATCGAATCGTAGTGTGGGCGTGTAGCTTGAATCCGCCACTCAAAATAATTCCAAAAATATAAAGAAAGATAGTATAGGCCAAATTCTATAGATTTCAGATATAAATTTTTTCTTAAAGATATCCTTTGGTTTAATAAATGGCTTGCACAGTATTCGGTTGATAACCGTGTATAAACCCCAAAAACTTGATCTAGAGATCCAAGGCGTTTGTTTTGGGATGAGTGATTGTTGGTAAATCCACAATATATCAGTACTTCATCTATGAAAGAGCGTAGAGCTATTGGAGTGAGTTCGCTATTTCGGGCCAGACCTGCTTCGGGTAGAATCGATGGCCACCGGAGCAAACCCGGAGCCTGCATGCCTGTGCAGCACCCACATTCTGATACAGGGACTGAACGTTCTCGAACGCGTGTCTAGTCCCACGAACTGGGAATATTGGATCATCATCGCCCGTTACAATGGTGAGTGGTCGTGGAGCAATCGCCCCGGCAATGTCCCACATCTCGCCCAATCGGAGGATGCCCGGCACGTAGTTACAGGCACAGTGATCAATGGCAACGATGGAGTCCTCGAACGTACAAAAGTACGCGTTGAGCACGACGGCGGCTATCCGATCATCAAGCGCCGCTCCAAACAGTGCCACTGCCGCGCCACCGGAATGGCCAGTGATCGCGATCGCTTCGGAATCAAGATGTGACTGGGTGTCGATCCAATCAACCAGTCGAAGCAGATCCCAACACCGATCACCGGCGAGCGTTCGGCCGAACAGCTGGGATCTCTTTTGCAGCGTCGTACACGCCCGTCCGCCATCGGAATCGGTGGCTGGCCCACTGAGCGCACCGAACGCCCGCATATCCGGCGCCACTGCTGCATATCCTCGTTTGACAGCCTGTCTGGCAATATCACGCCGCTCGGAAGCGATCTCCTTCCGTTGATCGTCAACGGCACCGACCGTCAGCGCTTTTCCATCGGCACAGTGGCCATGCACCGCGATAACGGTAGGAAACGGCGGCGATCTGTCGGTGGGCACCAGCAGATAGAACGGGACGAAAAAATCTTCCTCCGTTCGAATGTGCCACAACTGACGCTCATATCCATCCAACTGAACGCATTCGCGTTGTGTCGCCGCTCGTGGAGGTGGTCCATGCGCTCGAATTGCAGAAAACCCGAGCCGTTTTTCTACCTGGTCTCGCATCGTCGACTGCCAGTCCTCAAACGCATCGCCAATCTGTCCCTCGTAGCCATGCTCACGCGCCGTACGCTCGAATTCCCGTGCAATCTGGCGCTGATACCAGTGCTCTGTACGCATTCGTATCCAGGCAATGAACTATCAGGCAGATAGTTTCATCGTACTCACACCGGTTCCGTGATCTTTCCGACCGCCGACGCCCATGGCATGCGCAGTAAACCTATTCCGCAAACAGATCAACGCACACCAGGTCGCCCACAGGCTTACTATCATAGCACCTAATTCCATCAGTATGGGAGATGAAAAAATAGGCCTCTGGGAATCGATCTCAATGGCAATCGGAGGGATGGTTGGCGGTGGGATATTCGCTGCGCTGGGGATCGTTGCCGTAACAGCCCGCACGCTCGCCTGGCTCGCATTCATCGTTGCAGGCGTGATTGCCCTCTGTGCTGGCTACTCATTCATTCGACTCAATGACTGTATCGATGGCCACGCCGGCCCAATCGCCTACGTGGATCGGTTCACTGGCAACACGACGCTCGCGGGGATGCTCGGCTGGACGTTCATTATCGGCTATATCGGAACGATGGCGCTGTACTCCTACGCGTTTGGGGGCTATTTCACGGATCTTATTGGCGTGCAGTCGGTTGGTCCCATCCCGCTCCGTCCGGTGATAACGGCGATCGCGGTGCTCGTATTCGTTGGGTTGAACACCGCAGGCGCACACGCGTCTGGTCGTTCGGAAGACGTGCTCGTCGGGCTCAAAATTGCGATTCTGCTCGTGTTCGGCATTGGCGGAATCTCCTTCGGACTGCAAACTGGACAACTTTCGAGTGGGCTTTCAAACGTTGGCGGTGGGCCAGTAATCGCTGCTGGGGTCGCATTCGTCGCGTTCGAGGGGTGGGAACTGCTGCTGTTCGACCAGGACAGCATCAAAAATCCGCACGAGACGGTCAAAAAAGCGATTTATGTCGCTATCGTTGGGGCAACACTCCTGTACGTACTCGTAGCCGTGGTAACGACGAACCTCGTTTCGCCGATGACGATTCAACAACAGCCAGATACGGCGCTTGCAATCGCGGCACAGCCATTTCTCGGCAGCGCGGGCTTCGTACTGATCTCGGTCGCAGCGCTATTTTCGACGGGAAGCGCACTCAATGCGACGCTTTTCAGTGGCGCACGCCTCTCAAAAACAATGGTTCACGAGGAGTACCTCCCAAACGAACTCAGCTCAAAATCCCACACTGAGCCAGTACGAGCACTCATCGTCATCGGTTTTCTGACGGCTGCCCTGGCAGTGCTGGGCAGTTTAAACGCCATTAGCTCGTTTGCCTCGCTCTCATTCATTATCATTTTTGGATCGATCAGTGCGCTGGCCGTCACACAACGCGACTCGGTAGTGAACACGGTCGTTCCAGCCATTGGCGTGATCGGTGCGCTTGCCGCTGCTGTCGCACTGTTGTATCACCTTGCTACGAGTGCATTTGGGACGTTTGTTCTCGTCCTCGTCCTTGGGCTGACGGTACTGCTCGTCGAACTGTTCTACTTCGAGCGCAAATCGATCTACTCGGAGGGAAAACGCCTCAAACACGAGCTTTGAATTCGCCCACCGAAGCGGTTGCCACGGTCCCATACCACCACTAGCGGTGGAGCCCCCACTCACGGTGTTGGCCACGATAGCTGGCGTTCGATGGCTCCGCTGGCTGAGAACACTCCAGCGTCGTCAAATCGCTGGCCAATGAGCTGCAGTCCGACCGGCAGCCCATCCGTATCTATCCCCGCAGGTATCGATGCCGCCGGATGGCCAGTGAAATTGCAGAGGAACGTCTGACACCACCCAATTCTGGGATCAACGGCAACGCCATCGACAGTTTTCGGACCGCTCGTGGATTCGTCCGTTGCGTTCTCAACAGGCGAGCAACAGACGGTTGGTGAAACCAGGAGGTCGTGCGTTTCGAACACGTCTTCGAATGCGTCGTGAACGGCGGTTCGAACGACGTGCTGGTGACAATACTCCGTCGCACTCATCGCCTGTCCGGATTCGATGAGTGAAATGATCCCATCGGAGAGCGTCTCTCGATGGTCGCCGAGGAGATCGATGCCGTCGTGTTCGGCGAGCCATTCCGCGAACGCAGCGAGATTCGCGCCCACCAGCGCTAGCCATGCGTCGGTTAGCTCCGAATGGCTGTAGCCAATCTCCATTTCGACGCGCTCGACAGTGGCTCCGGCCCGAGTGAACGCGTCGAGCGCATCGTCGACGACAGATCGGACGGCTGTTTCGACCGGAAATGTCCCGAAATCAGGCGTATACGCGATCGAATATCCATCGATCGGCTGGGTTACCGCGTCGCGGAACGACTCTGATTCGACTGGAACACTCGCCGGGTCGCGAGGATGGTGGCCACCGATCACGTCGAGGACGAGCGCCGCGTCTTCGACAGAGCGGGTGATCGGGCCGTGACTCGATCGAATGCCGAGTTCGTCAGCAAATCCATCCGGCCGGGTGACGTTCGGCACCCGCCGAAACGTGGGCTTGAACGCGTAGACGCCCGACCAGGCCGCAGGAATGCGAAGCGATCCACCAGCGTCTTTGCCGTGGGCTATTGGGACGAGCCCGTCGGCAACAGCGGCTGCGCTGCCGCCAGATGAGCCACCAGCGTTTCGAGAGCGATCGAACGGATTCAGCGTTGGACCAACGAGTGGGTTGTCGGTCGTCCCTTTGTGGTCCATCTCTGGGGTGTTGGTCGTGCCTACGACCACCGCTCCCGCCGATTCCAGTCGGGAGACGAACGTCGAATCAGTCTCTGAAACTGACCCACGGAACGGAATCGACCCCATGGTCCGTTGCATCCCACGCTTTGCACTAGCCGATTCTTTCAGGGCGACCGGAACACCCGCCAATGGACCAACCGACCGGCCCGCTGTGAGCTCGCTCTCGATGAATCGCGCACGCGCTCGCGCGTCATCCGTCGCTATCTCCACGAACGCATTGGTCCGCTCGTTTCGTCTGGTTATTCGATCAAGCACCGCATCAATGAGCGCAGTGGGAGCGATATTCCCACGACGAATCCGCGTCGCGAGCCCTGTGGCCGACTGTACGGAATACTCCATTATCAGTCCTCTTGTAGCGAGCCGTGTAGCTCTATCGTTCGCCTCGATACACCATCGTCGTCACCGGACTGCGTGGATGGTAACGGTCCGCGCTGGCCAGAATATGATCGATGTGTTTATCATGGTTTAGGTGTACCTAAATCATAATGACAGCACGAACGTGGTATTCGACTGAGAACCGAGGCCGCTGCGACGAGCGGTTCCGTCAGTTCAACTCATCCAGTTACACATCAGTGAGTGTGAAAAACACACAGCCCACGTTTGGACCAGCCACCGCACCACACAACAGATGACAGATTCGAATGCTTACCATGCGTCGGATGCTGACGGGCGAACGCTTGATCCCGACGCGATCGTCAGAACGAACTACGCCTTCCAGCACCACGACGAATCATTCGACCGAACGGTTTCGTTTCGGCCAGCATCGATCGATCGCGATCTTGGAAGAGTCCACACCTGGCTCAACTACGAGCACGTTGTGGCGTTCTGGGATCTCGATCGGTCACTACCTGCAGTGTACGACCATCTTACGGAGAAGCTTGCGACCGAGCATCTGACGCCGTATATCGGGTATATTGACCACGTCCCGATGAGTTACTGGGAACTGTACTGGCCAAGCGAATTCGAACTTTCGGCCTACTACGACGCCAGACCGACGGATCGGGCAGCACACCTTCTCGTTGGGCCACCGGAGTACGTCCAGCAGGGCTACTCTCGTGCGCTGCTTCGGGCAATGGGGCAGATGATTTTTTCCAATCCAGAAACGACACGCGCCGTGGTCGAACCCGACGTCGACAACGATGTCGTCATCCATGTGCTGGAGCAGTGTGGCTTCGAGGCCCGCAAGGAATTCTACTTCGAGGAAGCCGACAAAGACGCCCTGTTGATGGTCTGTGACCGGGAGTCGTTCGAATCGGCGCTCCTTTCGGAAACAACCGCGACAGCGACGAACGGATCGACAAATGAGTAACGACTGGTCGGCACTGCTGGCCCACGATGGTGATTTCAAGCGATGAGCGCCGCGATACGCGAGCAGTGTGACGCAGCAAACGTCGAATTCGTCCGCTTTCTCTGTGTCACCAGCGATGGAATGATCCGTGGGCAGGCGATTCACACGGACCACCTAGAGGAGGCACTCGCGGAGGGGATCCCGTTTGCGAAGATGACACAGTCGTTCACCGCGATCGGTCATCGGGTGAAAGACGCCACCTTCGATGCGGTTGGTGAGGTACGGTTACAGCCGGATCCGTCCACGTTCCGCGTGCTCCCCCACGAGGATCGAACTGCGGCAGTGCTCTGTAAACTACGCGAGCGCACTGGAAACTCGCCGTGGGCTGGTGATCCCCGCGCTGCAGTCACCCGACAGCTCGCCAACTGTGACGCGATGGGGATGTCGCCGAAACTCGCACTCGAACAGGAGTTTCATCTGTATACGGAAACCGCTGCTGGCACCGCCACACCGCTGGACACTCGCGGCGCGTACGCGTCGGCCAGCATGCGCGCGAGCAATGGACTCATCCTCGATATTGTCGATGCGCTCACTGAGCAGGGAATCGACATCCAAAAGCACCATCCGGAGTACACGGCGGGAAAACACGAGATTGTCGTCGGTCACGGCGACGGACGCACTCCGATCGACACTGCCATATTCTGTCGAGAGACGGTGGCCGGCGTCGCCGAGAATGCGGGAGTAAGTGCGACGTTTTCACCGTATCCCTTCGACGGCGCGACGAACGGATGTCACATTCATTGCTCGCTCTGGGATGGCGACGAGAACGTGTTCGCTCCGCCGTCGTCGGACGCCGCGTTGAGCCAACGTGGCCGATGGTTTGTCGGCGGGCTCCTTGATCATATGCCGGCGCTGCTCGCACTCACGGCACCGACGGTCAACTCTTACGCACGCCTCCAGCCGGCTAAAAGCGTCTGTGCGTTCAACTGCTGGGGGATTGGCAACCGGGAGGCAGCGGTTCGCATCCCCGAGGTACGGCCATCGAATCGTGACACTCGAACGCGGATCGAGTTCAGACCGGCAGATAATGCAGCAAATCCGTATCTCGCGGTCTGTGGCGTTCTCGCGGCTGGAATTGATGGGATTGAGCGCCAACTGGACTGTGGAAGGTCCCTCGAACAGGACCCAGGGAATCTCGATCTGCCGGCGCGGCGCGACCGAGCGATTCCCCGGCTTCCACGGTCACTCGGTGAAGCCATCCGCAGCCTCGAAACCGACGCCGTGCTCAGGGAGGCCCTCAGCGACCCCCTTTGGGAGTCGTATCTGGAGATCAAACGAAACGAGTGGGAGGCGTTTCTCACACACGCCGAGACGTGGAAGCGAGAGACGTACCGGAATCGGTACTGAGATCCGCTATCGGGGTAGGGCACTCGATATCTCGATTTCCCACCACGATCCGAGGTCGCATTGTGGTTCGCTCACCCTGAACGCTACTCGCTGAGGAGTGACGTCACAGCTATCGTCTCGGCCGTTCGTTCCCCGGCGACAGTGAATGAATGAATCCACGGCTCAGCACCCGCTTCGAGGTGAAGTGTGGGTATCGTTCCGAACACCGCCTGCAGTTGATCTCGAACGGCCTCTGGATTCTGAACGCGGAGAATGACATCTTCAAGTCGTGCAGTGCTCGATTGTCCGAGTTCGACAGCACGCCCTCCCGATTTGGGATGGAGCTCAACCCGGAATCCCCAGGGCGTCATCACGAAGGTGCGCCGTTCGTTCGAGCGGACAGACCACCCCCCGAGACCGGGCACGAGTGATGACGTCGTCGATATCCGCAACGAACAATCCAATATGGTCAAACTGTGGCTGTTGGCCCGGCGCGAGCGAGATGTTCACCGCACCGATTCGGTGGACCTGTAGCTTCAATCGGAATTCGTCAGGTGATTGCGTTTCAGGAGCAACAGAAACACCCGCTCCACGAACGGTTCCGAATCGCTGTTGCAATGGAACACCGTATTCATTGAGTCGTGCGGTCGCTGTCTCAAGGACGGGACTGTTGAAATGGAGATGAAAGAGGGTCTGTTGGACCATACAAATCAAGTACTACGGCCAGAAATAAATACACTTGCTGAAATTATTTTGACTGTCGAGGTGTGGGCAGTTCCAACCGCAGTGGATGGAGCCGGTGATCGCCGGCAGTTGACTCACTACGCTCGAACCCGGAGTGTGACCCATATGACCGACCGACCGCCGGTGAGTGTGCTCCTGCCGACGAGAGAATGGACGGATTCGTGTGCGGAGTTGGCTGCCCAGCTCGACGATCGCGACGAACTGTTGCTCATCCACGACACGCCTGCAGATCCGATTACCGACACCGAAATAGGGACGCCAGGCGTCAGACGGCTTGAAGCCGGTGAGCCAAATGGCTGTTCCGGGAAGGCAAACGCCATTCGCGTCGGGATCGAAACGTCACGCCACGATCGCCTCGTCTGGACCGATGATGATTTCCACCACCCGCCTGACTGGCTGGAAACCATGGCAACCGACTACGACGCGCACGGACCGGTCTCTGAGGTGCCGTACTTTCTGGGACAGGATCCGCTGTCAACGGTACTGGAGCCGTTGTACGCGTCAGCAGCCTCACTCCCATTGCATCTTGGCAACCAGATCTGGGGTGGGTCGGTAGTGTTCGAGCGCGACGACATCGAGATGGCTGCGTTTCTCGACGAACTCACCACCACGGTCAGCGACGACGGACTGCTCATGGAGTATCTGTCGGTGACGTCAATGGATCGAACGCGGATCGTTCCAATCGGTGGGTCCATCCGAGACGCTCTTAATCGGCCGATTCGGTGGGCACAGATTCTCCGATGGCATTTTCCGGGTGCGATCCTCGCCACTGCGGTGCTCGCCGTGCTCGTACTCGTTGCGGGAGTGCTGTTTCCGCTCCCCGTCGCTCTGTTTCTGACGGGTTCTCATCTGCTTGTCAATGAGTATCTCGGTGTTCGGCGGTGGACAGCGATCCTCGCGTATCCGTCACTGTTCGTGTTCGTTCCCATCTTGCTCTACGGACTCACGCAACGGACGTTCGTCTGGGGTGGGCGACGATACAGCTGGCGCGGGAAATACGACGTGAGCGTTATCGAGTAGCGCCCTCAGTTCAGCGTCATCTATGCACTGTCACGCCACGCGAACCCGCGGGGATTCGACGGTGGATCGAGCGGACTTGAGGGAAGCTCACCGCTGGGTTCGGGACGGTTGTATCCTTTTGGAGCCACGTCGTTGGGTGACTCCGGATAGAACAGCGAAGCAATGGCGTGAAGCTGTTCGCGGCCAACGTCGAGTTCGAACTGTCCACCGCCGTACAGCTGTATCGAGCGTTCCTCACAGTAGGCCAGCGTCTCAAGCAGCGATCGCACTGAGCCGAATCTGGAGGGTTTGATGTTCAGCACGTCCGGCTCCCACGGCAGGGCTTCGATCGTGTCGATACCCCGTATCGGATAGTCCCAGCTCACCCGCGATTCGTGGCCGTCGAACAGCGATCGCGTCGATTCGGTCAACGCCGGGTCCTCAATGATCGCCGACGGAAAACCGTCGATGACGCGTTCGTACAGCTCGGGATCGGCCGGTTGGTCCACCTCGGTGCCGTGGTACTGTCCCTTGAGATCGACCGTTCGAACCGCGCCGGTTGCATGCAGTCGTTCAACAAGCGCGTCGGTCCACGCAGAGGTTGGATCGAGTTTAAATTTGAGTGTGGGATCCCGATCCAGCCACTCGGTAACCCGATCTCCAGTTGGCGGGTCCTGAAGCCGTGTGCTCACCACAAAGCGGACCGGTTCGTACGACCGACCAAGCTGGGTCCCAAGATCCGTCTCGGCCTGTTTCAGCGCGAGATCGAGCGCTGCACTCTCAAACCCCCACTGGCGATAGTTTCGGAAGACCGACTGCGATGGCGTCGATTCCTCGAACAGATCGATCGACGAAACGTGCTCAGAGAACGTTTCGATCGTCCACGTTCCAATAAGCGAGTCCGGTGGGCCAGCGGCGAGAAACGCCACGTGATCGTCCGTTTCGTAGGTTACATCCTCACCCGAACCGATCTCGCCGTCGCCGAACAACGAAATGACGGTCGTTGTTCGAGGAAAGCCACTCGAAGTGGCTCGTTTGCGTTGGGTTAGCTCAGCCTCCTCGATCCGGAGTTCGAGATCGGCTACCTGTTCGAAGGACATTGCTGTCCACTTCGGTAGCCTGACTGATAAAGATGGGAGCGAAACGGGAGCTGCCACGTGTGCCGTCAAATGCTCCTCCCACAGCCATCGATAATTGCTATCAGTTACTGTGTGCGGTGTTTGGGACGCACCGGTGAGTGAACTGTCTCGGCAACCACAAGTCCAATAAATAATACCGTCAGCACAGTGAGTGCCACGATAGAAAGAATGTAGAGCGTTACCGGAAGCAGCCCAATGGTAAGGGCTGTAACGACCAGTCGGCGTCGGTCGACGGTCCCGTGATCCCGATATCGGAACGCGTTGTGTCCGATGAGATAGAGTGCACCGCCACCGTAGAGGGCGACGGCGGCGACCGCCGGCAGCGGCGTGTCGATGTGGGCGAGGGTCTGCTCAATGCCGAGTGCAATGTAGATAATGCTGCCAACAATCAGCAGATGAATGTAGCTGTACGAATCGCGTGCGAGCGCCGACCGTTCAGGACCGCGAGCGCTGGCCAGTCGTTGTTCGGCAGCGAGCACGACGTAATCGAAGTAGAGCCACCATAACGCAATGACGAGAATGATCCCGAGAACCGCTCCAACGACGATGGTGAGCGTGAGTGAAATGCCGCTGGCCCCAACCCCGATGGCGATGAGCGATTCGCCAAGCGCGATGATGACGACAAGTCGATGGCGCTCAACAAAGTGTGAAACCGAGACGTGAAATCCCTCGACGCCGCGGAACCACACGACGCCGTAATCGAGGGCGAGCGCAACGATCCAGAGGAGGCTTTCGAGCGTGCCGGTGACGAATCCAGCAAGCACGAGAACCAACGGACCACCAAGAAATCCGGGCGCCGACCGGAGCACCGCATCGTGCGTCTCGGGCGACGTCGCCGTTGCGTACAACGACACGTGCAACAGACGGACGACGAAATAGGCACTCCCGAACAAGACAGCGTCGTCACCGAACGCGTTGGGAACAGCGAGTGCAACGATGGCCATGGCTGTCATCGCAGTCAAGATGACCACACGAGCGCGTAGTTCCGCTTCAGCAGGAATCACACCAGTGAGCCAGGAGTAGGTGACCCAGGCCCACCACAACGCTGCGAACAGTGCCCCGCCGCGGAGCATCCCCACCCACGTCAGATGAGTTATGAGAAACCCCGTAACCTGCGTGAATGCGAACACAAATACGAGGTCGAAAAAAAGCTCAAGGGGTGTTACGTCCTGTTCCTGTTCGATTGTGGACCCACCATCGTCCGGAACGGTTGCGTCTGTCACCTGTTACGTGAGTTGTGTGCGACCACAGTTGTTTGTTCCGGTATAAACGACTACGAAATCAAGTTGAAGCGAGACTGTTGATCATTTCGGAGACGAACGCAAGTTCGTCCTGATTGATTCCGTGACCCATCCCCTGGTACAGTCGTTTGGTCACGTCAGCGTTGAGACGTTCGAAAACCGTCGCAGATTCGTCTACGCGTTGGCGAGGGATGTGCGGGTCGGCGTCGCTACAGCCCAGAAACACCGGTGTTCGTTCGAGTGAGCCCGAATACTCCTCAGGAGACACACGTTCACCAATGAGGCCACCACTCAAGACCGCCAGTCCGCCATACCGAGCTGGATTGCGAGCGACGTATTCGCTCGCCAGACACGCGCCCTGTGAGAATCCAAGCACCAGCACACGTTCTTGAGGGATGTCATTCGCGGTGATTTCCGCAAGCGCACTTTCGATGGCCGCGAGTCCGGAGGAGCGACCGGGTTCGTTCATCGACACTGGCGCAGTGAACGGGTTCGGATACCACGTATTGTTGGCCGCCTGTGGCGCCAGCAACGCCAAATCGCTGGTTGGAAGCGCTTCGCGGAGTTCAAGAATACCCTGTGCCGTCGCACCGCGGCCGTGGACGAACACACATGCAGCTCCAGCCGCTGAAAGCGGGCGTCCCGCGGTGGCGAGTGATTCTCCCTGGTGTGGTCCGTCCACGTTATATCACCGCTATTCGATCGGCGATTGGGGTAATTGGGTCTTCCAGACAACGCATTTGCTAGCGATCATCGGTCGTGAGTGGGATAGGTGTATCCCTTCGGATGGAGGACAAAATAAATAAGATAGTTGGAACCTATATAACCGTATGAAACGGTGTTTCACGTGTCAAACACCGGTCTAAACAATCCTTGGCATGCAATAAAAAATGTTCTCAGTACGATACAGCGTTGGACCGGTCTAGGACGCAAACGGTCTCACGATGGATCCCCATCATAGATCATTCCTGGAGCACCCTCGCACTTGAGCAGTCGTACGCCGAGAGATACTCCCTCTCGACTTCGACGAGCCTGGAAAACAGTTCCTGTGCATCCGCTCGTCGAATGGTCACGAGCGGATCGTTGAGAAACGCCTGAAACGCGAGATCGAGATCGCCATCAAAGCCGGCTGTTATGAGCGTTTCCTGGTTTGTAACGTGCGTTTCGACGATCGAACGAACGGTGGATGGAAGCGAGCCCGCACACAGGGGAGTGACGCCACTCCCCGTTATCAGGGCGTTCGTCTCCACCACGACATCGTCGGGGAGGTTGCTGATCTGTCCAACGTTGGGATGGTTGAGATGGGTCTTGATCGGTTCGAGTCCACACAGCGCCCGCATGATGTCGACGACTTCTTCCCCCGAATCAGTGAGCTCGAACGCCGCTGGATCGTCGAGAAATGCCGCCAATTTGTCCGGGCCATCTTCGTCACCCACGCGCGCAGAACTCGGCGTCAGTCGAATCCCCCAGCGTTCGATTGCAGACGGCTCGTCGATGTCCAGATACCACGGGACGAACTCCGCGAGATGTCGATCGCCGGCCGCACCGAGCACGCCAAAGCGGTCGTACAGATCGAACGCTATCTGAAAGTTATTAACCCAGTAGGATTCGCCCGCAAGCGAGCCCGGCTCGTTTGCCGGAAGCGGAGAGCGCTCTGTGAGTTCAGCATCGAGATGGCCGAACAGATCATGACCCTGCCAGCTGGCCTCGTCGATCCACGTACAATGATTTATTCCTTTGACGGTTAAGTCGATTTCCGACCGACTGATCTCCCGGTCTACCCCACCGTAGCGCTGTGCAATGTCTGCGAACAGCTCCTGAAACGGGAACACCTCGTGACAGAGCCCAATGGCGTTTATCGACGGATACTCCGCGTACAACGCTCGCGTACAGACTGTCATCGGATTCGTGTAGTTGATCACCCACGCGTCGGGACAGACCGAGCGGACGGTGTCTGCAATGGCTCGATACTGCGGAACTGCTCGCAACGCACGCATCGTCCCACCCGGACCAACGGTGTCACCGACGGTCTGGTAGATGCCATACTCCTGTGGAATGTCCAGATCGTGTTTGAACGTTTCTGCCGGCGGGTCCTGAATCGAGCAGATGACAAAATCCGCATCCGCAAGCGCTGCTTCCATCTCCTCGTGAGCCGTAAACGTCCAGGTACCATCGACATCCTCGCGATCCATCACGCCGTTTGCGAGCGCTGCATTCCGTTCTGCGGCCCCGATATCTACGTCATACAGCGCCACGCTCCCACTGAGATCGGTCGTCTGTGCCAGATCGTTGATGAGCGTGTGGGCCCAGCCCTGACTCCCACCACCGACATACCCAATCTGCAGTTCCGGACGATCATCTCTCGAGTCGCGGACGCCTAACTCGTGCATGCCAATCAATTGCATTCTGGAGAGCATAATAATTACCGATCGAACAACAGTTACGGTCGACTCCGCACAGAGTTGCTCCTTTCAACGGCCAGATGATGGGAAACAGTTACGAAGACAGCCGTCACACGCTGGAACGTGATCCTTGATTCACATACACACACGTGGGGCCCACCCAGTCCATCGCACCCCTGGGTAAACGAATCGATCGTCCGTGATGTTGGCGAGTACAGTGTCGGCCCGATTTTTGAAAACGACGCACTGCTCGCGGAAATGGACGCCAGTGGCGTTGATACGGCAGTCGTCGTGGGCTATCCGATCTGTGACTGGCGCGACAACTGGTACACGATCGCGGCCGCGCGCAGTCATGATCGCCTCTACGGCGTGGTTATGATCGACCCGTTTGCAGAAGATGCCGCTACGCAGCTCAGAACAGCGATGGAAACCGACGGCGTGCTTGGCGTCCGACTCGGCGGGCTCTGTCCGTACGACCGAATGTGGGAGACGTTCGACACTGGTGCCGAGTGGCTGCGGGCAGCGATCGACGAGACAGCGTTCTGGGAGGCCGCCGCTGACACTGACGCCCTCGTTCAGGTGCTGGTGCATATCGACCAGCTCGATCAAGGTATCGAACTCGTCGAACGCCACCCAGAACTCACGTATCTGTTCGATCATTTTGGCTACGCTAATCCCGAAACATCGCTCACTGGTGGCTCTTTCCAGCAGTTTGGCGAGTTGGCCGCGTTCGAATCCGTGGGGGTGAAAATTTCAGAGGTAGTTCACCAGTCTGCGGAGTCCTATCCGTACAACGATATGCACTCCCATGTCGACTGGCTGCTCGATGCATTTGGCCGTGAGCGAGTGGTCTGGGGATCGGATTATCCAAACGTCAGCGACGAAACGACCTACGAACGGACGCTGACCTGGCTGGACCACGTGGAAACGCTGTCAGCGGTGGATCGACGGTGGCTGACCGGGCGATCGTTTCGTACACTGCTTGGACTGGACTGAATTGGCGCGTCGATCTCGATCGATGCACTCGAAGGCGGGACCTCTCACAGGATCCGGCATTGCCGGACTCGCGTGGCTACCGGCTGTAACAGCGGCCGTGCGTGCTCGCTCCAAACGAACGCCGAAACCAGCCGCCGCCACCGGTGCTGACCAGATCGAATGGACTGCTGAGTAGGACTGGGACAGCCAGATTCCATTACAGCAGTACATACGTAATCCGCGACGTTGTCCGGTGATGGTGGACGGGCCGATGGTGGCTGTGAGTGGTTCGAGTACGACCGAACGACACGACCGACTGATGGTGATATTTTATACTGATTCGAACATAACAATCAAAAGGATGAATATGGTAGCAGAGAATCCGTTAGTAGACCGTGCGGATTTCGAACGAGCGATCCAGCAGCTCGTCGCTCCACTGATACCACACAGCAGCGATGGCTATGCCCGCGTTCGACCGACAGCAACAGGCGCACAGTTCCCTGACGTATCCGCTGAGCTGGAGGGTGTTTCCCGCCCGCTGTGGGGTGTCGTTCCGCTTTGTGTCCATGGATCGTTCGAGGGCTGGGAGCGGTTTCGACGCGGACTCGTGAACGGCACTGATCCGTCCCATCCTGAATACTGGGGTGCAGCCCGATGATTACTCACAGCAGTTCGTTGAGGTGGCTGCGATCGGTGTCGACCTCGCATACACCCCAGATCAACTTTGGGAGCCACCGTCGTCGAGTGAGCAGTCACACCTGGTGGAGTGGTTGCAGGGGATCAATGCCTTCACTCCACGAAAACAACTGGTTGTTCTTTCGGGTGATGGTAAACGTCGGCCTCCGGTCGGTCGGTGCGCATCACGACTGGGCCACGACGCAGACAGATCTCGAACGGCTCGAATCGTTCTACGAACGTGATGGGTGGTACACGGACGGCCCCGCAGCCGACGGCGGGTGGTAGATTACTTTCTCGCCTGGGCGATGCATTTCTACGGGCTGCTCTACGCTGACTGTGTCGGTGGGGACGACCCCGAGCGAGCGAGTCGATTTCGCGAGCGTGCCTGTGCGTTTGCGACGGAATACGGCCACTGGTTCGACAGCGCGGGGCGCGCACCACGACACTCGTCGACCAGGAACCAAACACCAATCTCATGCACGGACGGATAGTTCCAACGCTACGGGAAACGGTAGACGCAGGCGACCACTGGTTTGCAACCGCGATGCTGGCGAGCCCGGACGGCAAATCGGACTGGAAGAACCAACCGGTTGTTCGCCGGACGGACGCTGGATTCACCGTCGTCCATGATGGAACGACGCTTCTTACGTGTACACACGACTGAACTGATCCAGAAGAAAAGGATGTCCAGTCGGTTGTCGCCCAACAGCTGGATTGACCTGGTTCTGAACAATTAAATAGCCAGCTACAGTCTGATACGATGATGCAAGTAGTTCGCTACACCCGTGGTACCGCTCCAGCCTGGGGGATCAAATCTGGCGAGACGATTCACGCGCTTGCAGGCGTTGAAAACGGCGAGCCAATGCTGTCAGACTGGACGAATCCAAGCTTCAGAGATCGTATCGAACGTGCCGTGACAGAAGGAAGTCTCCCACAGGTGCCAACGGATTCGGTGTCGCTGCTCGCGCCGATTGCGACGCCCGGGACGATCATCTGTGCTGGACTCAACTATCGGGATCACGCAGCAGAACAGGACGAGGAGCTCCCCGAGCAACCGATGCTCTTCTCGAAGGCAAACAGCGCGGTGACGAATCCCAACGATCCAATCGTCCACCCCGGGGGTGACGAGCAGGTCGATTATGAGGTCGAACTCGCTGTGGTGATGGGTCGGCGCGCGTCCGCAATCGAACCAGACGAGGTGTACGACCACGTCGCCGGCTACACGGTGCTGAACGACGTGAGTGGGCGAACCGCACAGTTTGAAGACGGCCAGTTCTTCCGTGGCAAAAGCTACGACACGTTTGCCCCACTGGGGCCAACGCTCGTCGTTGATGATATCGACCCGAACGCACTCGATGTCGAACTTCGTGTAAATGGAGAAATAAAACAATCCTCGAACACTGAACAGTTCGTCTTTGATGTCGGCGAACTGGTGTCGTACATTTCGCAGTCACTCACCCTCCAACCAGGAGATATAATCTCCACTGGCACCCCCGGCGGTGTCGGAATTTTCCGTGAGCCGGTTGATTGTCTCGACCCCGGCGACAGCTGTGCTGCCACCATTGAAGGTATCGGAACCCTGAGCAATCCAGTCATTGGAAAGTGAAACGATAACAAAAATCCCAACGCCCGTCCGCAACCACCGAGGAGTGAGTATAGCCCCCTTTTGTCCGGAATGTAGCACTCATCCGAATTATCCATTACAGCAGTACTTCTGTCACCAACCCGGGGATGCGACGGAGGGACAGCGCATTCACCCCTCCGCGTATTAGCACGAACGATAGATAATTTCTATTGTTAGTAATAGAAATTAATGGTGTGGGACCCAATACTGTCGCGTGTATAGTGTCTGCTTTACTGCCTGGGTATTGATCAGAACCGCCATAGTTGACCGTGTGAGTGGTAACTGGTCGGCCCTAGGTACAAGCGAGCCGCCGGCGAACTCGTCCCATGCAGACCGCAGTGATGAGCAAACTGTTCGGTGAATACAGCCTGGACCAGGCGTGTGAACTGACAGCAGCGGCGGGATACGACGCGATCGAGCTGATGGGCAAAGCGCCACACTTCGGCCCCGAGACGACCCAGGAGACCGCCAGGGAACTCCGAGCCCACCTCGACGAACTGGGATTGGAGGTTGTTGGCCTTGCAACGTACACTGGTTACTACGCAAACCGCGAGAAAAATGACGATGAGCGACGTGACGAACTCGACGCGCTTGAGCACTACTGCGAACTGGCCGAGCTCCTTGAGTGTGAGCTGATCCGGCATAATCCCGGCGGACCACCAGAACACCGGGCGACAGAGGCTGACTACGCCCAGGCAGCAACCTGGCTGCGCCGAGCAGCCGATCGGGCGATCCCGTTACAGATCGGGATCGAAATTCATCCCCACTCGATCGTCGAAACCGCAAGCACGGCCGTCGAGCTGTTTGAACGGATCGACCGCGACAACGTCGTTGCGATTCACGACGCCGGCAACATGTACACCTCAGACGCTCACTATGGGCCCGATTCGATCTCGACGCTTGGCGATTGGCTGGGTCACTGTCACGTGAAAGACGAACTCCAGATCGCAGACTCAGACGCCTACGGGGCGTACTCTGTCGAGCGAGCCGACGGCGAGACGTTGTTTCGATCCTGTCTGCTCGGAACTGGTGGCACCGACCAGCAACCGCTGTTCGAGGCGCTGTCTGATCGCGGGTACGACGGCGCCCTTACCGCCGAGTGTCACTTGGCAGCGACGCCAACGCTCGACGCATCCGCGATTGCCAGCCACGAGCGACGAGCAATTGAAGCGCTCTGGACCGGATCCACTCCACACCAGAACGGTCGGTTGTAATTGATAGTACCAGCCAACGGAGCTGCTTTCAGCTCTGTCTTTGTGAACAGAACAGGATTGAATAGTGGTGACAGCCAACATGCAGACAATGTCTGTTACGGTTGCGTTCGTCGGGACCGGTCCTGACCCGAACAATCCGGAGTGGGGCACCAGTGCAGCAATGGCCTACCAGCACGCCCAGGCCTACGATGCGAACGAATCGTGTTCGCTCGTGGCCTGCGCTGATCTCGTTGCCGACCACGCGCTGGCGTTCGCGGAACGATTCACCATCCCCGAATCGAACGTGTACGAATCCTACGATTCGATGGTCCGAGACGTTGAACCCGATGTCGTCTCGGTCTGTACACCAGTGCCGACACACGCCGAAATCGTCCTCGATCTGCTTGATTCGGGTGCTGTTGGGGCGATTCACTGTGAAAAGCCGATGGCGGACACCTGGCGCAACTGCCAGCGAATGGTTGATAGAGCGCACGCAGAGGACGTGCAGTTGACGTTCAACCACCAGCGCCGATTTGCAGAAACGACGGCCCGTGCGCAATCGCTGATCGACGACGGTGCGATCGGTGAGCTGGTGCGATTCGAAGTCGGTGGGAAGAATCTCTTCGACTTCGGGAGCCATCTGATCGATCTCTGTACGCACTTTCATGACTCCGGAGAAGCATCGTGGGCACTCTGTCAGATTGATTACCACACCGAAAACGTCCGCTATGGAACGCACAACGAAAACCAGGCCATCGCACACTGGCGATACGACGACGGTATGGATGCGGTGCTCACTACGGGGGAGATGGCACCGCCCGAAAGCCACCTGCTCCGACTCGTCGGTACTGACGGTTGGATCGATCTCTGGCCCCAGGATGACAGCGATGTGGGCCTCAGAATCAACCGTGCCGGCGAGACCGAAGCAATCTCGACGAACGATGCCGCGATGCTCCAGCACGCGATCGATCACGTGATCGACTGCCACGAAACGAACACAATACCGGTTTTCGGTGGCGAAGAAGTACAACACGCGACGGAGATCGTGTTTGGATGCTGGGAGTCGGCTCGCCAGCGTGGGCGCATCGACTTTCCGCTGTCTGCAATCGACAATCCACTCGCGGCGATGGTCGAAAGCGGGACGATCACGCCGGCATCCGACGGATGACGGTCGCCGTTGGATTTTGTTCTGGCGCTCACGTTCACACCGAGCTTCTCATCGAGCTGTTCCGTGCGCACGACGGGGCAACGATTGTGGGACTGGCAACCGACAACCGAGAGCGTGACAGCGGGCTCACAGAGCGCCACGGGATCACCGTCCGCAGCCCTGACCGGCTGTTCGAGCTCGCCGACGCCGTCTGTGTCTGCTCAACGACCGCCACGCACGATCGCTGGGTGCGCGCCGCGGCCGATGCAGGCGTGGCCGTGCTCTGTGAAAAACCACTCGCGACGAAGATGGAGACGGCGCGGTCGCTGCTGGCAGCCTGTACCGAGGCCGGTGTCCAGCTCGGCATGGTGATGCCACTGCCGTTCAGCGAACCTGCCAGGCGGGCAAAGCAGATCTACGACGACGGACGGCTCGGTACGCCACAGCTACTCGTCGGAACGAACCGCGCAAAGCTCCGCAATCGTCACGAAACCGGGTGGTCGGCCGATCCAGACGCCGCGGGCGGTGGGGCAGTGATGGACCACACCGTGCACATCGTGGATCTCGTCCGGTGGCTCACCGGTCGGGAAATCGTCTCCGTCCACGCTGAGCTGGCGACGATGCACGACGCACTCGACGTCGAAGACGTGAACGTGCTCTCGATGGCGCTCGATGACGGAACACCGTTCTCTCTGGATGGCTCCTGGGATCGCCCCTCGAACTGGGAGTACTGGGGTGATGCGACGCTCACAATCTGTAGCACTGACGGCGAGCTCACCGTCGATTGCTACGGCGAAACGATTCGGGAAACCCAAGCGACCGGTGACCAGCAAGGGAGTGTGTTGCGCTATGCGGGTGCCGAACCGATGGCGGGCGTCGTGGACGATTTCATCAACGCTGTTGCATCGGCGCGACCACCACTGATCGACGGCCACGATGGCGTCCGGGCCCTGGCCGTCTGCGTCGGCGCGTACGAGTCAGCAAGAACGGGAGCACCCGTCTCGATTCCAGTTGCCGAGCGGTGAATCCGTACAAAAAAGCTGTGGAGGACGCGCCGACCGTTTGTTCCATCCACAGTCCTAAGCGGCTCGCTCGCGGTGGTCAACCCATGCAGTATATCGTGAAGCGAACGGTGCAGGCGGTTATCACGCTATTGTTCGTCGTCACGATCTCGTTTTTTCTCTACCGATTGCTTCCCGGTGGCCCGGTTGAGGCGATGCAACAACAGCTCGTACAGGAAGCGATGGCCGATGGCGGACAGGTGAACGTCCAGCGAATCAACCGAATGGTCGCAGTGAGGACTGGCATCCGCCCGGATGAGCCACTCTATCAGCAGTATCTTAGCTACATGGAATCCATCGTGCTGCACCAGGATTTTGGCACGTCGATCTGGAAGAACGAGCCGGTTTTTGAGCTGCTGTTCACCGCAATGCCATGGTCGGTGTTCATCAGCATCTACGGCCTGTTGTTGGGCTTTGGCGTCAACGTGCTCCTCGGAGCCGTGATGGCCTACCACGAAGGCGGGCGGTTCGACCGCGCAATGTCGGTTGTGGCGACGATCACTTCTTCGGTGCCGTACTACGTCGTCGCCATCTTGTTCCTGGCATTTCTCGCATTCGAGGCCGGGCTGTTTCCAACCGGTGGGCGGTACAATCCGGCGACGACACCGGGATTCAATCTGCCGTTCATGGCGAGCGTCGTCTATCACGCAATCTTGCCGATCGCGACGGGCTTTGTCGTTGGGTTTGGAACACAGGCGCTTGCGATGCGTGGCAACAGCGTTCGCGTGCTCGGTGAGGAGTATATCCGGGTTGCGCAGCTCCGAGGGCTCGGTGAGTTTCGGATCGCCACCCGATATGTCACTCGAAACGCGATTTTGCCGCTGTACACCTCGCTGATGGTTGGTATTTCTAGTATCTTCAGCAGCTCGATCATCATGGAGCAGCTGTACAGCTACCCCGGCGTTGGCTGGTACACGTTCGGTGCGCTCGAACACCGTGACTACCCGCTTTTGATGGGCGTATTTTTGTTTTTCACAATCGTGACGCTACTCGGCGTACTGGTGGCTGATCTCACCTACGGGCTGATCGATCCGCGCGCAAACACCGGCGATACGGAGTCGTACTAACCACCATGGACGGACACGATATCGACGACAGACAAACCAGGACCGACCTCTTTGACGTTCCACCAGAGGAGCGCCCATCACCCACATCACGGACCGAACGCTGGTATCGCACCCTCGATGTGTGGGTGTTATCCCCGCTACGTGTGGCGATGACCGACTGGCGGATGCCCGTTGGGGCGACGATCCTCACCGCATTCGTCGTGCTCGGAACGGTCGGTGTTCGACTCATCAGTGCTCCGGCAGTCAGCGAAGCGCCCGTCTACACGGGTGCGTTTCGCGGCGGGATGGGAGCGATCACGAGCAGTGGTGGCTGGATCGATATCGTCTCGCTATCACTCGGACAGACTGGACTCACACTCCCATGGGTGGCACTGTCGTTACCGCTCGGCACTGATCGGTTCGGCCAGGATCTTGCCCGGGGGCTCATCCACGGAACGCCAGCGATGTTGAAGATGGCGCTGGCAGGTGCGGTGTTTGCAACCGGCGTCGCACTGCTCGTCGGTACCGTCGCTGGCTATCGAGGAGGCGTGATCGACAGCGTGTTGATGACGATTACCGACATCGTGATGACGATCCCCGCGCTGCCGCTCATCGTCTTGCTCGCAGCCGTCTACCAGCCGACAGATCCGTTTGTGATTGGGGTGTTGCTCGCGATCGACAACTGGCCGGGTCTCGCCCGAGCACTCAGATCGCAGGTGCTCACAATCCGAACCGAGTCGTATGTTGAAGCCGCGCGTGCGATGGGCCTCTCACCAGCAACGGTGCTCAGACGCGACGTGATTCCACAGCTGATGCCGTACACGCTGATCAACGCCGCCAACGCCGCCCGGGCGGTCATCTTCGAGTCGGTTGCGCTCTACTTTCTGGGACTGCTCCCGATCGGGTCGACGTTCAACTGGGGTGTGATGATGAACCAGGCCTATCAGGCCGGCGCGCTCTCGAACATCGATCGGGCGGGCCACTGGCTCTTCGCCCCAATGTGTTTACTCGTCGTGTTTTCATTCGGACTGATCGTCTTCTCACAGGGACTCGATCGCGTGTTCAACCCACAGCTCAGGGCGCGCCACTCGAACACGGTTGGTGGTGACGACGAAATGAGCGTCCCTGCCGGTGAGTGAGCGAATCACGAGCATTCAGGCACGAATCACGCGGACGATCCACGGCGCGCACACAGAATGAGCGTTCCACCAGTTATCGCCCCAAGCACACCGAGCGTCACGAGATCGATGACTGCAATCACGACGGTTGCGGTATCGGTCGTCACGACCAACGAACCCAGCACAACCACAGTGAACGCACAGCAGATGCCGAAGATGATTCGTAACTGTGCTGAACGCCCACAGAGCCTGTCTACTACTGTCGGTCCAGATCGATCACGCATGCTATCGGGCTCGCAACCGAGCCTCTTAATCACTCTGACTGGTGGGTCCGACACAATCTATAGTTACCACCGGACCGAACTGAAACGATATGCGCACACTCGATCGGCTCACAGCCCTCGAACGCTCACTCCGGGCGGAAACGAGCCCAGTGGGACGCCTGCTCATCGTCGGTGGCTGTACGCTTATTCTGCTCGGCGCTACGGTTCTGAACGGCGCTATCGCCGGCATGTTCGGCATCTGGGGGCTGACGGCGCTGTGGCTTGCCGTCGTGGCGACAGCCGTTCAACAGGTTGCGTCCTGAGGCTGTCGCGCACGACGAACAGTGTGTCCAAGTATCAGATGAGAGAAGATTCATGGTTGGGTGTTACCAATGTGACGACGAATGGGGGTGGATGCTCGTGACTGACCGATCGCACGGGGAGTCAACCGGGACTGGCACGGCCGTGAACGAATCACCGCCGGACGACGACACCATCGTCCAGATAGAGGATCTGACAGTAACGTTTGCAGGCGACCGCGGTGTGGCACGCGTCATACAGGAGGTATCCATCGAGATCGAGCGCGAAGAGATTCTCGGTGTTGTCGGCGAGAGCGGCTCCGGGAAATCGATGTTTGCGAGCGCGTTATTGGACGCGGTGGTTGCGCCCGGTCGAACGACCGGCTCGGTGGTGTTCAATCCCCGATCTGGCGAGCCGTACGACGTGCTGGAGCTCACTTCCGACCGGCTACAACGCGTTCGCTGGGAATCGATCGCCATGGTGTTTCAGGGAGCGATGGCGTCGTTCAACCCGACGATGCGAATTCGCGACCATTTCGAGGAGACGATTCGCGCTCACGGGAAGAACCACGGCGAACGAATGGCGCACGCGCACGAACTGCTGTCTGCACTCCATCTCGATGCCGACCGAGTCCTCGAATCGTACCCCCACGAGCTCAGCGGTGGGATGCGCCAGCGGGCGTTGATCGCGCTAGCGCTCGTGCTTGAGCCCGAACTGCTCGTGATGGACGAACCAACGGCCGCGCTCGATCTGCTCATGCAACGGTCGATCATCGATCTGCTGGCGTCGCTGCAACAGCAGTTCGATCTCACTATCGTGTTCATCACACACGACCTCCCGCTGGTCGCCGGCCTCTCAGACCGGCTCGCGGTGCTGTACGCGTTCGAGATCATCGAGTGCGGACCGACGGGATCGGTGATCGAAGACGCCGGCCATCCGTACACGCGGGCGCTCTTGCGCACCGTTCCGAACGTTGACGTTCCGGTTACCGAGATGGAACCAATCGAGGGACGATCACCGGATCCGACGGACGCACCCACTGGCTGTTCGTTTCATCCCCGCTGTCCGCTGGCCGATTCGGACTGTGAATCGACCGATCCGCCGTTCGAACGGCTAGAAACCGACCACGACGTCGCGTGTTATCACACGGAGCAGTCGCGTGACAGCGTCGAGTACACGCTCCGTGATGAGGAGGTCGGCCCATGAGCGACGACACGATCGTTACGCTCTCGGATGTGACCGTCGAGTTCGGATCACCCGGACTGCTCGACCGACTCCGTGGCCGCACGGAAAATAGCGTGCGTGCCGTTGATTCAGTGTCGCTCGAAATCGAATCGAACGATGTCCTCGCACTCGTCGGTGAATCCGGCTGTGGGAAAACCACGCTCGGGAAAACCGCCGTTGGCCTCCAGCGCCCGACAGATGGTACCGTCAGCTACCGCGGACAGGACATCTGGGCGGCGAGAGATGGCGACAGCGCGGCGACGCAATCGTTCGAAGAGATTCGACACTCGCTGCAGATCGTGCACCAGGACCCGGGGAGTTCGCTCAACGGAAACCGGACGGTGCTCTCGTCGCTCAGCGATCCGCTCCGCCGGTGGCAGCCATCGCTGAGCGCAGCCCAACGAGAGGCAACGATCCATCAGGTGTTAGCACGCGTCGGCCTCACTCCGGTTGAGACGTACGCCACCCGGTTTCCACACCAGCTCAGCGGTGGCGAGCGCCAGCGAATTGCTCTCGGTCGAGCACTGCTGGTACAGCCCGATCTCATCCTGGCAGATGAAGCGGTGAGCGCGCTCGACGTGTCGCTGCGGATCGAGATGATGGATCTCATGCTCGAACTCCAGTCGGTGGTCGAAACGTCGTTTCTGTTCGTTTCGCACGATCTGGCGAACGCCCGATATCTCACGGAACGGGCCGGCGGGCGAATCGGCGTCATGTATCTGGGCAAGCTCGTCGAGATCGGCACCCCAGCTGAGATCATCGAGTCACCACAGCATCCGTACACGAAACTGCTTCGCTGGGCGACCCCAGAACTCGATCCAGCGACGGCCCGTCAGGCGAAAACAGAGACGCCACCAGTGCGGTCGATCGACGTGCCGGATCCGACAGCGCTGCCTGGCGGCTGTCGATTCCACCCACGCTGTCCGAAAATGCTCCCGCCGGAAACGGTTGAGATCGACCAGGAGGCGTACAACGAAGTGCTCGACGTGAGAGAGCGACTCGACGACGGTGAGCTGTCCGAACCGAGCGCACTCCTCGCCACCGATGATCCGACACAGCAGGGACTCTACGACGAACTGTTTTCGGTGGAGCTCGGGGGCCAGAACCGCGAGGTCGTCGAACGAGCGCTTCGTGCCGTCCTCGACGAGGAGCCCGAACAGGCGTCCGAACTGCTTCGATCTCGCTTCGAAAGCATCTGTGAGCGGTCCGAGCCGACGCTTCCCGACGGCGAACATCCCGTTGCCTGTCATCTCAAGACGGCCGAATCAGCAGCGGACAGTTCGGACGGACGGACCGAGGACTGATCACGACAGCAAGCCATCGACCCGGACGATGGGTATAATAGCCAGCCTGTCGTACGTGTGGTATGGTGACGAGCGCCAGTCTGTGGTCTCACGAGGTGAGCGTCGTGTGAACGTCGGGGTGTTTCTAAACCAGTATCACGAACCCGGTGGCGAGTGTCCACCTGCTGAGACGTTCGAACAGGTATCGCTGCTCGAATCGGCCGGCTTCGATTCGGTGACCGTCGGCGAGCGACACCTCCACGAAGAAGGATTCATCGAACCGATCACGCTACTCGCCGCGATTGCCGGTCGGACGGAAACGCTCGAGCTCGGAACGGCTGCGCTGGTGCCTGCATTGCACGATCCGCTTCGGCTAGCCGAGCAGCTCGCCGAGATCGACCGGCTCTCCGATGGGCGCGTTCGATTTGGTGGAGCGCTTGGCTACCGGCCGGCTGAGCTCGCTGCGTTCGGCGTAGAAGCCGATGAGCGTGTCGGCCGATTCATCGAGGCGATCGGCCTGCTCGACACGTTCTGGGAAGGCGACCACGTCACGCACGATGGCGATCATTTCACATATGACGATGCGTTCGTGCGACCTGCACCGGGATCAATTCCGATCTGGATCGGTGGCCACGCGGATATAGCGATCAAACGGGCGGCGTATCGAGGCTCGGGCTGGATTGCGAGCGCATCCTCACCGATCGAGGAGCTCGAAGCACAGATTTCGGTGTATGAGGACGCACTCGATGAGTTCGACAAAGATCGATCGAGCAACGACGTGATACTGATGCGCGATTGTTTCGTCGGTGAAACCAGCGACCAGGCCCGGGAAACGATCGAACCCCATCTGACGCGGCTGTATGAGTGGTATGCGCGGTGGAATCAGACCTACATGGACGAGAACGACGTTGCGGTCGACTACGATGATCTCAAAGCAAAGTTTATCGTGGGAACGCCAACCGACTGCATCGAATCGCTCGAAGCGTACGACGCACTCGGCGTCGATCACGTGATTCTCCGGGTGCAGTTCCCTGGCCAGCCCCACGAGCCGACGATGGACTGTTTGCAACGAATCGGCTCGGAGGTGCTCCCAGCAGTCCAATGACCTCGGTCGGCTACATTGGACTCGACCACCATCATCGTGAGCCGTATCTCGAAACGATCAATCAGCTTGGACTCGACGTAACGGCCGTTGCTGGTGATCCCAGCGTCGAACTCTCCAACGCTGACCAGGCGAGCCGGTATCAGGAATACGAGTCGCTACTGGAATCGGAGCCGGTCGATCTCGTCTGGATTACTGCGTCGAACCGAACCACACCAGCGGTGATTCGCGAGGCCGTCAACCGGGATATCGACGTATTCTGTGAAAAGCCGGGCGCACGCACCAGCGCGGAGCTTGCGGCCGTCGCTCCGGACGTTCACGACAGCGATGCCACGGTTGGATTCGCCTACGCATGGCGTGGCCATCCACATAGCCAGCAGCTGCGCCAGCTCGCAACCGATGGATTCTATGGCGACCTCCGTGGCGTTGACACTCGATTCGTCGCCTCACGGCTCGAAAACCGCGACCACTCACACTATCTCTACGATCCAGCCCAGAGCCGTGGCGGAATCGTCCAGTGGCTTGGCGTCCACTGGATCGATCTCTGTGGGTGGATACTTGACGATCGGATCGAGCAGGTCGCGGCCTCACTGCAGTACGGAACTGAAGGGATTGCCGTTGAAGACGGAGCGATCGTCCAGTTCGAAACGGAACGTGGGACAACCGGGACGGTGACCTGTGGCTACTATCTGGACGATGGTCGCTACGACACCCATATTGACATCTTCGGCGATCGAGGCCGGAGCCGGTGGGAGCCAATCAGTGAGACGTTCTCGTTCGACGGCGAAACGACGATCAACCTCGACTCGAATCGAGAGGAAACACCCAGCCAGATCACGCACGAATACACCCAGACCGACGGCTACGGTGGTGCCTGGGGCCAGTCGTTCATCGAGGAGTTTCTTGCGGCGTGCAATGGTTCTGCCACCGTGCCGGCAGATATCGACGATGCCATCGAAGTGCTGTCGGTGCTTGATGCGATTTATGCCGCCGACAGCTCTGACCAGTGGGTGCCAGTCGAGCACCATTGAACGATCCCAGTCGGCCGACACAAAGTTTTTTGATCGGTGGTTCGAAGTTCGCTGTAGCCGTATGGGCACTGATACCAGTAGTGATGGGAGCAGCCCTGGAGAGACCGTTTCCCGTCGGAAGTTTTTAACGGCGCTCGGTGTCGGAGGAGCAGCAGGTTTAACTGGCTGTTCAATGGTAGACACACCGTTCGGGGCTGGGGGTCGTGCCGGCCTGGATGAGGCGATGAGCATCTCGATCCCCCCGACGGACATCAACTGGAATCCGTTCGCCACCGAGGGATTTTCTGAGAATCTCGCCAACTGGGTGTTTGAGTGGGGCGCAGTGTTGTTTCACGAAAACGCCCGGCTAGAGCCCTGGGCCTACGACGACTGGGAGTACGATTCTGCAAGCAATGTCCTGACCGTCACCCTTCGCGACGATCTCGCCCAGTGGAGTGGCGATCCGTACACCGCCCGCGACCGGTACACCTATCAGGAACTGGTCAGACTGCAGTCGCCCGAGTCGAGTCAGTTCGAGCGGATCGAACTCCGTGATCCAACGACGATCGCCTACCATTTTAAAACTCCAACCAACCCAGACATTTTTACAAACTACGAATTCGTCAGACCGCTGTATCAGGGTCGCTCGCGGTGGCAACCGTGGCTTGAGCGCTATCAGGACGCGACGACAGCCACTGAACGCGACGCAATCACCAAGGAGCTGACCGAGCTTTCCATCTCGAATGCGGAGTTCATGGACGCTGCGACGGGGACGGGTGCCTACCGGTTGACCGAGGTGAGCGACGTGAGCGCGACGTTAGAGCGCTGGGACGGCCATCGCAACGGCGCGTCGATCGACATCGACACGCTCCGGGTGCAGTTCGCACCGAGTCAGGCCAGATTCGGACAGCTGCTGACACAGGACCGCGCTGATATCGGTCGTGGCATCTTTCCCGTGGAGTATCGTGGAGCTGCACCGACGCATCTCGAAACGCTCTCAGAACATCCCACGCTTAACAACGTAAAGCTGCTCATCAACTGGAACAATCGCCCGGCGCTCCGCGACGTGAACGTTCGACGGGCGATGGCCGCAGCCATCAACACCGAGCCGATCGCCGCGGCAGCTGGCAATGGCGAGCCAATCCCGGTCCATTCGGGGATGGATCCATCGTTCAATCGGACGTATCTCGGTCCCCAGCGCCAGCAGTATATCGACTACAAGCCACGCGCTGCCGATCACGAGCTTGCCGAGCGATTTCTTGAGCGGTCGGGCTACTCCCGACAGCACGGCACGGTGGTTCGACCCGATGGCAATGAACTCCAGCCGTTGCGATTTGTCACCGACACGGATGACCAGTGGTTCATCGCCGGGAAGTTTGTTGCCGCACAGCTCAAGCAGTTTGGCTTTCCGGTCGAATTTCGAACGGTGGACCGATCGACGAAGCTTGATATCATCTACGAACACCAGCGAATGGACGAGTGGGATCTCTCGACGGAGAGCCATTATGCGGGTAGCACGCTCCATCCGTTCTCATATTTCGATTATCGGACGTTCTGGGGGTGGCGGCTCGGGCCGGCGACGTTTACGGCGGATGCCACGCTCAACGCAACAATCGAGGAGTGGCTCGATGGCGGTGAAACACACTCGCCGTACAATGGCAAGCCGTTACGGCCGGAGATTCCGACGACGGTTGGGCACCTCGATCGCGAGGGATCGACGACCACGATCAACGTCTACGAGTTGATTAACGAGATCCGATCGCCGGTCTCCGAGGAGCGCGCAACCGAGATCGTTCGACAGCTGAGCTGGGCGTGGAACTTTCTCCTACCCGATATCGACACGTACGTCGTTCTTGGTGGAATGTGGGGTGATACGAACCAGTACGACTGGCCACAGCAGTCCTGGCAGTACACCGGAGCGAACAACGCCAGCGTCTATTACACCGTCAAGCATGGGCTGGTCTCACCCGTGGAGGAGTAGCTGCCGTGGCACGTGACGGGTTGGGAGGGTTTCAGCCCAACGTTGATGGCTTCTACGACGTGCACGCCGAGCTGCCACGATATTTCCGTCAACGGCTTGAGCGCCAGCTCCGTGCCGGTGACCGTCGCCGCGCACGAATCGACTCTCGGGAAGCGTTGAACCAACACCGCCAGCAAATGAGACGCCAGCTCGTGACGACAGTCGGCGGACTGTTCGAGCGCACGCCACTCAATACGATGCGAACGGGTGCGTTCGAGCGAACAGCGCACGCCGTTGAGACTGTTGTGTTCGAGAGTCTCCCCGACGTTCACGTCACGGCAAACTGCTATCGACCTGTCGATTCGTCCGAGCCCGTTCCCGGCGTCTTGTTTCTCTGTGGGCACGCACCAGCGGGAAAAGCGGCGCCCGCCTATCAACGCGCGTGTATCGAGCTCGCTCGCAACGGCTGTGCCGTGCTCGCGGTTGATCCGATCGGACAGGGGGAACGACAGCGAGCCACTGACCGTGCGAATCCGAACACCTCGCCGGTGACGATTCACACGCGGCTCGGAGGCGGATGCACACTCGCAGGCACGAATCTGGCCAGATATCTGATCTGGGATGCGATACGGTCACTCGACGTGTTGCAGTCGTTTCCGTTCGTCGCAGCCGACCAGCTCGGCGTGCTGGGTAACTCAGGTGGTGGGCTCCAGACCGCTTACTGCATGCTGCTCGACGATCGAGTCGCAACCGCCATGCCCTGTTCGTTCGTAACCGCGAAAGGTGTCTATGCAAAAACCGGACAGGCACAGGACGCTGAGCAGATTCTCCCGGATGCAGTCCGAGTCGGGCCCAGATACGACGATTTTCTCACGTCGTTCGCACCAAAACCGCTCTGTATTGGGACATCACAGTCGGATTTCCTCCCGATAGCTGGTGCACAACAGTCCTACGAGCGAGCACGGACGGCCTATGCGCTCTACGATGCCACCAAGTCGCTTGCACTCGTGGTGTCGGATTCGACGCACGGACTCGGACCAACGCTTCGAACCGCTGCAGTCAACTGGTTTCGCCACCAGCTACTGGATGAATCGACGGCCGTCTCACCACGGAAGTCGACAGTTGAATCGGAAGCGACGCTCGCCTGTCTCCGCGAGGACTCCGTGTTCGAGGCGTTTGCGAGCGAACGAGGCGTCAGTGATCTAACGGCTGAAACCGTTCGGTCCCTGCACCCAACCACGCCGGCCACCACCACAAGGCCCTACGCAGAAACCCTGCGAAAGCGGATCCGCAGCCGCTTCGAGCTTGACCGCACGCGGCCATCGCTCTCACCGCGTCGTCTCGACACGGAGACGGCCGACGGGCTCGTCTGGGAGAAGCTGTTTTTCGAGAGCGAGGATGACGTGCACACGACGGCGATTGCCGTCCGAACACCGGGGACGGCGCCGTCCTGTCCGACGATCGTCGTGCTGGACCGTGGCACCGCGGAGCTACCCGAGTATCGAGACGACGTGGCGGCCCTCGCTCGTAATCGGGGATTCGTCCTTGTGTTCGATCCTCGCGGGATGGGTGGCGTTCGAGCCCGGCCGGTCAATACGCCCCAGAACAACGGTGGCGAGTATTTCGACATCCACGGAACGGTGTACAAACTGGCGTCCGACGCGCTCATGACAGGCTGTTCGTTGCTCGGATTGCGCGTGTTCGACGTGGTGCGTGCGCGTGAGTATTGTGCTGAGCGGTTCGATCAGCCAACTGTTGGACTTGTTGGCGCAGGAATAGGTGCGTTCTATGCGCTATTTGCTGCGGTGAGCGACCTCGCGTTCGAACCGGTCTGTGTCGAGGCGGTTCCGCCGTTCTACGAACGAGCAACCACTCCCGAGACGGTCGTCAATCCGGGACTGCTCTGTTACGGCGTCATCGGATCGCTCGATGTGCCACAGCTCATGGCTGCGCTCACCGAGCGAGACGTTCGACGCGTTGATTTTCCCGAGGACGGGCTTGCGATCGATTCGCTCACGTAGGATCGGACGGTGGGACCGAGACGGTCGAACCGGTGTTGCCTGCAGTGTACGCTGCGGTGACGAGTTCGAGCGCATCACGACCGTCGTGGCCGCTCACTGGAGGCTCCGTCCCATTGTGGACGCTCTCAGCGAACGCCTCAATCAGCCGCTCACCCGCCGGGCGACGCGCCGGTACCGAGAGCTCGTGAAACGTCTCTCCGGCGCCTAGTTCGGTCGCCTCGTTTGTCCGTATATAGAGTGGATCACCAATGATGAGTTCGCCAGCAGTGCCGTACACCCGGTCGCCACGCACCGTTCGTTCGGGGGGGCCATCGAGCAAAAACGAGCTCGCCTCGATAATTCCGATCGCCCCGTTTTCATACCGAATCGTCGCGACGCTGAAATCCTCGACGGCAACCGGGCTCGCAAACGTATCGTACTCACAGGCGACCCGCTCGGGTGCAAGGTCAGTGAGGTAGTTCATGGCGTCAACGTTGTGAATGACGTTCGTCGAGAGAATACCACCGCCGCTCGTTTCCATCGATTTGCGCCAGTCAGTTTCAACCCTCCCCGTGTAGCCGCCATCCCAGTACGCGTCGGGTTTGCGCGCCCAGACGGTGAGCTTCGTCCCGACGATCTCGCCGAGATAGCCCGCTTCGATCAGCTCGCGAGCACGCCGATACGTGGCGCGAAACCGGTAGGTGTCACAGACACCAAGCGTCACCCCTGCGTCCTGGCACGCATCGATTACCTCTGTCGCCGAGTCGAGATCGACCGCGATCGGCTTTTCGACGAGCACATGATGGCCGGCGCGTGCACCAGCGATTGCCTGTGGCGCGTGGAGATGATGGGGGGTCGCCAGATACACCACGTCGATCGCCTCCATTTCGAGCAGCTCGTCGTACTCTGTGGCCACCGAACAGTCAACGCGGTCGGCCACGTCGGTGGCGAGCGATGGTTCTACATCCATCGCTACGCCGATTTCGACGCCACTGGCGCGCTGAAACTGCTCTGCACGGCGCTTTGCCGTTATCTCTCCGCAGCCGACGATCGCCACTGTGAGTGGCTGAGACATGCGTTCGCTGTGGAATTCTCCGGTCTCGTATTTCAACGTTTGGCCGAGCGCGCCATAGAACTATACCGTCCCCGACCGAACCGCCGAAACGAATCCATGGACACGCGTGAGCGGTTTCTCGACGCCGCCATTACCGAGCCATCTGCCCAACCAGTAGACACGATCATCGACGCACACACCCACATCGGACAGGTGCGTGTCGATGCGCTCCCGGTGTCTCCGTCTCGCCTCGTGGAGTATATGAACGCTCATGGCGTTGATCAGGCCGTCGTCCATCCGCTGGTCTCACCGCTGTCAACGAGTCATTACGTCACAACACGAGACGTGCTCAGTGCGGTGGCCAGCTACCCCGACCGGCTCATCCCGTTCTGTTCGGTCGATCCACGAATGTACTACCGGTGGGGTGAGGATCGATACGCCGCGGTCATTCGTGAGTATGTCGAGCTGGGAGCCAGGGGGTTCGGCGAGCTGAAATGCGATCTCCCGCTGGATCACGAGTATATGCACGTATTGTACGACATCTGTGCCGACGAAGGGCTGCCGGTGTTGATTCATATCGATGCGGTCTGCTGTACTGATTCGGTCGGACTGCCCGCCGTTGAGTCGCTGTTACAGCAGTATCCGGGCGTCGATTTCGTCTTTCACGCTCCGGGCTGGTGGGCACACATTTCGGCCGATGTCGAGCAGATCGGTGGCTACCCAGACGGCCCCGTCGAACCCGGCGGCCGCTGTGACGAGCTGCTCGGAACGTACGACAACTGCTGGGCGGATTTCTCCATGACATCCGGCTTCAACGCGCTCACACGCGATGAAACCTACGGAGAGGCCTTTCTCCGTCGCCATCACGAGAGTCTTCTATTCGGATCGGACTATCTCCAGCCTGGGCAGTCGATCATGCAGTTTGGCTTCTTTTCGGCGTTCGACCTCGAACCAGCCGAGTGGGAACGGATCTGTTCGGGAAATATCCGCTCGATTCTGGCCTGATCGTGGCTCACTCGGGGCGCTCAACGGTGACGGGACCCCCTTGATCGATCGATTCGAGCACTGCACGCGTCGCCCGGAGCGTCGTGATCGAGGACTCGATCGAGCAGTCGACTCCGGATTCGACACCGCCGTTCTCACACAGATTGCGCAGCACCGTTCCGGGGCCAAGACGATGGTCAGCAGTCAGCGGTCCAGCGTTGGCGGGTGTCATCGTCACTGGTGTGCCCGTGTGGCTATCATACGACAGGTGGCCATCCCCTGCGAGCTCGAACCGATGCGACGGATCGAACGCCGACTGATCAGTCAGCCGGGCCTCAATGTGGCCCACCGCCGATCCACACCGGAGCGTTACGATCGCTGCGGTCAGTCTCGGACCATCGACCGTTCTCGCAAACACTCGCTCGATTGGTCCACACAGCCACCGACAGAGATCGAGTTCGTGAAACACCACGCCGAACACAAGATCAGCGAGCGGAGAGCCCTGCGAGAGCAGGGTGGGCGCGACGAACTGTCTGAACGTACGCACAGTTCCAACAGTGCCGATCGCGCCCGTTCGCACGCGTTCTGCCGCCGTGGTTGCTGGCGGCGACACCCGGTGGTCGGCTACTGCAACGAGCCGCCCCGACGAATCGGCTGCCATTGCGGCGATTGACGCCGCTTTGTCACCGGTATCGGCGATGGGCCCCGGGCAGATGATGTCACAGCCCGACCGACAGAGCTGGGCAATCGTCGATCGACGATCCGACAACGGCGTGCAGAGTATGACCGTCGCCGGGGCGTTCGCACACAGCGCATCGACCGAATCGTGTGTCGTTACAGCACGATTGTCGACGGCAGCACTCGTCCCCACAACAGCCACCAGCTCGACGCCATCCCGTTCTCGACACTGCAGTGCGTACGCGCGCGCCAGTCCGGCGTCTCCAAGCACCCCAATTTCGGCCATCGAACTGTATCGGCCCCGCCAGCACCATAAATATTCGTCACCGTATCGAACTACATTTCAACCCCACACAGTAGTGAATTATTATTAGCGATCCGGCCGATCAGATACGTATGCCGAAGCTCGCGCTCCACGGTGGCGACCCGGTTGGCGAGGCCCTGACAGTTCCGAACTGGCCCCAGAGCACCGAGCAGTCGAAGGCGAACGTCCTGGATGCTGTCGAATCTGGTGCCTGGTGTCGGTCGTACGACGATGCCGAGTGGGTAGACCGGTTCGAGGAGTCGTTTGGCGCGTACCACGACGCCACCCACGCGATCGGTGTTGCCAACGGAACGGTTGCGATCGAGCTCGCACTCCGGATGCTGGACGTTCAGCCCGGCGATGAGGTGCTCGTTCCACCGTACACGTTTATCGCAACCGCCAGCGCCGTCACCTCTGTCGGAGCGGTCCCGCGGTTCGTGGACGTCGACCCGCGGACGTACAACGTTGATGCTGCTGCGATCGCCGACGCCGTCACCGACCGAACGGTAGGGGTGATCGGCGTTCATATCGCCGGCTATCCGATGGATTTCGACGCGCTGCTGCCGGTGGTTCGCGAGCACGACCTGTTTTTGATCGAGGACGCCGCACACGCCCAGGGGACGGAATGGAACGGTCGGAAAGTCGGTGCGATCGGCGACGTTGGGACGTTCTCGTTCCAGGAATCGAAAGCGCTTGCTGGCGGAGAAGGTGGGATGGTGGTGACAGACGACGCGGTGCTTGCCGACCGAGGTGAGCTGTTGTGCAACATTGGTCGCCGGTCGAACAGCGTCTATCACCACTACGAGCTGGCATCCAACTGCCGGATGACGGAGTTTCAGGGTGCAGTGCTGTGTGCACAGCTCGAAAAGCTTCCCGAGGAAAACGAACGACGGCGCGAGAACGAACGCCTGCTCAGATCGGAAATCGATGCTATCGATGGAATCGAGGCGAAACCCGACGACGAGCGCATCACCGCGCGTGGCTACTGTCTGTTCGATCTCCAGTACGACAGCGACGCGTTCGGTGGACTTTCTCGTGATCGATTTCTCGAAGCACTCACCGCAGAACAAATCCCGGCAAGCACTGGGTACGCCATGCCGATGTATGAACAGCCAGCGTTCAGCCGCTCACGGGTGGCCGCGCTCGTTCCGCCGGAGGCAACTGTGCCACGGTATCGACACCTTCACCTGCCCGGCGTCGAGCAAGTCACTCGACGCAACGTCAGTCTCACGCACACCGTGTTGCTGGCCGATGAGCCGGGCATTCAATCGATCGGTACCGCCATACGAAAAATCCAGTCGAACGTGGACTCATTGATCAATTAATCATCGGCGTGGACGATTGAGTCGACGTTCCAGGAATCGACCGGCGTGCATTGGTCTGACGCCACGGTTACCGTTCGACCGAACGGCGCCGCAAGCACGGAGTCCAGCTGAATCGATCCAGATTGAACATTGAGCGTTACAAACCCCTGCTCGTGGCGTCGATAGAGGTCTGGATGGCCCGAGAGTGCAGCCTGTTGTGTGGAATCTCCGAAGGCACTCAAGCCACGATAGTAATGATGGCCGTTTCGCTCGACGTGATCCATACCGAGCGTTGCCATCACGGCGAGATCCTGCTCGCGTTCGATCGGCCCGAGCGTGGTGAGATCTTCACCGCTCATCACATACTCCCCCCCATCGCGCCGGCGTCGATGCGCAAGCAGACAGCGATTGGCGATCCCGTTGAACACGCCCTTGCAGTTTTTGTGGCTCGTTCCGTCGTAGCCGATATCGAGTGCGTGTTGCACGCTGGTGAGTGAATCGTCGGACTCGTCGATGATGACGGCCGGTCGATCGTCCCAGTCAGCAAACGTTGACGCGGTCTCGTCGGTGAACGATTCGTCGCGAGCCAGCGGCTGTTCGACGTACTTGACGCGGTCGAGCAGCGGCGAGGACGCCGGATCCACAGAGAGGGCTCGATACTGGCGCTTGAACGCTCTGGCGCTCGAATAGCCCTCATTGGCATCGAGCGTAACGACATACTCGTCGATGGGAGACGATTCGAGCACCGCGTGAATCCGACCCAGTCGCTGTGCGTCCGCGTCGGTCGCGGCAAGCTTGATTTTGAAATGCGTCACCCCATCAGTTCGAACGTACTCGGCAAGCGTCTGTGGACGACCATCTTCGAGTCGTTCATCCGGCGTGAGATCGTCGTCGTCGAGTGGATCACTCAGTCCGACCGTGTGTCGAATCGCCGTTGATCGAACGGGCGCATCTGGAAGCAACGTCGTCGGTTCGATTCCAGCAAGCTCATCGTATATCGCTCCGAGATCGATGCCGAGGTCGTTCTCATGGACTGCCGTTGGAAACGGCGTCTCCATTCTGCGACAGTACGCGTCGATGACGGCCTGTTCGAGCAGACTCACGCCGAATCTCCACAACAACGGTGGATACGACCGACCAGTTGCCCACGATTGAACGCCATTGTACAGCGATTGCCAGAACGCAAACACGGTCTGTCCGGTCGTCCGTTCGGCGACCGACGCCGCTGTTGAGAACACGTCGATCATCGCCGCAATTCCCGTTTCCAGCGACATCGACGGGTCCTTGTAGAACCACATCGGAGCAAGCGCTCCCATGCTCTGGCCGGAGGCCGTCTCACCATTTATCCGTGCTGTAACCCCCACCAGCATCTGTGGCCCTGCCGTTGCCTCCACACCACCGAAATGAAACGGCATCCGTCGCTGGAGTGCTCTGACGTGCAGCTCGGTTTCGCTCACTGAAACCGTCATAGCGCCAGTTCAGCAGTTGCGATAATAAACCATGGTGACGGTCCCAGCTGGTGTGTCGTCAGTGCCACCGGTAGGATTAGCACGGCTGGCACACATTGTGAGGTATGCTCCGGATCGAACCGCTCGGTGACGACGATCTGGCCCCGGCGATGGCGCTCTCGACGCAGGCCGGCTGGAATCAGTGTCCAACCGACTGGGAGCGGCTGTTCAAACTCGCTCCGGACGGCTGTTTCGGTGGCTACGTCGACGGCGAGCTGGTTGCGACCACAACAGTGATCACGTTCGATCGAGCCGTGGCCTGGATCGGGATGGTGCTGGTGGCACAGGCCCACCGACAGCAAGGCTTTGGGTCGGCGCTGTTCGAACGTGGACTGTCATACGCGCGCGAGCAGGCGGACGCTGTCGGTCTCGATGCAACGACGGCCGGGCGAAGCCTGTACGAACGGGCGGGCTTTCGAGAAACGCACACGGTCGAGCGATGGGCGGGGCGTCCCACAGAAGCGGTGAGCACCACGGCTGCTATCGAACCAGTAACCGAGATTGCTCCCGTGATCGACTGCGATCGAGCTGCGGTTGGCTCCAATCGCGCAGCGTTGCTCACCTCGTTATTCAACGCCCGGGAAACGACGGTGCTGCTTGCGGGCACCCACACCAATCCGCTGGGCTACGTCGTCGTTCGACCGGGTCGAGAAGCACCCCAGATTGGCCCGCTCGTGGCACCAGACGCCAGCATCGCCTCGGTACTCCTCGGTGGGGTTGCGCACCAGACAACCATTGCGAACTGTCTGGTCGACGTGATCGCAAGCGAGCGAACGAGCGACCTGCTCAGGGCGCACGGATTCGGGCGCCAACGCGTTCTCACACGGATGACCCACGAATCCGATGATCCACTGCTCAGCGATCCGCACGTCTGGGCGATCGTCGATTTTGCCCTGGGATGAGTCAGAACACGTATTGATACGGGGTGACAACACACTCGGTATCGATGCGAACCGTACGATTCAGCGATCCAGCCGGACAGCCCCGATCAGGAACGTGGACCGACGACGGCATCGTAACGCCGGCAACGACGTACGATCCAGCGGCGGTGACGCTCCTTCCACCAGCACAACCGACCAAAATCGTCTGCCAGGCGGGCGGCTACGCGGACCACCGGCTCGAATCCGGCCGCGAGGAACGACCGGATCGCCCCGAACTATTTTTGAAAACGCCAAACTGTGTCGTCGCCCCCGGTGGGACGATTGAGCTGCCACCCAATCGCTCACCGATCGAGTACGAGGCGGAGATCGGTGTGGTCATCGACGAGCAGTGTCGCAGCGTCGACGAATCGGCTGCCATGTCATACGTCGCCGGCTTCACCTGTGTCAATGATATTTCCAACCGCCCTGATCAGCGCGAGGAGCGAAACTGGGTTCGCGGGAAGGCGTTCGACGCTTCCTGTCCGATCGGTCCAGTTGTTGCGAGTCCTGACGACGTTCCAGCCGACGCAACGCTCGAGCTCAGAGTAAACGGCACGACCGAACAGCAGTCGTCTCGTGACAATCTGCTCTTTTCGATTCCCGAGCTCATCGCCGAAATCAGTGCGCTGATAACGCTTGAGCCAGGCGATGTCGTCGCCACTGGGACCCCATTTGGCCCTGGCGAACTCACTGCAGGAGACACCGTTGCTGTCGAGGTTGAGGGCGTTGGCGTGCTAGAAAACACCGTCAAACGAGCCGACCACGACCGCTGATCAGTTCGGTGAACTGCCAGAGTGTGCAACGTAGGGTTGGTAGCTCTCCAGAAACACCTCGCCGTCGGCGTGGATGTCCGCGAGTGTCGGGCTCGTCGGCTCAATGCGCTCGGTATAAGTGAGCGCCCCGCGGGTTGCGAGCAACAGCCGTGCACCATCGAGCACCCGTGCCGATTCGTCGATCGATCCCTCGATCGTCGCTTGAAAGCCAGCAAGATACGATTCGTACATCGATCGGCGCTCGTCACCATCGCTGCCCTCGATTAGTGTCGTCCGGGTTGTATCGCCAACGTCGAGCAGGCCGAACACGCCCGGGTCGTCGCCACCATCGAATCGGATCGTCGTCACCACGTCATTTTCGAACGTCACCTGGACGGTCTGTCCGGGCTGGCTCGTGGGGCTGACCGATCGCCAATCCGCACCGGCGAGTCGACGGGCAGTTGCAGTCAGATGCGCGCCGTAGTAGAACGAATGGTTGTACCCAGCCATCCAGAGCTGGCGTTCGACGACGCCAGTGGGCCACTCCAGCAGGGTTGGATGGTATCCCAGAGCTGATCCCCCGTACAGCGGTGTCTGTCCCGCAACGTCCGCAAGCCGAGCGAGCGAGTCAAGATCGCCAGCGACCGGTTTATCAATCAACACCGGCACGTCGGCCTCCAAAAACGGTGTGGCCAGCGACACGTGAGTGTCCCAGTTCACCGACAACACCATGACACCATCCACGTGATCAACCATCGACGACGGCGAGTCGACGATCGTGGCGTCGTGTGTCCGTGCAAACGTCTGCAGCGTTGCTGGCTCACGAACTGCACCCCCGTCCCACACCCCGGCAATCGTCATCGACGGCATGCGCGCAAGAATCTCCGCAAAGGCCGACGGATGACTGCTGTCTAGCCCCAGGATGCCGATTCGATGCATCATACACAGTGTCGGCCGTCACCGAGGTAAAGCTACGGTTGACGGTGACCGATCTGCATTTGGTCGTGTCCGTCCGAAAAATCAGCGCTGAACGGACGGTTCCCAGTGGTTTCGAATCGCCGACGGAGTGCATATATTTTCGATCGTAGTTTGTCAATGTCAAATAATAGAGCGAGTATAGGGGGAGTAAACCGGTGATAATCTGATATCCACTGAAGCCAGGAACAGAGTACACTTTTCCGATTGGACAGTGATCCTCAGCTATGATCCGGGATGCTCGGGTGTTGCGAGCTGGGTTCGTTCCGCGGGAGATCGAGCACCGGGACGCCGAGCTCAACCATCTTTCTAGCGTGTTCGAGCCGATCAAGGCTGGTGATCCCGCTGACACAGCACTGGTGACCGGGCCGAGCGGGGCTGGCAAGACGTGTCTCTCGAAGTTCGTCACCGAACGGCTGCGCGAGGAGGTGCTGGCTATCGAAACGACCTACATCAACTGCTGGCGCAACTACACGCGATTTCGGGTGTTCTATCAGTTGCTCGATGATCTGGGTGAGACGATCGACATTCACCGGCAATCGACGCCACACGACGAGCTGATCGCCCGACTCCAGAACTACGATGGCCCGCGGCGGATCGTCATTCTCGACGAGGCGGACCAGCTGGAGGATCCGTCCGTGTTGTACGATCTACACAGTCTGAATCGATTTGCGATCATCTGTATCGCCAACCGGGAGACCGAGCTGATGAGTCACGTTGACGATCGGCTCCGCAGTCGCCTCCAGTCTAGCGAGCACATTCGCATGGAGAAGTATCACCACGAGCAGCTCACAGACATCCTGCAAGCACGCGTTCGGTGGGGGCTTGATCCCGAGGTGATCACGGACGACCAGCTCGCCACGATCGCAAACAGTGCCGCGGGTGATGCGCGCCTGGCGATCGGTATTCTTCGGGCGGCAGCAAGCGGGGCAGCCCGGGAGAACCGCGAGCGAATCACCGACGAGTTGCTCGACCGAGCGGCCACTGATGCACAGGCACAGCTCCACCAGCGGAGTCTCGATTCGCTGACGCCACACCAGCAGACGGTGTACGACATCGTTCGAGCGCACGAACCGCTGAGTCCCAGCGAGATTTATGAGCACTACACTGCAACGGTCGATGACCCGCGGACGAAACGCACGGTCAGAACGTATCTTCAGAAGATGGTGCAGTACAATCTGCTCGTCGCTGATGGCGCAAGCCGCGACCGGGAGTACGCACTCATTGATTCGGCGGCCGTCTCAACGCCGACGTGAGCTGCGAACAGCACAAGGACGGAGCAATTCCCTCACGGAGAGCCGTTCGTTGTGGAAGGCATAGTAGTACTAACGTGAGAGTGTTGGATAGTAACATGATAGCGACACTCACGAGCACGGTGCTTCAATTCGCCATCGAAGGGCTTGTTGGGCTCATGCTCTCCCTCTGTATCCTGGTGTTGTACGTTCTATCGCCCGCTTCCGGCGGAGACGACAGCGCAACGGACGCACGCTCTGATCCGTACTTCGAGGACAATACTGAGCTCTGCCATGATTTCACGAACAGTGACGTCCAGCAGTGGCTCCGGACGGATGGCGGGATGGACCGGCTCGAAGACTGGATCGATGCCGACATGGCCCAGTCCGTTCACGACGGGGCGGATGAATCGCACTACGCAGTGCTCAATGGCTGGTGGTATACGATGGCCACGGAGCTTGGATTTGCTCACACGGCTGATGCGGCGCACTCGAAGCGCACAATCGCTGTGACATTCACAGCAGCGTATAGCAATCATTCAGTCCGTGTTGGAGATGTCTCGGAGTTTGGCAGCGTGATCGGAACGTCGCCGTTCATCGTCGAATACACCCGGAACCGAGCGAGTGAGACCGAGTTTCTTGAAGAACGGACCGAGAGCCAACTGCTTTAGGATCTGCAGATGACGTCGAAAAATCGATGGCACAGACATGTCGAGGGAATCTGGACAATGAACGTCTTGATCGTGGATATCCTGATCATCCATTAATGTCCCGTCGCTGAAATCGACGTTGACTGAGGAACACGAGCACAACGGTTGCGATAAGTAAGATAAAAGTAGAAACCACATCATAACTGCCATTAATCAAGATCGATGATGGATCGTAGTACGCACGTGGACTGATATACGCTATCCACGACTGCCCCGTCCCCGACGCTACAAACCTGATCGTATTGAGAACGACTATGATTCCAGCCCCAATTCGCTGTGCAACGGTCACTCGATTGTACAACGTTGATAGGTAGATACCGATCGCAGAACAGATGAGCAGATATGGGATTGCAAGCACATGAGCCATCACTAAGCGAACTGGATCAACGGACTCTCCGATACCAAGGGCTGCAACGTAGATAACAACCACCAGGGCACCATTCACAGTTATAATAGGGACGAACAACGAGACAAATTTCTCTGCAAGAAGACGTGATCGTGAGAATGGGAGCAATAGGAGAAGATCCATCCGGGCGTGTTCGATATCGTCAGCGATCAGACCTGCAGCAGTGTACGCGAAATAGATCCCGAGAGCCCAGATCACGACGAAACTATAGACCTCCGCCGCGAGCCATCCTTCAATAGTGGACAACTCGACGATGCCAAACACTTCGAGCATAACCTGTGGGATCGCATCCACCGCTGAGCGTAATTGCTCCTTTGGTAGCGACTGAAAATATGACAGCAAAAATACTATATATAGACTAACACTTGCTGTAAGCCCAACTGTCCAACGGAGTCGTTGGGTCGCTTCATACCGAGCCGTCTCAAACATTTGCTTGCTCCCCGCTATCACTGGTCACGTATGGCTTCGTCTCTCCATAGTAGTGCATGAACACGTCTTCGAGCGGAGGCTCGCTGATCTCTACATCGAGAATCTCGTAGTTCGCAAGCTGTCTACAGAGCGTGGTGTAGTCACCGGCGTAGGTGAACTGCGTTTCATCACCCATCGATGTGATGTCAATCACACCATCAATCGCCGACAGATCCATGTCTTCGCCGTCGATTACCTGAACACGAACGCGTTTTCCGCCGCGATTAACCAGTGATTCGATATCCTCAAGTCCAACAAGACGTCCCTCGCGAAGGATTCCCACACGATCACAGACGCGACGGACCTCGCTCAGAACGTGCGACGAGAAGAAAATTGTCGTTCCATTTGCCGTTTCATCTCTGATGAATTCGTTGAACTGTGCCTGGTTTAGTGGATCGAGCCCGGAAGTCGGCTCATCCATGACGACGAGGTCCGGATCGTGCATGAACGCCTGGATAATGCCGAGGAGTTGCTTGTTCCCACTCGAATACTCACGAATCGGTTGATCGAGTGGCGGTTTGAACGACTCAAGAAGCTCCGTCCGTCGTTGGTCTCCCTTGACCGTTGCGTAGTAATTGAGCAGCGCGTTGCCCGTAACAGCCTCGTTAAATCCGAGTTCAGCCGGGAGATACCCGATCCGTTGTTTCACGTCGATAAACGCGTCCTCGTCGCTCACATCCGCGCCGAGTACCGAGGCCGTTCCAGTGGTTGGATCAAGCAATCCCAGAATCGTCCGGATTGTCGTCGTCTTTCCGGCTCCATTTGGGCCAAGGAAGCCGAATATCTCTCCTTTCTCAACGGTGAATGATAGGGAATCGACGCCAAGGACTGACCCGTAGTCTTTGGTTAGATCGGTCACGGTGATTGCTGTCATGTCTTTTTCTTCGCACTATTACTACCTAACTGTTTCGGTTAATGGAGTATACCCCGTTAACCGCCTAGTTTATTTATTAACCAACCGAATAGCGTGACATGGCCGGATTTAGCGACGAAGAACGCGCACGCATCAGAAAGGAACTCATTCAGACAGGCCGCAGCCTGATGTTTACTCATGGTCCAAAGAAAACCACAATCACAGACATCACTGATGCAGTCGGAATCTCCAAGCCAATGTTCTACCGATTTTTCGACGCAAAAGCGGATCTGTATCTCGTGATTCTGCAACAGGCGAGTGAGGAATTTTACGAGAATGTTCAAGAAGAGTTAGACGAAGTGACAGACCCTTGTGAAGGACTAAAACGGGTGCTCTGGTGTTACAGGGAGTATCTCGAGACCAATCCGCTCGTCCAACAAACATTTACGCAAGACAATTACCGAAAGATATTCCGAAACGTCTCCCCAGAACTATTACAGGAAATTCAGCAGGAAGGTGTGGCGAACATCATGCCTTTCATTGAGGCGCTGCAAGAGCGGAGTGACGGGCCGTTTGCAGAGCGTGATCCAGCAACGGTTCTCGGGGTCTTGAGTACGATTGCCCTACAGGTGCTGCACAAGGACAGGTACGAGGAGTATGAAGAAGGGTACTACGACCAGATAATGGACCTGCTCATCACATCCCTAGCAGAAGGACTGACCACATCAGAAACGCCGTAATGTCGAGCAGCTATATTCTCACGTGAAGAGTGGATTGTAGCTGGTACTGTGGACGTGGCCAACTTCTCACGAAGCGTCGATGGATATATACAGACGGGTGGATGTGCGGATCAGGAGCTCATTTCCGACTGAGGTCATGTATCATCGTTCACCTTTTGGGTGGAAGATCCAAACAAAATACTACAGTATAAGATGGAATACAATTATTCACTATGAGATTGCATCCCATCATAATGAAAGCTATATGGGAGTCGCTATCTCGATGGGACCGTGATAGAATCATCACAGTGGCCATTGCGAGTGTTGGATTGTACATCGGAACTGCTATCGGTCAATCAGAGACAGAGCAATTGATTTTAACCGTGAGTTTATCCACAGCCATGGTGTTGGCATACAATATAATGTCGATATTAATGGGAAATGCTATACAGTAACTATTTCATGCCACTATTGCCTGTCAGCTACCTGCCCTACCGTACTCGTGGAGGTTAGGACCCACATGTAAAATACGGCATGAGACCCCATTATGAGGAAATCACCCAACAATCGGGAGGTGTCTCCTGCGCTTCTACATCGGTCACGGAGCTCCAGACGTTCCAATCGGAATCTCTGAAAATCAACTACAGGGTCTATTAGCAGTGCATAGACCCGTACGTGGATGAGCAGCCGTTTCATGAAATCCCAGAAACGACACGCCGTCGCTTATTCCCGAGCGCAGCGTTATCGCAACCATGAACGATACCAACGGCTCCGATCGACGGCTTGCAGCGTCACAGCCGACTGCAGGAGCGACGCGTAATCGAGCGCTGTGCAGCGACGGATCGGTACCAGACGGTGCGACAGTGTTTCCAACGCTTGCGCCGGAGGTGACGCTCCTTGATGGCGACGGTGACCGGATCGTTGCGCCGCTACAGTCGCTCGTTGTCGATCATCTGTTGTTGAACGATGGCCCGGCGTTCTGGATCGACGTTCACGGCTACGCCACGACGACACAGTTCGCCCGGATCGCACCCAGTCGACAGCTGCTTGATCGCGTGCACGTCGCGCGTGGATTCACCCCCTACCAGCATTACAGCGTCTGCTGCGATCTTCCGGCGGCGATTGCGGCCCATTCCGAGGAGCCAGCGCTGATCGTCGCGCCGGCACTGGACGCCCATTACCAGCACGAGGACACGCTCGCGACGGAGCAGGCACAGACGCTGCTGGGTCGTGTGCTCGCACGGCTGCGCCGATGTGCCAGAGTGTACGACGTGCCCGTGCTCGTTGGACGCACCACCAGCAGTTCGGCCACCGAGCCGATCGCAACGATCGCTGATCGACAGTTGCGCTGTGAGCAAACGCCCATGGGCCCACAGTTCGTCGCTGACGAATTCGAAACCACGCTGTATCCCGTCGGCGATGGGTTCTATCAGACGACCTTCGCCTACTGGCGGGCACTGCTGGCCACACGTGCCAGACAAATTGACGACATGCAGCCAACCGCCAGACCGAGGACGCCGGATCCACTCAGCGCACTCCAGCACGGGGGACGATAAGGATGGGACGCACCAATCCCACCTACCGCGATCTGTTTAGCTCGCTTGCGGATCGCTGGGCAACGTTCCGACGAGCGCTCCGGTCGCGCGATCAACCACGGTTCGATCAGTTGTTCGACTACGCCCGCGAACACGCTGACGCCAGTGGCCTGTTGAACCACCAGGAGCCGCTGCTCCCTGCGCTGGTCAGCATCGATCTCGAACAGGAACGCCGGCTCGATGAGCACGAACGGCGACTGGCACTGGTTGAGCAGCGACTTGCTGACAGTGAATCCGGAGACGAAGAAGACTGACGGCCGCGTGAGAACACGATATCAGCTTGTCGACGTGAACATGAACAGCCAGAGCAGGCTTTTCTCCGAATCCACCAGGATAAGTGTTTCATCCCAGTGCGGTATCCCGTCAAACCATTCGGACCACTGGATTTCTTCGAGTCGATAGCCAGTGATCTGCTCATATCGCCCTCCAATCACAGCGTCAGTAAACTGACGACCAAGCGCTTTTGCCGTCGCATCCGTCCCACTGAACGATTCATATGCACCACCACGAATCAATAGCCACGCAAGATAGCCATCGACGAAGACTGGATGGTACGAATCGAACGTCTGTGAATCGTCCGTGGCTCTCGAACGATGGTTAGTATCACTATACCAATGATAGCCAGAGAAGCCATTCTCCGTGTTTAACTCCGGAATAGCCTCGTTGAGTTCGGGTGAACGGAGGAAATCCTCCAGGAACGCCGTCGTGCTGAGCAATCCATGAACATTCGCATTCGGTGTTTCTTCAACGTATTCGAGGACACCCTCCTCATCGACGATTTCGAACTTCCGGAGCACGGCCTTCCCAGTTCTCGTGATGGCATCAATCTCAGAAATGACCGCAGTAATCGAGTCGTTCTCGACTGGAAGCTCCTCCAGCGTCAGTCGAGTAACGAGCTGTTCGTACTCCGCGTTGCTCAGGGAGTCACGGTCTTCATCCAGCAGGGACATGGATACAACTACTATCCAATTCTATATCAATAGTTGGTAACGGGATATGTACGACCGGTCAGCTATTGGTCCGTCGTCAGTGGTTGTGAAGTTCATTCAACCACCTCAAGACCGTCACGTTCGGAGCGGGACGCAAGCGCCGGCTCGATTGATACATCCTGAATTTCAATGATTTATTCTCCCCGCGGTCTGCATTCAGCACCCAATCTACCGTGACCGACACAGCTCACATGATGATGGCTGACTCCAAGGAGGAAACACACGCGCGATCATCCTCGTTGATCAGCTTTTCGAATATCCCTGTGACCACACCAACGCCAGTGACCTGTTGAATCATCAGAATCGACTTCCTGGGCGTTTCAAGCGGATAAACTGGATCCCTACGACTCCTCAGCCGTCGCTGCCGCTCGAACCGCCGGCGAATGCGCGGCAATTTCGACCACGAGTTCGTGGAGTTTCACATCGAATGCCGGGTTGGCGAGCTGATAAAAATCCGAGTTGCCGTGCGTGTGTGCCACCTCCACGATGTCGTACTCGATGAGCGTCGCAATCTGCTCACGGAACGTGTTCGGCGTGATCGACGCCCGTTCACAGAGCGTCGAGGTCGGGAGCGGCCGCACGGCGTTCTGTAGGGCCTGAATGATTCTGAGTTTGCTCTCGGGCGTGAACACGGTCAGCAACGGCGACTCTTCGAACGGCGCTTCGACGAACTGGGCGTCGGAATCGACCGCGTTCGTCTGTGTCGTCGCATCCACTCGATCAGAACCATCCGATGACGGATTCGACTGAGCCATACCCAGAGATGCGAACACAACTGCATAAGTTTGCTGATCAGAATTAGTTTCCATCCGCAATTGATTTCGGACGAATGGATCAATTATGTCATAGATTCGGTTGGATCGATGTTCGACAGCGATGCGGGACCTTCCACCGCAACACACGAGACGAGCGCTGTCACACCCATGGGAGCTGATATGCGATATGCAATTCGGGGGCGATTGAACCAGACCGTCGGTTCCAGGCACGTTCATAGTGGGGAACTCGTCGTGTGAAATCCTGGAAATCCGGAAACAGCCCGATGTTGCTTATCCGCGCACCCGACGTAGCTGACCCATGAGACCCCCCAGCGAATGCACAGTCACTCGATTGAGCCGGCCAGCAACCACAGAACGCCACAGTCACCTGACAGCGCACTAATGGCCTACACGTTCGACTTTCTCGACGACGGTCGCGTACTGGCGTGGGAGCTCACAGCCGACGGCGTCGACTACACAGTCAAGACCGGATACGCGCCCAGATTTTTCGTTGGGCCCCGCTCGCCGAAGACCGATGTCGATCTCGACCCTCTCAAGGAACTCTACGAGAACCATCCGGACGTCGTCGCCGTCGAACGCCTCGAACGTCGGCCAGGCTTTCGTCGTGAGCACGAATCCGTGCTGGCGATCGACGCCACCCACGTTGGTGCAATCGCTTCGCTTGCCGAACAGGCACGACAGCTACCTGCCATTCCGATCGGTGACGTCACGACATTCAACGTCGATTTCTCCAGGGAGTTCCGATACTGTCTGGAAACTGGCCACGATCCAACGCCCGCTCGCAGTCCAACGACGCTCACGCTTTCCGTTTCACTCCCCGAAACCGCTGGCGAGAAATACGGTGAACTCACCGTCGGGGAGAAAACGGTGACTGGTGAACCCGAAACAATCCTTGCGGCCGTCCAGACGGCAATCGACGATCGTGACCCCGACGTACTCATCTGCTCAAGTGCTGACATCATCCCAACGCTCTACTCGATGGCCGACGACGACGCGCTCGACTGGTTCTCACTGAGTCGCTGGCCCGGTGTCGAGTACCAGCAGCTTGCGACGCGATCGTCGTACGCGAGCTACGGGCAGATCGGGCATTCGCCGGCGCGCTACAACGTTCCCGGTCGTGGTATTGTCGATTGCTCGAACTCGTTTTTTCTCGGTCAGGCAAATCTCGATGGGATTCTTGATCTGGTCACCAGGTCACGAAAGCCACTTCAGGAGGCTGCCTGGGCGTCAATCGGGAACATCCTGACGGCGATCCAGATCTGTGAAGCGCACGATCAAGGCGTGTTGGTTCCGAATCATTCCTGGCGACACGAGCAGTTCAAATCGATGGGCACGCTTCACAACGCCGATAGGGGCGGATTCACCTTTGCGTCGGAGGTGGGCCTTCACGAGAACGTACACGAACTCGATTTCGCCAGTCTCTATCCGAATATCATCTGCACGCGGAACGTCTCGCCGGACGTGATTCGATGTGACTGTCACGCTGATCGCAGCGACGTTCCAGAACTCGGCTATTCGATCTGTGAGGAAGCGGGCTATCTCGGTGACGTGCTCCAGCCGCTGATCGACGATCGCCAGGCGATCAAGGCCGAGCTCCGGCGAGAGCGAACAAGCGACCATCCCGATGCAGATCGAATCGAGTCGTTGTCCGGTCGGTCGGATGCGCTGAAGTGGATACTCGTCGCCTGTTTCGGCTACCAGGGATTCAATAACGCGAAGTTCGGACGCATCGAGTGCCACGAGGCGATCAACGCGTTCGCTCGCGAGATCCTCCTCACCGCCAAAGACCACCTTGAGGCCGGTGGCTGGCGGGTCGTTCACGGCATCGTCGATTCGATCTGGGTGACACCAGATCCAGACGCTGCTGACCAGCAACCGCTCGAAGAGATCGCCGCGACGGTTACCGAGGCCGTGGGCATCAAACTGGAGTATGAGGGCGAATTCGACTGGGTGGCGTTCGTCCCACAGCGCAACAGCGATGCCGGGGCCTTGACGAAATATTTCGGCAAGCACGCCGACAGAGACGAGTTCAAAATCAGGGGGATTGAGGCCAGACAGCGCTCGACGCCGTCGTTCATCGAATCGTTTCAAACCGAGTGTCTGGACTGTCTCGACAGGACCCGCTCTCCCGAGGCCGTGATCGGTGTGCTTGAGCGCGCAATTGCTCGGCTTCGGCGTGGCGACGTCGATCCCGCCGAACTCGTCGTCCGGAACCGAGTCTCAAAGCCAGCTAACGCTTACAGTCAGTACACCACAAATGTCGCAGCACTCGAACGGGCTCGCGACCAAGGACTCACGATTCATCCCGGCCAGGACGTTCGGTATGTAGTCGTGAATGATGACAAACAATCGCGCGACCGCGTGGCGCTCGCTCACGAAGCGCTGGATCGATACGACGCCGAGTACTACGTCACCGAACTCGTGCGAGCCACAGAGAGCATTCTCTCGCCGTTGGGGTGGAAACGAGACCGAATCCAAGCAGAGTTAGAAGGGACCGAGGAAGTAGACCTCAGGAGCTTTTGACCCTACGAGGATACGTCTGGAAACAGGCACAACCCTCACGACAACATCTTTGGCCCAGCTTCGACCCCACAAGGGTGCATCTGTAACGCAACGACAACGACTAACATCCGGTAGCTTTTTGAGGCTTCGACCCCACAAGGGTGCATCTGTAACAACCGTCCATATTGAGGTTACAAGCCCTATTATGGAAGATGTGGGTCTGTCGTTTCCGTCGACCCTCAATTCTGGGTCTCCCCCCGGGGGGTCGACGGAACCCTATCGTACTTTCTTCCCCCCGTCGGGTCTGGTTTGGAAATGTTCTTTTTCCACTTTCACGGAGGATTGGAGTATCCCCCTCGGTATATGGCGGGGTGCCTACTCTTGGCCTGAAGGGTTCGCATCCCCCACAACGAATGGGTATAGGTCTGTAATTTCCGGGACCTCGTCGAGTACCTGCTCTGTGTCCCAACCGCCGCTACTTCTGCGAGCCGGATGCTGTCTATGCATCTCTTTTCCCCTCGTCCAGCGGACGCTGGGTGAGCTGTACGTCCTATGATTCCCTACAGCCGCCAGCTGCCCGAGGCTGGACCTCACGGGCAAGGGAGCTTGGTGACTCCGGGTAGGCTCGATGTCGATAGCATCAATCGACACCGCGTGGCGAAGCTACCGCGTCCCGCCAACTGACATATAGCCAGCAACGGTCACAGAAACCTTCGCTCGTATACCTCATTAGATTTCTTGCCACTTGCTACCATTGAGCATTATACTATAGTAGGCCGACTAGCCTCTATGGAAACAACAAAAAAGGAGGTAAATCGGACGATCATCTGCAAGTTAGCATCCTCACAGCGAAAAGACGAGCACGTCCAAACTACCATTGATGCCTGGCAGGAAATGGCTGGCTGGTTCTCCGACCAGGCGATGTCTTTCCAACCGTCTCAATGGAGTTCACCGACGAGTTCGAACATCATAAATAACACACTCAAACGTGAATTTCCCGGCGATAACGGTATTATGGCGGCTCACGCCCAGCAAGCAGGCATCAAGGTCCTGGAAGCCTACAAATCCTGGAACAGTAACGGGCGACCGTCAGATTCTCATCCGAGTGGCCAGTTTGGCGACGCTACCTATATGCGGTTTCGTGTCGATTATTTCGAGCTTGCTGCCAACGATTCCGGGTACGGAGTGAAGTTAAAGCTCAGTCCGGGCGTTCACGAGTGGTTTCGGATCATTGGTGGCGAGCACCAGCACAGGGATCTTGCGCGAATTCTCGACGAGAATGACCAAATGACCCATGGTTCAGCCGAACTGCACCGACAAGTAGACAGCTTGCTGTTTCTGCACATCACGACGAAAGAACAGGTGGCAGTTGTCACCCCTGACCTGGATGAAGTTGACCACGTCGTCGGGGTTGACCTGGGTGAACGGACAATCTACACCGCTGGAGCAATTTCGTCACTCGATGGAGATTGGAGCGAGGTCTCGAAAGACCAACCTGCTATCGAACCAGGCCGAGAGTTTCGCCACCATCGCGATCGACTGACAGACAAACGATCACAACTGCAAGCCGCCGGCGATCTTCAGGGAGTAAAAGCGTGTGAAGACGAGCATGCCCGATATACGGATCAAGTGACGCACCAGGCTTCGCGCGCGGTCATTGAATACGCCGAACAGTTTACCCCATGCGTGATTGTGCTCGAAGACCTCACCAACTACCGCGAGACAGCCCACGACCCGATCCACGAGTGGCCATTTCACCAACTCCAAGAAAAAATCCGCTATAAGGCCAAAGAACAAGGAATACCCGTCGCGGATATTGATCCAGCAGGAACGAGTAACACATGCCACCAGTGCGGAACCATGGACCGAGCGTTCCGGGACCGAAATGAGTTCGAGTGTGAGTGCTGCGGGCTCGAATATCACGCCGATGCGAACGCAGCATTCAATATCGCCAAATTATGGGTGCTGCGCTCACAGCACGATGATGTTTCGAGGATCAACGATTGTTCCATGTGGATCTGATCCTGTATACAGCTTGGCGTAGTCGAGGTGAACGGTCGAAGGAATATACTGGATAGCTGATACTAATACAGCTTCAAAAGTCTATCTTCCTCAAAATTGGCCAGTAATCAGTGTATACGATATTCATATCCGAACTTAGGAGAGTATACTCCAACTAAGTAGTACTGAGGAAGATTTTATATATTATTTGACCATAGATAACCATACAATTTATGCCTAAATTCAGCCTGATATCGTCAGGGAAGATGGAATTGACATTCCCAGAGGAAAATCCAAATGTCGACGTTTGGGTCAAAGAAACGTTCGTCAGGGGTGATGAAAAAGAACGGGCAATCCTTACAGGAGATACGTATGAACTCCTAGCGAGGAAGAGTGACAGCGGAATCAGGGACTACCTCAACCCAAATTCGATAGATCTTACATTCGATGGAGAAGATAAGGTGTGGTTTGTCAATGTCGATGGCCTCGATCATCTCGCAGAGGTTGCTGATCAGCACGATTTTGCAGTAGCAACCGAAACCGACATCTTCCCGCTCTCTGAGGCGGTTACACATATTCAGAGGGGGGCTTCAATTGAGGTGGATTACTGCCAGAAGGCGGACAATAAGCTGAATTCGAAGCACGGAGAGATTCGCTCGACGAACACCAACATTCCGAAGATCGAATTCAAGCGAGAGGACAACCATAGAATGTGGGTCAAACCCGACGAAAATGGGAAGATCTGCCTATACACCCGTGATTCAGATTACCCCTTAGTGGGCACCGTCACATCTCTTACAATCGAAGATTGAGTGTCAATCCCAGAATTCGATTCCTCTATCCCTTCTTATTTCACAAGTTCGCTGCCACTCGTTGATCGTGTCCGCTACTTTGTGGTGCATGAGATCGGTCTGCGGCTCGAACCGGATTGAGAGCAGATTTCCCAGGGTTTCTGGGCTGAAGTCCCTCCCTTCAGTTTGTTTCAGGTAGAGTGGCCCAAGGCCCGCACGGATAGCCCACTCAACAATCTCGTTTTTAGTCTCTGTGTCCAGCTCCGAAGCTATACTTTGAGCGATTTCGTCCGGGTCACGCTCTCGGATTTTGCATTCGTCCTCTGTCATTCTATTCCAATCTCAATTTCAGACCGCCTAATTAACAATCCATATGTGTACAGTATTAGCATGGGGCAAACACGTAGGACATTCATTGGGTCCACCGTAGGATTCCTAACATGGGTCGGGTGGGAATCGACAGAGACAGCATCGCGTAAGGATCTTCCTGTTCGTAGCTGGCTGGGTGGACTACCGTCCGGGTGGGAGGCGATCAGATCTTTCTATGAATCGACACGTTGCTCTACGTCTGTAGGGCTACTTCGCTCTCCGGAGACCCCACACCGTATTTAGATTAACGTCGTTAGATCAAAGAGTCCACATGAGCGATCCACCAATCTTGTCTGATTCTACATTACCCTCGTCGCGAAGTTGTCGGAGACGATGGTCAGCCCCTTGCCATTCAATTCCTAGATACTCTGCTATATCACTCGTCCCAGCGGGTTGTGTTGCTTGCACTGCCTCAATCACTTCGTCGTAAGTGATTCCTTTTTGAGTTGGCATGGTCGAGGATTGAAAGCCCACAAAGCGAATATGATGCTCGCGCCGTCGAACGCTATCAGAACCTCGTCCGCCAGCACACCCACATCGAGTTCCCCGAACTGCTGACCGGGAAGGCACTCGAGGTGCTGTACTACCTCGACCAGCCGCAAACCGTCTCCGAGATCGCCGACCGGAGCGACAACTACCACAACACGGTCAACCGCGTCCTCAAGCGGTTTCGTGACCGTGGTCTCGTCGGACGGCCGACGGGTACGAGTTCAACGACGACTTCGATCGCCTCCACGCGTTCGCCCGTGAACTCGCACACCATCTGCATCGCCACCGCCTCGAAGCCGTTGCCCCGAAGGGCATGATTCTCTGAGAGGACTACGGCGAATTCCTCGCTCAGACCGAGACAGAGATCGACGCTGCAGGGTTCCACCGGCCTCGCTCGATTCGCGGCCTTCGACCTCCAGTTCCTGCTCACTGGCCACCACTACTATCTCTACTCCGAGGACCTCGACGCAGTCTCGCCGGCGGAGCTGTGTTGTCACACGCTGTTAATCGACGACGGCAGCCGCCACCGCTCGTACTGTCTCCTTCTACTCAGCCACGTCGATGAGGAGGACCTCCGAGAGCAGGCGACGAAGTTTGACCTCGAAGACGAAATCGACGCCTTGCTCCGTTACCTCGAGACGCACGGCGAGGTCGATGACGAGCGGCTCCCGAAGTGGAACGAGTTCCAGGAGCTGACGGCTGATTACGAGGTGCGACTATCCAGAGACCGAACATCGTCACCAGCCGTGCTGTCTGCCAGCGTCAGTTCGGATCGTAGGGATTCGTTGCTGTATCGAGCCGATAGACGTCCTCGACAGCGTCAAAATCGTCGTCAAACGCATACAGGTAGCTGAGCCCCTCGGTTTGCATATACGCGACAATGCAGGCGTCGACGAAGGAGAGCGGTTCGTGTTGGCGAAAGTGGGATTTCCCTGTCGCGAGCGCGTCGGTGGTGAGTGATTCGATGTGGAAGCGGGCGTTTTCTTCGATGCGATCGAGGAGATCGACGGCTGCATCGTGGCCGGCGTGGGTCGTGAGGCCGTTGAGCGTTTCAGCGAGGATGTAGTCGAGGATGACTGCCTCCGGGAGGGTTCCATTGTCGATGCCCTGGAGCACGGGAAGGGCGGCATCGTGGGATCCATCCCGCTGGTATGCGGCGGCAAAGAGGACCGTCGTATCGATCAGTGCACGAGGCATTTACTCGATGTCGACGCCCCAGGCGTCGTGATCGCTCGTTACATCGGTCGGCTCCTCACCAGCGTAACCGTCGAAGTCGGCGAACGTGCCCGTTTGCTGTTGGATCACTTGGACCCGGACGCTCCCGTCGTCTTCGAGATGCCAACGAAGGTGATCACCATCGTCGATATTGAGTTCCCGCCGAATCCGTGCGGGGATATTTGCCTGGTTTCCAGACACCTTGCTTTCTGCGTCAATTCTGTCGCTGCTCATACCTACCGGTATGTGGCCGACCGGGAAAAAGCCTAGTGTGCCGCCACACTACCCAGTAACAGAAAAGCAATTCCGACGAAGCGGATGGTGATCTACCCTGGTTCGTTGGAAGCCGGCCATCTGGTCGGGGAACGCAGCCCCGTTTGATTTCGTGGTCGACGCGCCGCAGATGCTTGCAGCCGCCTTCGGGTGAGCGCTGCTGCCAGTCGCGACAGGTACACGACTCGTCGACGACGTCGACTTCGATCTCGTGAACCAACCGATTGGAACAATCGACGAAGACGATTGGATGGCCGAAATGATGTTGAATATGATGATGATCTTCGCAGATGCCGAACGGAAGATGATCCGTTCAAGAGTCCAGGAAGGTATCGAAACCGCCATTGAGAAGGGAAAGCACGTCGGTCGCCCACCATTCGGCTACACCTTTGAGGACGGTTTTCTCCAGCAGATTCCTTCGGAATATGTACGGGCTCAAACCTTCATCCGCGAGGTTCGTAAAGGTCGTGAGAAACAAGCGACTGCTGAGTTCTTCGACATCCCAACATCGAAGATGCGGAGTATCCTCGAACGAGCAGAGGCCAACTACGACATCCCATTTGATAATAATCAGTGGAAAATCGAACGAGCCAAGGTCACAACCGGTGAGAAGACACTACACCACTTACTGAGTGAAGAAGGTAATTACCCGAAGTGATAATCAAGGAAGTCAATAATAGCGTTCCAACACTGGGTTTGCTTCTCACGCGATTTGGATTTGTGGCCCATTTCCTGGATTTCAATATATTCGTACTCATCCCCTCTGGTCCATCCCTTGTTCTGGAGTACTTGCTCGAAGATTCGTGGTTGGTCTGCGTTTGAATCTTCTTCGCCGTGGATCATGAGCAGTGGTGAACCAACCTCTCCGTCCATATGCGTTATCGGACTCATCGCTTCGTACTCTGCGCTTTGGTCGTCTGGATCTCCGAGCTGCCGACGGAGGTTCCCCAATGTAATCTGTCGAAGATCTACGACTCCTGTATCTGCTACGAATGCATCCCACGTGTTGGGGTACAAAACCGCCTGCATGTACACGTTGTATCCTCCGTGAGAGTGGCCATACGCAGCTACGTGGTTGGGGTTAACGTCCTCTTGTTGCCGAAGCCATGTTCCAGCAGCGTTGAAGATGTCGTGTTCTGCAGGTGTCCATCCCGAAGCAGGGCAATTGGCCAGCAGCACTGTATATCCCTGATGCACAAGCAACTGCACCTCTGGGCGGAATCTTCGGGTCCACTTCGTTGTCATACCATGAAAGAACACAACTGCTGGGGTTTCACGGTCTCTATCAGACGGTCGGTAAAGCAAACCTCCGGCGGTGTCTCCGTTCAGAAGTGGGAACTGTATCTCCGTCGGCTCAACAAACACATCAGGACCAATTTCTCGGTCCTCATATCCAGTACCGAATAGCACGGTTGTGTCTGCAGTCTGTAAATTATGGTAGAGGACTTCGTATGGCCGATGTTCCTTGCTCCGTTGCAACACAAACCCTGCCCCATCCACTGTGGCCTCAGTGCCAGAACAATTCAAAAATATCCCCGAACACGGCACATCCCTTACGTTGCCTTCCATATCGATCATTGCAGTCGCTGACCTGGGGGGAGCACCGGCCAAAATCGCGTTACCCCCATGTAAGAATGCGACAGCTCCCATATCTGCAACCCACTCTACCGATTCATCATTCACATCGTATATCCCGCACATCCGACCATCGCGCCAGTTTCCATCGTCACGCTCGACGAGCAGTTTGTGCTTGTGTGGGTGCCACTGCACAGGGGTGAGCCGCTTCCTATGATCCGAAAGATCCACACGAACGGGATCACTGCCGTCTGCCCGTGCAATATAGGTAGTAAGGCCGCTCACAAACGTAGCTTCAGCTGTATTGGTCTGTGGTGGGTTGGACGTGTAGGCAACAAATTCTCCGTCTGGACTAACGGTACAAGTGGCTGCGATTTGCGTATCGAGCCCAGGAAACTCTAAGAAGTCACCATACTTATCGGTAGCTGGATTTCGCCAGCGGAGCGTGGTATCATCCACCCGGTAGTAGATCATCTCAGTAGCTGGGTTCACAGCCCATAGCAGGCCATCTTCTGGAATCGAAAATAGCTTCTCTTTTTCCCCTTCTATTGGCGAGCGATACACACAAGAGCTGTTACCTTCCGCTCCTCGATAGAGAACAGCTTCGCTATCCGCGGCCCATAGGTACGAAACGCTCTCGGGGTGGAGTGGGATCTCACCATCGGTGAATTGGTGACGCCGACCAGTGGGGAGATGAATGCCGTACAGCTCAAAGCGTCCAGTCGTATTCCAATTGCACGCAACCCACTCGCCATCTGGCGAAGCCTTCGGAAAGTATGCCGTTGGAATTGAGAAAAACGTCTCGATGGGTTTGGTTAGGTTTGTCATCTGAATATCTGAACAAATATCGAGCGTATGGGAACAAGAAGGGAACTATCGTCACCGAGTACATCGGCAAGGCCGACTCCTGGATTCTCTTAGCCTTGTACAACATTGGATAGTGGTATGCACCTCTTGGTGTTGTACAAGGCACTGGAATGATCGAGAACAGTTATTACAAGTTCTGAAGTAGTGATATTCTCTTAGACAATGGGTTGGAACACCTCAGCGCTTTTCATTAAGAACCGATCGGTCGATGAGGTCGTCGGCTTGCTGCCGGACATCGTAGACAACGAGCCGACCGGCTGCTCCGTGTTTGCTGATCAGGCGACGAGTCATCACCCGGGAGGTCGGCTCTATCTCGCCAAGACGGGCGCGTGGTGTCAGCTGTGGGATCCAAATCAGCACTTCGCCCTGGATCCGGACATGATCGTGACCAAAGTTGGTTCCGAGTTTCTGATGAACACGACTGTACTGGGGGTGATATTCTCGAGCGTTACGGATATTTTCGGGTTCTGGCTTTCCGTTAACGGTGAAGTGGTTCGCCAGGCGGTCTTTAAGTTGGGCGATCCTGTTGTTGAGCACGGAGAGCCGCTGCCCGTTGAAGCTCGGATGCCGGTCCCGAGCACTGGTCATGTGGAGTATCTGTGGCAGATCATCGAATCGGAGACCGACGTGACCTACGACCTAGAGATCCCGTTCGAGATCTACACTGTCGATGCGTGACGTTGTCCTGATGGCGGGATATAGCTTGGGTGAGCCTGGAAATAACGATGTTTGACAGCTGTCCGCATTTCTCTCGTTCGGAGTTGAATAAGACACGTGGGTTCTATAGGAAGCGGTTCATTTCCTCTGGACGGTCACCATGGGTATCGAACTGATCTACCACGATTTCGACGACGAAACCCCAAAATCCCCGTTTGAAGACACAATCGTCAGACTCTCGGACGGAGCTACACTCGATATCGCGTGTCCGTATCTGGGACTCGACGTTCTTCAATCCATCACCGACCGTGCTCAAACGTGGCGCCTAGTAACCGACGTCCAGGAGTGGTTTCGCTCTCACTCGGGAGAACGCAGAGGGTTGCTGGAGTTCGTACGATCGAACAGCGGATCGATCCACGATTGTCGGGGCCTGCACGCGAAGGTCCTCGTCGGAAACGGCGCTGGGCTGGTCGGTTCGGCAAACGTCACATACGGCGGTCTCGTGAGGAACCCTGAGATGGCTGTGCTGTTCGAGGATGCTGGCGAGGTGGACGAACTCGCTACGTGGTTCGAGGACATTTGGAGACGCACTAGAGCACCCGATTTCGATGACCTGGACGCCTATTTAACCGAAATCGAATTGCTCGAACCCGAGGAGCGATCGAGTCCAGCGTTGCCTGATACCGGACCGTCAATCGAAGCATCACTCCAACGACTCGGCGAGTCTACGATCGAGGTCAACGAGACCGCTCACAGCCGACTCGTGGATACCGTCAGCCAGTCCCCGAGCAGAGATTGGATGGAGGCCTACTTCGACTGGGTCGCGGAAGTGATCGAGTGCACCGGACTCGACGAGTCGGACGAGCGAATCGCGACGACAGTTCCTGCTTCGTCGCCACGACTGCCCGTTAATGTGAATCACAGATACGTACTTGCAGCATTCCCCCAGCAGGAGCAAATCGGGATAATCCTCCCGAACGACAGCAAGGCACTGGACGAACTCGAGAAGTTCGTCAGCAACTTCGGCCCCTTCTCGACGAACTCGGACGAGGATCCGTACTGGTTCAAGTTTCCAGGTGATCCTGCTGAATTTATCTCCAAGGATATCAAAGCGGACTGGCGAGAGATCGTTCGTAATGAAGCCCAGCGGGGTGAACGATCTGAATATCGTCACTACCACGAACCAGCAGCGTACAGAGTCGCTGTCGACGATCAATACCGCGAGAATGTCTTAGATAGGGCGTTTCCCTCGCGAAGCGACTGACTCAGCTTCGCGATCACGGGTGCAGTATATTTCCAATATCATTCGAATACGAAATAAAATCGTGACGATCGACGACGTTGTAGACACCAGTCAAGCAACCTCTCCGAAGCTATCGGAATGCAGGTAGAACCCGAAGATCCCGATGACTTTATCGAGGAGTTCGGGATCGAACAGAACTGTGAGGATGGCGCAATTAAGCTCGCGTCATAATGCAATTTGAGCTTATTACTAGGGTTGAAATAAGTCCTACAAAAATCTGATGCGCCAGATCACGATGCGCTGACCGGACCGATCGGACGACGTGCGTGTCTATAACCGATAACACTTGCCTAGTCCATCTGTAGAAATAAGGAAACTCTAACCTCAGCAAGCCAGGGTCGAGGAGATCATTCCGGATGGGCTACTATGAGACGATGATACCAGGTGAGATGTTGTATACCACGGGTCTGTAGGTCTCTGTGTCCATCAGATCCTACTCCAATGCCAACCGACACACCAACACCTACGATGGAGCCGACTCACAAAGGTGTTTGACGACGACATGGGTATTGAGCGAACTGTTGAATGACGGATGAAGATGTACCTGTCAAAGATGGATAGGGCCACTATCTGCACCGGGCTGAGAGTGTTCACAATCAGACCATCAGTATGAATTTTAAAGATTTGGCATTTCTCGAACTCAGAGTCCGAAAAAATTGACTCGATGCAGTCTATAGCCGAAGTTCTCTCCGGAGTTGAATGATGATACTGTGTATTGGAATTGTATTCAAGTTTCCACTATTAGTTCGCTTGTATGGTTAGTAATCGCGCAGATGAGATAATCACACTGCAAATCAGAACCAGATAGTAGGGTTACCACCACCCCTGTGACTCAGTTTGTCCCTTTTTAATATGCACAGCCGCAGGATCCTTGGGAAGATCATTTATGTCCTTTCCCACTACTTTATCACCATATAATACTTTAATCGAAAGCTCTTCATATGGATTAGTTTCTTTTGTTGCTGTTACAATAATGTCTGCATCAGATTTATTTACAAAATACGTTTCTTTACCCCACCCAGCGATTACTTCATTATCATTCTTTGTAGCGAGGTTTCCATTCCATTCACAAGTACACTCAACTATTATATCGTATCCCTCTGGTTCTGGTTGGTCAGGGAATCCCGCAATACCTAAATAAACGAACAGGCCAATCCACGTCACGTAGCAGTATAGGAGAAAAGCATTCCGTTTCTTGTGTCCTTCCTTTAACCCAGGTAATTTGGTGACTTTCATCGTTTTATAATATTTTAGATGTCATATATTTACTAATTTCGATATACATCTACATCTGGTACTGGATACTTGTGGTTATCTGTGTTTCATACTTACCCGACAACGAGGGATGACTTCTGATGGTCCGACAGTAACTACTGTTCTTTATATATTTAGGCCACTATTAATTACTCCCTTAAGAAGGATAAACGCGAGTAGCAATAGTAATCTTGGCGAAGATGGCCCAAGTACCGAGGGTCGCGACTATCAGATCCGTCTACCTATAGGACTTCCAGATCATTGGTCGTCTCAAAAAGAGGGATTGAATCAGCCGTACTTTCATCACGGATATCAGCGACGAGACACTCTGTCAACCACTCGTTCCAACAGTCTGCTTTTGAAGCGGGACGTTCGGGTGATTGGAACTCATGACCACCAGACTCGGCGAGAATCTCCGGCTGCAGTCCTGCTGGTATTGGATTCAATTTGGGCCTGCATGACCGATCTCATGAAGAATTCGGTTCGGGACGAATTCACGGTTCACACAAAGTCGTTGATACTGTTCTTGTGCATGAATGAGCCCAACGAGGTTTGCTTCAAATTCCTGTCGATACATCTCATATCCGTACAATCCCTGCTCAAGTTCGTCAACGTCAATAATCCAGACGTACAGCGGCTGATTGCTCCGGTACGTTGTTTACTGGGTGTGGTCGTATCGGATTGCTTCTTGTGACCATCTCAGATTCCCGCTCATCAATTGTTCAAGGCCATCACAGTACGCGGTAAGGTTACTGTCCGTCTTTGCAGTGAGCATCTCGGCGTGTTTACTGAACCGACGAACTTCCGTATTGATCATTTCACAGGCCTCAGTGATTGCCGTCTGGAGCGAACAACCCCGATCGTTGCAAATGACAAGCACCAGATTGTTCACTTCCCCATTAGCCAGCTCTCTCTGAAGGGAGTACAGATCGTTTGTCCACGCGATGACGTTGCCTGCGTTCTTTCGAAGGGCCGCGAACTCCGGTCGCTGGGAGACAGCTGCAGGAATAACGCAATCCCGGGTCATCTCAACGAAGGCAAGGACCGCGTCCATCGCCGCTGCTAACCGACGGTGTTTGATGTATGCTTCACAGTCTGGAATCTGCCCGGCACAACGGGTATGGACCTCCCACAGGATTCCATCGAAGTATGTCCGGTGCTGTTTAGTCCACCGATTCTGCCACACTGGTGGCATGCGATCCCGGGCTCGCTGATACACATCGGCGAATGCTTGCACAAGTGGCTGCCCATCCGGTTGTCGTGATGCATCCACAAGCACCTCCCGAAATGGCCGTTGAAATCGTTTGATAGCAGACGGATCGGCCCCGTGTTCGGTTCGATCGAGACAGTCGTCAAACGCAAATAGCCAGACTGTCCAGTCACTACACAGCTCCAGCGTTGAGCGTGGCGCGTTTGGATGGGCCAGACAGGTAAGGCGTGATACTTGGGCAATGGCTTCTGGAGAGTCCACAAACGTCATGATCTCCGACTCCTGAGCCCATTGACGAGTATGTGCAGTGACGTTCTCGAGATGAGGACTGATCTCGGTGGCGGCCGAATAACAGAGGTTCGGAGTCTCAAGATGTGACGCTATTCTGGCTGGGGGAGGAGACCGTTCACACTGCTGTTTGAGGTTTTGATGCATAACTAACTAGGTATCTGAACGAGCCTCTCGGACAGCAGCGATCGGCTCATTGTCCGTCCAATCCGGCGTAAGATCGTCCACAATACTTCGGGTGACGTCTGCCGTCCCACTCACGTGCGAGCAGTCGCCCGTTATCTGGAGGTGACGCTGAATCGTTCCATCCAGATTGCTCCCCAATGTTATTGTCGTTGCTGTTGGCGTGGAAACAGCGTTTACATGCGGGTCGATGCCAAGAGAGACTGTCGATGAGCCGACGTTGGATGCATTGCTATACGACCCTGGCCGGGAGTCATGTGCCTTTCCAAGTATCATGCCTGGCCAGTACTCTGAAATCTTTGGTAGAACCGATAATACCGAGCAGATATCGGTGGCCGGAGCGTTAATGGTGGCTGTCTGTACGGTCGTTTGGGCGTTTGTGTCTGTTTGCATTAGCTACCGAATTTCAATTGCTTACGATGTGTCCGATACGGAACCTGGCATTTATCGAGCTGTACCCGCCCACGCTGGCCGGAAGAGTGGTTTTTTCGAAACTCTGGGATAAGTCAACCATCCTTATTTTTTAGCTGATAAGTTATACCCATTCATAGCTAATCCGCAAAATGCCTTACTAAAACAGATTTTATTATGTTAATTAACTAATACCTATAGCTATTTACTACTGAATTGAGTAGATTGTACCCTGCGTCACAGGTTGAGAGGATGCTTTTCATGCTCGTGAACATGCCAACGCCAGCGGCCAGGTGAATTACCAGGAACACGCTGGTCAGAATCGATCTCCAACAGGACCGTCTCTCGATTACTCCAAAGACAGATACATGAGTTCTGCTGGCGCGTTCCTCAGACCGGACATGGGGACGCCTTCTGGATTCCGCTCCACATCAATTCTGCACAGGAACCGCTCTGGTCGGACCTGCTCGACAGTGACGTGTCGGTCGGGAGTTCCGACTGCAAGATCACGCACCAATTGGGTGCTTCAGATCGGGATGGCATTCCGATTCAATCGTACATCTACGACGGTGGACGTGTCCGCTATCCCCCGAGAAGAGATGTTCACTACGCTCAAACAATTGCAAGAGGGTGACAATGCACAGTGGCGTATTGATGAGCATTTTGAGCATTACCAAAACACTTTGGTGGATATTATCGAGAAGGCGTCCCGGCAGGCCATTGGGTATTCAGACAGTTCAAGAATCTGGTTATCATGCTCGAAGACTTGTCGTGCGTCCGCAAGTATCTCGACTACGGGAAGTGGATGAACTGACGACTCTACAACTGGGTGTTCGCATGTCTCATTGAGGTATTGAGGATGAATTCTGTGAGGTGAGTATCTCTGTTCAGTTCGTGAACCCAGCGTACACGTCTAAAACGTATCATGCCTGCGGCCATATCGGCTCTCTACACTCGCAGGAAGCGTTCCGATGTATGAATGGGGAGTGTTGGATTACGGTGTATCAAGCGGACATCAACGCGGTCGCCAAAACGTCGTTCTGGCAGGCAGCTAGATTCCAACGGAATCTAGCGACGGTGGCGAACATCGCTGGTCGCCCTAACTCATGTGGGGAGCGAGCGTTCCTTGGGAACCGGAACGCGATGATTCGCCACGGGACGGAAGCACTTGTGACAGTACCACAGGAAATCGCACGCCTAGTCGGCAATCCCGACAGATGACGCTTGCATCGTTTCAGTCCTGGAACTCCCCTTGACCTGGGACCTCCCTTGTAGAGGACCCCGCCGTTTACGGCAGGAAGGATGTTTCCAGATAATGCCTACTGGCATGTTTTAGGCGCGGTTGCACACTAGTAGCTTTGACTGTGGTCGGCGACTCTGGTCAAATTCCGAGACGGCTAAGTGAATAAATTATGGAAACTCACATCCTTTTAATGCATATAATAAAAGAACCTATTACGAGTGGAGTAACTATCATGACTTCTTTCAGAGCCACGTTCTGTCCGGACTGTGGTAGCGAGCTCGGCACACAATGGCTTGAACACAAAGAACGACCGTATTGTGAGTCCTGCGATCGGATCATTTTCCAGCGGCCGATTCCATGCGCTGACATTGCGGTCATTGATGGAGATTACGTTCTTCTCATCAAACGGACCAACCAACCCCATGCTGGAAAATGGGCATTACCAGGTGGCGTTCTCGAAGCTGGCGAATCACCTGCAGTAGGTGCTACCCGCGAGCTCAAAGAAGAAACGGGGCTTTCCATCGCTCCAACAGACCTGACTATCATTGGCGGCTATACGGCGGCTGCACCTCAAGGGTGGTACAATGCTGGATATATCTATGCTGTCCTATACGACGATGTAAGCGGTGAACCATCATCTGGTGGTGATGCAAGGGAGACACGGTTCTGGGATCTTGATGAACTTCAGGCATCTGATCAGGAACTTCGTCCCGAGCCAGATGATGAATCACATATTAAAAAATCGGTCAATGTACTTCATGAGGATCAGTAATATTCTCTATATCCTGGGCCAAAATATAATACCAACAATTATCACACCTCACATAGGTTTGTACTTCTAATGCCGGACAGATCTGCGCTCTGTATCCGACCTGGGGCATCGCTCACATCGATTCCATTCGGTGTAGTGGTTCCAGATTCCATCTGGATTCAGCGGTTCGTGGTCTCAAATGTTATGGCGACGACGATCGGAACAGATCGTTAGTAGATGAATATGTTGAATTGATGATTGCTTATGATATCTAGGAGAGTAAAGTGACTGGCGACTATATTACTATTAAATTTGACCAATATGCATTCAGCCGCTAATTAAATAGCTACAAAATAGCCCATAGAAGGGGTTTTTAAGAGGATATGCTTATTTGGCCGGATAGAAATTGTTAGATATGATCAGAGATGCTCGAGTGCTACGGGCCGGGTTCGTCCCTCGAGAAATCGAGCATCGGAATGCCGGGCTCAATCATCTTTCCAGTGTCTTTGAACCGATCAAGAGTGGTGAACCTGCTGACACAGCTCTGGTGACTGGTCCTAGTGGGGTGGGAAAGACGTGTCTCTCGAAGTTCGTTTCCGAACGGTTGCGTGAGGAGGTACTGGACGTCGAAACCACCTACATCAACTGCTGGCGCAACTACACGCGATTTCGCGTTCTGTATCAGATTCTGGAGGATCTCGGGGAAACGATCGACATTCACCGGCAATCAACTCCTCATGATGAACTGATTGCAAGAATAGAATCGTACGACGGCCCCCAACGAATAATCATTCTTGATGAGGCCGACCAGCTCGAAGATCCATCGATCCTATACGATCTCCATAGCCTGGATCGATTTGCGATCATCTGCATAGCGAATCGAGAGACAGAACTAATGTCTCACGTCGATGACCGACTCCGCAGTCGGCTACAGTCAAGCGAGCATGTTTGCCTGGAAAAATACCACGACGAACAGCTCATCGATATCCTTCAGGCCCGAGTTCGGTGGGGGCTCGAGCCCGATGTGATTTCTAACGACCAACTCGCGACGATCGCGAATAGTGCGGCTGGGGACGCCCGCCTAGCGATCGGCACGCTCCGATCAGCTGCAAGTGCAGCAACTCGAGAAAATTGCGATCGGATTACTGACGAACTGCTCCAACAAGCAGCGACTGACGCCCAAGACCAACTCCATCAACGGAGTCTCGACTCGTTGACGCCACACCAGCAGTCCGTTTACGCCATCGTTCGCGAGCATGAGCCACTAAGTCCTGGTTCTATCTACGATCGCTATACGGACAGAGTTGACGAGCCCCGGACGAAACGCACGGTCAGAACGTATCTGCAAAAGATGGTTCAGTACAATCTGTTGGTTGCCGACGGATCAAGTCGTAATCGCGAATATGCACTCGTCGATTCAGCCGTCGTCTCAACACCTCCCTGATTCCGGAAGCTGATTTCTGAAATGGAATATTGGAGAATTCACTGTCGTAGCAAGCGCTCAGCGATGATCAGCTGTCACCGGAAATTCCAGAAACGACACGCCTCCGCTTAATCCCGAGTGCAGTGTTATCTCAACCATGAACGATACCAACGTCTCTGATCGACGGCTGGCAGTTTCACAGCCTGCCTCTGGAGCGAAGCGTAATCGCGATTTACGTCGTGACGCATCGTTACCAGACGGCGCGACAGTGTTTCCGACGCTCGACGCAGGTGTGACGCTACTTGATGGTGACAACCGGGTCGTCGCGCCGATCCAGTCGCTGGTGATCGATCATTTGCTGATGAATGATGGTACGGCATTCTGGATCGACGTTCACGGTTACGCCACCACAACACAGTTCACACGGATTGCTCCCAGCCAGCAGCTTCTCGATCGCGTCAAGGTGGCGCGGGGATTCACTCCGTTTCAGCACTACAGTGTTGTCTGTGATCTTCCAGTAGCCATCGATAGCCACCCCGACGATCCAGCACTGATCGTCGCACCGGCACTGGACGCTCACTATCGAAACGAGGACACGCTCGCTACCGAGCAGGCGGAGACACTCTTGGGTCGTGTGCTTGCGCGACTGCGCCGGTATGCCAGAGCGTACGACGTGCCTGTGCTCGTTGGACGCACCACCAGCAATCTAGCCACCGAGCCGATCGCAACGATGGCTGACCGGCAGATCCACTGTGAGCAAACCTCGATGGGGCCGCAGTTCGTCGGTGACGAGTTCGAAACGACGCTGTATCCCGTCGGCGATGGTCTGTATCAGACGACCTTTGCCTACTGGCGGGCGCTGCTGGCCGCTAGGGCCAGACGGGTCGGTACACCGATCGACGACAGCCAACCGACCGTCCGACCGAAGGCACCAAAGCCCCTCGCAACACTCCAGCATGGAGGCCGATAACGATGGGCCGCACTAATCCAACGTACCGTGATCTGCTCAATTCTCTCGAAGATCGCTGGGCTGAGTTCCGACGAGCGCTACGCACGCGCGATCAACCTCAGTTCGATCAGTTGTTCAACTACGCCCGCGACCACGCCGATGCCAGTGGCCTATTAAATCACCAGGAGCCGCTGCTCCCCGCGTTGATCAGCATCGATCTCGAACAGGAATCACGATTGGATGAGCACGAACAAAGAATCGAAGCCCTGGAAGCTTCGATCGGGGAAGATCTGGAGACATCTGATCGTGGCCTATAAATTCGACTTCCTAGACGACGGTCGTGTGTTAGAGTGGGAGCTCACAGCCGATGGAGCCGACTATACAGTCCAAACCGGATACACACCTAGGTTTTTTGTCGGTGCTCGCTCGTCGTCTGTCGATGTGGCCCTCGAGGCCCTCGTTGAACTGTACGAGAACCACCCGGACGTTGCCGCCGTCGAACGCCTTGAGCGTCGGCCAGGCTTCCGTCGCCAGCACGAATCCGTGCTGGCGATCGACGCCACACACGTTGGTGCAGTCCCCACTCTTGCCGAACAGGCACGACAGTTGCCTGCCATTCCGATCGGTGACGTCACGACGTTCAACGTCGATTACTCCAGGGAGTTCCGGTACTGTCTGGAAACTGATCACGATCCAACGCCCACCCGCAGTCCAACGACGCTCACGCTTTCCGTTTCGCTCCCCGAAACCGCTGGCGAGAAATACGGTGAACTCACCGTCGGGGAGAAAACGGTATCTGGCGACCCCGCAACAATCCTTGCGGCCGTCCAGACGGCAATCGACGATCGCGACCCCGACGTACTCATCTGCTCAAGTGCTAATATCATCCCAACGCTCTACTCGATGGCCGACGACGACGCGATCGACTGGTTCTCACTGAGTCGTTGGCCTGACGTTGAGTATCAGCAGCTCGCGACGCGATCGTCGTACGCGAGCTACGGCCAGATTGGGCATTCGCCGGCGCGCTACAACGTTCCCGGTCGTGTTATCGTCGATTGCTCGAACTCGTTTTTTCTCGGGCAGGCGAATCTCGATGGGATTCTCGATCTGGTCTCCCGGTCACGAAAGCCGCTTCAGGAGGCTGCCTGGGCATCGATCGGAAACATCCTGACGGCGATCCAGATCTGTGAGGCGCACTCACGAGACGTACTGGTTCCCAATCACTCCTGGCGACACGAGCAGTTCAAATCGATGGGAACGCTTCACAACGCCGACAGGGGAGGGTTCACCTTTGCGTCGGAGGTGGGCCTTCACGAGAACGTTCACGAACTCGATTTCGCCAGTCTCTATCCGAACATCATCTGCACGCGGAACGTCTCGCCGGACGTGATTCGGTGTGACTGTCACGCTGATCGCAGCGACGTGCCCGAACTCGGCTATTCGATCTGTGAGGAGGAGGGCTATCTCGTCGACGTGCTCCAGCCGCTGATCGACGATCGCCAGGCGATCAAGGCCGAGCTCCGGCGGGAGCGAGCAAGCGACCATCCCGATGCAGATCGAATCGAGTCGTTGTCCGGTCGATCGGATGCGCTGAAGTGGATACTCGTCGCCTGCTTTGGCTATCAAGGGTTCAACAACGCGAAGTTCGGACGCATCGAGTGCCACGAAGCGATCAACGCGTTCGCTCGCGAAATCCTCCTCACCGCCAAAGACCACCTTGAGGCCGGTGGCTGGCGGGTCGCTCACGGCATTGTCGATTCGATCTGGGTGAAACCAGAACCAGAAGCTGCTGACCAGCAACCGCTGGAGGAGATCGCCGCGACGATCACTGATGACGTGGGCATTGAACTGGAGTATGAGGGCGAATTCGATTGGGTGGCGTTCGTGCCACAACGCAACAGCGATGGCGGGGCCTTGACGAAATATTTCGGCAAGCACGCCAACAGAGATGAGTTCAAAATCCGGGGGATCGAGGCCAGACAGCGCTCGACCCCGCCGTTCATCGAGGCGTTTCAAACCGAGTGTCTAGACTGTCTCGACAGGACACGTTCCCCTCAAGCAGTGCTTGGGCTGCTCGAACGGGCTATTGCTCGCCTTCGGCGTGGCGACGTCGATCCCGCCGAACTCGTCGTCCGGAACCGAGTCTCAAAGCCAGTCAACGCCTACAGTCAGTACACCACAAATGTCGCAGCACTCGAACGGGCTCGCGACCAAGGACTCACGATTCATCCCGGCCAGGACGTTCGATACGTGGTCGTAGACGACGAAAAGCGATCCCGAGATCGCGTGGCGCTGGCGCATGAATCTCCCGAGCGGTACGATGCATCGTACTACGTCACCGAACTCGTGCGAGCCACAGAGAGTATTCTCTCGCCGGTGGGATGGAAACGGGAGCAAATCCACGAAGAGTTAGAGGAGTCCGAGGAAGTAGACCTCAGGAGCTTTTGACCTACAACGGTTCAACTGAAACCCTTGTGCGATTGCTTCGTCTGCGGTGTGTGTTGGGCTTCGACCCGACTAGGGTTCAACTGAAACACCAGTACTACTGGTCGCTCAAACCATGGGATTTGCTTCGACCCGACTAGGGTTCAACTGAAACTTTTCCCCTCCGCCGCTATATGGCTCTCGCCAATCTTGCTTCGACCCGACTAGGGTTCAACTGAAACGCTGAGTTCTGAGTCGTTCATGCTTCGCCTTTGTCGGCTTCGACCCGACTAGGGTTCAACTGAAACTGGGCAACGGAAATCTGTTGCTCACGCTCGAAGGTGCGCTTCGACCCGACTAGGGTTCAACTGAAACTGATCGATCATCGTTGCCAGTATTTGCGTACGGTGAGCTTCGACCCGACTAGGGTTCAACTGAAACCGTTTTGGAAGACGTGGGTCATCCAGACGTGCCAGAGGCTTCGACCCGACTAGGGTTCAACTGAAACAAGGAATGCGACTGGTGCCACTTCCAGGATGAGTGCGCTTCGACCCGACTAGGGTTCAACTGAAACCAATCCATCCGAGTCGACGTACTCGGTCGCTTCGCTTCGACCCGACTAGGGTTCAACTGAAACTCTCGTGCAGCGACGACACTCAGTCATCGCTGTGCTTCGACCCGACTAGGGTTCAACTGAAACCATTGGCGAATCGGCGGCCTCATACGGGTGATGCACATGCATCTCCATCAAGATTTCCATCGACCCCCAATCTCCCCCAAACCCCCGGGGGGTCGATGAAACGATCTCAAAGCTGATGGCCACCGCCGGAACTTCGAGCGGAACCAGAAGATATCGGCGGGGGCTTGTCCGTGATGAGGCGGTGGTCCAGCCAACACCAGGACCCCACAATCTAGCGTCAGCAGTCAGCTCTGGGCGGCCGTCTCGGACTGTTTCCATGCCGTATTCTCGATCGAGAGTGTCAGCTATTCGCCCGTACTATGCCCCCGTCTGCTGTCCCGTTCGTGGGCGAGCTTGCAGAGACAGTCTCGTTCGAACACTCCGGCGTGAGGCAGACAGCACTATATAACATCTTTTAACGTGTCAGCTACCATTTGGTGATAGAAGTGATACGATGAGAGTACTCATCGACCTGCAGGCAGAGATGGCTGCGTCCTACGATCCGGAGTACCACGGTCGGCTCCGGGCGCGTATCTGGGACGCCCTCCGTGACACGGCGTACGACGAACACGGTGTAGAGACACCTGGGTTCGTCTTCTCGAATCCATTCCCGTGGGGAGACCTCGAGGAGGGAGACGAACGCCACTTGCTCGTCGCCGCCTCACGCGAGGAGCAGTTAGCACACATCACGGCCGATCTCCTCGAGAATCCCGACGTACACGCGGGGGCGATGCCATTCCGCGTCACGGACGCAACGCCGATCGATCCAGATGTCGGCCCACCGGGCACCGAGGGCGTCCTTGAAACCGCGACCGGTGTGTACGCCGTTACGCCACCGCAATACCTCGAGAATCCTGACGAACACGACGACGAGACGTTCTGGCGACCGGACCACGGGATGGAGGCGTTTTTCGAGCACGTGGAGACGCAACTTCAGCGCAATCATGACCGGTTCATGCCTGCGGGTGATCCGGGGCCGACGGAGGTTACCGAACCGCTGTTCGAGGAGTTCGAGTTGATCAAGACGTACTGGCTCGATGTGCAACTCTCCAGCGGAACGGAGTGGAAAGTCCTCGTCTCGAAGTGGCGCTTTCCCTATCGCGTGCGCGACGATCACCATCGCCGGCACCTCAACCTCGCACTAGACGTCGGCATTGGCCGCCGGACGCCGCTCGGCTTCGGCTTTCTCAACAAACAACTCGACGAAGAATGAGTGAAGAACTTCCCGATGACGACGCCCTGATCGAGCAACGGTTGCTCGACAGGCCGGTGACGTCTCTGCGGGACATCCAGTACACGTACGGTGTGCTGGGCGATCTGGCAGCACCTGTCGATCACGAGTACGCCACGTTCCTCACTCCGGCACAGTTCGAGGGGACGCTCGACGTGGACGACGAAGAGGCCAAGCAGGGCCGCGTCATCGTCGCATACGTCGATCTGTCAAATCCTGACGACCCGTCCGTAGACCGTGTGGAGCCGGTCAAGTATCGCCAGTCGCTTCGGCCGAAGCTCGCCCACGCACGGAAGAGTTCGTACTGGAAGCGCGATTTCAGCATTACCTTCCAGACTGGAGATGGGGCGGAACCCGACCGGTTGGCAGACTACATGGAGTATCGGTTTACCGAATGGCCGGTACAGGTGGAGCCTAAGATTGTAGAGGCGTTGACGGACGAGAGCGGACAAACAATCGTTGAGGCTCTCGAAAAACTCGGCGAAGATGCCGATGCGATGAAAGCTCTCCGAGAGAGGGTTTTTGAAATCGACCCAGACCCTGCGGTTCTGATGACCGTCCGCGCGCGCGTTGACGAGAACGGAGGCTATCTCTGGCCGGGAGAAATCGACGTGTTCAACGACCTCCTCAAGCATCGAAAGACCGCGGACTACCGTGAGTCGAAACAGCACAAGGGAATGAGTGCTGGAAGCGGCTCCGCCACGGCGAGCGGCTCCGGCATCGACATGGTCACCGGCGAGGATAGCGAGTTGGTCGGTATGGCGGAGGATCCGCTCAACTACTACCGGGTCAAGCAGGTCGAATGCTTCCCGGGAATGCACATCGAAAATTCATGGCTCTCGCATCCCGTGTCGGCAGAGACCGCCCTCCTGATCGAGAACTCTGAGGATCTCGTCGACGCCTGTGGCTCGTCGAGTGGCCGATTCACGGTCTTTCATCTCCCGTACCTCACCGACAAGATGACCGCGGACGACGCCCGGCTCCTGAACGCTATCCTGACTGACATCGGGAACGGCGTCACCGACGGAAGCGTCCTCCGCCACTTCTACGGCAAGACTCTCAAAGAGGACGGTGGCGAAGGGTACCGGCGGAGGCTCCGATTCCACACGATCGTTCTCGACCAGTACCAGAACAAGCGGTACCGCGTGTACGCCGAAGAGCCGGCTGCGATGGCACAACCTCTGTTCGATCTCGCCGAGGCACACAACGCCGAACTCCGACATGGCGTCTTCGGCGGGGCTGGACTGCCGACGACAGAGTCGACTGACTCCACGTCGGACGAGGACAACGCTGCGTTCCGGCTGATCAATACGGGAATGTCGGAACCGGATCGCGTCGACGGCATCGCGACGGGACAGTACCTCGCGGAAACCCTCCCCCCCTTCGAGGACGCGAGCAGCCGCGACCCGTTGCCGGCCCTGATGACGTCGATCCACTCCGACGAGCAACTTTCGGAAGAAGAGGTGTTGCAGCTGTACGCCAAGCGGTTGGCAGCGGAAGAGCTCGACGGCGAACGCGAGGCGTACTTCGAGGAGGTCGCCGCAGAACAGTACGCACAGCTCCGCGCCCTCTCACGAGCCGAACTCCTCAACGGAACGACTTACCACAACACCATGACAGAAGACACGACAGACACATCACGGACGATACTGGCAGACGTGGACAGAGACGAAATCAGTCGTGTGGAGAAGCTTGACGCCTTCATCGAAGCGTCACCACATCTCGACGGATCGGACGACCGCCGCGCGGCGTTTCTGCTCGGTGCCCTGATCGGCCGACTCAGTCGGTATCAGTCGAACAGCCGCGGCGTCTCCCACACCATCCGCCAGAAGTACCCGGTCTCCCGAATCACCGTTGACCGTGCACGAGAGGCGTTCACCGAGGTCATCGACCTCAACAATACCTACTCGGACGCAGAAGACATTGGCGGCCTCATGTTCGAGGCGTACGTCACGCGCCTGACGGACGCACTCGGCCGGCAGAGCATCGATGAGTGGTCGATGGAGGAGGCGACGCTCAAGGTTGACTACGGCCACGGACTCGCGTACGGAGTGACAGACAACACGAAGAAGAACCCCGAGAACGATGACTGACGACACACCCACATACGACCCGCTCGAGAATCGCAATGAAATCGTCCTGCTGTACGACGCCGTTAACGCGAACTACAACGGCAATCCGCTGAGCCCTGCCAACAAACCCCGTGTCGACGAGTCGACCGGGGCCGGGGTGGTGACCGACGTCCGGTTCAAGCGGTACCTCCGCGACCAGCTCGAGGAGGACGGACATCCCGTCTACGTCCGCGCGGCCCAGACGGACGACGGGTACGTAAGCCGTCGCGTCGACTTGCTCGAAGACAGGCTGACCGACGACGTGCGGGAGCGGTTGGAAGAGTACGTCGGTGGCGAGGACGAGCCCAATGAGGACATCGGTGCGGACCTCCTCGATGAGGCGGTCGACATCCGGATGTTCGGCGCGACCCTGAGCATCGAAAGCAGCAATAGCGACGAGTACGAGCGCATCGGAGAAGTGGCGGGCGACGCCCTTCCGAATCACTACGAGGGGCCGATCCAGTTCTCGCCGGCGAAGTCGCTCAACCGCCCGGTGCAGCTCAACGACTCTTACAACAGCCTCACGTCAGTCATCGCCAGCAGTGAAGAGGCCGAGCAGGGCGGATTCAGCCTCGACGACCACCGCGCGAAGTACGCGCTGTTCCCCTTCTACGGCGTGGCAAACGAGAACGCGGCGACCGACACGCGCCTTCGGGCGGCGGACGTGGAGCGGCTCGACCAGTTGTGCTGGCGGGCGCTCAAGAACCAGACCATCACGCGCTCGAAGGTCGGACAGGAGCCGCGGCTCTACCTCCGCGTCGAGTACGAGAAGGACTCGTACCACATCGGCGATCTCCACCACCTCATCCAGCTCAACGAGGACGAGTCCGCGTTGCCGGATCAGATGGAGAACATCACCAACGTCACCCTCGACATCGGGCCGCTGCTCGATGTCCTGAACAGCGAGAGCGACGTGATCGAGGCCGTTCACACGAACGTCGACCACCTGGTCACGTTCACCACGGGAGACGACACGGTGTACCGTAGCACAGAACTCTATGACCACCTCGAGGCCGCTGTCGGCGAAGAGTCCGTCGACGTGATCGACCCCCGTACCCTCATCGGACAGGACAGCACCGAGTGATACGATGGCCGGAAACGCAGACGGAACGTCGGTTCGCGTCCCACCGCGGTGCCTCTCGCTCCGTGTCAGCGGTGACTGGGCTCACTTCCGCCGCCCGGAGGGCAACGTCGTCAAGCGGACGTACCGGATCCCGCCTCGGACGACGGTCGCCGGTATGCTCGCGGCGATGGCCGGACTTCCCCGCGACAGTTACTACGGCCTGTTCGCCAAGGACAGTTCCGCTATCGCCATCCAGCCCCGGTTCGATCCCGTCAGTATGAACGTTCCAATGAACACACTGGACACGATGAACGATATGCGGAAGGCGGGAAGCGGTGACGCACCGACGGTCTACTATCCGGACACTAGCGGAGACCGGAAGCAACACAACTATGAGTATCTCGTCAATCCCGAGTACCGCATCGACGTGTGGGTTGACGACGACGAGACGTACGAGACACTGAAGAACCACCTTGAGGACGGGACATCCGTCTACACCCCGTCTCTCGGGCTCTCGGAACTGCTCGCCTCGGTTGAGTACTGTGGTGAATACCATCCTGAACCGGAGGAGACGAACGCATCGACGGCGGTCGATTCGGTCGTTTGGGGCGAGGGGAACGCCGTCCCGATGCCGGGCACCACGTGTAAGACGGAACGTTCGCAGTCGTTCATGGCTCGTACGGACGACTCCGCGACGCTCGGCGGTGCCCGCACGGTCGAGGGGTACACGACGGTCGTCTATCCGGTCGACGAATCGACAATCGAGGCCACTCCCGACACCAGACTCGCGGAGTTCGACGGTAGAACCGTGATGTTCGGCTAACACTCTTCTATGCAATCTGTCTATGCTCACGACCCCGCAGACGGTGGTAATTTCCTCCTCGTTCACGGAGGTGCCGTCTCTCAGCGGGCGACGATATTCGCAGACGAAACCGGAGCCGAGACGCCAGATGGGACACCAATCAGTTGCATCACCGAGCCCGCCGGCCTCCTTCACGATATTGGAAAGGCGACCGACCCGTTCCAAGCGTATGTGACGGACGATGAAGACGCCGTGTCACCGCACGACCACTCACCAATCGGTGCTGTGGCGACGTTCGCGGCGTTGAGTACCCGGGGATCGTCCGAACGAGACGCGGTACTCGGCTTCCTCGCAGTCGCACTTCACCACAGCGACTTCCCGAACCGAGAGTCACCACTACATTACATCGACAAGACCTACATCGAGAACGAGAACAAGCGAGAGTCGATCAGGAGCGTCGCCGAGAAGATGGACAAACACGACGAGACACGGCGAGTAGCGGATGAACTCTGCCGGCGAGCGAGCGATGGTGGACTCCGTTGGCAGCAACTCTCTTCCGAGATCCAGTCCGGAGAAGTCTTCGACGACATCAAAGGGGCGATCAGAAAATCTCTCGTCCCCGGCGTGGAAGCTGGTATTGATGACGAACAACTGAGCGAAGATCACTACGCGGCGTTCCTGCACGCGTGGACGTCGCTGGTCTTGGCAGACAAGACGGTGACGGCGACGCTCGACCGAGAGACGGTCACGACCGCCAGACGACTCCGCCGAAAGACGGTCAAAGAGACCATCGAAGATAAGGACGAGACGTCGTCGCTTGACGCCCGGCGGAACGAGGCTCACGAAACTGCGATTCCGAACGCAGAGCGGTTCGCCACCAACAAATTGAGTTCGGTCGCCACACTGAGGCTTCCGACTGGACTGGGAAAGACTCTCACCGGACTGGACGCCGCGTTCGTCATCCGCGAGGAACGAGATACGACCGGGCCGGTCGTCTACGCGCTGCCGTACACTTCCATCGTCGAGCAGACCACCGACACGGTAGGCGACATCTTTACCGACCGCGATCCGACTGATCCGGCGTTCACCGTTCACCAGTATCTCTCCGAGACCATCACCGAACGGGAGAGCGACGCCATCACGGTCGAAGAGGCGAGTGCGGCGTCCCTCGCCGCCGAGACGTGGGGTGCGGACATCATCGTGACCACGTTCGTCCAACTGTTCGAGAGCCTCATCGGTCCGACCAACAGTCGCGGGCTGAAGCTGCCGAACCTGACGGGGGCGACCGTCATCCTCGACGAACCACAGGCACTCCCCGAGACCGACTGGCCCCTCATCCAAGACGCCACAGCCCTCCTCATCGACGACTGGGACGCATCGGTCATCTCGATGACGGCCACCCAACCCCAGCTCTTCGAGTCTGACGACCGGTTCAAGACGACGGCGCTCGTTCCGGACGCCGAGCGATACTTCAGCGCGCCCTCCGTCCAGCGGGTGCACTACATGTTCCACGAGTCGGTTCCCGAGTCCGGCAGTCGGAGCAAGACTCCCCTCTCGTACGAACGGGCGGCAACCACTCTCATCGAAGAGACGACGTCCAACCGGAGTGCGATGGCGATCTGCAACACGAAGGCGAGTTCTCGGCAGCTGATCGACTCGGTTCACGAGGAGGCAGAGGGTCGGAACATCTCGTGTCGCTCCCTGAACGCATTGTACGACTGTCTCTCGGATGACGGGGAGGCAAATCCGACTCCCACCCAGCTGCTGACGTGGGTACAACAGAGCGATGTGGTGCAGGACGACGGCGGTCTCTTGACACTTCACCTGACATCTCGACACCGTCCCATCGACAGGCGGCGACTGCTCGAGGTCGTCGGATCGCTGGCAGACACCGGGCTTCGCGTGGTCTTCGTCGCGACACAGATCGTCGAGGCCGGCACGGACATCAGCTTCCAGCGCGTGTACCGTGATTACGCTCCCATACCCAACATCGTTCAGGCCGCCGGTCGATGCAATCGTGAGTCGGAAGGTGTCCGAGGAACGGTGACTGTCTGGCAGCTTCGCACCGCCGCTGACCCGACAGAACCCACCGAAGAAGACGACGATGGGGCCACCCTACTTCCAAGCGAGCAAGTCTATTCCGACCTTGACCAACTCGAAGCGACGACGAGGGCACTGACAGAAGCCGTTGACGCCGAATCGGTGGTCGGCCTCGGCAATGTTTCCTCAAACCACATCAATCTCGATGCAGTCGACGGGTACTACGACACACTCATCGACCGCGGCGTCGGTGAGTCCGATATGTCTCCGATTTCGGACTGTGACTTAGCCGAACTGAAAGAGTACTCGCTCATCGACGACGAGAGCGTCGACGTACTCGTCCTCAAGACCAAAAATGAGCGTGAAGCAGTCTCGGGGATCCGTCAGGATTTCGACGACGGGGAGTACGACGAAGCCCGCTCACGCCTGGGTAAACTAACCGACCGACGGGTTTCGGTGCGGGTACAGCCAGATCAGGACGAGCATCCAATAGAAGCCTCTCTTGCCACTCTCGGCCCCACCCAAGTGTTCGTTCTGGATCTGTCCGACCCGGATGACGCCCGCTGGTATAGTGAGATTGCAAGCGTTATGGGGTGACAGACGTATTAGTTCTGTTCCGATGCACGGATCTGTTTCCACCAGTAGCGGCATATGATCGCTCGCATCAATCCAGTCGTCGTATCTGCCAACCGTGACCTCCGCTTCTGATTCAATCTGCCGTTTGGTACGGGGCTTTGCAGAGAGTCAGGCCACCTACCCCTTCCGCGAGCATGGCCAGCCAGATCCATCGACCCCCTGGGGTAATGAGACTACTGAGGGTCGATGGAAATCCTGATGTGAATTCGAATACATCGACCTCTATAGCCTACGAATCGGCTATGGTTTCAGACGAACCCTTGTGGGGTTGAAGCGTAACCATATGTCCACTCGACGGTGATCGACTGTTGGTTTCAGACGAACCCTTGTGGGGTTGAAGCAACCTGGGGCACAAAGACGAGTTCCGGAGAGGGAACCGTTTCAGACGAACCCTTGTGGGGTTGAAGCTTGGTGAGTTTGGTGTTGCGACCCACTTCAATCCGCGTTTCAGACGAACCCTTGTAGGATTGAAGCATCAGGTACTCGGCGCTGTCGAGCCGATTGGCTGAATGAGACGGAGGACAGAACAAACATCCCATCGCTAGTGATTCACGGTAGCGAAGGCGGAGATGCACTTCCCCTGCTACAGGAGACTGGCCGCGTACTGCGTCGCCACGCCAGGGATGACGGCAGCATTGATGAGTCGACAATGGTCTCGGACACCATTGCAGATTTCTACGACTCGCTGTTCAAGGGGCTGCTGGAACCCGGTGCTAGGCAACTCGCCACGGCTGTCAGATCGGCCTCAATGTCGGAGTTGAAGGGTGTACATATGATCGACGAGATTGAGTCCTACGAGGATGTGATCACATGTCTCACCGACGAGGAACGGGACGAGCTACTCACTGATGAGCTGGGTGCCAACGACATATCACAGCATTCCGGAGCACAGGTCACCACCGACCCCGACGCGTGGACAGACGAAGTCACAATCGGTAACTCGAGATATCTGCTATTGGACACCCGTAACGCCCCTTATCATCCAGTCTTCGGGGTCCAGTGAGCGTCTATCGATACTGCGTCGCTCGGTAGTCCTGCTGGCAGTGACTTGGAGTCGGCTTTGACACTACTAGAGTTCGTCTGAAACAGTCGCCCAATTTGCCGATAGCGCGCTGCTAGGAATCGCTTCAGCCGAGGGTTCTACTGAAACAAGGGGCGCTCGAAACACCTACCTCACGATGATGGACCTTCGACCCGATGAGGGTTCGTCTGTAACATGGCCGTCCTCGAACGCTTCAGGGTCGAACGAGTGGCTTCAACCCCACAAGAGTTCGTCTGTAACTCGCTGTCTCCTTCGATATCGCCGTCTGGATCCCGGCTTCAACCCCACAAGGGTTCGTCTGTAACGTGCTTTCCGGTCGCCTTTCTCAGGTGTTTCCCGTCGCTTCAACCCCACAAGGGTTCGTCTGTAACCATAGCCGATTCGCAGGCTATAGGGTTCTATGTATCCAAATCCACATCAGAATTTCCATCGACCCTCAGTAGCCTCCCTACCCAGGGGGGTCGATGGACCTGGCTCCAAGCCTGCTGATCGTCCATCAGATCCTCACCGAATACGAACTGACCAACGTACTTCTCCGAGGCCATTCGGTACACCATCACGGATTCGTCAGAGATGAGCATTGCTTCGAGTGTAGTCTTCACTCCTCAAGCATGCTTTCGGTTAGTTCCCCTACGAACACGGGTTTTGAACGTGAGCCGGATACCTGCGGAGATACTTGAGTTTGAACAAGTCTGCGATATCGAGTGCAAGCGAGTTTCGTCGCTCTCAGGGCTCGTGGAGGAAGCTCACACCCGGAGTAAGTCCGATTGCACAAATCGCTGGAAAGTCTATAGCGAGATGTGTACTGTGCTTCACTCTGCCCCCTACGACGACTTAGTATCGTCCAGGGTGAAACCGCGGCTGAGATCTCCCATTCTTGCAGTTGTTCCATCAACCCCCCCGGGGGTTCGGGGAGATTGAGGGTCGATGGGAATCTTGATGCCGATACAGGTATATCACCCGTATGAGGACGCCGATGCGCCAATGGTTTCAGTTGAACCCTAGTCGGGTCGAAGCCTGAATCACTCGTTGTTCTCCGCGATTACGAAAGTTTCAGTTGAACCCTAGTCGGGTCGAAGCAACTGAGTCCGAGAGACGAACCCGTGCAGACGCCTCGTTTCAGTTGAACCCTAGTCGGGTCGAAGCGAGCATTGGAGCCGGACGAACGCCTGCGAATGGAACGTTTCAGTTGAACCCTAGTCGGGTCGAAGCCAACCGCCATCCCGCTGCGACGTGTATCGACACGCGTTTCAGTTGAACCCTAGTCGGGTCGAAGCACATCGGACAGAGACCTCAAACGTTGTCTCATATCCGTTTCAGTTGAACCCTAGTCGGGTCGAAGCGAGGACTGTCGCCCCCTCAAAATCACGACTTTCGCCTGTTTCAGTTGAACCCTAGTCGGGTCGAAGCAAGAACGAGCGTGGGGAATACCATGCCAGCGCTGGTTTCAGTTGAACCCTAGTCGGGTCGAAGCTGCTCAACTGAGTGTTGGGCGCGCTATCAGCGCGAGTTTCAGTTGAACCCTAGTCGGGTCGAAGCGATCCATTCCTCGCTGGAGATACTCTCCACGCGCACGGTTTCAGTTGAACCCTAGTCGGGTCGAAGCGTCGAGCGTAACGAGGACGCATTCGTCCAGGAGCTGGTTTCAGTTGAACCCTAGTCGGGTCGAAGCAAAGTTGTCGAAGAGCAGTGGCTCAACGGAGAACCGGGGTTCAGTAGAACCCTTTAGGGTTGAAGCGTTCCGATGCGAATCACCGCAAATCGAACCGATGAGTTCAGACGAACCTTGTGGGATCGGAGCCTCTACGAACAGGTCCAGGAAGCCGCCACGGTGCCGTTCAATGAGGACCTTCCTGGCGTAAGAAGACGATATACCATATCTCGCTATACTAATTCGATTGCTTGCCGCGATTTGTGGCGCCACATAGATTACTGACTAAATTGATCAAATAAGAACTAGAATAGCCCTGTCAGCAGGGAGATGACTGCTGACAGACTGTCAGTAACCACTGTTTGTTATATAGTTCGTCCCCCGTCAGTAAGTCGTACTCAGGTAGCTCGCTGTGCTACCTACATTCGCGCCTCGACCGACACCCAAGAGACCACCCACCAACGCACCGCGATCGAGACTGGCTCGACTCCTCGACGAAACTGCACCGGAAGACAACTAGCCAGAATGCTCCTGTCCAGCTGGTGAGCACAGCCTCTCTCAGCCACAAGACTCATTCTGATCTGCGCCATCGTGCGGGATGACATGAAACGATGGGAGTACAAGATTGTCGATCTTTCCGGGGACGGACTGTTGAATACTCCGGGCTCACCAACAGAGAGCGATCTTAATGCCCTTGGAGAGCAAGACTGGGCGCTCGCGACAGCCGTGGCAGATAAAACACAGAAAACCGACGCCCTCGTGTTCAAGCGTCCGAAAGCATGAGCTACTCCAAGCGACGCTCTTGAAATCACTCATACTCCATCTCATTCCTTGTCCGCTCAATGAATGGTTATAGACGGACCCTAGTGGAGTCGAAGCACCAACTTCTCAGCGAGTCTGTTTCGGAGAAGACGCAGAGTGAATCCTAATGGACATCCGGGGATGACGGCGGTCGAGAGAGCCATCACCAGAGCGCCGCAAGGAGGGCTGGAATCCACGTCGAGAGATAGAGTGTCGACTGATCCATACCATTAGCCGTATCCATCGAGATCTGAGTGACAAGCACCACACTCACCACTCCCATCGTCCCGTACAACACCGCGAACCCACGCGGATCAAACAGAATACCAATCCCAAGAAGAACGAGATAGCCAGCACCACCGAACCAGTGCAGCGAGCCGACCGGCTCAGTGAGGAGAAATATGATCCCGATAATGTGTATCAAAAAGAATAGGAGAGTGCCGACAACCAGGGGGATAATCCACGGCTCGCCACGACTCAAGCCGTGCTCATCTCGTCCGTCAGTGATGTCGTGGTCATGGCGGGCGTTGTGACAATCCACACAGAGCAGTTCGAGATTGCGTAGTCGATTCGAGCCCCCTCCGAGAGGGGCGTCGTGTGATGGACGTCCAGCACCTTCCCCTCACCCGCTGCCACTCCACACTCCTGGCAGGTGTAGTGATCGCGCTGTTTGACAGCCTCTTTGCGGGCGTCCCAATCCGGCGGATAGCGACCGTCGTAGGTCCCCTGTTCGTTGTATCCGACGTGAATCCCGTCAGTATCGGCCGCTATCGACGTGACTGTATTACCTATTTCGTTTCATAGTTACAGCAGTACCCGGGGTTGAACCGCTGAGTGTATATTCCATGACCTCATGGTCGCCAGTAGGGATTCAGAAGCTTCCCAATTGAGGATTTGAAATAGGAACGTGTGCGCGTATCCCTACCTAATACAGAAGTACCCATCTTAGGGTTTCTATGATTGAACTCCCCACCGTTTATGGGTGATATCAGCGTAGACTCCTGTTCTATGCCACGGAGACAAGTGATTCATACTCACCATTGACGTTCATCAATGGTAAAGCACACGTCCAAAGGTGCGCCACCGCCAGAAGTCGAGGCTTCTGGCTGCCCGCGAGATGCTATCCGGCGACCCCGTATTTAATACTCAAAGTACTCACCGTCGCAGTTGCCCTCATGAGTACAGAAAAACGTCGAACAGCGTTGAGATGTGTGGTTCGAAGGGACTTGCACGGCTTCAATATCGGGCGACGCTGTAAGTACGGCATACGGAACTCATAATCATCATCGAGTGTGAATGGGACAGTACACCGAACTCCCATACATAATATATAAAGCATACAAATATTACATATCAAGAGGAATCGGCCTGCCATTGTACATAGTTTGGTCTCCAGCTATCAGTTTCATATCACAGCTATAGCTATGGATTTTCGTCTCATACATTCTATAAGCTACTATTATTTCTTAGAATGATTCCGACCTCAGGAGGAGATTTCTGGGGCTCATTCATGTATTATGCAGACTATCCATACTGCCAATTCCAATTGATTAATTCTCTGTCGAATAGATAGTATACACACATTCCTAAAAATAGTAACTTATTTGTATCCACTTACTCATATATTGATTGAACATGGACGAAGATACAACATGATGATAAGACGGAATGGTGATTGTTGATGCGATTAACCATTGATCTCGAAGCACGGCGTCAAACAGCATATATGAATGCCGCGCACAACAAATTGCGCGGTCTGCTCTGGCAGGCGCTCGGTGACGGATATGACGAGATACGGAATAGTCCCCGACCAATGCCACTGTCATTCTCGTGCGTGTGGCCGTGGGACGATCCACTCACACCGAATCGAACATACCATGTAACCGTCGCTTCACCGGACGAGGCGATTCTGCACGATCTTGCCGATAGCCTTCGTTCGTATCAGGAGTTCAACGTGGGTGAAATGCCCCTACGTATTGTCGATCTTCATCTCGATAACCCGGATGTAGGTCCAGCTGAGACCGAGGGTGTCCTCGAGACTGTCACTGGTCTCCTCTGTTCGTTCTCACACGACGTGGCTGACGAGTACGGTCTCGATACCAGTCCGATTGAGGGACAAGGACCCGATGCTGAGTTATACTGGCGACAATCCCATGGCGTCGGTCCACTTCGAGAAGCGATTCGGCGATCTCTCCAACGACGCCACGAGTACGTGTATCCTGACTTACCAGGGCCGATGGATGTGGACGAACCACTCTTTACGTGGCTTGATCCGATCAAAGACAAGGTGACATACCCGCTCCCGTTTACTCCTACGACAGGAACTACATATACGGTAATCCTCTCGAAGTGGAGATTTGGCTATCGCGTTCGAAATAGTGGAGGTTCGCGTAACACAAATCATCATCGACGCCATCTCAATCTTGCACTAAATACCGGTGTTGGACGCAAGACGGCCCATGGATTCGGTTTCCTTTCAATTGACTATGAAAGTCGGACCAACCCACGGGCCGACTACGGCATCACCACGGAGACAGAAAGTGAATCTATTTCATGAGTGATCTTCCGCAAACACTCAGTGGTGTTGCTGATGAAGCAATTCGTAATGCGCTCCCCGAGTTCCCAATTACATCGGTGAGAAGACTGCAGATGCTGTACGGAACGCTGTATAACCTTGGTCGTGGTCTGACTAATGTCTCGGGGTATGGGATCTATTTGACGCCCGAGAAAGCGGATAAAAGCCATGCTGTCGTTGAGGTCATGGTTGACTTAACCAGTACCGAACCGACGTTCGAACGAGTTCGGACATCCGAGTACACGGCGGAGCTATCTAGCGAACTCGGGCACGCATACAATACTGCAACACGAGGGCACGATCACAGCCTGACCCACCGCAGTGCGAGTGGTGGCTCAACGCTTGCGAAATGGACGGTTGGGGGATTTACCGGATGGCCTGATCCCGATGATCCTGCTGTTTCCACAGTGCTCAATGATGGTACTGGGCATCCCGACCAGTTTATCATAGAGCGACTGTTCGAACTTGGGGAGAAAGAAACAGTCATGTCGTCGATACGTGAGCAGGTAGAATCCCTTGACATATCATCTGAAGCCTATTTAACAACAGTCCGGATGCAAGTCGATACAACTGCACTATCTGAGCCACCAGCGCACGACGCTGGCACTTCGAACGGGTATCTGCCAGGTGAGCTTCCGGTTTGTAACGAAGTAATGAAGCAACGGGTCCTGATGGACTACGCGTATATGAAAACGGACGAGATATTCTCTGAGGGACAGGGTGTCGACATGGCAACTGGCACAACTGGTCGAGTTGTGGGATTCGCTGACGATCCACTCAAGCATTTCACTACGAAACAGCGGGAGAAGTTCCGGAATCTCGATCGCTCACGCTCGTGGCAGTCCCACCCTACTGGAGAGGAGGCCGCAAAGCTGATTTCCGCATCAAGTGAGTTCCTTGATGCGTGTCATACTAGCCGGTATTTTGCCCGTATCTACCAACTTCCGTATTTCACCGGAACTCCGACGGTCGATCAGGCAAAGTTCCTGTATTCACTCCTTCGGGAGCGCCAGCAAACCGATCATCGAAAGAAATCGACCGTGGAACTGGTTCAGGGCAGTGCTGCCACTGAAAACATCACTCTCGATACGTCAAAGCTCCGATTCTGGACCATCGCGCAGTACTACCAACAAGAGGGACGGCGAGACGTGTTTCGTGAGACGCCAGCAGCACGCGTTCACCATCTTGAAGATCTCGCACAACAGCATGATGAGATCGTCTGTGGACCGCTCTACCGGCCTGGAGGATTCCCGACGTACGATGACAGCAACGATGACGATGATTGGTCAATAATCAACCCGGAGAATACACAGACTATCCATCAGTTTGTTGCATCTGGACGCTATTTCGATCAAACATTCCCTAGGCGGCAGACGGACGACGATACAGATCCCAAAACGACCGATGTGCGACTAATCGCCTACTTCGAAGCAGCGTCAGGTGGGACACTCAACTTCGAGATGGTTCTGTCTGCCTATGTTGAACGGATCAAGCAGGAATTAGAAGATGGGGATCTTCCGTGGCGAACAATCTCAGCGCAAGTCGCACAGCTTGAGGCACTTCGACGGGCCGATCTCGTCGTCGACCCGACACTGAATAACACAGAATCGATCCACACTAACATGACTAATACCGATCAATCGACCGAAGAATCGGTCACAGATACGAAGGAATCGAACAACGACGATCAATCCCTACTAGCCGGTGCAAGAACACAACAGAAGCCATCAGATGCGGATAAGGCGGCATACCGACGATATCGTCTCGATCAGCAGTTGAATCGTGATGTATTATCACAGTCAGAGCGTAAATTCGTGTTTGGGGTCGGTGTGCTCACAGGCTACATCTCCAATTATCAAGGTGGAAGAGAAGGGATGAATCGAACCATCGCGACCCAGTATGGACCCGAGAAGATGACCATCGATCGACTCAAGCAACTCTGGGTCTCGTTGGTCGAAAAGGCGACACATTACGGTACCCATGGGATGCTCTACCGAGATTCCTTTGCTCGCGTCGAATCACTCCAAACAGAGATTGATTTCGAACAATGGGAATTATCTGGTGCCGACACACGGTTCCAGTACGCCTCAGGGCTCGTATTCGGCGCAAATCACAGTCAGAGCGACGTTGAAGCTGATATCGCAGATTCAACGTCTTCACGATCCGATGCCTGATCAATCCAACAATCAACATACAACAATGACAGATACACCCATCACCGCACTTGCTGAAACACCCGATATCACGCCTGTTTCGAACCGCTCGGAAATTGTGCTCCTCTTCGACGCCGAAGACTGTAATCCGAATGGGAATCCGCTAGATGATAATCGGCCGCGTATCGATCCAGAAACGAATATCGGAACCGTCACCGACGTCCGGTTGAAACGATTTCTTCGTGACCAGCTCGAAGCGGACGGTCACACGATTTTCCTCCGGCGCTACGAATTGCCGGATGGATCGTTAGGAACGCGTGCGGATCTCGCTCTAGAGTTGTTCGATCGAGTCGTTGATATCGAAGATCTAGTGGAACTTGAAGAACAGATCGATGGCAATCACATCATGGATCTGTTCCTCGACAACGCCATTGATTGTCGATATTTTGGCATAACCCTCTCGCTCGACGATATAGACAACGATGAACCGTTCTACGAAAAGGAGGACATCGAACTCTATGAACGGGTCAAGGAGCATCTAAACGCTCACGTTCAAGGGCCTGTCCAGTTTACCCACGGTCGGTCCATACATAAAGTATTCCTCAAAGACGAAGCGGAAACATTGGCTCCGTCCGTTCCCGGAAAGCGGGGTAAATCTGCTGGGACCTTTGGTGACGACTTCCGTGTCCGGTATGGAATGTACAGCACGAGTGGTATCGTCAATGAACATGCTGCTGCTAAGACGCGGTTGTCGGATCACGATATTGAGCGACTCGATTCGTTAGTCTGGCGAGCGCTCATAAACCAGACACTCACCCGAAGTAAATTCGGCATGGCCCCACGGCTGTACGCACGTATCGAGTACACTGAGAACGACTATCATATCGGAAACCTCCATCACGAGATCACGTTCGATAAGTCGAATTCGGACGACCCACGCGAATTCACAACAATCGATGATGTGACTGTCGATGTCGGTCCATTCCTCCAGACGCTCAAGAGTAACGCCGACCGCATTGAACAGGTCCACCTCTGTGTTAGCCGCCATCTCACAATTAGTACTGATATGGGTGGGGAGGAACATGAAGCCACAGATCTACCACGCCTGATTGAAAAGCAAGGTATTGATGTCAACGTTATTGATGTTCGCAAAGAGAAGCAGAGATACAGTGATGCAGACCGGCAGACGTTTGCCGATTTCGAAATCGAGGCCGAATAACGATGACTGATCGGCAGACGGCTTCCGACGAGCCTCTTTCGGAAGGAGATCCACTCCAAGCACCACCGCGCTGTCTCAGCTTCGATATCGCAGGAGATTGGGCACATTTTCGGCGTGTTGACGGTTCCGTCGTTAAGCAGACATATAAAATACCTCCCAGAACAACTGTCGCTGGGCTTCTCGCAGCGGTTATTGGGTGTGACCGGGACGAATACTACGAAGCATTCCGGCTCGCTCGTTCAGCAATAGCGATTCAGCCACACTTCGATCTCCGAACAACAAACCTGCCGACCAATATCCTCTCTACGACCAAAGCGAAACTCCAACGGCCCGAGGGAGCAACCCGACGAAAGACGGTGCAGGTCAGATACCCAAAACCAACTGTAAAGCGACAGCAGCACAATTTCGAAATGCTCGTTGAGCCTCGATACTCGATATATGCGTATACTGAAGACAAAGCGTTCTACAACGAACTTCGAACGAAGCTACTGGAAGGCCGATCTCACTACACTCCCTCGCTCGGACTGAGTGAATGTCTAGCACGCATCACGTCTGCCCAAGAGCATACCGGTGATTCGATCCAGTTGGCCGATCCAGAGGAAGCGGTTACTGAGGTCGATTCGGTCGTGCCATACGACATTGATTCGGTTGTACCCAACGGACGAATCGAGTTCGAACGGACGCCTGCGGCGATGGAAAAAGTCTTTCCGGGGGGTCGCCGTCCAACTGCCTTCCGGGATGTCGCGTACACTCCGAATGGGCCTCTTGAAATCAGAACCCACGATACAACGCTGATGACGGTCGACGATCGAACTGTCGTTTTCGGATAGCAGTTGTTCGGCAGCCAATGGAGTGATCTGTTCCTCTATCTTTACGTCATCCAATATTCCGAGGTCGTGCACTGGAACGCCGACTGCGAATCCCGAACATTGTGGCCGCAGGCGTGGCACGGCTGATGTTCCCTTCCGGGAAGGCAGCGATACAGAAGTCAAACCGATAGCGCGGTCCGTGCGATTCAAGTGGGATGGCCAGGACTGGTTGGGGAAATCATACCCTTATGAAAGGCTCAGAGAATGTATAGCCATAACATCTTAGAGGTATCAGATTGATGCATAGAGAAGACGATACGTATGTCTCAGAATCTCCCCCTAGGACTTGAGTCACTCACTGGCAATCCCCTCGTGGAGCAACTCCTGTCTCATCCAGAAAATCGAAATAAAGATGGTGAAATCGTCGCCGAACGTAAGCAACTCATACAGCATCTTTCCGGAGTTGAACAGTGTGCAAACTTGCTTGCCGGTGAGATTGATATGAAGGATAGACGGCTGTTACAGGTGATTTGCCGACTCCACGATCTTGGAAAAACGCTAGATATTTTTCAGGAATATCTCCATGGAGAATCGCAAAATAGCGTGCCATCATCACTCACGAACCACGCACGAATCGGTGCTTACGTTGCGTATCACGTTCTTGACCAGTCGAATGTCTGTAAGCGCGATAAGCTTGCTGGCTTTCTCGCTGTTGCTCGTCACCATAGCCAACTACCCAATACAGCCGATTACATGTTCACTATCAGCAATCGAGAAGCAATAGCAGCACAAGATGAACATACTTCTGTCCTAGACCCAAAAACACGATCAGTACTGCAGCGGGCATGGGTTTGGGCACAGATTCGACTTCTCGACAATTCAGATGAGGATCGACACGAGTATCTGAACGAACTCATCCGCTGGGCTAGCGATGGAGCAACGGATTGGGATGCGTTCGTCGCTGCGATGCCAGAACTGTACAACCGTGTTCGGGATGCTGTCGGGGATGGAACGAATGCAGATTCGGAATGCCTCCCCGAGCGACTCTACGACCGTTCGCTCTGGGCGTGGTCTCTTCTGACATTGGCCGATACGGTGGACGCTGCTCGTATCGATCCAGATCGACTTGCTGCAGGCTCGCTCAATGGGTCGTACACGGCGACAAGCACAGGTGGCAATAGCGAGTCCTCAACGGCACTTTCCCGAATCGAATCATATATCAAAAATGCCCAGCAGAAAGCACAGGAGCGTTCGAATCGGCCTGATGCCACTGAAGCAGACCAACTGGAAGTAGAATTGAATAAGAAACGATCCGATGCACGAGCGACCGTTCTAGAACGTCTCACAGCACTGCATGACGCTGACCGGCAAGTTGGAATTATTCCACTCAGAACAGGATTGGGAAAGACTCTCACTGGACTGTCGGCTGCGCTGCGAATTCAATCTGATTGGCACAGTACACCGACAGATCCCACCGAGACAGATTCACACTTTACTGCACCACGAGTGATCTACGCGCTTCCCTATACTTCGATCATTGAACAAACCCGAGACATCTTCGAGAATGACGACCTTCTCGGACTTGATCCACGATCGAATGCGTATACCGTTCATCATTATCAGGCGGACACCATAACGTGGCCCTCAGATGTGGCCGACGATGACCCAGACGATGACGCCGACAAGAAATCATCTACCAGTGCAGATAGTACGTCTGAAGAGCGAGCGAAAACAGAAGATACGACAGATGGTCGATGGTCAAGCGATGATGTGCTGGTCGCTGAAGGCTGGCGAAGTGGGGCGACACTTACCACGTTCGTACAACTGTTTGAGAGTCTCACAGGTCCGAGCAAGCAGGCAGGCTTGAAACTTCCCGCACTGCACAACAGCGTCATCATTCTCGACGAGATTCAGGCACTACCACGTCGCTGGTGGCCAGCTGTGCCGCGGTTGATCCAACTACTGACCGATACGTACGACGCGACCGTCCTCGTCATGACAGCTACGCCACCCAAATTATTCGATATGGTTGATTCGGACATACAACCGGTCCAACTCGTTGGAGATATGAAGCCACCAACTCGTGTTCAGTATCAGCTTGATCAAACTGTCATGGCGTTTGCTACGGATCGAACCGCAGAACCGCTCACTTATCGAGTCGCTGGACAGCGCATTTCTGAATCTTTCTGTGGATTGTCCAAGAACCCTCCCGACACGGAAGGCCACGAGCTGTCGGTTGCCGACCAAGGACAATCGACACTTGCGGTCTGTAACACGGTCGCGTCAATGCGTCAGCTTCGTCAAGCGACCGACGAGGCACTCAAAAACGCTGGGGTGAAGATTACGCAGATGGAAGATGTGTATAATCGTGTTCTTGACGGCGATTCCCAAATGAGAGATCGTCTCAATTCACTCGTAGCGTACTATGGGGATGACAACGAAGATGAGAATAGCCGTGATAATGTGGACGAATGCAATGGTTATGAGTCAACAGCCGTCCCAGAGATGGCCGAGGTTCTTGACCTTGATCCAGACGATGTGACGATTCCAACATGGATGCAGGATGAGATGATAGATTCATTTGCTACCACACCACCCAAGCTGCTCGCCCTCTGCGTTGTTGATGTGATTGCTGAGCGGTGGCGCAAGGGATCGGTTGATATGGTAACGGGTCACCTCTCGGCACGCCTACGGCCTGATGATCGTCGTGCGTACACGACGGTGATTGATCATCTGGCCACTGGGCCCGTACCGTTTGGAGCCGTGACGACGCAGGTTGTTGAAGCTGGCGTCGACGTGAGCTTTACAACAGTCTTTCGTGACGTAGCACCGCTAGAAAGTATTGTTCAGGCTGCTGGCCGTTGTAATCGGTCATTCGAGTGGGGGGCTACTGGCGGAGAGGTCGTCGTTTGGCGGCTGGGTCCAGCAGAGGACGGCTCGCAATCGGCTGGTGACGCTTCTACTAATGATACTACTAACGGGAGTGCTCGTCGTCTCCCTAGTGCGTCCATTTATAATGATCTCCAAGATGTTGCAGATATTCTCAACAGCGTCTCATCCGATACTGGTGTACTGTCGGAAAATACCGTCTTAGATGAGGCGATGGAGCGGTACTTCGATGCCATCGTTGAAGATACCGTTCCTGATCCGATTGGATCGATGATTGACGATGGACAGGCTGCAGAACTTGCTAAAGAATCACTCATTACAGAATATGATACAATCGATATTTTGGTCCCTCGAACGGATTACGAATGGAATGTAATCAAAACGATCACCAAAAAGTGGAAACGTGGCGATCGAAAATCAGCATTTAGCCGATTGAAGGAGCTCTCTGAGTGCCGACTTTCGCTTCCAGTTTCAGGAACGGCTGATGAAGAAGCCGTTCTTGGAGGATTTGTCCGACTCGATGGTAAGAAACCAACGCTCAATGGGCAATCAGGGCTGTCCGTCCATTGTCCTCGTCACCCTAACTACGACTGGTACACGCTTGAAGAGGGAGCATCGCTTGCAGAAGTCAAAACTGGAGTGAGCAGTCGATTCAGCGAGTAACTATACAATTATGACTTCCTATTTCGTCGACCTCCTAGGGGTGTTTGCATGATTGGGGGTCGACGGAACAGCGAGCGAAAAATCACCAGCATTAAGCCCTATAGCGTACCATATGGCAATGGTTACAGCAGTACCCCTAGAAGGCTTGAAACATGCCAAAAACGTCTACGCGGCTCTCAGATGTGTTACAGCAGTACCCCTAGAAGGCTTGAAACGCCATACCGAGAGCGCAAGACACGATTACCGTTGTTACAGCAGTACCCCTAGAAGGCTTGAAACCCACGTGATCAGGGAACTGCTCTGCGGTGTTTGGTTACAGCAGTACCCCTAGAAGGCTTGAAACGAGCAGTCGCGATCGACGTGTACAACGCGATCATGTTACAGCAGTACCCCTAGAAGGCTTGAAACGTGGGAGGTCGCTGGATGGCTCGCGATACTACGGTTACAGCAGTACCCCTAGAAGGCTTGAAACGGGTTTAACGTTCACGACGAGCCGCTATCTGAGTTACAGCAGTACCCCTAGAAGGCTTGAAACACTATGCAATAAAGAAGTGGAAAGAATTTACCAGTTACAGCAGTACCCCTAGAAGGCTTGAAACGTCGGACGGTGATGGGTGGCAGTATCGCCCGCCGGTTACAGCAGTACCCCTAGAAGGCTTGAAACGACTTCTCCGGGAGTGCAATCGTCCCATAACGCGTTACAGCAGTACCCCTAGAAGGCTTGAAACGAAGATTTGGCCGCAGATATCGAGGATGCAGTGAAGTTACAGCAGTACCCCTAGAAGGCTTGAAACTCGACCGCGTGCATGGGAGACAAATGGGACTCCGGTTACAGCAGTACCCCTAGAAGGCTTGAAACTCGACCGCGTGCATGGGAGACAAATGGGACTCCGGTTACAGCAGTACCCCTAGAAGGCTTGAAACTCGTCGATGGTTGACGCAGACGAGCCTGACGATCGTTACAGCAGTACCCCTAGAAGGCTTGAAACCCGAATCATACGCTTCCGGACCGTGATCCGTGTTACAGCAGTACCCCTAGAAGGCTTGAAACTTTGAAAAGGTCGTCGAGACGTGTCAAGAAGTCAAGTTACAGCAGTACCCCTAGAAGGCTTGAAACGGTGTCGGAGCAGACAAGGCCACGGAGATGCAGAGTTACAGCAGTACCCCTAGAAGGCTTGAAACAAGGCGCTGAACTGCCGCATCCCACGGATCAAAGGTTACAGCAGTACCCCTAGAAGGCTTGAAACGTCGTTCGAGGTGAGGATCTTGCGGTCCGAACTAGTTACAGCAGTACCCCTAGAAGGCTTGAAACTGCTTGCTGGACAGCCGTCTCAGAACTCTCCATGTTACAGCAGTACCCCTAGAAGGCTTGAAACGTGTTTGCCGCCACCAGGTGTCGCCAGTGGTCCGGTTACAGCAGTACCCCTAGAAGGCTTGAAACGATAATGGCAACGCATAGATGGACACATCGAACAGTTACAGCAGTACCCCTAGAAGGCTTGAAACGGATGTCGATCACGTTGGGTCGGCAACAAGTTCAGTTACAGCAGTACCCCTAGAAGGCTTGAAACTCGACCGCGAACTGTGAGAATTGTCCATCCACTCGTTACAGCAGTACCCCTAGAAGGCTTGAAACACGACGAATACTGCGAGAATTACATTGACAATCGTTACAGCAGTACCCCTAGAAGGCTTGAAACGCAGAAAGGCATCCCCGCACGCACGAGATCTATGGTTACAGCAGTACCCCTAGAAGGCTTGAAACGAGTTTTGGTTTAACGTGACAAGTGCATCCGGTGTTACAGCAGTACCCCTAGAAGGCTTGAAACGTGGTTGCTCTCGTTGGCGAGCCGACCATCCATGTTACAGCAGTACCCCTAGAAGGCTTGAAACGATGATATGGTAATTCGTAAGGGGGCAATCCAGGGTTACAGCAGTACCCCTAGAAGGCTTGAAACTGCATGGATGCAGGAGAATCAACCAGGCATTGTTACAGCAGTACCCCTAGAAGGCTTGAAACCGTGCGACACGCAGCGAGGCATTCGATAATATCGTTACAGCAGTACCCCTAGAAGGCTTGAAACGCAAACCCCCGAAGACACGCATCGCAGAACTCGTGTTACAGCAGTACCCCTAGAAGGCTTGAAACAGATCGACACGCTCGCGATCGTCGCGCGGATGGGGTTACAGCAGTACCCCTAGAAGGCTTGAAACTTGATGCCGGCAACCAACGCGACAACAGCGGGGTTACAGCAGTACCCCTAGAAGGCTTGAAACTGGGAGCGCCGCACCGCTGGCCGTCAGGTCTGAGTTACAGCAGTACCCCTAGAAGGCTTGAAAGGATGTTGTAAAGAATGGAATCGCGAGGGGGAGTGGTTACAGCAGTATCTGTAGAGGTATTACCAGGAAGAAAAGAAAATAATTGTATACGCTATTAGCTAGTCTTAGTGAAATCGCGAGCCGAAAGATGCAGTTCCGTATTCGTGTTGGGTGACGTGGGATCTACTCTCAAATTCGAGAGCTAGTATATTGTCCATCGGCTCAAGTTCCCGCTCAATTGCAGCGAGAACATCCCTACATTGTGCCTCCGTAACGTCGCCAAAGAATACAGACTGCTGGACATGTCGAAGATACCGACGAAGTAGCTTTCGGAATACGATTGTTCGATCGCTAGGAACATCGTACACAACAACTAAATAGGACATCTCACCACCACCGTTCGGTTGGGTGGTATGTTTCTCCTGTCAAGATATGCTTCTTCAAACTATAGACATCTGTCTGAATTAATGTTTTATAACTCACCTTTCTCTTCAGCTGAGGATGATCAACAGTCCGATCAAGTGTCTGCTCATATTCCTCAAGAACTATTTTCCGTGCCTCATCTGTAAGTCGAGGCGTTGATGTTGCCCCGGTAAATGAATTCATGTTCAACTGATTCCGGTTGCAGATACGAAACAGGATGCGATCTGCTATCAAGGGCTTGAAAATATCTGCCACATCCAGTGCCAACGACGTACGACGATTCCCTGGAGCATGGAGATAACTAACCGCTGGATGGAGGGCCGTTGTATGGATCGCCGAGGTCGTCGCAGTATACACTAATGCATTTAGATACGAGATTAACGCGTTCACCTCGTTTTTCGGTGGATTATAGCTCCGAACCTTGAACGTGAACGGCTCTGCGAGAATCTCGTCGAACGTTGCGTAGTAGCAGCGGCGTGCCGTCGCCTCGTGGCCCATGAGTGACTCTACATCATCGAACGACTGCTCATCCAATGTTTCCCGAAGCTCGGCCAGACGCTCACAGGAAGCAGAGAGATCGCCCCGCCGTCCATTGTAGTAGCGAACATTCGTTCGCATGTTGTGGATGCTCGCCCCCACAATCTTTCGAGCGATATCGAGTCTATCCTCTGGATCAATGAATCGTTCAACTTGTGCAATGATGGTATTTCCGGACGTATGCCCACTGGTCGGACAGTACGAGCCAACATATGTGCCACTCCAATCGAAGATGTGGAGTGCAATTCCGTGATCGTCTAACAGCGCCAAGCACGCCGTATTGAGGTCAATCTGTTCGTGTGCATAGAGCGTATCAACACGTTCAATTGGGAGATATTCGTGATCGTCTCCCTCCCGTTCTATTCGAAGGGAATCTTCGTATCGACAGAGACGCCCAGTTGAGAGGATGTGATGATTCGGTTTCGTCATGTCCAACAGAGCCCCCGGTAAGCACATGAATCGCAATACGGTTTCTCTTCTAATTTCGGTGGAGAGGATGTCTCCGCGATCTCGTGAATACCTACAATCGCTTCCTCGACCTCGCGGCTGCGATCGTCAGTTAATAAGACGGTTTCACGGCGGCGTTCGGTAGGAAATGCAAGAACCCCTTCACGCTCATCATCAAGGATGTTAGCAAAATACCAGAGGTAGTAGGACAGTTGCAACTCTGCCCCACGAGTGAGACGTGACGATGGTTTCACCTCAACAATACGACCATCATCAAGGAGATCGGGAGCAATCGATCCATTGATAACGCCTGTAGACTGCTTTCGAGGATAACTGTCTGTATCTACGCGGTCACCACGCCGAATTGATGCATTTTGCCGATCAATCTCAATGCCTCGCAGATAAAACCACAGCTCTCGTTTACAAATCGCGTAATACTGCATGGCAATACCGGTAATCCGAATAGAGGGGGACTGGACTGTATCCCGCTCCGCTTCGAGAAATTCACGTGCCACTGAATCCATAATAAAATAAATTCCATCTCCATATATAATATTTATTAAATAATTATATAGTGTTTTTAAATATACTTATGTATAATATGTGGCTCAATAATTATCTCTACTATTGTAACCTCTAGCTATGATCCAGAATAGTACAAGAATTTGGAGAGACAATAAACGACAGTTCGGTATACAGATTCAATTGATTACCGCGATTTGTAGCACCGTGAATAGTATATATAGCATATATCAGAATGAAAATCATTCTCCTGTCAGTAGAGAGATAACTGCTGACAGACTGTCAGTAATCATCGTTCAGAACGAGGGAGTCCGAAGTACCAGCATCGAATCCGAACGGTGGCCGATTGTGCCGCTTGTCCTGGTCGCGAACTCGCGGAATTATATATCGTATGTCGCTATATGATTTCGCGGAGTTATCGCAGAATCTAGATGATATAGATAGTGCCGGTTAGGCCTCGTCGTTATAATAATCGGAAACTCAATCACCTTCCACACCCCAAAACACCCGAATTACACACGAAATCCCCTCTAATTCCTGTCCAATCGCAAATACTATACTGCAACTTGTTATAGTAGTCTACATGCGGCTGGAATTGACCGCGAAATCGGACGAATACAATGTGTGGATGACCGACAACGAATTGGAACAGCTCCAGCGAGCTGCTGCCAGTCATCGCGACGATCTCATTCTCCAGCTCGGTGGGTACGTTGGGTTACGGGCGTTCGAGATTCCCCAGGTGTGTCCGAAACACGTGAAACGGACAACCGACGGGAATCACTATCGGCTGCGTGTCCCTCGAGGGAAGGATACCACTGGCTCAGGTGGGAAGCCTCGCGATGCCTATCTCCCACCCGACGTCGAGAGTGATATCCATCGGTATACTACTGCCGAGACAACTGCTCCTGACGAACCGCTTGTCGATCTTTCCACGCGTGGCGTACGCGCGGTCGTAAAGCGAACGGCTGAGCGAGCAGCTGAGGAAACTGGCGATCCTGACTATCAGCATGTGTCCTCGCACGATCTCCGGCGACGATTTGCTCAACGGCTCCTCGTTGATCGTCAAATGAATCCTCGGGTCGTCATGCAGGCCGGGGGCTGGGACTCATTCCAGGCCATCGAACCCTATCTGAACGCTCCAACACCAGAAGTCGTTAACCAAGCCTTCGAGGAAGCTGGAATGATGTGATTACGGCTACTCAATTTGACTCTGTGACGCCTTCCCAACAGTCTGTGATCAAACACTCCAGCACCGCAGTCTACGCTTTGATCTGAGACCATAGAGCGCCTCACTGAGCGCAAAGAGTCGGAGGAATCGTTTGATGCACTCGTAAGGCGGCTTCTTGACGAGACGACCAACTAGGTGGATCAAGCTTCTAACTTCAACTGTGGATGGTTGATAAGTTGACAACCTCAGTAGTACTATCTTCTCGAAATCGTCAAACTTTGTCGTAGGAGCTCTCGCCAAAGGTGTTCCGAAGTTTCCGCTTTGCTTTCTCAATATTCCGAGATACCTCCTTGGCAGAGTATTCGCGAGTCTCTGCCCATTTAGAAGGTGATCCTCGCCCTCATCGGTAGCGTGACTGCGCGTACCGTCAGAACGAGCAATATTCCGGTCCTAACGGTCTGATGGCACTATATGGAGGCTATCTCTTCCCAGGAGTCGGCGACTGTCTCGACAATGGACGGTCCATCGAGTAAATCACACTGGTTCACTGCCCCATGCATTATTACATCCCCCAACAAATACACGACTGATGGGTGATCTCTCGGAGCTGTTCGCGCCCTCGACTGTGGCCGTCGTCGGTGCAACCGAGCGTGAAGGCTCAGTCGGGCGGGCGGTCACCGCTAATTTACTCGAGTTCGACGGGGAAGTGGTGCCCGTCAATCCGAGCAAGGAAACGGTGTTCGACCGCGAGTGCTATCCCGATCTCGGCTCGGTTCCCGATCCAGTGGACATCGCAGTAGTGGTCGTACCAGCTGCTGTCGCTGTCGAAGTCGTCCACGATGCGGGGGCAGCTGACATCGAGAACGTCGTCGTGCTCACTGCTGGCTTCGGTGAGGCGGGCAGCAAGGGAGCCACTCGCGAGCGTAAACTCCGCGAGACGGCCAGCGAGTACGGCCTGAATCTCGTTGGACCGAACAGCGTCGGCGTTATGAGCACCTCGGTAAACATGAACGCGACATTCGGCCCCGAAGGTGCTCAAGACGGCTCGATCTCTTTCATGAGCCAGTCGGGTGCGTTCATCACCGCAGTGCTGGACTGGGCAAACGACCGCGATATCGGCTTTCGTGACGTGGTGTCGCTCGGCAACAAGGCCGTCCTCGACGAACGCGATTTCGTCGAGGCCTGGGGCGAGAGCGACGACACCGACGTCATCATCGGATATCTAGAAGATATTTCCGACGGCGGTGCATTCATCGAGACAGCACAGGAGATTACTCAGGAAACGCCAATCGTGGTAGTGAAATCTGGTAGGACGGAGGCGGGCGCACAAGCAGCCTCCTCGCACACGGGGGCGATCGCTGGTAGCGAGCGCGCGTACGAGGCAGGTCTCGAACAGGCGGGCGTCATCCGCGCGGAGACAGTCGAAGAACTGTTCGACGCCGCGAGTATGCTCGACGGTCAGCCCCTCCCGGAGAACGAGGCGGTCGCTGTCATCACAAACGCGGGGGGACCGGGGGTGCTGGCCACCGATGCGGTCGGTGACTCTCGGCTGGAGTTGGCCGCATTCGCTGACGACACGCTCAGGTCGTTCCAGGAGGTCCTCCCAGAAGAAGCGAACATCTACAATCCAGTGGATGTCCTTGGTGACGCAGCAGCTGACCGCTTCAGCGACGCGCTCGATATGGCGCTCTCCGATGCAAACGTCGGCGCAGCACTCGTGCTCGCTTGTCCGACGGCGGTACTCTCCTTCGAAGAGCTCGCTGAAATCACGAGCACGACACAGGCCGAGCATGACCTTCCGGTGGCTGCCTGTCTGATGGGCGGGGAGTCAACGCACGAAGCACGCGACATCCTCGACGACGCTGGCATTCCGACCTATTTCGACCCGTCGCGGGCAGTTACGGGTCTCGCTTCACTTGCGCGCTACCAAGAAATTTCGACCCGCGAGTACGAAGCTCCAGCGTCGTTCGACGTTGATCGCGAGCGCGCCCGAGATATCATCCAGAAGGCGGCTGAACGTCCCTCGAAATCTCTCGGCGTCGAAGCGATGGATCTGCTCGATGCCTATGGTATTCCGACGCCACAAGGGGCAGTCGTGGATACTCCGACCGAGGCTGAGCGTCTCGCGACCGACATCGATGGCGACGTTGTCATGAAGATCGCTAGCCCGGATATTCAACACAAATCCGATATCGGCGGCGTCCGTATCGGTGTCTCTGACAGTGAGGTGGCTGACGCCTATGAAGATCTCGTTGCTCGCGCGAAGAACTACCAGCCGAGCGCTACCGTGCTCGGTGTCCAACTCCAGGAACAGATCGACCTTGACACCGGAATCGAAACCATCGTGGGAATAAACCGCGACCCGCAGTTCGGTCCCTTGCTGTTGTTCGGCCTCGGGGGAATCTTTGTCGAGATACTCGAAGACGTCGCCGTCAGGATCGCACCGGTAAGCGAATCGATAGCTACAGAAATGGTCGATGAAGTCGATGCCGCACCGTTGCTCCGCGGGGCTCGGGGGCGCAATCCGGTCGATGAGACAGCACTCATTGAAACGCTCCAGCGCATCTCGCAGTTGGTCACTGATTTCTCTGCTCTCCTCGAACTCGACATCAACCCGCTCGTTGCCACGCCTGAGGGAGTCGTGGCGGTGGATCTCGCGGCAACCATCGACCCGGAGGAACTCGACCAATGAACCCGATACTGTTCACCTCGACCGACGAAGGCACTGGTAAGACGGCCATCGCACTCGCGCTCGCGCGCATCGCCGACGAGCGCGGAGTGAAGACTGGCTACATGAAACCGAAAGGCACGCGCCTGCAAAGCAACGTCGGGAAGACCCTCGACGAGGACCCGCTGCTCGCACGCGAACTACTTGACCTCAACGCCGAGGTTCACGAATTGGAACCGGTGGTGTACTCACAGACGCTCATCGAGAGCGCACTCCGGGGCCAAGCCGATCCCGAAGAACTGCGTGAGCGCGTCACGGAGAGCTACCATGGTCTCGCCGACAATCGCGATTTGATAGTGGTGGAGGGGGGCAACCGACTCTCGACGGGAGAAATTATCGACCTCACCGACCGAGCAGTCGCAGATCTATTTGACGCGCGGGTGGTACTCATCACACACTTCGACGAGCCCGGCGATGTGGACGATCTCCTCGCGGCGATCCAGCAGCTCGGTGAGGTTGATGGCGTACTGTTCAACGGTGTGTCGGACGATAACTATGATGACGTGATGACTGACGTCATCCCCTTCCTCGAAGACCGGGGGATACCGATCCTCGGCGTGGTGCCTCACCAGCGTGCGCTCGCGGGCATCACGGTTGCAGACCTCGCCGACGAACTCGGAGCACGAATCCTTACTAACGAGGCTCCCCTGGATGGACTCCTCGAACGGATCACCGTCGGTGCGATGGGTCCCGAAGCTGCGCTCGGGCAGTTCCGTCGCACGCGCTCGACCGCAATGATCACCGGCGGCGACCGGCCCGAGATTCAGACCGCAGCATTACAAGCGTCTGGCGTCACCTGCTTGCTCCTCACCGGTGGACATAGCCCTCCACAGGCCGTTCTCGGACGAGCCGAGGAGGCCGGCGTGCCGGTACTACTCGTCCCCTCCGATACGATCACGGCTGTCGACCGTGCCGAAGACGCCATCGACTCTGGTCCAGCACGGAGTGCTGACACCGTCGAACGGATGCAATCGCTGCTCACGGAGCATCTCGATGTCGACGCATTGCTTGATTCCAAGTAGACTCAGGCGTCTTCGCCTGTCGGTGCGAAGACCAGAACAGCGCTGCTTTCTTCGATCGCGTACGGGGAGATCTCACGTTCGCCAGCATCGTCGATCCGGACTCAAGACTGCACCAACCCTGTCCGAAAATGTGTTCTGAGAAGATGGTCACCGTTTCAACCCGGGAGTGGAGTCGCGAGCAGCTCCGAGAGCTGACTGCGGAGCTCTCGGCAGGAGTAGCCGAAGAAGAACGGCGACTGCTCAGCAAACAGGTCGTCTGATCCTGTCTGCGTCCGTTCCCTTGTCGAGTATCGCCCCGCTTCAACCTTACAAGAGTTCGTCTGAAACGCCGTCGCACAGTACGGTCTTGAGGCGATCTATCCGCTTCAACCCTACAAGGGTTCTGCCGTAACCATGCCCAACTGGTGGAAGCTGGGCTTTGTGTATACTGATTTTGTCGCCCCCTCTCCATCGACCTTCAGTAGGGCAGTCTCCCCCCAGGGTTGAAGGATAGGGCGACGAATATGGTGATCATACGGTAATACTTCTGGCATACTGGTTCTCTGGCATTAGAGGCTGAGGAGAGTAACTGTCCATCATCACGGGCGGTATACGGAGTGTAGCGTGCCTTACAGTGCGCGAGGAGAAAGCCCCTACAGGCAGTGTATCCATCCGGTGCTGTCCGAACATACGACGATTAGTCGCACTGTCATAGTGCTATTATGAGACTGTCCACGCTGAGGATCACTCTGGTGAAGGTGATGACGAACTCGCATAGTCCATCGATCGGGCCTGTGGCGAGGAGCGACGGCAGTCACTCGTAGGAAAGATTATCCAGAGAAGCATCTACAACAGGAGAGCAACTGTGAGGGACGACGAGTTTCAGACGAACCCTTGTAGGGTTGAAGCGACCGTGGGATCGTCGGGACGAACGACGGCCACTACGAGTTCAACGCCGACTTCGACCACCTCCATGCGGTCGCACGTGAACTCGCACACCATCTGCATCGCCACCGCCTCGAAGCCGTCGCCCCGAAGGGCACGATTCTCTGGGAGTACTACGACGAATTCCTCGCCCAGGCCGAGACGGAGACCGACGCAGAGGCGTTCCACGAAACCGGCCTCGCTCGGTTCGCGGCCTTCGACTCCCAGTTCCTGCTTACCGGCGACCGCTACTAGGTCTACTCCGAGGGACTCGATGTAGTCTCGTCGGCGGAGCTCTGCTGTCACACGCTGCTCATCGACGACGGCAGCGCTGGCCAGCGCACTCACCACACTCGATGGACAACCCATGTCCCCCCGAAACAGATCTCAGAGAGCGATCGGAGCTGGCAACGATGTCGATCCCGCCCCACGTATCGTCGGAACCAATCACGCACAGCCCAAGCGAGAATGCGAACTGGAGTACCGCCGGTGTGATTCATGTTGAACGGTCCATTCTCCAGCTGATGCAATATCTCTTGAACACGCATCCATCGACTGAACGCCGAATTGCAGCGCTCCAGGATCTCGAAGCGGAGCAACCATAGCGCAGAAATTTCGAAGCGGGATCTCAGAGCGCTCGTTACGAGGTGAACAACGCCGCAGAACGCCGTCTATATCTCCACCGATCGCCAGAACGACTGAACGGAAAAACGCACAGTTCGATGGCACTAGCGAATTGACACAGGCACGCATCCCAACAGGGCTTCATTCAGTGGACTGGCTTCAGCCGACATTTCAGTGAGCAACGAGTCGTTCTCAATGGATCAGTCACTGCGAGCGTTTCCAGAGCCCTGTGTCAACCGGTGTATACCCAAAGTCACCGACCCAGCATCACTTCACGCACTCGAAATACGGGGCGCTATCCTCGTCGTCGGGCAGCGCTACATCATCCCGGTGTGGTTGGAAGCGGGCGAACTCACCTGAGAGTCGAGTAACTAATTCATTCCACTGGCCGTCAGTGGTTCGATAGAATTTGCTGTTGCCTTCGACGTGATCAACTGTGAGCAACCCCCACTCCTCCAGTATCGCGGCCTGCTCGTAGAAGGTATCTGGATGAATTTCGGTCTGATCGATAATCCACTGCGCAGACTCGGAGCCGTACCGACCCGCCATTGTAGCAAGGATCTTCAGTCTGCTCGGTGGCGTCAAGATCTGGACCATCGGGTGGTTGTCGATCGTAGCTTCAATGGGGTCCATTTCTGCGACAGACCGATCCGACCCAATTACCTGGGAGGAAGCGTCGTCCGAATCAATCGCGTCGTGGGTGGCCATATGCGAAGTATATCCCCATTGGTCATAAGTCCGGTGGTGATTCGGGAGAAAGGCCGAATCAATTCGGTAAACTTACGGGATATTGCGTGCCCATCTGAGTAATGAGTCCGAGACGACGGTATTACATTGAGATGAAAAATCTTATCCAAGAGTTACACAACCGACGGATCACGCCGCCGAAGATGATGGCAGCTGATTCGGCACTCAAAGTCGCTGGACTCCCAGCAGCTCACGCTGATCCGTTTCTCAGATCCATGCTCCCCTTCGTGCGACATGAACAAAGTCCACTCTGTATGATTCTCGGTGTCGAAAACGAAGGCGTCTGGCTCGAACCGTCTGGTGAGGACCTCAAAGCGGAAGTCATGTGGCTAATCGCCGTGATCGAATCGAAGGAGTACGAGTCCTAACATCGGCCAGTCGTTGATTGTCGTAACCGAGCACTCTGAACACAGCAGAATCACATGTGCTGTGGATGGTGGCTGGCGATGAAGCCAAGAGTATTGCAGCGGTGCAGTTACGAAGTGATTCGGGTGCGGCCAACAGCAACAAAATACAGAACAGGGGTACTACCACCAGTTGCGACAACTTCAAAAGCAATTGAATTCACAAGCGACGTCAATAGTCCTGGTAGTGCGAGGAAATCCCATTTAGTAGCGATGACATCGATTAGAATAGCTGCAACGAACCACGATCCCACGGCAGAGAGAAGTATACCATTATCAGTCAGGAGTGTGGAGTATCACCGTCTGTAGTCATGGTTTTTGTGTTGAATTATTTTTTTAAGATACTATCGTTACCACTATTACTTCCGACTGCGAAGATACTATGTTCGAATGGTCCAATCACAGCCACCAGTATCAATGGGAATCAAACCAACCTATAACCGAATAGATGCCTGGATGCAGACGCTCTCATCGATTGAGTATGCACTTTTGACCTGGCTCTTTGCATTCAGTATTGGAATACTCCTCGGGGTTGTGGTCTTCGGAGACACGTTGTTCAACGCAGTACCGACCGCTGTGGGGAGTGCAACGGGGCTGGCTGTTGTCTTTTATCTCACCGGTATGCCGGAGGAGTAAGTAGATCTCCTCCGTCGCTCAATGTGCAACGATCCCTTGGCTCGATACGCCAACGGCTATTGACGAGCCGAATAACTGCTGTAGAACGCCGTCTCTATCTCTACCGTATCGCCAGAACAGCGTAATGGAAGGTATGGATCGCGAAGCCAATCAGAGTTCATTCCGGTTTTCACCGCACAGTGACCCGACGCTGTCCCCGTGGTATCGTCTGTTCAGTTACCATCCATTATACATAGCAGTATACCATATATACTAGCATTAGTTTATGGCTCGGATACACTGTCTACCCAACCGACGACACATCACTCGACGCGGTATCGGAATCCCTCGAAACGTGATTGCCCGAGGCAACTGTAACTGCACCTCGCTGTGAAGACGAGGAGGGAATCACATCAATTACGCAGTCGAAGTGGGAGCAATCGACGACGATGCAGTACCACCACGAATGCCCGCGGATTCAAACCCACTGTCGTAGAGTGGATAGCACAATGTAGTGATCGCATCGAGGTCGTGTACATTGCACAGATGAGCGACACTTCAGATGCCGATGTAATCACCGTCTACACACCATTTGAACACGGCCTCTTCCCAGCCGAGACACGCAAAGGAAATTATGACCGTGACCGTGAAATAGCAGCCCAATCTGACGAATACTTCCCTGAAGAAGCTGCACAGTTGCTCGCCTTTGGAGATGATCACATCACCGAACCCACAGAAAAATACGACCACCGCCCACTGCTCTACTACGGCTAATCTGTCCACAGAAAACGAAAATATCTGAATGGATGCTACACGTTGCTCGCTATCTTAAACGGCCAGTATGACTGCATCACCATGAGTGAGATTCCTCCAGAGGTCTATATATTCCACAATATAGATTCTGCATGGATTTTTTCCATTATAATGCATTATATATTCTATATTTGAATAGTTTAATATCCAAGTATTATAAATATTAATTTGTGAGTCGGAATAGAAATGAGTCTGATGCGTCAGTTGATTCGACTAGTGAACAGAACTTACTCCGGAGTCGTCGTGGTTTCCTTCAGAAGGTAGGCGCGACTGTCCTTATCAGTGGTCTTGGAAGTACGATCGCCACTGGCACAGCGAGCGCTGAAAGCGACTGGCCAGTCTTTAGACAGGGACATAATGATGAGGAACTGGGCAGACGTGAGGTCCACGCAATTCAGTATTTTCTACAGGCCCATGGATATTCACTCGGAGTTGACGGAGTATTCGGACCAAACACAAAAAAGCAGGTCAGCAATTTCCAACGCGCTAATGGGTTGTCAGTCGACGGTATTGTCGGATCTGGAACCTGGTCTAATTTGATCATCACGACCAGCCGAGGGAGCCAAGGAATTCCCGTCAAGGCTGTACAGGATCAACTCCGCTACGACTATGGATATGACACAGCGGTCGACGGGATCTACGGTCCGAACACAGAGGCTGGCGTTGAGCGATACCAACGAGGCCAGGGATTATCAGCTGACGGGATTGCCGGTCCAAATACATGGTTCTCACTTGCGTGGACAGTTTGAATACCTAATATAATTCTTCTATAACAACTACTTCTGCTGTGTTTGCTCGGATAATGATCGCCAAAGCGGATACGCTCGGCAAAGCCTGGTGTATCGAAGATAATAGCTCTCTCCAACCTACGGAGTGGGAATCGCCAAACTGTCCTTGACCATTACGGGGAACCTTCGGCAACAATTTAACACATCACATTGCGTGTGAGTGTAGTTGTATAAAAACGTGGTATCTTATTATTAAAGATCCACCTACGCGACACTCCGATAGCCACTGACTAGCCGAACAACCGCTGTAGAACTCCGTCTATATCTCTACCTTATCGCAAGAACCACTTAAAGAAAAATCATGGCCAAACTCACAGGCACTCCGTGGCTCTATCACAATTGTCACAATGAGAGCCGTTCACCCGCGAATGGTACTGTTCCGCATCCCAGTCCAGAGTTTTGAGCGAAGTAGCGACATTTCTATCCCGGTAAAACCGTGGAATGATAGTACCGCAGATGAACACCGTGACCCACCCAGTCATACGAGCGGGGACGGATCCAGCGGTGTTACAATCGGGATGAGCCGACTGTCACCCAGATGGACCACAGAACGGGAACCAAACTCGTAGCTACCTGTCCCCCTTCCACGTAACCGTCCGTCCCCATGTCGTCGCCTTCCCCCAGAGTCCCGATCGCATGCATTCCAGTTCGACGATCTGGGAGTTATCGACGAAGAGATTGACTTCGGGCCCGAAGTTTTTGATATACCACTCGAACATCTCCGGACCGGGTGCTTCGAACACGAGATTCTCGATTCCGAGTGCGTTGGCAATCTGATACGCCACATCCGTCCGCCACTCGGTTACCTCCTCGGTGATGCCCTCTGCTTCAACCATCAACAGCTCTGCGCCGGCTTCCAGATGGCGCTGGCCTTCTTCAATCGCCTGTTCGGGATCCTGCTGGCCCTGTTCTTCCAAGATCGATGGATCGGTGGCACCTCCGGCACCGAACTGGACGTTGATTTCTGGCTTCGGCGCGATATCGTACTCCTCTGCAACGAGCTCGGTCATGCGAACCATATCATCGGTGCTAATCGCGAGAAAGCCACTCGAAAGCTCGACGATGTCGAAGCCGAGCCGGGCGGCCTCCTCGAAATAGCGCTCAACGTCGTCGTTGTTCCGAATGAGAACGTTCTCGACGTAGCCACCAGTGGAAACTTTCACGTCGAACTCGTGGCAAATTTCAATCAGTTCGGTGACCGCATCCTCAGGCATGAGCGCGAACGATCCACCACTAAACTTATAAATATCGACGTACCGACCCATTGTCTCCAGAATATCCCGGAGCTCTCGTGGCCCCATTGGATCGTAATACGGCCCTCTCATCTCCGTGATTCCCCTGTCCCGCGGCTTTTCTGCCCGTTCGTTATGATGCAGAAACTCGAACGCTCGCTCGACCATGATACGGACCACGATGGGATCGCGAGGCACTTAGTAAACGACCGACAATCGGCGCAGTTAGGCTCCGTAGCTGTGCAGAAATCGTTACGCCAACAGGGAAACGAGATCGTCAACGTCGTGGGATTTCATTTCCCGGACGACTGCAACGATCTCGTCGCATCGGTCTGCTTCGAACTGTAGTTGGGCGGTGTCGTGGAACTTTCGTTCAACCCGCTCCCAGTCCATCGGAGCTGTCGGATGGCCCTCGAAGGCATCTTTTTCGATCTGGTGTGTGGTGCCATCGTCGAGTTCGACCGTCAGACGGGCTGGCATCTCCCCAGCGTCGAATCGATCGGTGAACGCCGAATTTTCCTCGACGGTGATCCTCCCGAGCAACTGCTGAACATCATCACGAGTGATGCGACGGGGAGCGTACTGATCGATTCCCAATTCGCGATCGAGCAGGGCCACAGCCAGCATGTACGGGAGCGAATGATCTGCTTGTGCCTTCGTTTCGACAGCGTGGCGATCGCCCTCTCCGCCACCGATGATGAGCTTTGCGCCGGCGAACGTTTCCAACGTAATGGCCTCGACGTCACTCCCCGTTAGATCTTCGCGCTCTGTGAGTTCGATGATTCCTTCGACGGCGGATTGGGCGTACGTCTCTGCGACGTAGCGCTTAGTCATCACGTCGTGCACTCGACCACAGCCAGGATCGAGATCGAGATCGAAATCACCACTGATCACCTGCTTCCAGCCTTTCTGTCCCACAAAGAGATTCGTAGGTCCCTCCATGCCATTGCGCGCAAGCAGGGCAGCGTACATGGCATTGCGAGCGGCGTTCGCAGAGGCAATTCCTTTCCATTCGTTGATGCCGCCCGTTCTGGTCACGCGGAGGGCGTTGTGGGCAGTCCCGGCGATACCGATCGCATTGCGAGTCGTCTCAACATCGAGATCGAGCAGTTTTGCAATGCCACAGGTCGCCGAAATGACCGTGTGCGTCACGTGATCCCAGCCGGAATCGCGAACTGGCGCATTCCAGGCGAGTTCGCCCTGCACCTCGTAAGCGACGCCAACTCCCGCAAGCAGGCTCTCCCCAGACGCACCGACATACTCGCCAGCAGCGATCACTGCACCGAGGTTATCACTGGGGTGTGGTGTCTCCCCGGGTGCAAGAAAGGAGTCCATGTAATCGAGATACCGTGTCAGAGCTGTGTTGAACAGTGTGGCACCAACTGGCGAGGCGGTCTCACCCCGGCCCCAGAGTGTACACTGCTCGCCAGCATTCGCCTGCTGGACGGTCGCTTCGACGACGGCTACCGGCTCTGCATCGAGCGCTGCGATGGCGATCCCAATCGAATCGAGTAGCCGTTTTTGTAGCTCTTCACGGGTGGCTGTGGAGAACTCATCCACCGAGACCGACTGTACGAACCGTGCCAGCGCTTCGGTCGTCGTCATGTGGTGAAATAGCATAGCCGTGAGGAAACCTCCTGTGTCCGGGCCAGATCGAAACGGTTGTGATATACACACCAGTTGGGATCGCGGTTGCCATCACATCGCGAGATGTGTGTGCACAAAGGGTACGGAAGACACGCTCCCGATTGATGGTGGGCAGGCTGCTGACTGAGGGAGTCAGTCACAGCGCAAGATAACAGGGAAACTCTTGAACACCGTATACGAGCGATTGGGGCCGAAGCGATGAGCAATCAGGTTCAATCACCGAGAATCGATCAAGCAGGCGTTCGATCGCGATAGCAGTCTCAAGACGCGCAAGCTGTGCCCCCAGACAGAAATGGACGCCGCCACCAAACGTCAGATGCGGATTCGGTGTGCGCTCGGGCTTGAACGCTTCTGGATCTTCAAACCGGGCCGGATCACGGTTTGCAGCACCAATGTACGCGACGAGCAGTTCATTCGCGTCGATCTGAGTCCCACCAAGCGTCACCGGTTCGGTCGTGACACGACGAACTGACTGGGCTGGTGAGCGGTATCGCAACACCTCTTCAATGACTGTCTCTCGATCGATTGCACCCGAGCGAACGGCCTCGAACAGATCGAACTCCGCGAAACACCACAGCGCGCTGGTGATCAGATTCACCGTCGTAACGTTTCCTGCGACGAGAATCGTCGTACAGAACGTGATGGTCTCTTCATGAGAAAGCGCATCGTTCGACGCTGCAAGACTGATGAGATCGTCACCGTCGCCATCCGCACGCTCTCGAACGAGTTTCGAAAAGTATGCTCGCATCTCCTCTCTGGCGCTCCGTGCTGCAGCGGCATCCGTCGGTGAGAGTGACGTCGTCGCGAGAGACCACTCCCGGAATTGGTCGTGCTTGACGGGGGGAAGGCCGAGTAACGACGCAATAACGGTGACTGGGAACGGATGCGTGAACGCATCAATCAACTCTACGGTGGAGTTTGGTTCGATCGAATCGAGCAGATCTGTTGCGATCGCATCGAACTCCGCTCGGTGTTCTGCGATCGCTCCCGGCTGAAATCGGGGAGCTGCAAACGTTCGCCGGCGGCTGTGATCTGGTGGGGCCGTCCTGAGCATCGACGAGGTGGTTCCGGGCGTCTCGAATGGATCGCCATCAACCAGATCAATATCCGTACTCGAAATATCTGCGGTGAACCGTTCGTGGTCCCGGAGAACAGTGGCCACGTCCTCGTATCGAAACAGATGCCATCGATTGAGCTGGTCGTCATACTGGACTGGCGCCGTGCGACGCATTCGTTCATACCAGTCGAACGGTTCGAGTTGCGATTGTTCGTCGGACAACGCCGCTGGTGGCGCACTAAACACAGTCCGTTCGTCTGCATGTGCCATAGTTTCGTCCACAAGAGACACTACCATTATAATATCGAAATGGTGAATTATTTAATCTATGCGGCTGTTATTTGGGTCTCGATCTGTGACGTGATATCCGTGCTGGCTTGAATGAATCGTTGTCCACTGGTTGAACCCCGCTGAGTCTGGTGGATGATCGGGATCGATGCGGACGTGAGCACTTTTGGGAGTCTCTCGGTGGCCGTATCTGAAACTGGGGAGGTGTCTGTTGGATGGGTTCTGTTGTGGTTAGTGGCGCCATCACCTCCTCGGGGTGATCGATTTCGATTGCACCAAGTTAATTCTCCCGTCGGGTTGTAATCAATTTAATTGTATAAACACATTTTTCAAAAACTAGCGATCGAAGCTCCCTGGTGTCGAGTTCGACATCCTCCTCAAGCACAATCGAGCCGCCTTCCTCGATGATCATATCACGAATCACCGCCTGTGGAAGGATTTCCATCATCGGCAGCTCGATTGTCTCCCAGGCACCATCGTCAATGAGTTGGTGTGCAACGGTCTCGATACGCGCGCGGGTGACGTACTGTTCGACGATTCGCTCCGTATCGGTGAGCTCTGTCCCCTTCGGGCCTTGTTTGAGCGCTTCTGTGAACTCTGCACGAACGAGTTTGTAGTAGCGTTCTGCCTGGTGGTTTTTCAACACGACCCCCTCGGCCAGTCCATCGTAGAAGACGCTATCGGGGATCGATGGATCCCACTCCTCGACAGCCTCTGCCGCAATCGTATCTACAACGGGAACAAACGGCATCCCAATCGTTTCGACGATCTCTTTGGCCTGTTCGGTGTGGTAGAATTTCTGGGTCTCGACGTTCCACACGTCGAATCCGACGTACGCCGGCGTGCAATCGTCGTCGTAGGTAATCGTGTGTGGAACCATCGCCTCACCAAAGAACACGAGCTGGCCATGATCTTCTTGGAGTGACGACAGCACATCCGTATCACAGTTCGATTCGATGAATGAGATCGGCTCACTGAACTGCTCGTGGTGCAACTGCTCACCGGCCGTGTTCCGAGACCCAAATGTGAAGCCCTCGACTTCATCGAACGTAAACCGGAAGTTCGATCCGTCCAACTTTTCAGTGACGACGATTGTCCCTGTGGAGCGAAGATCGACCTGGGCCGCCGAATCATATGGTGGGAGTTTTGGATACCGCTTCATTGAAATCTGTGACAACCATGATGGATAATGGTTTGAAAATTATTTCGGTTATTTTCAGAGTAGATTGCTCGCACAACATCTTCCTGAGAAAGCCTTCATCTCAAAGTTTCTCCCCCTCGAAGACACCGAACGGAGCCAGTTCCGGGAGAACGAACCAGACACTGACGACGACGGGCCACCACTCAACTGAGTACGTAGATACGCGGATTCGAACGTCTTGACCAACAATAATTGCTGATGTGAAATTCAGAACGACCAGAACCCATACCCACCGCTATCAACAGTGGGGAAGTAACTCACCACAACTCGCACACAGCAAAAAAATTGTACCCGCTCACACCGTGGCCGGTGTTTCGTGGACCGTGATGTCGAGTTCGCGCTGTTCGCCTTCGAGGTCAGCGACCATCCGCGTTGCGACAATCCGTCCGAACGTCGCTGCTTTGGGCTTGACCTTATCGATCACCTTATCAATCGGGATGATCCCTGGCAGGTTCAGCGCCTTCGCATCGGCCGATTCGAGATCAAACTCGACGAAACAGTGCACCCGGCAGGCGTCCTCTGCATCGTCTGGCGCCTCTTCAGGGACGTGTTCGATCTCCCAGTGACCGTGCGCATCAACATCTCTACTCACTTCCCAGTCGATTCGACTTGGAGCGTCGACGTCGGTGACAGTTGCTTCGGCAGTGTAGTCGATCTTCCACCACGAACACGTGATGTCATACACTGCTCCGGCATCGTCCGCACCATCGCGATCGATGTTCGTCACGTACTTCGAGTAATCCTCGTACTGTTGGAAATCCACGAGGAAGTCGTAGATTTCCTCTGGCGACTGGTACACCAACGTACTAGCTTCTACGGTTTCCACAAGGGGGGTTGCCTGCCACCACGTTAATGTATTCTGATTCAATTTTTACGTCCAGTTACCATCCGTTAACAGAACAGTACCCAAAGCAGAGAGTATCACAAACGTTTTCAAAATTTGTTGTGGTTTGGGCGCATATCAAATCGTCGGATATCGGTATCGTCAGTACGAAACGGTCGTGGATTCGGATTCTACCAGCCCAAAGTAACAGTTTGCAAACTTGTATTGCGTGGATCGTGGTGCTCTGTGTAGTATTGGAAAACGTGTGTGCGTTCCATCGCTGGTCAGCATCCACGCAATACACCATGACTTTCCGTTGTCAGGAAAGGCTGTATATATCCGACAATACCGTTCTGGAGCCAACCACCAACCGATATACACCACATTTCAACATTTCAATATCTCTAACCTTCGGACGGAGGTGATTTACAGGGTTTTATATATTGTGGCTGTTAACCAGTTGGCTATAATGCTTGAGGAAGGCCAAGAGTCCGAAGCAGCAGAAGAAACGGCATCCGTGCATGCGGTTGGGGTGAAGCTGGGGAGTACGCGCACTGTGGTGGCAAAACCCGACGACGGTATGGTGCGAACGCACGAGGCACTGACCTGCCTGGCGACGTATCAGGACGTTCTGACCGGTGAGCACCGGGTTATCTACGGCGAAGAGGCAGCCAACGAGTATCCAGAGCGAGTACAGTTCATGCTCCGGTCTGGCCTCCCAGAGGACGACGAGCGAGCGGAGACGGCTTCAACGTTTTTCAATAAGTTCTCCAGCGCGATCGGCGTTCCAGAAGAGAGCGTGGTCGTTTACGCGAGTCCCGGCATCGACAACGAGAAGGGTCTCGAAAATCTCGCCAACGTGATTGAATCCAGCGGGATCGGCAATCAGCTCGTCCGCAGCTATCCAGAATCGCTCTGTAGTGCGATTCCAGCGCTGGGTGGTGGCCCGGACGCGATCAACCGCATCTTCATCGGCATTAATATGGGCTCGACGAACCTCGAAGCCTGTGCATACCGCCGTGGTGAGCAGTTGGCGAGCTTTTCGACCGGCTCCGTCACCGGAAACTCCGTCGATCGATGGATCGCTGACAACGTCGAAGAAGAAACCCAGAGTCGGGTGCACATTGACCAGACGACGGCCCGAGAGTACAAGGAAGAGCACGGTGATTTCGTCGACTTTGAGCCGTTCACTGACGTAATCCAGCAGCCTGGCGGTGGCACACACGAGTTCACGATTGAGCGGAGCGTCCCCGACGCACTCGATCGATACGTTGACAATGCAGTTAATGAGATCGCTAACGAGTTCCTCCCGGAGCTTGCCAGCCAGTACATCAAGATCTACAAGCGAACGCTCACCGAGCCAATCGTGCTCACCGGAGGAATGGCGTGCATTCCTGGACTCGTCGAAGAGTTCGAACAGCGACTCAGCAAAGAGCTACAGCAGGAAGTCGAGGTCACCACCCCCGATGAGCCAAAAACGGCCGCAGCGCGTGGTGCACAACAGCTCGCCGCCCACCTCGTCGAAAACGGGCTGTACTAACGTCTGTGTCGGACAGCAGAGACTCGCTCTCTGATCGCCGCCACTATCGCAGTGAGACGATCCGACAGCCACGCCGGCAGTTGTTTGGCACAGCTCCCACCAAGCCGGTTACGAACAGTTCCAACCATTCCGTTTGGAACGTATAGAACAAATAGGACGAAAACGATTCCCACGTATAGCGGCGCGTGTCCATTCAGGAACGTCTCTACGAGTTCGCCGACGGTCATGCCACCGATGAGAGCGGTTTCCATCGCGGGTTGACCGAGCGAATCCCTGAGAAACACCAACAATCCACCACCGCTGCCTGATTTCGAGAGAAACTCGCGGAGCCCTTCGTCGAACAACCGCCCGTAGAGCGGCCCAGCGAGCGTCCCAAAGCCGCCAATGATGCTTGCGAGCAGCGCATCACCAGTGACAAGAAAGTAGTATCCGTTCTCTGGAGTTACCGATCGACGGAATCCGGCGAACAGTCCGCCCGCGACACCAGCGAAAAAGGCAGAGATCGAGAACGTCCCGAGCTTGTAGTAGAAGGTGTTGTAACCGATCGCTCGCGCACGGGCTTCGTTCTCACGGATGGCGATCATCACGCGACCGAACGGCGAGTGTATGATTCGTTGCATGGCAAGATAACAGATCACTACGACCATTCCGACCGCGTAGTAGGAGACGGTGGACGCACCGAGCGTGGAGCCAAAGAGATCGATCGGTTCGCCGGCGAGCTGTCCGATCGCTACCGAGAGCGAATCAACGCCAGGCACACCGATCCGAAACCCATCTGCGAGTCCAGTCACAGCAATCCCATCGCGTGGATTTGCGCCAAGATACTCCCAGTCGCGCATGAAGACGTACAACACCTGGGCGAATCCGAGCGTGATCATCGCAAAATACACACCCGTCAGTCGGAACGAGAAGGCCCCGATACCCAGTGCCAACACTGCAGCGAGCACGCCCGCGAGCACGAGCAAGCAGACGAACGGCGTCTCAGGAGCCAGCAGTGGCACCTTTCCGTTGGCGACGAGCACGACGAAGTATGCCCCCGTGCCGTAGAAGGCGGCGTGGCCAAAGGAGAGATAGCCGGTATAGCCAGAGATGAAATCGAATGACATGGCGAACAGCCCGAAATACAGCACGGCCACCATCGTCTCAACACGCGGCAACAGCGCCACCATCCCGGTGGCGTCACCCCCGTTCGTCAACACGTGGTACACCGCAGGATAGATGGCGAGTGCACCGAGAACGAGCAGATGAACCAGGTGATCACGGGCGTACGCACGGGAACGCGTGGCAATGGCCGCTCGTGTCTCCGAATCGAACTCGATTCGAGATCCTGAACCGGCGTTGCTAATGACCACCCACCTCCGAAACACCGTACAATCCCTGTGGTTTGAGTGCAAGAACGATCACAAGAATGAGAAAGAGAAACATTTCTGGAAGCCCTGTAAACGTGATCGCTTCGTTGAACCACCACGTCGTAATCGCATCGACCATCCCAACGAGGACGCTCGCCACGACCGTGCCACGAACGGTCCCGAGACCACCGATGATAACCACCACAAACGCTGGTAACAGCGTCTCTGCTGCGAGCGGGACGCTTGCTCCCCAGGCCTGATCCCATGCGAGTAACAAACCTGCCAGCCCGGCAAGCCCAGTACCGAGTGCAAAGATTACCGTGAACACTCGTCGAACGTTGATGCCCAGCGCACGGGCCATCTCAGCGTCCTGACTGCCAGCGCGAACGTAGAGTCCGTATCGAGTTTGCGTGAGAAATGCCCAGATAAAACCGACGGTGAGCAGTCCAAATCCGATCTGGAACAGTTCCAGACCGGGAAGCGAAGTGGGGCCGAGATCGTACGTCCGGCCAAGGATGGCCGGTTTCGTCGACAGTGCGGCTTGCCAGGAAGCAATCGGTTGAATGCCGTAGAACGACACCACAATTCGCGCCAGTTCATCGAGGATCAGCGCCAGTCCGAACGTGAGCAGGATCTGATAGAGCGGTGGCCGATCGTAGATTGGACGAATGAGCCCCCATTCGAGGACACCGCCTAGCAGTCCGAGGGCCCCGAATACGACGACCACGGCGAGGAAAAACCCGCCGAGCGCCACCGGATCGGTCGGCGATCCACCAACGATCAACACGAGCACCAGACCACCAAGATACGCGCCGAACATCGTGAGCGATCCGTGTGCGAAATTTAACACACCCATGAGCCCGAAGACGAGCGTCAACCCGCTCGCAATCATCACATACAGGCTGGCTTTGGCCAGCCCGTCGAATAGCACGCTGACCAACGCTTCGGGTGTGAAAAACGAGGCCAGTGCGTCGGTATAGAGGAGCACACCCTGTTCGATCATGCCGAAACGTACCTCCGAAATCGATCACTATCAGCGCTAAGCCCCGCCGTTGAGCCCGAATCAACAATTTTCCCGGTGTCTAGCACGTAGAATCGATCGGCCAGATCGAGTGCGAGCCCCAGATTCTGTTCAACGAGCAGTATGGTCGACGACTCTGCCGCCCGAGCCAGCGCCCTCCCAACTCGCTCGACGATGAGCGGCGCAAGCCCTTCGGATGGCTCATCGATCAACAGCAGCTCGTTATCACCGATGAGTCCCCTGGCTACCGCGAGCATCTGCTGTTGGCCACCAGAAAGGTCGCCACCATCGCGATCCTGGTGCTCCTGGAGGGCAGGAAACGTTTCGTAGGCGACCGAAAGCCCATCCGCCGTCTCAGTCGATGGGGGGAGCGCAACCCGGAGATTCTCCGCAACGGTGAGCTGATCGAAAATCCGTCGATCCTCGGGAATCCATCCGATTCCCGCCTGTGCAACTGCGTGAGTGTCGAGCCCAGTCAGCTCGCTCCCGTCGAAGGTGACACGACCTGATCGAGGCGGCGAGAGCTGGAGGATTGACCGGAGCGTCGTCGTTTTCCCAACGCCGTTTCGACCGACCAACGCAACGACCTCGCCCCGGTCGACGGAGAGAGAGACGCCCTCAAGGATGTGACTCTCCCCGTAGTAGGTGTGAATATCCCGAACCGTTAATAAACTCATGCCGGCTCACCACCGATGTCGAGATCGCCGCGCTCGTAGCCACCGAGATACGCCTGCTGTACCGTCTCATCACCACGGACGGCAGCCGGCTCGTCGTTTGCGATCACCTGGCCCTGATTGAGAACCACGACGCGATCGGAGACCGACATAACGATCTCCATGTTGTGTTCGATGAGCACCACGGCGTGATCGCTTGCGACGTCCTCGATTAATCCGATGATATCATCGATTGACTCGGAGGAGACGCCGGCATTTGGCTCATCGAGCAACAAGACGTCGGGATTGCCGGCAAGCGCGATTGCGATTTCGAGCGCTCGTTTTTCACCGTGGCTGAGTGTTGCTGCTGGTTCCGTGGCCTGTCCAGCAAGGCCGACCCGCTCAAGGATCGTGTGGGCGGCCTCGACGTGCTCCTCGAACGCACCAACGTTGCGCCAGCAGTTGTGTGCATTCGCTCCCGCAGCCTGTTCTGCAATTCTGACGTTCTCAAGAACGGTGCTTGCCGCAAACACAGACGTGAGCTGAAACGATCGGTGAACCCCGAACGAGGCAACCTGTTCGGGAGACGCTCCAGTGATATCGGTCCACGCTCCGTCACGCATGAGCGATATCGATCCGCTGGTCGGCTGAAGCGTCCCCGTGAGCAGATTGAACAGGGTGGTTTTCCCCGCTCCGTTTGGCCCGATCACCGCACAACACTCCGATGAATCGAGCGCAAAGTCCACATCGTCGACGGCTGTGAGTCCGCCGAACCGTTTCGTGAGCCCCTCCGTTCTGAGAATCATCTGAGCGTACAGTCCATGGCGTCGGCGTCAGCCGGAATCGTCACGTTCGCAGCATCGATTCTTGCGACCGGCTCGCTCGGCTGGACGGACGCATCCCAGCTGTCGGCGACTGCGTCCCTCGTTGGCACCGGATCGGCGACCGTCATTTCCGAGCGGGCCTGGTTGTTGTACTCCTGGAACGTGTACCCATCTGGCCCTTTTGGCGTGTCAGCGACGGTCATTCCGCTGAGTGCATCGACGAGCGCATCGGGAGCCGTCCCAGACCGTTCCTCGACGGCCTGAACGATCGCCGACGCTGCGGTGAACGTTCCAGCGGTGAACAGATCGGGCACCACGCCGTACGTGTTGGTGTAGGTCTCCACGAACGAACTATTGATTTCGTTGTCGTACTGATTCCAGTGATACCGGGTAGTAAACGGCCCAAGTCGAGTTTCCTTCACGCTTGATTCTGTGAGCGACCCGAGCGACTTTTCGAGGGTGTTTCCAACGACCTGATTCGTAATCTGTGTCGCGAACCCACCGAACACGCGGTAGTCATAGCCGCCGTTGAGATACGCCGTGAACAGCTTTGGAAGCGTCGAAACGGTAAAACCGCCGACGATTCCCCCTGCCCCGGCCTGGGCGGCGTTGTCGAGCAGACCCTTCCACTCGGCGTACCCCTGAGGAACGAACTTCTCACCGACGATTTCGACACCCTCTGCCGCAAGCACCGTTCGATAGTTCTCCACGACAGCGTGGCCAAACGAGTAATCGGCGCCGAACAGATACACCGCATTGACGTCCGTGTTGTTGGCGACGTACTGCCCGCCGCTGCGAGCGTCCATGGCCGTGTTCTCACTAGCACGAAACACGTTGGGGAGACAGGTCTCGGTGCTCGTCGTGACCGACGCAGACGCCGCCGGACCAATGAGCACCGGGATCGAAACTTGTTTGGCCACCGTTTTTATCACCTGGGTTGCCGAACTTGAGGAGGTACAGCCAAACAACACGTCGACATCCTCGTTCTGGACCAGCTGGGTGGCCACGGACTGGGCCGTATCGGACTCGAACTTCGTATCTCGGACATGGAGATTGTACGTCGTCGATCCAACGTCGATCGAATGGGTGCCCGTGGTGGCTGATTCAATGGGATCCGTGTTTCCTTTATACGCCAGCCCAGCGTAAAATCCCCACAGCGCTTGCTCGCCGTAATACTTGAGATCGCCAGACACTGGCTGTAACACGCCAATATCCACCGATTCTGGACCACCACCGTCAGTTGTAGTGTCGGTATCACCCGATGAGTTTCCGCCAAGACAGCCAGCCAGACTCGCGACACCAACAGAGCCGATCGTACCGAGCGTCTGTCTTCGTGTCATGTGATCGAATACCATTTCATTGTACTATGGGGAACGACCACAAAGTACAATGAGGTTAATATATCAACCCTGAATTCAATCAGTCGTCTGTGGTGGGTTCGTCGATATGGTCACCGTCAGGACGCTCGGTGACGACGGCGTCCGTCCACCGACCACGACGGAACCAGAGCCCTGCGACGACAAGAATGAGGACGTTTGACAGCGCAATGGCGTACCAGACTCCCGTTGCACCAAGATCTAGCCACGTGACGAACAGATACGCAGGCGGCACCCGAAAGCCAACCAGCGAGAGAATCGAGAGTCCCATTGCGGTTCGTGTCGAACCACTGCCGCGAAAACCACCTTGAATTACTCTAAAGCCCCCAAGAAACACGAATGTGAGCCCGACGATGCGAAGATACGCGGCACCTGAGCTGACGACCGCAGTTGATTCGGACCCCGAGATGAACACCGCCGTGATCGGTTCAGCAAACCAGACTGAAACGATCGTCACGATCGAGAGCAGGCCAACGATCACCCCGAGCGCCATCGTAACGGCCGTCCGTGCCCGATCCGACTGACCAGCACCAAGGTTCTGTCCCACGACGGTTTCTGTCCCACGTGCCAATCCGAGGGCCGGAAGAAACACCAGCGACGTGAGCCGGTTGCCGATGCCATACGCGGCAACGGCTTCCTGGCTCGTGAGTGCAACGAGTGCGGTCAGTATCGTCACACCAAGCGCCCGCGTCGACTGCTCGATGCTTGCTGGCGCGCCGATACGAATGATCTTTGCGACCGTTGCCCGTTCGAGCAAGAAGTCGGATGGGGCGGGCGAGAGACCCACCCAGCCAACGAGCAATAGCCCAATCGCAACGACAGCGCCGAGACCCCGCGCCGTAATGGTGGCTATGGCGGCGCCCTGAACGCCGAAGCCGGCGAAGCCAGTCCACCCATAGAGCGTGGTCTGGAGCCCGGAAAGGCCGAGTGCCTCAAACAGCAGGTTGTCCTGAAATCCAAGGATCAACAGCGGATCGAGAACGACGTTCAAGGCGACGCCACCGGCCATGAGATACATCGGGGTTCGCGTATCACCCCACCCCTGCAACAGCCCCTGGAAAATGTAGAAACTGAATACGAACGGAATGCCCAGGAAAATTGTCTGTGTGTACTCAACCGAAAGGAGATACTCCTCGGTCCCTTCAACCGCGCCGATCAGGCCGAGCAGTTCAGGGGTGAACAGATAGCCCACCGCAGAAAAAATGACCGACAGCCCCACGACAAAGGCGATCGTTTGTCCAGCCACATGATCGACCGTGTCGGTTTTTCCGGCGCCCTTGTTCTGTGCAACCAGCACGGTCCCCGCCACAGTGAATCCTGCCGCCATGCTGATCACCAGAAACACGATTGCCCAGGAGAATGACAGCGCACTGACCGCTGCCTGGCCAAGCCGGCCGACCCAGAACGTATCGGCCAGATTGTACCCCACCTGCATCAGATTCGTGAGGACGATCGGCAACGAAAGCGTGAGCAGGGGCTTCAACAGCGGGCCGTCCACTACGTCAACGGCACGATTCGATTTTGCCATCAATCAACAACCTCGGAGCGCAACGAACGGTCGGTGAGTCGCGATGGTCCACCAGTGCACAGAGATATCCACGTCAGTCATGATCCTACACTCTCACTGATCATGCAGGTCATGAAAATCCTTTCACATTTTATCGAGAGATGAGTGGCGTCACCCACCTGCACCGCCCCGGAATCGATCAGTACTACTGCGTGGAGAAGCCTCCAGATTGATCGGACCATCCAGGAGCCGTTCGAAAGTTGTGATGCGGCGACCCACATAATTTTTTACTTATTATAATTAGTATATTATAACTTTTAGGTTACCCGAAAGTATATTGCTACCGATTACCAATCGTACAGTGGGTACTGGTAGTCGAATGCCAACTCCGAAATCGATCTCCGGGAGGAATAGCTGATGCATCGACGTGGACACATCGGTCTGACACTCCTCGGAATTTCCCCGGTTCTGTACGTACTGTTACCTGAAAAACCACTACTGGCGGTGCTTGCACTCGGCGTGTTCGTGATCGAGCCGTTACCCGATTACGACAACCGGTTACGGTGGTTAGAGCACCGAAAAACGAGTCATTCACTGGTAATGGCAGCATTCGTCGGTGGAATCTGTAGTGGTCTGGGATGGGTACTTGGCCAACACATCACGCTACCGCTGGCGTCGTTGCTCTCGGCCGCGGCCGCACACGATCAGGCAATAATTGCCCAGTTAGCCGACCAGCTCGCACTGCTCGATCCAGCCACGATGTCGTTGATCGGTGGGACAATCGGTGCCGGAGGCGTCTTGTTGCATCTGTTGGCCGATGCCATGACGGTGAACGGAATCCAGCCGTTTCTTCCGTTTTCGCGGATTCGGGTCTCCTTTTCTTCGCTGTACTCGGACAATCCAATCGTTAACGTTGGACTATTGGTGCTTGGATGGCTGGCGGTACTTGTCGTGTCCATCCTTGCGACGCCGCTCAGTGATCTGGCGGCCCAGATCGGTGGATTCCTGTACAGCACCATCGGCTGATTCACGTGATCCGTTCAGCGGTTTGTCGTACAGCAACGAATCTGAGACGCCGATAGTTCGCCGTCCATGTGCCATCGGAGTACTGTTCCGACCGGAGTCGGGTTTCGACGCCATCGACAACCGATGGCCGTTCTGTTGGTGGAACTGCGCCGAGCAGTTCATCGCCAAACATGTCCAGCCAGCGGGCAACGCCATTGTCTCCGCCCTCAAGAACGGTCGGTCGATCGAACAGCCACGCACCAGTGAGTTCAAACCCAGCAGTGCTCACGAGCGTCGCAAACTCCTCGATAGTCGGGAACGTCCACGGCAGTTCCATCGCATACCCCCTGCTTGCCAGTTCGGCCTGGGTTGCGCCACAGATTCCATGAACGTTCCCTGCGCCACCGAGCTCACCGACGAATCGTCCGCCACGTTCGAGGGCGGTCCAGACCGCACGGCAGACACGCTCGATGTCGTCCATCCAGTGGAGCGCGGCGTTTGAAAAGACGGCATCGAACTTCATCGAAAACGGGAGGTGGTGGGCATCTGCGTGAGCGAACGAACACGCCGGCGCATTCGAGCGGGCCGTCCGAACCATCGAACGCGAGGCGTCGACGCCGATTGCCGCCGCAGCCCGTTCATCAATCGTGCGAGTGAGTTCGCCAGTTCCACATCCAAGATCGAGAATCCGCTCAGTCGGCTGTGGGTCAAGGAGATCGACGACCGCCGTGCCGTGGCGAGCGACGAAATCGAACGCCTCGTCGTACTGCTGGGGATTCCAATCGTTCTCTCTGTCTGTGGTCGGTCCACTCATTCGCAACGCTTCAAGCGGATGATTGCTTATGGTTTGGATTGCGGAAACAGTTCGGCATCTCAGGCAACATCGCACACAGTATAAACAGTGCTTACAGTTCACGCGTGAGAAGGAGTTCAACTGCAGTTCCGGCCGGAAGCTCTGTGGCCTGTCGTTTCTGTTCTTTGAACTCGTGCGCCTCGTAGAACGCACGACCAACCGCGTTGTCTGCAAGCACTGCGAGCCAGACGTCATCATAGTCGGCACCCTGAAACCGCTCGAACAACCGTTCAAGCAGTGCTGAGCCGATCCCTTCGTTCCAGCGGTTGGGATGAACGTAGAGTGCGCTGACGACGGCCGCACACGGGCCATCCGAACTGGGACCACCGTCCACGAACCCGACAATCTCCCCAGCGTCGACCGCAACGAGAAACACTCTGTTGGCCGACTCGATGCGCGATTGAAGCGACGTTTCACTATACCAGGTCTTGACGGTCGTTTCGACGGCTGACTGGCCGAGTATTGCGTCATAGGCGGCGTGCCAGCCCGCACGAGCGACAGTTTGTATCGATTCGAGATCAGCAGCCACGGCCGGACGGTACTCCATGGGCGGAACTCGAAGCAGCTGTCAAAAACCCTTGCGGGGACGGTGACAATTTCATCAACTAGCAGATCAGCGGGTGTTCATCGTAAGCGCACCGCCTATCAGGATCGTGAAGACGGCAATCAGAACGCCAGCATTCGAGAGCGGAGCGGAGCCGCCTCGGTTTGAATGATCAGCGTGGGCTGGCGGTGGTACCAGCGTGTGAACGGTCGCCGTGATCGGCGTGTTCAGCCGTGGGAGTGCCGTGGCCGAGACGATTGCTGTTGGCGTTGCCGTCAGTGTTCCGGCCGGTTCTACGGACGCCATCTGGGTCGGTGGACAGCGCAGTGCGTCAGCTGAGCTGTCTTCCGTCGTGTTAGGTGGGTTATCCGACGGTGCCGGCGGTGGATTCTCAGTCACGTTGATGCGAACGGGTTCATCCATCGCTAGTTCAGTGGTTTCACCGCTCCCAGAGCGGACAATCCATGACTCAATTTCGTTCTCTTCGGGCTCGCCAGACCACTCGTCGAACGGATAGTTGTCGGTCTGATCGTTGAATCGCATCGTGACAGTGATCGTTCGCTCACTGCCGCCATCGAGTCCACGGAAAACGGCGCCATCGGTTCGACCACCGTTCATGAACCACTCGATGTTGCTCGACCGGTCATCATGCGCAAACGAATCGTCACGGTGTGCGTACGTGTCATCCTCAACGATCCACGCTCCGTCCTCTGGAAGCCCCTCAATGGCAGCCGTAATGACAGCCCCACCATCTCCACCGCGCTGGTCGTGAAGAAACACGAGACTCAGCCCCGACTCACCCCGGTAGAGAAACAGCTGGCTCACTTGATCGCGCTGTAACTCGTCCGTTCCGTAGGAACTGTACTGCCCGGATGGGTCGGACGATGGTGCTCGATAGTCGTAAAACGATTCCGCCGACTGGTTGCCATCACCCAGCGGCGTCACCGGAATAGTCTGGTCTCCCTGGGTGACGGTGATGGAGTGGGCCTGCGCACGGACGGGCACACTGAATGGCTGGGTGAGGAGCGCTCCCACGACGAGCACGGTAACGATCGTGGACAGACCACGTCGATACGAACTGGTCATCCGTCGTGGTCCCCTCCGTCAGAGTGACACCAACCAGGGGGTGTCAGTACCCAGCCAATCATCCATAGAAAGTATAGTGTGTTATTCAATAACAGGTGTGCTTGCTAATCAATCTCATTGAGTGAAACGATGGCTGCTCACGCATCTTCGAACCAGAAATCGCCGTCTTCGATGATGGGATCGCCATCGATGGTGAGCAGGGAGTCCGAGCGCAGGTCGATGAGCATGTCCGTATGAATCTCGCTCTGGTTTGGGTGTTGATCCTCTGGCACACACTCAGCAAATCCGAATCCGAGCGCGAGATGGACAGTTCCGGCCATCTTCTCGTCGAAGAGCGTGTTCGTCGTGGCGCGGTCGATCCCACGGTTCATTCCAATGCCGAGTTCGCCAACCCGACGTGCCCCCGCATCGTGCCCGAGGAGCCGATCCATGGCGTCCTGTTCGTTGCCGGCCGCACAGTCGACGACAACCCCGTTCTCGAAGGTGAGCGTTACATCCTCGATGCGGTCGCCACGATACACGATCGGCAGATCGAACCGCGCCGTTCCTTCGACGCTCTCGACGACTGGGCTGGTGGCTACCTCACCACCCGGCATATTCCGGGTGGCCCCGTCGTTGAGCGCGGTCCGATCTGCGATTGACATGGTGAGATCGGTCTTCCCACACTGAATTCTGACCGTTTCACCGGCGTCGATTCGATCGGCGACGCGTTGCTGGCGACGACGCTGGCGTTCCCAGTCGACATCCACAGCGTCGTAGACGAATGACCGATACGCGTCGGTTCCCATTCTGGCACGGGAGGCGCCACCAGCGGTCGGATGGACGGTGATCACCCACCGGTTATCGAGACGTTCGTCGAGAATCGGGCTGTACGCCGCATCGATTGCGTCTGTTACGGCATCCGAAACGGCCGTCGTTTCGTACGGATTCGTCGTGGAGCTGATCAACACCACGGCATCGGCCGCCTCCATCGCGGCGAGTCGTGGCGCACTCGTCGAAACGTCATCAGGATCGATTGCAGTCTGGTACGCCCGACGCGCTCGTTCGTCGTGCAATTGGGCCATCGGCGTTGCGCCTCGCTCGCCGAGCACACCGTACAGGGCCGTAATCAACGAAACTGCGTTCTGGCTGCCAATCACTACAACGTCGTCATCGGCCGTGACTTCGAGACAGTGATCAACAAGAAGTTCAGCGTGTCGGCGGACTCTGTCGTCCATACCAGGGCTGTGGGATACACGCGGTTAAATACGATTCAAGCAACATGAAAGTGAAAGTGAAACCGTGAACATACACCCAGCAGCCGAGCCCAGGATTGGTCACTCGAAGCACGCCTTCGATCTTCGGAAATCCTAACTTGTTTGCCATCATTAGCTCCACCGTGTCCCGAAGTCCGACGCTGACGACCCTGAAGATCATCCTCGTCGTGTTCGTCCTCCAGTTGGTGTCTGTGACGATTGGGCTCGGAACCGAGCCGTTCGTATTACACCTGCCACTGACCGACGAGCCCTGGACGATCGTTACGAGCGTCTACGCTCACGGTGGGATCATGCATCTCATCGGAAACTGTTTCGCATTACTCCTGTTTGGATTGGCCGTCGAGTATTTCACCACACCACTCCGTTATCACGCCTTTTTCGTTCTCTCAGGGGCGCTTGCCGGAATTGCACAGGTGGTGTTTACCTCCGGGTTGGGGATGCTTCCACCGGGAATGATCCGCGTGCTGGGAGCAAGCGGTGCGATATTCGCGCTGATGGGCTACGCAATCAGCGGGAACGCCCTTTCGGCGGGACTGCTCTCCCGACTCGGCCGGCGGGCGCAGATACTGCTAATTTTCATCATTGCCGCTGTTTTCACCGCACAGAATGCGGGCCCAGGCGTCGCGAACATGGCGCATTTCGCCGGCATTGCCATTGGTCTGGTGGCAGGCCGGTTTCAGCTGCTCCACACCACATCGGAATCGAACACGGAGGACCATCCCGATCCCCTCCAAACATATTAGTAACTGAATAGACATTGTCAGGGCACAATGGGCGTGCTTCATACCCCCGAAAACTGTTTTGCGGCAGTTTCAGGCTATCCGTACGAACCACAGTCGATCGACGTTGACGGGCTGTCGATGGCGTATGTCGAAGCTGGGAGCGGCCAGGAAACGTTTCTCTGTCTTCACGGCGAGCCAACCTGGGGCTATCTATACCGATCGCTCATTCCCACGCTTTCATCCGTTGGACGCGTCATCGTCCCGGACTTTCTCGGCTTTGGGCGATCCGACAAACTCGACGATCCCGAGGCGTACTCGTTCGAGTTTCACTACGATGCACTGCAGCGGCTGGTCGAGACGCTCAATCTGCAGAATATCACGTTGGTCTGTCAGGACTGGGGTGGGATCCTGGGTCTCTCGCTTGCGGCTAGCGAGCCAGAGCGATTCGCCCGGCTCGTTCCGATGAACACCGGCATCCCACGCGGAACGCAGGAGATGCCAGAGGACTGGGAACAGTTCAGATCGTTCGTCGAAACCGCAGAGCAGCTCCCGATCGGGACGTTGATCCAGAACGCAACGGCAACCGATCTGGACGAACAAACCCTCGCCGCTTACAATGCGCCGTTTCCCACGGAGTCACACAAGGCCGGTGCGCGTGCGTGGCCGGATATGGTCGCGAAAGGGTGGTGGCGATGGCCACGAAATCACCCGCACCGCGAGCGAGCGACTCGGCGAGTGGGAGAAACCAGCGTTCGTCCTGTTTTCCGACAGCGATCCAATCACAAGGGGCAATCGTGATCCACTCCGGAGGCACATTCCCACAGCAACAAATCAACCCGACAGATGGATCGAGGGCGCCGGTCACTTCCTGCAGGAGGACGAGGGCGAAAAGATCGCCGAAGAGATTATAGCCTTCGTCCGGCGGACGAAATAAGCATTCACTCAAGCAGTGGCGTCCCATCGGCACGAGGACCAAGCTGTGGTCCGAACGGTGGGTCGTCGGGATCGATCACGCGGCGCTCGGTGTAATCGGTCGACCGCTCGACCGGCGTGCGCCCGATTGCCGTGATCATCTCGACATACTCGGCGAACGATCTGGCCTGTCCATACCGACCACCAGCGCGTCGGGTGATCTCCTCTGAGAGAATCGTTCCCATGAAATCATCCGCTCCACAGGAGAGCATTTTCAGGCCGCCCTCGTCGCCATACTTCACCCACGACGACTGAATGTGATCGATGTTGTCGAGATAGAGCCTGGAGACGGCGATCATTAGCTCGTCTTCGTGCATTGAGGCACCATTGTCGACGTAGCCTTCTTCGTACAACGGCGTCTGCTGGTGGATGAATGAGAGCGGGACGAACTCCGTGATCGCACCGATATCGTCCTGTAGATTGCGGACTCGATCGAGATGCATGATCCGGTGGCGCTCGTTTTCGACGTGCCCGTACATGATCGTCGCCGTTGTGGAGAGTCCGACCGACGCGGCCGCTCGCATCGCCGCAAGCCAGGCATCCGTGTTCATCTTCCCCGGACAGATCACATCACGAACTTCATCGACAAGAATTTCGGCGGCCGTTCCCGGCACGCTGTCGAGTCCAGCATCCCGAAGTCGGCCGTAGACCGTCTCGTATCCCCAGTCAGCCCCTCGTTTTGCGTGGTAGGCTTCCTCCGGTGTCATCGAATGGAGATGGACGCCACCGACGGCCATCGCCCGAATTTGTTCGACGTACGTTCCCGGATCGACGGTGTAGCGCTCGGGTGATTTGTAGTTCAGATCACCGCGCTCGCTGGCTTCAAGCAGTTCGCGATGGTCGTCGTCAAGACCAAAGGCGGGATGGAGTCCGGAAACGGAGGTCACCTCATAGATACCAGTGTCGAGTGCGTCCTGAACGATGCGACGTGATTTCGCTGGGGGTTTCGTAAAGCCATCGTGTGATTCTGGACTCTCGCGAAGAAACTGCTTCGACCGATCTTTGAAATTGCAAAAGAGACAGCCAGTGTTACAGGCGGTGGTCACGTTGTTGTTGAGATTCGCCACGAACGTGACCTCCTCACCCACTCGTTCCTGTCGGCGACGGTCGGCGAGCTCAAGCACCTGCTCTTTGCGTTCAAGATCGATGCCGGGCGTGTCCGTCCCGGTTGTCAACAGTGCGACGCCGTCCTCAACTGACAGTCGATCACCGCTTCGTGCGGCCTCCAGTGCGTTCTCGAACGATTGGTCGGTCGTTGCTCGGTGCGTAAAGTCGAACCGATCACGTGGAACGTTGGACCGAGACGGACTGGATTGCGCCATATCTGGGCAAGCAATGGGGATACAAAGTGTCTTTCGCTACCACAACTACTCGCTTTGTGCCCCAAGTGGGACGTCTGTGTCATCTGTGGGTCCATCCGGGATGGCTGCTTCGAGCTGGGTCGGCGTCCCAAGCTGCACTGCAGCTTCGTCGACATCCTCGCGGAGATGGGTCGTGCCGTTGTGAACGTAGATGCTATCAGAGAGATGGAGATGGACGGCTTCGAGAAGTGCTTCGGCTTCAAGGGGCTGTCCGCGCCGCCGTAGCGTTTCGGGCGTTGCATCGTCGGGCACATCGAAGACGCGTTGCGTGATGATCGGTCCCTGATCGAGATCAGTCGTTGCGTAGTGCGCTGTCACCCCAGCCACCCGAACGCCCGCGTCAATGGCCTGCCGGTATGGTTCGGCACCAGCAAACGACGGCAGCATCGACGGGTGGATGTTGATGATACGGCGTTCGTACCGGAACACCACTTCCGGGCTCAGAATTCGCATGTATCTCGCCAGGACGATTAGCTCCACGTTGTACGCATCGAGCCGTTCGAGCAGCTCGGTCTCGTCTGGCGTTCCGTTCTCGTCGCCAATGTCGTAGAACGGAATGTCAGCCTGCTCTGCGATCGGTTCCAGATCGGCGTGATTCCCAACCACACACGCGATGGTTCCCTCCAGCGCACCCGACTCGACCGCCTCGATGAGCGCTTCGAGACAGTGCGACTCCTTGGTGACAAGCACGCCGATGTTTCGTGAATCATCCTCGTCCGGAAAGCGGATCTGGACGCTCACGCCGAGCTCCTCGCCCAGCTCCTGGAGGTCCTCACGCAGCGTCGTTTCGCGACAGACCATTTCGGTCGCATCCACGTGCATCGTCATCCGGAACAGCCCGTCCTGGACGGCCTGGTCCAGATCCTCGATGTTGATGTTGCGTTCGAACAGGAGATTCGTGAAGTTCGCTATCAGACCCGTGTCATCTTCGCCGACGATCGTGATTTCGGTGTATCGTTGTTTCGTCATTGTAACGCTAACTCAATCCACTGTGTTCTACTGTAGCTGGGGTACTGTGGCGACCAAAAACCCATCGGATCGTGACAAGCAGTTATGTGTAATTAGGCGCTAATACCCCTCCCTCAAGGAGCAACGGAGGGAGCGAAGCGACCGAGTAGCGCAGTAGGGAGGGGATACAGCGCCGTCATCGTCTTGCTTGCACCGAAGACTGCTCTCCCACAACCCCACGGAATCGGTACACTTTAGTTACTACGATGTCTACACAATGTATATGGAACGGTTCGAAATCAATGGCCATGAAGTCGTGGACGGCGATGTGCGCCCGACCGGTAACGGTGCTCACGTCTACGTCCCACGGCGATGGCTCGGTGCGGACGTGAAAATCGTTCGTGTTTCCGAACCAGATTCCGATTCCGACGAGTAGACCCATGCGATACAACTACCGATACAGACTCAATCCGTCCGACACTCACCGAGAGACGTTGGACTACCATCGCGACCTGTATCGGCAAGTGTACAACCACTTCCTCCACCGACTCAACCGAGAAGACGGGACGACGAAATACGGCGAGATCAATCAACTCCCGTCGATTAAGAAGTGGTGGGATGACCTCACTGACTTGTATTCTCGCACACTTCAGAACGTTGTTGAGAGATTGTACACCAATCTCTCACGGCTGAAGGACGCGAAAGATGCAGGGCGAAAGGTCGGTCTACTCAAGTGGAAAGGGCTGGCTGAGTACCGATCATTCACGTATAGACAGTCTGGCTTCGAACTCAAGAACACGAGTGGTCAGACCGTTCTACGGCTTTCAAAGATCGGAGAAATACCTGTTCATTTCCACCGAGATATTCCCGAGAACGCGACTATCAAACAAGTCACAGTCAAGAAGGAACCAACGGGGGAATGGTTCGCCACGTTTGGCGTCGAAATGGACCATGAACCGCCCGAACCGCCTGAGAATCCCGAGCGGTGCGTCGGCATCGACGTGGGGATTCTCAAGTATGTTCACGACACGGACGGCACGGCGGTCGGGTCGCTCGATCTATCCCACGAGCGCGAACGCTTGCAGCGTGAGCAACGGAAACTCGCGCGGAAGCAACACGGGTCGAGCAACTATGAGAAGCAACGACGATGCGTGGCGGAGTGTCACGCCGATCTTCGTCGGAAGCGCCGCGACTTCTTACACAAACTCTCGGACTACTACGCTCAGGAGTACGACCTTGTCGCTGTCGAAGACTTGAACGTCGCCGGGATGATGCAGTTCGACTCGAACTCACGAAACCGAGCATCCGCCGCGTGGGGGACTTTTCTTCGGATGCTCGAATACAAGTGCGAGCGAGATGGAACACACTTCATTCCTGTTCCCCCCCGGAACACTACGAAAGAGTGTGCGGCGTGTGGTGTCAAGACCAACAAACAGTTGTGGGTCCGCGAACACTCCTGTCCGTCGTGCGGATTCACCGCCGATAGGGATTGGAACGCGGCGTGGAACATCCTGCGGCGTGGAATCAAGAAGTTAGGAGCGGGACGCTCCAAATCAACGTCTGTGGAGACTGCGCTCCCTACGGGAACCACTTCGGTTCCTGCAAAGCGCGTTCGCCAGACTACGTCTGGCGGGCAACCAGAACGCAAAGCGTTCTGGTGACGTCATTGAAACAGGAAGCCCCGACCTCAAGGAACGAGCCGTGTCTGCGGCGAGTGAGTAGGTCGGGGTAGTTCACGTGTTCTCCGTCAGCGCATCTGTTTGTTCCCAGAGCAGTTCCAGCAGTCGCTCGTCGTGCGCTCCCACCAACAGCTCCCCAGCGGATCGAACGGTTGCTGTGCTTTCGGCGGCAAACAGCTCGATCGCGGCGCGCTCTTCTTCGTTTGGCTGGCACACGATGATCGCCTGGACAGTTCCGGTGGCGAACGCGCTCGTGTGAACGGTTGGGGCCCAGCTGTGTATCACTCGCTTGACGCGCGCGTCGATGGCGATTTCCATCTCGTCGAATGTGGCTTTCAGCGACGGCGTCTGCGGGACCGACCGCCCGATGATTGTGGCGACGGTGCTCGCTTCTGGCGACGGAACGGAGACATCGGCGACGGGAACACCGTTGCGCGTGATGGAGCCGTTTCGCCTGGCGACCAGCAGTACATCCGAAATCGGCTGGTAGATCGCCGCAACAACCGGTGTTCCATCGTGTTCGACGGCGACCGCGCTGGCAACGCCAGGAATCCCAGCGGCGTAGTTGTTGGTGCCGTCCAGGGGATCGACAAACCACTGATACGGCTCGCTCCCGTCGTGGACCCCCGCCTCCTCGGAGTAGACCGCATGCTCTGGAAACGCGGTTCGAATCACCGGGAGCATTCGGCGTTCTGCAGCCACGTCGGCCCGTGCAGAGACGTCGGTGCTCTCGTAGGTGAGCTCCCGGTCGGTCGTTTGATATCGATGGCGGAGCACTGTTCCCCCAGCTGTGACCGCTGCCGTGGCAATCGCCTCGAGTTCGTCGTCCGGTGTCATCTGCGTTGCTTTCATTCACACACTGGAAACCCCTTGGCACTGTTGAATCGAAACGGCTACCCCACCGCAGTGATACTGCCCGATTCCATGCCAGCTGACGATCTCCACTCTCCAGCACGGGCGTACGACGAGCTCGCAGCCACCTACACGGACGACATCGAGTCCAATGCCTACAACGCACAGATCGTGTTTCCAGCGGTCACCGACCTGCTCGGTGACGTGTCGGGAGCGCGACTGCTTGATGCTGGCTGTGGAACGGGAGCCTACACGACGTGGCTCACAGACCAGGGCGCCGAGGTGGTTGGCGTCGATTGCAGTACTGAAATGCTCGCGCGGGCACGGAATCGCCTCGATGGTGACGGAGATGTGCTGCAGGCAGATCTGAACGCCCCGCTGGGGTTCGCTGACAACTGCTTCGACGGGATCGTTAGTGTGCTAGCAGTCAGCTATATCAGAGACTGGAACGCCTTATTTCGTGAATTCGCCCGCATCTGTCGGGCTGGGGGCACGCTCCTGATTGCGACAACACATCCCTTCGACGAGTTCGGCACAGAAAATGAGGACGCGCAGAACTACTTCGACATCGAGCGGTGTACGAAATCCTGGGACGTCGAAATCCCATACTTCCGGCGACCGCTCGAAGCAATGATCCAGCCCATACTCGATGCGGGATTTGCGATCGAATCGGTCGTCGAACCACAGCCCACAGCGGCGTTTGCCGAACAACGACCCGATCGCTATCCGAAAGAATCCCGTCAGCCGGTGTTTTTCTGTCTCAACGCACGACGGCGAAAGCGATCATCCGAGACAAATTCAAATCAGAAGTAACGAGATACACTTACCTAGAGTATGGTTATGATTATGCATATTTGTGCAGAATTATAGTCTCGCATCAGTTCTCAGTTACTCTGTATCGATCGGTTGGTCCCGTAATTCTCCATAATAACAGAATTTTCCAGAAAACGGCAGAATTTGCCATCCCAACCAGTTATATCATCCAACTATTTCTCGGCGCCATTCTCAGCAGCGAGCTGTCGCGTCAGGTAGCCAGCAATTCGGTTCCTGACACGGGTTGATTCCACGTCGGTAAGCCGTTCGACACGTCGTTTGTTCGCTTCGAAGTCGGCCGTGAACTCGTCTGGATACCGAGAGAGGAGCGTTTCACCGATTGAGATGATTTCAGTTGCCTGTGATCCCATGCTCCGTCCGTGTTGGTTATTGATGATAGTTCTTCGGGTAGGCACGGAATCGTTCCGGATTAGTCCGCCACATTCGGCCGTATCAATCGTGGGTGTGTCTCGTGTCAGTGGGCCAGTCTCCGCACGTCGATCTGCTGGCCAGTAGTTTCATTACTGCGTTGCCAGAACTGGAGGGCGACACGATATCATGACAGAGTCGATCACACTTGATCGTGGGCGACCGAACAGTGTCCAGGGTGCGGTCGGTCATTTCGACGAGCTGTCGGACGCCGCCATGGACTGTCTGATACAGTTCTGTGCCAACGAGCGTGGCGCTGGCGTCACCGGCGAGACCGCAGCGGAGCTCTCAGCGTACGACTGCATCAAATACGTCGAGTACGTCACGATTTCGTCGCCCGGCTGAATCCGAATGACTCCCACCACCACACTGCGCCAACCCGTGTGTGGCTCGTGTGTGGGCTGTTGGCCGCCATCCTATTGACGGCGTTCAGTGTTGTTCCGCGATGATGTTACTGACAGGAACGGTCATCGCGGATGCTGAAACGATCATCGCCGACGGTGGCGTAGTGGTAACCGGCTCCCGGATCGAGGCGGTGGGAGAGCGCTCGGCTATGGTAGCAGAATACCCTTCCCACGATGAGCGCCAGTTCGGGATCGTGATGCCAGGATTGGTTGGTGGGCACGTCCATTCGGTGCAGAGTCTCGGTCGAGGGATTGCTGACGACACTGAGCTGTTGGACTGGCTGTTCGATCACGTGTTGCCGATGGAGGCGTCGCTGTCGGCCGAAGAGATGCGCGTGGCCGCCCAGCTTGGCTATCTCGAATGTCTCGAAAGCGGCACCACTACCGTGATCGACCATCTCTCCGTCTCACACGCTGAAGAAGCGTTTGAGGCGGCCGGCGAGCTCGGCATTCGCGGGCTGCTCGGAAAGGTGTTGATGGATCAGCGCTCGCCCGATGGCCTCCGTGAGGACACCGAAGACGGGCTTGCCGAATCTCGCCGGCTCATCGAGCGCTATCACCGATCGTTCGACGATCGCATTCGCTACGCCGTCACCCCACGCTTTGCCGTCTCTTGCTCTGAAGCCTGCCTCCGCGGCGCTCGCGAGCTCGCCGACGAGTACGAGAACGTTCGCATTCACACCCACGCCAGCGAAAACCAGGGCGAAATCGAAACCGTCCAGGACGACACCGGCCTGCGAAACGTCGAGTGGCTCCACGAGGTCGGCCTCACCGGCGAGGACGTCATCCTCGCACACTGTGTCTGGACCTCCGAAGACGAACGCCAACTCCTCGCTGAAACCAACACCAACGTCACGCACTGTCCCTCGTCAAATATGAAACTCGCCTCCGGCATTGCCCCCATCGAAGACTATCTCGAACGCGACATCACCGTCGCCATCGGCAATGATGGCCCGCCGTGCAACAACACACTCGACGGACTCACCGAAATGAAACAGGCGAGCCTCCTCCAGAAAGTTAACGCGCTTGATCCGACCGCAACGCCAGCCCCGACGATCTTCGAAATGGCAACCATCAACGGCGCACAGGCTGCCGGCTTCGAAAAATTGGGCGCACTCATACCCGGCTGGAAGGCGGATATCATCGGCCTCGAAACTGAGCTCACCCGCGCAACCCCGCTTCATGATCCACTCTCACACGTCGTCTTCGCCGCACACGGCGATGACGTCGTATTCACTATGGTCGATGGCGAGATCTGCTATGAGGAAGGCCAGATACAGACGATCAACGGTGACCAGGTTCGTGCAGCAGCGAGCGCAATCGAGCTGCCATCGGCAGAGAGACACGAGCCACCAGCCAGCCACTGACTCATCCGAGTGACGCTCGAACGCGCGAGGCAAGCCAGTCGCTCAAGAGCACAAGACCGAACACCGCAATGATCGCGGTGGTTAATCGCTGATACTGGAGTCGCTGCACGGTGAGCAGGAGATGATACCCGATGCCGCCCGCACCGACGAATCCAAGCACGGCGGCCGACCGAATGGTACACTCCCACCGATACACCGTGTAGGAGGCGACCGTCGCGGTGATCTGTGGAACCATACCGTGACAGACGGCCTGCAATCTGGAAGCGCCAACGGTGGCAACAGCTTCGGTGGTCAGTGGATCCGTCTCCTCCAAGAAATCGGCAAACAGCTTGCCGAGCACGCCGGTGTTGTGCACCGCAAGCGCGAGCACGCCCGCAAACGGCCCGAGGCCGAGCGCCGTAACGAACAACACACCCCAGACGATCGCCGGGACGGCACGACAGAACGATAAAAGCCAGCGAACGCCAGTGTGAACCAGTCGCCCACTCACCAGCCGCCACTCACTCGCACCAACGTAGAGCGGTCCTTCGTGGGTGACTGAACTGGCACTGAGCAGCGATGCGGGGACGGCACAACAGACTGCGAGCCCCGTTCCGACGATGCTGATCGCCAGCGTCTCGACAATTGCCCACAGCAGTCCGTCTCGAACCGTTCGACCGACGAGATACGACCGGCTGAGATCCGGTGGCAACCCGGACTGAACGAATGCCAGCAGTTGCTGGCGAGCAGTTGGCGCGACCAGTTTCGCTGGATCAAACGAGACGATCCAGCCGGAAACAACCAGACAAACGGCCCCAACAACGAGTCGGCCCTGCCAGCGACGACGGACGGAAGGGAGCTCACCCATACCAGCCACCGCCGTGGCGTGTTGGCGACGGAGACGACGGCGCTACCGATGGGTGCGGATGGGACTCCGAATCGGCGGCGAACAGGTCGGCCATTTGTCCATCAGTTACGTTCGCCACGGGTTCATCGAATGCAATCGTTCCGTCTGCCATCCCGATGACGCGATCGAACCGGCTCGTTGCGAGCGCAATATCGTGTAACGCAACGAGCAATGGCCGCGACCCGACGACGGTATCGAGCAGCTCAAGGATCGACGACCGAGTCTGCGGATCGAGATTGGCGGTGGGCTCATCTGCCAACACGATCGACCCATCGGCGAGCAACGCCCGCGCAATCGCGACGCGCTGGCGCTGGCCGGCACTCAGCTGGTCGACCCTGGTGTCAGTTTTGTCGCCGAGTCCAACCGCTCGCAGGAGCTCGGTGGCGCGGTCGGTGCCCCCACCGCCAAACGGCGCGAGCAGTCCAGCAACGCCTGACTGTGTGGCCAGCTCTCCAACGCGAACGTTGGCCAGCGCCGTTCGGTGGCCAACGAGCGTCGTTCCCTGGTAGGCTAACTGGAGCTGGTGGGGGTCGGGTGGGGTGCCATCGACCGTTATTGATCCCGCATCCGGTGTCAGCCCACCGGCGAGGAGCCTGAGAAGCGTCGTCTTGCCAACGCCGGAGGGACCGACGACGGCAATCCGCTCGCCGGGAGCAACCACAAAGGAGATTGCCGACAGCACGGTTGTCCCTGAGAGCCGCTTTGTGACACCAGAAACACGAAGGAAGGGTGAGCCAGACGGATTGCTCACAGATCGACACCCGCCATCTCGACGGCGGATTCAAGCGACGTGAACGCCTCGTGTGCGATCGGAACGTATTCATCAACGTTCTGGGTGGCGAGGATGTCCTCGTGTTCGTCCGGAGAAAGCGAGGTAAACGCCGTCTGGAGGTCTGAACGCAACGAATCTGAGACGGACGGACCAACGGCCCACGGATAGTCCACAAACCCTGGAGAGCGCCATAGCTCTCGGATCGCAGTTGCGGATCCCGTCTCGCTGAGCCGGTCGAAGATCCTTGCGTTGAGCGTTCCCACCGTGTCGTCAGTGGCACCAACGGTTTTTGCCGTTGCGTCATGCGCACCGGTGTGGGTGACCGACGCGAAATCAGTCCCGGGGGTCAGCTCGAACGCCGTTTCGAAATAGTAGGTCGGCATCACCGTCCCGCTCGTCGAGATCGGGTCGCCAAACACCAGTTCGAGCGACGGCGCTGATTCGACAACGTCGGCCATCGATTGCTGTGGGGCATCCACCGGAACAATAAACGAACTGTGCCAGTTCGTCGTTCCATCACGTTTTCCCACGACAAACGGCGTTGCTGATGCCCGCTCGTGCGCCAGCATATACGAGACGCCACCGAAATACGCGACAGACAGCTGGTCCGTGGCCATGGCCTGGACAAGCCCGGCGTACTCGCTCGCCGTCTGCAGCTCAATCGGTCGTCCGAGCGTCGATTCGAGATAATCGGCAAGCGCCGTGTTCTGCGATATCGCCGTATCAGGATCCACGTCGGGAACGATACCGATTGTCAGCGCATTGGCCCCACTCGACCGGAGACAGCCGGCCAGCGATACTGTTGTCAGTCCACTGAGCATCTCGCGTCGTGACAGCGTCATGCCGTGATCGGTTTCCTGACCCATCATAAGTACGTTGTGGGGACACACCGACGTGTGTCGCGTGAGAGTTAGCACAGCCGACAGCAATTCGCCGGTATGGAGCTCGACGTTCGAAACACGATCTGTCCACAGACGACACTCGTCGTTCGACGGTGTCTGATGGAACTCGAACCAGGGGAGCAACTTACCGTCCGCGGTGATTATCCACCAGCAGAACGCGCAATCAAACGTGCCTGCTACCGCCACGGATTCCGCGTCTCCGGTGGCCAAACCGGCGAGCGTGAGTTTGTGCTCACCATCACCATCCCCGAGGAAAGCGAGTGAGTATGCCGCTATCGTGTGGCGATCGCTTCGATTTCGATTGCAGCGCCCTTCGGAACGGCGCCGACCTCGATCGCACTCCGCGCAGGAGGCTTCGGTCCGAAGAACTCACTGTACGTCTGGTTCATCGCCTCAAAATCATCGATATCGTCGAGAAACACCGTCACTTTCAGCAGATCCTCCATGGTGAGTCCCTCGGCGTCGAGAATGGCAGCAACGTTCGAGAGCGCCTGTTCGGTCTGTTTACCGATAGATTCGTCGGCGAGCAACGTCCCGTCGGCTGTCATGGGCAACTGACCGGCAGTAATGAGAATATCACCATTTGTCATCGCCTGGCTGTACGCACCAACCGCTGCGGGTGCACCGTCGGTTGCAATTCGTCGTCGCATCACCCGATCATCGGTGCGGTCGACCCCTAAAAGCAGGTTTTCCCACGATCGTGTGTCGGTGCCACACAGATCGTGTGCTGGACACGATTGCCACCCCACACCCAAAGTGAACGGTTGTGTACCAAATGCTTTTGACTCATTAGGAATCTGAACAATGCATGCCAGACGATGACGAGTTACAAACGGTGTCTGTCGACCACCGCTCGTTGACAGACCGGTTGTTCGACTCCAGTCGGCTTATCGAAACGTTCGAACTACACCGTCACGGCACGACGATTCAGACGGAGATCGTCGCCGGCCTGACGACATTTCTCACGATGTCGTACATCATCGTGGTGAATCCAGCGATCCTTTCACAGGCAATATCGATACCGGGCTACACCACCGGTCAGGTGTTTCAGATGCTTGCAATCACGACGATACTGGCGAGTGCGCTGTCGTGTCTCGTGATGGCGTTGTACGCCAATCGCCCCTTCGGCCTGGCACCAGGGATGGGGTTGAACGCGTATTTCGCGGTGACGGTCGTGAACGGCATGGGCGTGCCGTGGCAGACCGCACTGGCAGCGGTGTTCGTCGAAGGGATTCTGTTCACGGCGCTCTCCGCAGTCGGCCTTCGACGAACCGTTATCGAGCTGTTTCCACAGCCAGTGAAATACGCCATCGGAGCGGGGATCGGACTGTATCTGTTGTTGCTCGGACTCATCGAAACACAGATCGCGGTTGGCAATCCGGACACGCTCATTTCGCTCGGGGCCGTGGCGAGCGATCCGATTGCGCTCGTGTCGCTTGCCGGGATATGTGCGATCGTCGTGCTCTACACCCGGGGCACCTCCGGTGCCATTCTGATCGGCATCGGTGCAACTGCGCTTGCCAGCTGGGGATTGACGTTCGCCGGAGTGGTCGAACGGGGCGTCCTCACGCCAACGTCACTGCCGGAAATGCAGTACAACGTGCTGCCGCTGGTGGGCTCGTTCATCGACGGATTCGCGGCTGTCGATCCGCAGACGTTCATCATCGTCGTGTTCACGTTCTTTTTCGTCGACTTTTTCGATACGGCGGGAACGCTGCTCGGCGTCGCGCAGTTCGGTGGATTTCTCAACGATGACGGCAATCTCCCCGAGATGGACCGCCCATTGCTGGCTGATGCGATTGGAACTACCTTCGGTGCGGCGGTCGGCACGTCGACGGTAACCACAGTTGTCGAGAGTTCGACTGGCGTCGAAGAAGGGGGTCGAACCGGACTGACCGCGTTCGTGGTTGGGATTGCGTTTTTGTTTTCGTTGCCAGTGGTGTGGTTGATCGCGGCAATTCCAACGTTCGCGTCGTATCTCGGGCTGATATTCGTTGGTCTGTTGATGTTTCAGAACGTCACAGACATCGAGTGGGACAAACCCGAGTGGCTCATTCCAAGCGGACTCACGATCGTGTTGATGCCACTGACGGCTTCGATTGCGAACGGCATCGCAGCTGGACTCATTAGCTATCCGCTGGTGAAACTCGCCAACGGTGAGCGCGACGACATGCACGTTGCGCAGTTCGTGATGGCGCTGTTGTTCGTTGGCTACTTCTGGGTGACTGCCGGCGGGTACACCCATTGAGCTGCTCCCGTCAGTCGCAGTAGCGATCCAGATCTTGGGGGGTATCAATATCCCGAACAACCCCAGCATCGGTACACTGGACGGCCCCAATGCTGCCACACTGATCGAAGAGCTGTCGGCCGCCACGATCTCCCTCGATCGAGACGAGCGCGTCAAACCAGCGTTCTCCAAACAGGACCGGATTCGCTCGCTGTCCGTTGTATTCGGGATAGACGATCGTCGCGTCGGTCGACTGAAACCGATCGACGAGTCGGTCAAGCGTGGCGGGGTCGACGAACGGCATATCCCCCAGACAGTAGACGAGCCCAGCCCAGCCAGCATCTCGTGCAATTTTGGCACCGAGACGGACCGTACTCGCCTGCCCGCTTGCGTAATCCTGGTTGTACCGCACTGTAACAGGACAGGAACGAACCGCCGAAGCGACTGCACCCCTTGCAGCACCCGTCACCGCGACAACGGGCGTTGCACTGCTTGCACACGCGATAGCGGTTGTGTGATACACGATCGGTTCCCCCTCGATCGTGGCAAGCAGTTTGTTCGGAGCACCAAACCGCTGGCTCGTGCCGGCTGCGAGAACGATCGCACCCACCGGTGTTCGTGTTTCCCCACTCATTATCTCACCCGACTCTCGGCCTGCTCACCGCCAGTCTCGACCCGCTCAAGATGACCGGTCCGAAACGAGGTGATGAGTCCCCAGTCGAAGACGTCACTCAGCTCGATCGCCGTCCGCACCACCGATCGGGCGCGACGACACAACGCGTCCGTGTCGGCCTTGTTGACGATTGGAACTGCCGTCATTGTCGGCGTAACGTCAGCACAGCCACCCTGAGGGCTCGCAAGCAGCGTCCCCATCGCGGTGGGCGTAAGCGGCGCGTCGGTTGATAGCCCAGTGATCGCACTGATGCGTTCGGATCGGTGAATCAGTTCGCTCTGAATGGGTACGCCGACGGCACGGACCGAAGCGACGACTCCGACGTGAGTGGCCTCGTCGGGAATAACGGGTTCGTGTGGCGCCGGCGCAGTGAGTTCTTTCTGGCGCGCGCCATCTGCTTTAACAACCAACCAATCGAATCGATTGCGGATGTGATCCGCAGAGAGTGCCGACGGTGGACATCCGTTGAGCTTTGCGTCGACGCGGTCAGGATTTTCTACGCGCGCGGTAGCGAATGCAACTGGGTGCTCGATAGAATCGGGGAGCGTCGGCGGGGAGCCGACGTGGACGGGCAGTCCGGACGGAACCGGCATCTTTGTTGTCGTCGTGTATCCCACGCAGTGGCCTCGTCGGGTGCCTTCGTGCGTGAGCTGTCGCATGGCGGTTTTTTTCCCACCGGCGCCAACGAACGCCACCATCGCTGCAGGGCCGAGGCCAAGCGCAGTCGAGAGCTGCATGATTGCGTGGAGTTCTGTCCATACTACAAAACTGTTTCGCCGACAGATTGCCCACTATCTCTTTGTGAGTCCGAAATCGACAGACGCCATGGCTCGCGTAGACGTGCGCGATGAGATCTGTCCACGACCAGCGCTCCTGGTCCGCGACGCACTGGAGACAGTGACCGACGACGAATCACTCATCGTCCGCGGCGATTACCCACCCGCAAAACGGAATTTGAAACGACTCTGTTCGAACCATGGGTTTGGCGTCACTGAGCGATCAGCCCCGGATGGAGAGTTCGAACTACGGATCGATCCCTCGGACACCGCGATGGAGGCGTCAAATGACAGCCGATGACACACCGGCACTGACGGAGATGGTCGAACGCCACGGCTGCTCGTGTAAAGTTGATGAAAATTCGCTGGAGCAGCTACTCACCGAGACGTCACTTCCGGCCACGGCTGCACACGAGCGGACGATCGGGGAAGACGCCGCGGTTCGTCGGCTCTCGAACGGCCGCTTGCTCGTCTCAACAGTGGATTTTTTCACGCCAATTCTCGACGATCCGTTCGAATTCGGCCAGATCGCCGCCTGTAATGCCGCCAGTGACGCGTTCGCGACCGGCGCAGCTGAAACAGTCGACTGTCTGGTCACACTCGGTCTCCCGGCCGACCATACGGCCATCGCACCACCAATTCTCGACGGAATGCGCGACGCACTCGCACAGATGGGCGGAGCGATCACTGGCGGCCACACGATCGTGTCACCCTGGCCGTTTGCCGGGGGGGCAATCACGGCCACGACCACGGCGGAGCGGTTGTTACGAACCGACGGCGCACGCCCTGGAGAACAGCTCTACTGTACGAAACCCCTGGGAATCCAGCCAGCGATGGGCGCAGCCCGGATCGAGGAGCCATCGCTCGTCGAGCAGCTCATTGGGGCCGTCGATCGCCCGATCGAAGCGATTCGGGACGACGCCATCGCCTGGATGACAACGCCGAATGCTACTGCGGCGACCGCAATCGCATCGCTAGCAACCGCTGCCACCGACGTAACTGGGTTCGGTCTCGCCGGCGCTTGTCGATCAATCGCGACGCAGGCGGACGTCGGCATCGTGATCGAGCACCTGCCAGTGATCGAGGGCACACCTGCGCTCGCAGACCTGTTCGGAGAAGGGCTCAGCGTCGGTGAAACCGCAGAAACCAGTGGTGGACTGCTAGTTTCGGTTCGGCCCAACGATCGGGATGCTGTCGAATCGGCACTTGCGGAGGCCGGCGTGTTCTACCGAGCAATCGGTCGCGTCACCGACGGCGACGGAGTGCTGTTCGACAGCCCAACGATCGAGCAGATCAGTCACTGATCGAGCGCGAGCAGTGCGCTCAACACACCACCGCCGACACAGAGCGCCTTATCGGATATTGTGGCAGGATCGACGTCGTTTCCCCGGGGATCAACATCACCGAGTTTCATGCCGGCGTCTACCGTTCGTCCATCTGCGAGCACCCCACGCAGGAGGCCACTGATCTGGGCTTCGACCGGCACGTCCTCGACGAAGCCAACGACCGTTCCGGCTTCAACGAGCTCGCCGATTTCGGCTGTCGGCTCCCACGCACCCGCTGTCGGCGCACGGAGCACGCGCTCGGTGGTGACGCCGCCGCGTTCGCCCGGCGTTCCATCAAATGGGTCCGTGGTCCCGTCGTAGTACACCCGACCGAGCTGGTGGCCACGATGGGTTTCGACGACGGCATCGACGTCCTCACCGGCGGAGAATCCAGGGCCGAGCCCGATCACGTTCGGGGCAGCATCTCGACGGGTTCCGGTGTCAAACCTCCCTTTCGGAAGAATCGCATCCACAACGGCGTGCGGAGCGAGCGAGTCAACGCACGAGGCGTCAGGATCCTCTATCACCGGAATTGCACCGTCGACGAGCGTCCGTATGGCACCATCAAGTGAAGTCACCCGACGGGCGGTAACACCCCCAACGGTGATTTTGCCCGTATCGATTGCTGTTCCGTACGCCACCAGCCGTCTGACCACCGTCGGCTGCGATTGTTCGGTGATGACAACAGGAAAGCACGCCTCGTGGAGTCGATAACAGACGCCGCTTGCGAGATCGCCGCCACCACGGACTACAACCAGCTCGTCGAGGCTACACGCCGTGGCTCGCTCGGGACTGGCGTCGTGGAGATCCATCGTCAGCTCTGCGAGAATCGAGAGCGCGACGTGTTCTGGGCCCGTTCCCCCGAGCGTGAGACCGACGGGCGCACGAATCTGCTGGAGGGCACGAGCGGAATAGCCGTCGTCACGCAGGCCGTCCAGGATGTGGGCCGCCTTGGTTTCTGAGGCGACGACGCCAAGATACCCTGCCGCTCCATCGAGTGCGCTGGCGAGTGCCTCCCTATCGAACGTGCTAGAGCGAGTTGCCACCGCCACGGCCGTCGTTTCGGTGAGTGTCATCGCATCCAGTGCGGTGGCGTATCCGTCCATCACGACCGTCACGTCGTCGTCGAATCGCTCGGCTGTGGCGTAGGACTCCCGGTCGTCGATCACGGTGACGTGATAGCCACACCGAACGGCGAGCGCCGAAAGCGCCACACCGATGTGACCGCCACCCGCGATGACGAGCCGTGGCGGCCGTTCGAGTGGTGTCACCGACACCGTCATTGTCCCGCCACAGACCATGCCAGTGTTGCCACCGCGTTCGAGATCGAACGTTCGCAACCCAGGGGCTTCGCCGCCCGAGAGCACGTCACGGGCGGCCTCAATCGCCAGATGTTCGACGGTTCCCCCACCGATCGTTCCGTGTGTTGACGACTCGCTGACGACCATCGCGTCGCCGACAGACCGCGGCGTCGAGCCAGCCGTATCGACGATCTGCACCAGTATTTCGGCGCCATTCGTCCGTGATCGGTCGGCGAGTAGCTCTGTGAGCGTCATACGAACGATCGCACCTCGTGTGATTCGAGCAGGTCGAGCAGCTGATCGTACGCAATAGGCGTGATTTCAGCGCCGAGCGTGACGCCTCGGGCACGAACGTCTGACTCGATGGCGTACAGTGGCGCGTCAAGATCCGGGGAGAGCTCCACGCCGTCCTGGATGAGAACGACTACCGCAGAGTCGTCCGCTCGCGCCGCTCGTTCTCCGATGGATGCCAACGGTGTGTCAATCAGGTATAACATGGTCAGAAATCGAGTGTGCAGTCGGCGTCGTGAATTCGATCGATCACAGCTGGGCCGGGCTCGACACGAAGATCTGGCGCGATCGAGGATGGCGGGACACCACGACGCTCCATCGCGGCGCGATCGACGATGAGCGTGCCACCAAGTTCAGTAAGCTGTGCGATCTGGTCGCCAAACCCGAGTGTGTCCCGATCTGCGCTCGAACGGGCACCGTACACGCCATCACCAGTGAAAATCACCGTCACGTCGTGGTGGTCGAAGCCGGCCGCCACACCACGCGCTCCCCGGAGTCCCTCGCCGGCGTGGATTCTGCCGTGCGGAGATCGCGTCAGCAACACAACAACGTCGCGTTTCACAGCGAGATCACCCGATCTGCGCTGCCGAGTAGCTCCGCAAGATCGCCGAGCAACCCAACCGTCACGCCATCAGGATACGCCGTCTCCCGGTCTATGCCCCGAATATCAACACAGAGACCACAACAGATCACGGTCGCGCCTCGGTCTAGCAACGTGCGAAAGGCATCTGCGGGAAGCGGATCGTACGGCGATCCGGGACCGCACTCTGGCTGTGATTGTGTCTGTACCGGGACGAACGTCCCGTCGAGATACTGAAAATACGTTACCTCGTGTCCGCGGTCGAGTGCCGTGCGGCCCAGTTCGTACGCCGTGTGCCAGCGCTGGCTGTCGAACGGACCACCCGTGAGCAGTATGCCGAGTGACTCCATCGCTGTGCACGGTTGGTGACGAACCACAAATACGTTGGCACCGACACACTCACTCTGTGAGTTTGTCTCTGAGTGTGGCCGGTGTGATCGGCATGGAACGGATCCGAACGCCGACAGCATCTGCAATCGCATCGCTGAGTGCCGGTGGAACGGTGTTTGTCGGCACCTCCGCAACCGATTTTGCGCCGTACGGACCGGTCGGCTCGTGTGTTTCGACCAGAATGGCCTCGATCGGTGGCGTTTCGGTTGCACTCGGAAGGCCGTACTCATCGAACGACTCGACCGTCGCAGCGCCATCCGCACCGACAGCAATGCCGTCGCTGACAGCCAGCTCGTAGCTCATGTGGTTTGCACCCTCGATCTGTCCCTCGGCCATGCCGGGGTTGATGGCAACGCCACAGTCGACGGCCACGACGAGCTGGTTGACGGTGAATTCGCCGGTTGTCGTATCGACCGTCACGTCGGCGAACTGTGCAGCAAACGGCGGCGGACTCTCGTCCGTACTGTGAGAGCCCGTAGCCATGATATGCTCACGGTCGTCTTCGCCATACATCGATTCGTAGCCGATATCCTCGAATGTGACAGACTCGCCGGTGGTCTCATGGTGGATGCGGTCGTCCGCAGCGATGAGCGACCCAATCGGCGCATCAAGCATGCGCGAGGCCCACTCGAACAGTCGTTCACGAACCTTAGCGGCGGCCTTTCGAACCGCCATGCCGCTGATATACGTGGTCGACGAGGCGTACGCACCGTAATCGAACGGCGTCACGTCCGTATCGGAGCTCTTGATGACGATCTTCTCGGGCGAACAGCCAAGCGTTTCGGCGGCGATCTGGACGAACGCCGTATCTGCTCCCGTCCCGATGTCGACGCCTCCAACGTGGAGGTGGAACGAGCCGTCCTCGTTGAGCATCAGCTGTGCACCGCCGAGTTCATCGCCAGCGACACCAGTGCCCTGTGCAGAGAGCGCCATCCCAACGCCACGATGGCAGTCCGGATCGTCAGGCTGTTCGATCTCATCCCACCCGATTGCCGCTTTACCGCGCTCGATACATTCGTCGAGTCCACACGATCGGATCCGACGTTCTGCGCCCTCACCACCCATCATCCCGGCGATTTCGTCAAGATCACCGACCTCCATGTAGTGGGCTTGTCTGAACGCGATCGGATCCAGATCGAGATCGCGCGCAACCACATCGAGATGGCCTTCGAGCGCAAGCGTTCCCTGTGGCGCGCCGTAGCCACGCATCGCTCCCGTCTGGGGGGTGTTTGTGTGGACGATGTCGGCCTCGAACCGCACGTTGGGAACCTTCGAGTAGAGCGGCAGTGGCTTGCTACCAACGTTGCCAGCGACCGTCATGCCGTGGCTGCCGTACGCGCCGGTATTCGACAGCGCGTACAGCTCGAGGGCCTCGATAGAGCCATCTTCTGTCACCGCAGACCGAGCACGAACGCGCATTGGGTGGCGCGATCGCATTGCGCCGAACTCCTCGCTGCGAGACGCTTCATAGAGGACTGGCCGATCAACCGCAAGCGAGCAGGCAAGCGCAATGGGTTCGATCACCATCGCCTGTTTCCCACCGAATCCACCGCCAACGCGTGGCTTTTTCACGCGAATGTCGCGGATCGGAATGTCGAACAGATGGGCGAGCTGTCGGCGCGTGTGGTGTGGCACCTGCGTGCTCGTGATGAGAACGTGTCGGTCGTCCTCGTCAGCGTAGGCAAGCGCCGTGTGTTTTTCCACGTTGGCGTGAGACTGTCTGATCGTCTCCCACTCCGTCTCGTGTACCACACAGTCGTCGCGCTCGAACGCCGATGAAACCGAGCCGAGTTCGCCCTCGATGTGTGCCATCCGATTGCGATCGTAGTCGTGACCGACGATCTCATTGGCAACCTCGTCGGGCTCGAACAACTGCGGGGCGTCGCTCGAAAACGCGGCGTCTGGATCAACTACGTGATCGTACTCCTCGTACGACACGTCGATCGTTTCGGCCGCCCGGTCTGCCGTCGGTTGATCGGCTGCCACGACCGCACAAACGGGGTCGCCGACGTATCTGACGTGTTCGTGCAGAACGTGCATATCCCACGGGCTTGGTTCGGGATAGGACTGTCCGGCGCTGGTGTACAGCGACTCCGGAACGACGTCGGAGTCCGGCGTCAGAACGGCCCAGACGCCGTCAATCGACTCTGCTGTGCTCCGATCGATGTCGAGAACGCGACCGTGGGGGATCTCGCTTCGAACCACCGACACCCGACCCACGGATCGAAAGTCGTGGACGAAATCCGCGGTGTAGCGAGCTTCGCCGGTGACCAGCTTTGTGTCGTCGACCTTCTCAACGCGGTTGGAAACCGAACTGCGATCTTCGGGCGGCTTTCGGTTGTCTTCGGGTTCGTCCCACTCCAGTGGATGCACCTCCGCGGCCTCCGCCGAACTGTCGGCCGAATTATTCATCAGCGATCACTCCATCGGCAGCCTCTGGCTGCGTTCGCAGTCGTTCTGCTGCGTCCAGAATGGCCCGAACGGGCTTTTGATACCCGGTACACCGACAGAGCGTGTCGTCGATCGCCGCCCGAACGGTTTCAGGCGATGGATCGGGATTCTCCGCAAGCAGTGCGGCGGCCTCGATGATCATTCCGGGAATACAAAACCCACACTGGACGGCGTGGTGATCGACAAACGCCTGCTGAATCGGATGCAACGCACCCTGTGTACCGAGCGACTGGACGGTCCGAATCGTGGATCCATCAGCTTCCAGGGCGTCCATTCCACACGCCATCCGTACCTCATCATCCACGAACACTTTCGAGACACCACAGGTTCCACCGTCACACCCACAGAGGACTTCGGTGTGACCGGCTCGTCTGAGTGCTGTTGCCAGCGACTCCGATTCGTCTACGAAAAGCGCTCTCGGGCTGTCATTAATTGTTAGCTCCACATGCATGCAGTATCACCCATACCGGCTCCAAACGGCGCGGGTGTGTCCGACTGGGTTGACAGTGGCCAAATAGGTTTCCGGAGACACACTGATCTGTGGCTTGTGCCACGATTTTTTGTGCGCAACCGACCGATCTCGCCGGCGTCGGAAGTTTTTCGGTGGCCGACTCCGACGATCGTTTCATGGAGATTGCACTCCTCGGCGGCACGGGTGACATTGGAGAAGGGCTAGCGCTTCGCTTCATACGAGACACTGACCACACGATTCACATCGGGTCACGAACGCCCGAAAAGGCAACTGCAAGCGCCGATGCGTACGCCACCAGACTCGGCGACGACGCCGGTGAGATCACTGGTTCGAGCAACGAAACCGCAGCCGAGCGCGCGTCGGTGATCGTCTGTAGCGTTCCACCGGAGTATGTCGTCTCGACGATCGAATCGATCGAGTCATCGCTCACTCCGGGTGATGTGCTCGTCAGCCCAGCCGTCAGCATGAATCGCGGGCCCGGCGGATTCGTCTACGAGCCGCCGTCCGCTGGGAGTGTCGCCCAGGCAGCTGCACAGAGTGCTCCCGACGGCGTTCCGGTGGTTGGTGCATTCCAGAATCTGGCGGCCGGCGCGCTGGCGTCGCTCGAAAACGAGATCACAGCCGACGTGGTTGTCACCGGCGACGACGAAGCGGCAACGGCCACCGTCACCGAGCTCGCAAACGAGCTTGCTGGCATTCGCGCGATCGATGGCGGCGGATTAGCTGCCACCGCAAGCGTTGAAGCACTCACGCCGCTGCTCATCAATCTCGCCATGAACAACGACGGAATGCACGATCTGGGCGTTCGCTTCGAGTAAGCGCTCACTCGGTGGCACGCTGTCTGATGGTTTCTGCCAGCACGTTCGTTCCGGTGACGACATCCGACCACTCGGTGAACTCCGATTCACGGTGGCTGACGCCATCGACGCTGGGAACGAAGATCATGCTCGTGGGCGCGACGGTGTTGAGATAGTTGGCGTCGTGGCCCGCCCCACTCACGAGCGTGGTGTACGCACAGTCCAGGCGCTCCATCGCGTTCGTCACGGTATCGATACACGACTGATCGAACGGATCGGCGTTGACGCGCATTATCTCCTCGGTGGTGAACTCAACATCCTCTCGATTGGCGGCGTGTGCTATCTCATCGTGGAGCTGTGCGACGGCGTCGTCAACAACAGCATCGTCGTACGAACGGAGATCGACGGTGAACTCGACGGTTTCTGGTATCACGTTGATTGCGTCCGGCCAGACGTCAACGCTGCCAACCGTGGCAACGAGATCGGAGCCAGTCGTTGCGGTAATCGACCGGAGCCGGTCGGTTATCGACGCGAAGGCAGCCAGTGGATCGCGACGCATCGTCATCGGCGTCGGGCCGGCGTGGTTCGCCTGGCCCGTCAGCGTAACCGTGAGCCAGGAAAAGCCGAACACGCCTGTCACCGCCGCGACTGAGCGATCCTCGCGTTCGAGATACGGTCCTTGCTCAACGTGGAGCTCGAAGTAGCTGTGAAGGTCATCCGCGGAACACGGCGCATCTCCATCGTAGCCGATCGCCGAAAGCGCATCACCAAACGCCACGCCGTCGTCGTCGGTTCGGGCGTACGCGTAGTCCTCGTCGAACACGTCACAGTAGACGCCACTCCCGAGCATATCCGGCTGGAACCGAACACCCTCCTCGTTCGACCATGCCACCACCTCGATCGGTCGTTTGTGGTCGATATTTTCATCTCGTACCGTTTCGAGCACTTCGAGCCCACCGAGTACGCCGACGACGCCGTCGTATCGACCGCCGTTGTACTGACTGTCGATGTGTGAGCCAGTCATCACCGCCGGTGCATCAGGATCGGTCCCAGCGCGGCGACCAAAGATGTTTCCCATCGTGTCGATCCGGACGGCAAGCCCGGCCGACTGGAACCACTCGATAAGTGTGTCGCGAGCGCGTTTGTTGGCTGGCGACAGGGCTGGTCGGTTTACGCCACCGTCGTCGGTGGCGCCGATTTCACTGAACTCCTCGAAACGCGTTGCAAAACGGTCGGTGTCAATCGAAAGACAACCCATGCGGAGTGGGTTCAGCCAATCGTCACATAACGATGGCGGCCAACGAAACACAGACACACGCCACACACCGGCGAAAAAGCAATACATCGATCCATCGCAGAGCCACCATGTCTCGTTCAGATGACACCAGTATCGAGTTTCAGAACGCAACCGTTTGTGATGGAACTGGCAGCCCGCGGTTTTCGGCGACCGTAACGGTCGCAGATGGGATCATTCAGCGGATTGGAGCCGACACAGGCAACGGAGACCGAGTCATCGACCTGGATGGTCGGGTTCTCGCGCCTGGATTCATCGACATGCACGCCCATTCGGATCTCAGATTGTTCGAGCATCCGGAGGCAACCGAGAAGCTCACCCAGGGAATCACCACCGAGGTGCTGGGACAGGACGGCGTAAGCGTTGCGCCAGCGCCAGCCCCACTCCGTTCGGAGTGGGCAGAGCGGGTGCAGTCACTCGATGGAACGCTCGATACGGAGTGGTCCTGGACAACTATCGAAGCGTATCTCGATCGGCTCGAAGCAGCGACACCAGCGGTGAACGTGGCCTACTACGCTCCACACGGCAATCTTCGCTCACACGTGGCTGGATTCGAAGATCGGCCGCTAGACGATGCCGAACTCTCAGAGGTTGAGTCGCTGGTAAACGTCGCACTGGACGAGGGGGCGTTCGGGCTCTCAACAGGGATGATCTATCCGCCATCGTCGTACGGTCGTGACGACGAGCTTGCGGCACTCGGCAGGGTGCTCGCAGACCGCGACTCGTTTATGATATCACACGTCTGGAACGAAACTGATCGAGTGGTCGAGTCGATTGATCGGTATCTCTCGCTCTGTGACCGAGCGGGCTGTCACGCGCATATCTCTCATCTCAAAGTGGGCGGCCAGCAGAACTGGGGGGCGGCTACGAAAATCATCGAGCTGATCGATACCGCCGTCGAGAACGGCCAGCGCGTCACGTTCGATCAGTACCCCTACACCGCCGGCTCAACGACACTCACCGCGGTGTTGCCGCCGTGGGCACGACAGGGTGAAACGCCCGAAATTCTCGAACGGCTCCAATCGTCGACAACGCGAGCTCGAATCGCCGAATCGATCAACGGCGACGGTGACTGGGAGAATCTTGCGCGCGCTGCCGGGAGTTGGGAGAACATACTGATCACCGATACAAAGAGCGGCCAGTTCCAGGGGACCACCATCGAAGCGATGGCCACAACAATGGATCGTGAGCCAGTAGACGCGCTCTGTGAACTGCTCCTCCAGGAGGAGCTTGACGTAACGATGGCCGATTTCATCATGGATGAGGGTGACATCGAGCAGTTCATCCAGGATATGCGCGGAACGTTCTGCACGGATGGAATTTTTGGTGGCAATCCACATCCGCGTGCGATCGGAACGGTTGGGCGACTCATAGATCGCTACGTCACCGAACGAGAAACGCTCTCGCTCGAAGCGTTCGTCGCCAAAGCGGCCGGCACGCCAGCAGACATTCTTGGGCTCCAGGACCGGGGCTTCGTCCGCGAGGGCTACGTTGCTGATCTCGTCGTGTTCGATCCGGACGCCGTCCAGACGAGTGCAACGTTCGAGAAACCACGGCAGCTGACGGAGGGATTCGACTATGTCGTGGTTGGTGGCACAGTTGTTCTCGAAGACGAAACACCGACTGGCGAACGGACCGGCACCGTGTTGCGCTCACCGACGGAGTGGGATGGACGCAGCCGTCCGACCCTCCATCGAACGAACGGCTAGCGTCTGCGTCCGAAACAGACGACACCTGTCAGCCACAGCGGCCACAGATTCAGTGTGTGAACTATCATTTCCCAAACTGTTAAGTCCGTTTTCAAAAAACCGTGCGTTCGACTCATGGCAGAACAGGTCTTCGACCGCGGTGACCGCATTGGAATCTATCTGCAAGACAAACGATCGCTGCAAGCGAACCTTGAACTGGTTCAGTACGCAGAATCCCAGGGGATCGACGAGATATGGCAGGCTGAATCCCGGCTTGCGCGCGATGGGATCAGTCCGCTCGGCGCGTACGGAGCAGTCACCGAGGAGATCAGACTCGGCACTGGTGTGATCAACAACTGGACGCGCAACACGGCGCTCATCGCCCAGTCGATGAGCACGCTCGAAGAGCTCGCCGGCCCTGACAGGATCCTCTGTGGGATCGGTGCCTGGTGGGATCCGCTGGCAGAGAAGGTCGGCATCGACCGCAGCGGCGCGCTACGGGCAATGCGCGAGTGTGTGGAGGTGACTCAGCGCCTCCTCGATATGGAGAACGTCACCTACGACGGTGAGTACGTCCAACTGCGTGACGTCGAGCTCGATATTGTCCACGGAGACGACGGCCCCCGGACGGTGCCGGTGTACGTGGGTGGGACTGGATTCTCGATGCTCACGCTCACGGGACATTTCGCCGATGGTGCGTTGCTCAACTATCTCGTCAGTCCGGAGTACAACCAAAAAGCGCTCGACGCGCTCGAAAAGGGCGCAAAACGAGGCGGACGAACGCTTGAGGATATCGATCGGCCACAGCTCGTGGTCTGTTCGATGGACCACGACGCAGACATTGCGCTCGACAACGCGCGCGAGTTGATCACGCAGTATCTCGGCCAACAGCCCCACATCATGAAAGCAAGCGGCGTGAGCCAGGAGCTGATCGATTCGGTTGGGGAGGCAATTGGTGGTTGGCCGGCCGATACGGCCGACATCGAGACCGGCATGGAGCTCATTCCCGACGAGGTGGTTCATAAGCTCACTGCGAGTGGCACGCCAGAGCAGTGTCGGAAAAAAGTTCGCGAGTACGCCGACAGCGGCTGTGATTGCCCGATACTCTACCCACTCGGCGACGATCGCCAGCTCATGATCGACGAGTTCGCAGACGGCTATCTGTGAGTTAGGATTCGTCGCCGTAGCGCTTCTCGACGTCCTCGATCGACGGTGAAATCCGTTCGACACTCCCCGCCGCCTGCTGTGCGCTTTCTGCGTCTTTCAATCCAAAGCCGGTGGTGACGACCACGACGGTTTCGTCGGCGTCGATGATCCCTTGTTCGCGAGCAGTGCGGACGCCAGCCACCGGCGCAGCGCCAGCGGGTTCGGCATAGACGCCCTCCGTCCGACCGAGCAACGCCTCGGCGTCGAGAATTGCCGCATCAGAGACGAGAACCGACGCACCCCCGCTCTGTTCGAGCGCTCGACACGCCTTGAGGGTGTTCCGAGGACGACCCACCGCAATGGAGTCAGCCAGGGTTTCTGCCACATCGTCGACAGTATCGTGGTCGTAGAACGTGTCGTGAATCGCTGCCGCCCCTTTTGCCTGGACGCCGAGCATTTTCGGCGTCGTTTCGATGAAATCCAGCTCGTAAAACTCTCGCAACCCCTTCCACGCCCCAGCGATCGTACAGCCATCTCCCATCGAGAAGACGACCCAGTCGGGAACCGCCCCACGAGCGACCGCCTGATCCGCGAGCTCGTGTCCAACGGTCCGTTTGCCCTCGATCTGGAACGGGTTGATCGCCGCATTCCGGTTGTACCAGCCGTACTGGTCAGTCACCGCGACGCTCAGATCATACGCCTCGTCGTAGCTGCCGTCCACCGCGAGGACGTCTGCGTCGTAGACGAGGGGCTGGGCAAGCTTTCCAGCCGGCGCATCACCAGGGACGAAAATGCGACAGTCGAGGCCGCCACGGGCTGCGTATCCGGAGAGTGACGCGGCCGCGTTTCCTGTTGAGGCGCAGGTGATGATCTCTCGACCGGCGTGTTTTGCTTTCGTCACTGCAATCGAGCTCGCACGGTCTTTGAAACAGCCGGTTGGATTGCGCCCGTCATCTTTTATCAACGTTCGGACGCCGAGCGCATCACTCAATCTGGGGGCGTCAAACAGCTCCGTTCCACCCTCGTTCAGCGTGACGATCTCTGCCGTTTCATCGACCGGCAAAAACGCCTCGTATTTCCACTGGTTCGGAATCGGCCCACCCACAGACGCCTCGAATCGGTCGTGAATGACGTCGTAATCGTAAACGACCTCCAGAATCCCCGCCACGCCGTCGTGTTCGTCACAGGTGTACACCACCTGTTCGGGATCGAACTGTTTACCACACAGCGTACAGGCTACCGTTTTGACATGCTTCATACCCATACACCCACCCAAAGAAAGACGATTACTTAACTATCCCGACGAGTGTCAGTTGTGGGAGTGAGGTGGATGCAGCGTGTACGGGTCGGCTACGGGCTGTTAACGGACACGCCCCCGGGCTCGCCGTGGCGACAGCAACTGCCCAGCTGGCACATCGACAACCTGTCGTGTGAGCCGTAGCTATTTACGAAACTGATTTGATTACTCCACCGCTGGGTTAGACCAACGCACTGTGACTGCTGTCACTCGTGTCGGGAGTCCCCAGCAGGCCAACAATGTATGGAAGACGATTAGCAACGGTCGAGCGGATTATCGCACTGGTCAGTCCGAACAGCGACGACGCCCAATCCGTGGTACAGGCGTGGGCATCCGAGAACGATCTCCCCGTCGAGATGGTGCCGGTCGGTGACACAATCGATTCTGTGTATGAACCGGACGGCGAAACGCTCGGTGTGACGCTCGGAGGCGATGGAACGTATCTCGAAGGCGTTAGACAGTTCAGCCCGTATGGGATTCCGATACTGGGCGTAAACGCCGGTTCGCTCGCGTTTCTGGCAGGGGTGTCACCAGACGATCTACCAGCAGCATTGACAGAAACGGTGACGGGGGCAGCGACGATCGATCGACGCCAGCAGCTCCACGTTCGTGCGCCCGGAGTTGATTGTACAGGGATTAACGACGTGATGATCGAGCACGAGCCCCCCGAGAACCCTGTCGATCGGAAGATCAGCAGGCTCCAGGTGTTCATCGACGAGGAGTATATCGGCGAGTACGAGGGGAGCGGCGTCGCGGTGTCAACGCCCACTGGTTCGACCGGCGTGTCGCTCTCTGCTGGTGGGCCGGTCCATCTCCCGATGAACAACGACACACTCCAACTTTTGGGGTTGCACACGCACTCAATGGGAGTTCGACCGGTCGTGTTCGACAGCGATTCGACGGTCGAAATCGTCGCCACAGGCGGTGGCTCATTGCTCGTCGATGGGGGTAGAGCGCACACAACGCTCGATGACAACGCGGTAATTCGGATATCGGGTGCGGACACGCAGGCGTTCGTGGTCTCAACGAGTTACGACGACGATTTTTTCACTTCAATTGCCGAAAAACTCGGTTGGGCACCACGAACCGACCGTCACGACAGTGGCCCAGAAGCGCTCCTCACGGACCGCCCCACGCAGTCGTCTGATCTGCGCTCTCGGGCCAGACGCGTCGCGTCCGAGGCCGCTCGGGCAGCCGGCGAAACCTTGCGCGAAACCCATGGCACGATCGAAGACGTCACCATCAAATCCGATACATCCGACATCGTGACGGCAGCTGACTACCGATCGAACGATATCATCACGACGGTCCTCAAAGAGGAGTTTCCCGAGTTTGGGATACGCTCCGAAGAGAGCGATCCCGTGGCTGGCAGTTCGAAGTTCACGTGGCTGATCGATCCGCTGGACGGAACCGGAAACTACGCCCACCACAATCCGAACTACTCGATCTCGATTGCGCTGCTCGAAGACGAGACGCCCGTGATGGGTGTCGTTTACGCGCCCGAAACCGATGAGCTGTTCAGCGCGATCGAGGGAGCCGGTGCGACGGTGAACGGGACGCCACTCTCGACGACCGACCGATCGTCGCTTGCGGAGTGCATGTTGCTCTCGGGTTACGATCCGAACGGCGAGTTCATCGCACACTGCTATGAATCGACGCGAGGTGTTCGGAGCCTTGGCTCCTCAGCGCTGAATCTCTGTTATCTGGCGCGTGGCAGCGCAGACGCCGTCTGGGAGTACGACACGTATCCCTGGGACGTAGCTGCCGGCGTCGTTATCGCCCGCGAGGCCGGCGCAACGGTCACCACTGCGGACGGAGCGCGCTACTCGCTCGGGCAGGAACCCGCCGAGCGCAACGAACTGCTCGGATCGAACGGCCCGATCCATCAGGCGCTCGTCGCGCATCTCGAAGCCAAACAGTCGCTACAGCTCGCAGATTGAACGGGGTGGTCACGACGGCTATCTCGGGAGAAACTGTCCACGTCCCGGATCGGAGTGGACCGTGTGATCGGTTGCGACGATCTCGCCGCCGGCGATAACAGTCGCCACGCGAGCGGTCCACTCTCGGCCCGAAAACGGCGTCCAGTCGCCAACAAACGCGTACTGCTCCGGGGCAACGGTGTGTGTCGTTCGATCGATGAGAACGAGATCCGCGTCCGTGCCGACTCGGAGCGATCCTTTCCGTGGATAGAGTCCGGCCCTCCGCGCTGGATTCGCACAGACAAGTTCACACGCTCGTTCCCAACTAATTCGACCGTCGTGGACGCCCTCGCTGATGAGCCATTCGAGGAGCGTTTCGACGCCTGGCAGCCCAGCCGGTGGTTCCCAGATGTCGTCCCAGCCGGACTGTCGATCGGCTCGATACGACGGGAAATGGTCAGTGGCAATGCAATCGATCGACCCATCCTGAACGAACTCCCAGAGTCGATCGCGTTCATCACTCGTGCGCAGTGGCGGATTTACCTTACAGTATGGGCCCTTCGCCGCGAGTGCATCCCGGGTGAACGCCAGATACTGGGGGCAGGTTTCGAGCGTCACCGGCGCGTCGTTTCGTTCAGCTATCCGGTTGCCTAGCGCAACTCCCTTCGCGCTCGAAATGTGCACAATGTGAACTGGGCAGTCAGTGTACGACGCAAGTCGACCAACGCGTTCGATGGCAGCAAGTTCGGCCTCGACCGGCCTCGAATCAGGATACACTACGGGATCCGAGCCGGAAACTGAATCCCGCGCGTGATCGAGAATCGGCTGATATTCGCAGTGTACGCGCACGGTCGTGCCGTTTTCGGCAACGTTCGTGAACAGCTCCAGCAGCGTTTCCTCGGATGCCCGATACGGATCGGCGGTGAACGCTTTGAGCTCAGGAACGCCGATCGACTGGAGGCCTGCCACGTCAACGGCTGAGTCCTGGACGTTTCCGGCCACCAGTCCGAAATCGACATGCGCGCGTGCGCTACAACGTCGAATTTTTCGGTGGACTGCGGCTGGCGTTGTAATCGGAGTCTGTGTGGGGAGCTCGACGACGGTCGTGACACCACCGGCGATGGCGGCTGCGGTCTCGCTCTGGAAGTCGATTCCCGGTGGGAAGACCGCAGGATCGTGCATGTGCGTGTGGAGATCCACCGCCCCGGGGAGTGCGACCATCCCTGACGCGTCGATCGTCCGGCGAGCTGGTGTGTCAGCTATGGTGTCTCCAACCGATTCGATCGTTCCATCGGCAATTGCAATAGAACCACGGGTGATGTGAGTCGGCGAAACGATGCGTGCATTCTCGATGAGCAGGTCGATCATCGGTGCTTGTGGCCACGCCAGCACCAAAACTGACCGGCCGCACAGCCACACACCGACTGTGCCACCAGCTCGTGCGCACCACTCGAATGTGTCCGTCTCAACAGTTTAGTGCGTACCCAGTAATTCCGATGCTGTGATACTGAACGCAGGCACACTCGTGACGATGGACGACGACCGCACGGTCCGAGAGGAAGTCCATATCATCACCGAGGACGGTGCGATCGTTGATATCGAGGACGGGTTCGTGACAGGGGCCGACGTGATTGACGCGAGCGAATCGGTCGTGATTCCGGGACTCGTTGATTGTCACACACACCAGTATGCGCTCGGGCTACGGGGGGCGCCAATCGAGGCGAGTCCACGAAGCTTCTATGAGGCACTCACCGACATCTGGTGGGAAGTCGATGTGGCGTTCACCGAACGTGACGCAGAGCTCACCGCGCTCGGATCCTGTATCGAGATGCTCGAAAGCGGTGTCACCACGTTCTGTGACAACTTTTCGGGGCCAAACACGATTGATGGGGGGCTCTCTGGGGTCGCAGCCGGCGTCGGTGCAACACCAATCAGGGGAACGATCTCGTTCGAGGCAACGGCACGCGACACCGTCGAAGATGGAATGGCAGGCGTTGGCGAAAATCGACGATTCATCCGGGAAGAAGAAGGCCAGTACGAGCACGTGACGGGCCATTACTGTCTGCACACCCTGTTTACGAACACGCCCGCGATCATTGACGAGTGTGTGTCGAGCGCGCTCGAAGATGATCGACCCATCCAGCTCCACCTCTCGGAAGGGCTCGTTGATGTGCACGATGCGATCGGCGAGTATGGCTGTCGTCCAGTGGAGGCACTGGCCGAACTGGGCCTGTTTGATGCTCGTGTCATCGGTGCGCACTGCGTCCACGTTACCCCCGAGGAACTGGACGTGCTCGCGGAGAACGACGTTGGCATTGCGCACAATCCCTACTCGAACACCAACAATGCGGTCGGTATTGCCGATGTTGAATCGATGCGTGAGCGCGATATGACGATCGGACTCGGAACGGACGGCTGGGACCCAGATCTCTTCGAGACGATGCGGACGGCCGCCGGGATTCACCGATTGAAGGACAACGATCCAAGCGGCTTCGATCCAGCACTCGCGCTCGAATGGGCCACCATTGGAAGCGCAGCCGTTCTCGGAATGGACGATATCATTGGCTCGATCGAACCCGGTAAGCGGGCCGATTTCGTCACCCTCGATCTCGGACCAACACCGGTTCGGCCCGACTCTGCGCCCGGATACGTCGTCAGTGCTGGGAGCACAGCCGTTGTCGAACGAACGATTCGGGAGGGACAGGTGGTGTATGACGAGAGCGATGGCGTTCGAGGCGTTACACCCGCGGACAACAACCGAATTACTGCGGGCACCAGGGATCTCTGGGAACGATTGTAGGCCACAGCAGCACACACCGGAAACGCGAATTTGTGCGTCCTAATTAACATCCTTAGGGTGTTAAACACAGTATATTGCATGCCAATGTCACACAGGATTGTGACTGTGCACACGGTGAGTACACACACCGTCTGAAGTTTTATCATGTATCAGCAACGACCTGACAGTCATGGAAGCAACCACCGGCTGCAAGGTGGACCGGATCGTTGCGGAGTACGGGCTGTCCGATGCTGATCCGCAGTTCGATTCGCTCGACGAGGGATTGCTCGCGCGCTGGGAAGGGAGCTCGGGACGGTCCCCGCAGGGATATCGTCCGCTGACGGACTGGTTCAACAAGCGCCTTCTCAGAACGGTCTACACGGAACACGGTCGTGAAACGCTCTCTGGACGACTTGACGCGGCCTACGAGACGCTCCAGTCAGAGGATACCCTGGACACTGCTGAGTTGGTTGAGAGTCTCGCCGTGGACGGGATCGACGGCGAGCAGCTCCAGTCGGATTTCGTCTCCTGGGGAACGATGCGAACCCATCTTACGGAGTGTCTCGGTGGAGAAAAAACGCGCCAGTCCTCTTCTGGGAACTGGGAGCGCGAGAGCGTCGACCATGCCCGACAGATTGCCCACGAGACGGTCGAAGAGGCACTCTCTTCGCTGACTGGCAAAGACGTGCTCGCAGACGGCACAACGGCCGCCATCGACGTGCAGATTCAGCTTCGCTGTGGGTCCTGTCCAACCCAGGTCCCGTTCGGGGTGGCGATCGACCAGGGCTACGTCTGTGCAACCCATGGTGAGGGTCTGGAGGACGGAGAATGACCTGGGAAGTCGAGATCGATAGCATTGCGGGTATTGTCCACGGAACGGCCACAATTGAGCCGGGACTCAACGCCGTTCAGGCGTCGAACTGGCAGGGGAAATCGAGTTTCATCACGGCGCTCAAGACGGCACTCGGAACGACTGCGGAACTGACCGAGGGACACGCTCACGGGGGTGTGTCGGTCTCGTATCCCGACGGGCAGTTGCGGGTGGATCTCGCTCGCAACAACGGCACCATAACCACGACCGGATCGCCGTATCTCACTGGCGAGCATGAACTGGCGTGTGCAGAGCTGTTCGCCTGTCTCGACGAAGCAAATCCAATTCGACGCGCCATCAGAGCGGAGTCATCGCTGGAATCAGTGTTGTTGAGGCCGCTCGATTTCGAAAACATCGACGAACAAATCGCAGAGCTCACTCGCGAACGCGAGCGCATCGAAACAGAGCTCTCACAGGCTCAGGGCGCACAGCGCCGACTCGATGATGTTGCCAGTACGATTGAGCGGCTTGAGCGCGAAATCGAGCAGCTAACCAGCCAACGGGATGCGATCGACGGGGAGCCACCCAGCACGGACGACACGGCAGCCGGCCCTCACGAAGAGCTCGCACAGGCGCGGAGCAAACTCCAGTCTGCAGAATCACGCGTTCGTCGCCTGGAAGGGTCGATCGAACGGATCGAAAACCGACGCAGCGATCGCCAGGAAAAACGAGCGTCGTTGACAGTTCCGGATCGGGGATCGGTCGTTGACGATCTTGAAGCCGCCCGAGAGACCCTGGAACGACACAAGCGGGACACGGAGCTGTTACAGTCGGTGTATACGGCAAACGAGCGGCTACTCCACGAGGGTCGACTGGACGTCATCACGGACGTAACGCGTGCACTGTCGGGAGACACCGTCGAATGCTGGGTCTGTGGCGGCGAGCAGTCGACTGACGCGTTCGAACGTCGACTCGATGAGCTCGCAGAGACGCTCTCGACACTTCGAGCACGGACCGACCGACACCGCGAGCAGGTTGACGACCTCGAGGCCAAACGAGAGGAGATCACACAGCTCGAACGGCACAAATCCGATCTCGACGAGGAAATTGACGAGCTCGAAGCCCGCCTCGAAGATCACTCCCAGGAGCTCGAAACGGCCACTGAACGGGTCAAAACTGCACAGCAACGCGTTGACGAACTCACCGATGCGATCGACGGCGCGCTCGAAAAGCGCTCTGACATCGATAGTGAGATCAAATATCGCCAGGCCGAACTCACCGAAACCAGGACAGAGTTGCAGACACTCGAAAACCGAGCCGAGCGAGTTGAGCTGTTGCAAAACGAGCGCAAATCCACGACGGCAGCGATCACACAGCTCAGAGAGCGCAAAGACACCATCAAGCGAGAGACGCGGGCGGCGTTCGACGAGGCAATTGACGACCTGCTTGCGCGGTTCGAAACCGGGTTCGAAACCGCCAGACTCACCGATTCGTTCGAGCTGGTCGTGGCTCGCGATGGCAGACGCGCTAGCCTCTCGGCACTCAGTGAGGGCGAACGAGAACTGCTCGGCTTCGTCACCGCGCTTGCCGGCCGAGCAGCGTTTGACGTCGCCGAAACGGTCCCGCTATTGCTCGTCGACGGAATCGGCGGGCTCGCGGCCGACAATCTCCGGACACTCGTCGAATATCTCCATGAACGGACGGAGTATCTCGTGTTTACGGCGTATCCAGAACACACGATGGTTGCGCCTACCGTCGTCGACCCCACGGAGTGGACAATAGCCAACGCCACCTGAACCCCGTCCCATCCACCAGTCGTTCGACGAACCACTATCTCGGACAACACGATGATTTGTGATAATCAGGACAATATTTCCTGAACCAATACATAATTGCACTGACCGAGAAAGTATGCTGATACGATGGTTAGCGGTACCTTCGAGCAGTTCACCGAGCTTTTGAAACGCATCGAGCTGTCGGATGTCGAGATCGGCAACGTCACGATGCCAGAACGGATCACCGACCGGGACGCAGAGCTCGCGGCCGAGCTTTCACTTGAGATCCCAATGGTGCAGGCGGTGGCCGATGATTCGACCGTTACTGTGCAGCCGACGGAGCTCTCAATGGACGAAGACCGACTGCAGGTTGGCCTCTCGGTCTCGCTCCCCGTAACTGACGGGCCATCGGCCAGGCAGTCACCACAGCCCACCATAGCAAGACAGTTACAAGATGCACACCGAATTCCAGCGTACAAAGATCCCAAGGCGCTCGCAGCCGTCTACCACGAGTACGACACGTTCCCGGAGATGACCGAGGCACTCGGCGTGGACGTGACATCCGAGACCGTCAGACGCTACATGGTCGAGTACGAAATCCACGATCCGACCGACCACTCACCGCAGCAACTTCGTGCGGCCGCACTCGGTGACGACGCCCCAGAGACGGCGAGCTCGAAGGAGCCCCCCTCCATCACGCCGACCTCGGTTGAGCGATCCAGCGAGCCATCGAATGCGTCACCGTACGCCGACGAATCCGTCGCAGAACTGCTCGAACGGGCCGACGGTGACGAATCAATTGCAGCGGATGGGCTTGGCATTCCACGGGAGCTAACGCTCGCTGAGTTCGCTGACATCATCAACGACGCCAGTTCGATCACGGAGGTGAGCAACCGACTCGATCTTGCCGTCTCGACCGTTCGCCAGCTGCTCGAAAAGCTCAATCTAATTCACATCGTGACAAACCAACTGGCAGCCGGCCAGATCACGGTCTCGGAAACGGCACTCTACCGACGGATCGATCCGGACGCACTCGAGTGATTCCAGCCATCGATCGACAGCCACATCGTAGCCTCGGACACAGTTCAATCGGGAAGAACTATTAGTATGCCCTGTCCGAATCGTGTGTGTAATGGCAACAATCAGGGTGCGGGAGTGGACAAAACAGCAACTGGACCGGATCCGATCCGACGAATCACACTCCTCTCACGATTCCGTTATCAAATCACTGCTCCGTGACCGCGAGCTGGCACAGCTCGTCGCCGCGCAGGAGTCGACACCCACAGCAGCCTCCTCTGGAGAGCCCGAACCCAAACGGGATGGTGAATTTGAGACGCTCACCGTCCTCGCAGAACTCACACAGCCACAGAACGGTGTGTTATTTCTGTGGTGTCCCAACTGTGGGAACGAAGTCGTCCATCTCACAACCAAGAGCACAATGGACATTTCCGTGCTCGAAATCGACTGTCAGAGCTGTCTGTCGCCGCTTGATCACCACAGCATCGTTGCGATAGACGTTGCGTACCCGCTCGAACAAAAGACAGTGGACGGATCGCTCGAAGACGACCTGCAGCGCTGTGTTATCGATTACTGGGACCGAACGCTTTCACGGATCGATAGCCTATCGGAGTCCGGCACCAGCACACCAGAGGAGTTAGTATGGAAATTCGATAACTATCACAAAATGTTGTTGATAGAATGGCCCGAAAGCGTTCCAGTCGTCAGTTTCGAGCCAGACACAGTCTATCGAGATCTCGTGACAGATCAGCTGATACAAGTGGATAGATCAGTTACTGAGAACCGGAATCGCCTCGATTCGTTCGAGGTTCGTCGGTACGATCCCAGTGGGAATCCAGCAGCAACGACGCCGGAGATCATTGATAGTGCTGAGGTGACGAATTTACTGTTAGAACGACGACTAGTAATCGAATCATAATCAACGCCTGTGGGTCGGACAGTGGGCGCACTCGTGGAGGGAGCGAACTGTCGGCCACCAAGATTTTGTGACAGCCCATCCAGAAACTTTCATCCACTTGGTCGATGCACTGTGTTGCGAATTGGTGCGAGAATGGCGTTCGCGATCGTCAACGAACTGGTTCGATCCAGTGCGTTTATTCCCCTCACAAACAAGGAGTACGCAATGGGACGAACCGGGCGCACGCGGCGATCGTATCTGGCAGGTGTAGTTGGAACGGCGGTAACGCTCACTGGCTGTCAGGGGCTGACCGATCGATTTCCGTCTGATTCGACGCCGACCGAGAATCAAACGCCCGACAGCGCTGGTGGATCGTCGGAGTTTACGCGCGTCTACGACCAGACGATTGATTCGATTGTGATGCTCTCGGTGACCGCACGCAGTGGCCAGCAGGGCCAGGGCTCGGGCTTTCTCATCGATGGGAACACGATCGTCACCAACGCACACGTCGTCTCGCGCGCGGAATCGATCGAGATGCAGTTTTCGCGTGGAGAATGGCGCTCAGCCACGGTGCTTGGTTCCGATCCCTACAGCGATCTGGCCGCAATCGAACCCGCTGCCGTCCCGGATTATGTCACGCCGTTGTCGATCGATGCCAGAGAGCCAGCCATCGGTACCACCGTAGTCGCCATTGGGACGCCGTTCGGCCTCGACGGAACGATGACCACTGGTATCGTCAGTGGATTGAATCGATCGATGCCAGCACCGAACAACTACACCATTCCGGACGCCGTACAGACCAGCGCGCCGGTCAACCCCGGCAACTCCGGCGGGCCGTTGCTTACTGTCGATGGGTCAGTTATTGGGGTGATCTCCGCGGGTGGTGGGGAGAATTTGGCGTTTGCGATCTCTGCGCCGCTCGTAGAGCGGGTGGTTCCCTCGCTCGTTGATTCGGGCAGTTATCGCCATCCAAAGCTGGGCATCAACGCGGCGACCGTGACACCGTCCGAGGCCCAGGAGCGTGGAATGGGTCGGCCCCGCGGTGTCGTCGTCACTGAGGTGAGCGATCCAGCACGCGGGACGATCGAGGTCGATGACGTAATCGTGCGGGCAAACGACACCCAGATCGATTCTCAACCCCAGCTGAGTTCATTCATCGCGCTGCATACCTCGCCGGGCGAGGCCGTCTCCATCACGCTGTTACGAGATGGCTCCGAACAGACAGTCGAGGTGACACTCGGCCGGCGTGAACCGGCTCCTAGCCCGGAGCAATAGGGTGACAGACTCACCCACAGTATCGCCTGGTCAGGAACTTTATCCCTTGGTGCCCGAGTCATAGGAGTATGAAACGGACGATCAGCACTGACGAAGCCCCCGCAGCGGTGGGCGCATACAGCCAGGCGACGACGAACGACGACATCCTCTTTACGGCCGGCCAGCTGCCGATGACGCCGGATGGGACGTTACTCGATGGCGCCTCAGTCGCCGAACAGACCGAGCAGGCGCTCTCGAACGTGGCTGCAGTTCTCGATTCCGAGGGACTCACCATGAACGACGTGCTGAAGGTGACCGTGTTTCTCGATGATATCGACGATTTCGACGAGATGAATGAAACGTACAGCGAGTTCTTCGTCGAAGAGCCCCCTGCCCGCAGCGCTATCGAGGTGGCCGCGGTGCCAAAGGGTGCTGCGCTCGAAATCGAAGCGATCGCCTCGAAGTGAGCGAATCCTCACAGGAGAGCAGTCTCTCCGAAAAAGACGTTTGGCGGGGAACGGGACACGGTTCCTCGTACTCGGTTCTGTTTCGCAGTTCGTATAACCACGTCAGTAGCCCTCCCGTCAATCCAGACAGAACACGCAGGCAACCGAAATCTGACCCGTTGATATGCACCTAAACGTAGCAGTTGCCAGTTGTGCGCTCCGAGTTAGCTCTGTGCGTTCTGTGCGGTGGTGTGTACGCCATCAAGATCGAGCTCGATCGAACGGGCCTGCTCTCTGATCGTTGTAGCATCTGCCGTGGTGAGCTCGCCGTCATCCAGCACGACGTCGCCATCGACCATAGTGAATACGACATCATCGCCGTGTGCGGCGAAGACGACGTGTGAGAGTGGATCATGAAGTGGGGTGGCGCGCGTGAGCTCGGTTTCGAGGCCGATGATATCCGCTTTCCAGCCGGGTCTGAGTGCGCCCAATTTTTCGAAGCCGGCAGCCTGTGCGCCGTTGATGGTTGCCATTTCGAAGATCGTCGGGGCTGGCGTTGCGGTCGGATCAAGCGCGTCAACTTTCTGGAGGAGGCTCGCCTGTTTCATTTCGGTGAGTCCGTCGAGTGTGTTGTTGCACGGCGGGCCATCATTGCCGAGTGCGACGGTGATGTCACGTTGGAGATAGTCTTCGATGGGGGCAATGCCGGAGGCGAGTTTCATATTTGACGAGGGACAGTGCGTGACGTTGGTGTTGGTTTCAGCGAGGAGCTGGCGTTCGTCTTCGGAGGTCCAGACACAGTGTGCGAGGATGACGTCCTCGCCGGTGAGACCAACTTCGTGGAGCCACTCGACGTTTCGCAGGCCGGTGTCGTCCTGGACGGTTTCGATTTCGCCCTGGTTTTCGCTGGCGTGGGTGTGAATGCGAACGTTCTCGTACTCGTCGGCGAGCTCGCGAGCGCCGCGGAGGCAGGCTTCAGAGCAAGAGACGGCAAAGCGTGGAGTGACGGCGTAGCGAATGCGATCGTCGAACGATCGGTGATAGCGCTCAATGAGTCGTCGTGATTCTGCGAGGCCGGCCTCGGTGTCCTCACGGAGGCCATCGGGCGAGCGCTGATCCATCAACACCTTTCCGAGCAGCCCGCGAATGCCGAGCTCGCCGGCCGCCTCAAACGCTTCTTCGGCGTGTGAGACGGAGAGATGGTCGATCACGGTAGTGGTGCCGCTCTCAAGACATTCGAGATAGCCGAGCTTGGCGGCCACGCGCATCTCTTCGGCCGACAGCGACGCCTCCATCGGCAACACGTGATCGAACAGCCAGTCCAACAGCTCAGTGTCGTCGGCTATTCCCCGACCGAGACTCTGCACCGAATGGACGTGCCCACCAACCAATCCTGGCATCACGATCCCGAACTGGCGCTCATCGTGGGAAGGGTATTCTGCTACCATAGCCGAGCGCTCTCCCACCGCCTCGATCCGGGAGCCGGTTACCACAACTCCCCCATCGTCGATTACTGTCGTCGAATCGACGATCACAGTCCCCGAAAGTATCATGCCAGGCTGAGTACGCCAATGAGCCTGATAAAGGCTCGTATTGCCCGTCGGGACGTGCTTTACTCTAGCTCTTCGAGCACGTCAACGACTCGCTGGATTACCTTGCGCTGACTCCGTCGAAGGTTCTTCGAAACCGCGGGTTTCGAGACGTCGAACTCCTCAGCCAGACTCCCGAGTGTCGCTGACCGCGGGCTCTGAAAATACCCGCCCTGGACGGCCCGCTCCAGGGTCTCCCGTTCGACTGTCGACAGTCCACGACAGCCCTCGATCAACGTCATTGCCGCACCGGCGTTCTGAACGAAGCCCTGCAGCTCGGGATACTCGGGCTCCTGGCGGTCCAGTACCGAAAAATCGTTCGTATCATCGAGTGCGTAGAGCGCACTGTCTGCTCGATCCCGTTCATCGAATCCAATGTGCCACAGCTCTGACCCTTCCTCAATGTGAAAGGGCCCCGTAATGTAGCCATCATTCTCCCGAACGGCCGCCATCGCTGTCGTCTGTGTGATCGTCGTCCGGATATGGGCGACGTTCTGCCGCTTCGAAAGGAGGGTGTACGAAACCATCTCAGGATGCGCACCAAGTGCGTCGAGCCCCTGTGAAAGGGCCGATCGGTCGGTCGCTTCGACGACCATTCGGGTTTCAAGCTGCTCGGTGGCCGTGTCGAACTCCCAGTGGACGGCCGAGAACGTCACGTCGGTGTCGTCTGTGACGTCGATGAACGGGCAGTCGTACTGCTCCATGTCCATCGTGATGTCTATCATATGATGCCATCTCCGTTCGTGATCGCTACCTGGTAGTTGTAATACAGCTATAAAATTCTTTCCCCAGATCTGATGAATCAGCAGCTGGAAACGATCTCGAAATATCCATCGCTCGTCTCCTTCAGTCTGGTGGTGTAAAAGCTGTTGTAGAGTCCCATTGCTGTCTCTGAACCGATGGCGTACGCATACCCGCCCTCGGTGTATGCCCGCCCGGCCTGAACGTGCTCGTAGTTCGACGCCACCCCACAGTAGCCGTCGAACGAATCCGATTCTACAGTGACCGTCACCACATCCGTTGCTGTCGCTCCATCATCATCGGTAACGGTGAGCGTTACCGTGCGTTCGCCAGTGGTTGCAAAGCTGTGTGTGACGCTCACACCGGTGGCCGTGGTGTCGTCCGGAAAGGTCCATTCGTGAGACAATATCGATCCATCAGCATCCGCCGAGGCCGATCCGTCGAACGTGATGATTTCATCCGGCGCTGCGGTGGTTCTGTCAGCGGTGGCCGAAGCCGTGGGTGCCGAGTTGGTTGGATCGTCGGAATCATCCGGTGCTGTCGCCGCAAAGAACGCCCAGATGAGTGCCGACGCACCAGGGCCACCGGGTGCGGTGTACGTGCCCGCCGCGTCGCCACCCGACCACGCGTGGTCCATCCCGGAAACTGTCCACTGTTCGACGACAATCTCACCGGCGCTGTCGGTGTATCGAGCGCCCTCAGCACAGAGCGAGTTCGAACAGTCGGTCAGCTGTTCGTCCGGCGAGCCACCAACCGAGTTGTTATCAGTGCCAGTATCGAGCAGATCGTTCGTCTGCAACGCCTGTTCGAGCGCCTGGTCGCCGTTACAGGGAATCACGGTGCCATCATCCGTTCCATGAATCACGATCGTCGGCAACCGGTCATCCACACCCAGTGCGGAAAGCCGGTCGTACGCCGCCCTCCCAGCCGTCTGCGGGTCTTTCCCGGTACACTGTGTCATTGCCAGCGTCCCTTCGAGCTGGCTTTCGACAACGTCGTATTCAAAGCCCGAGTGGATCGCACCACCAGCAAACACGTCACCGTACTCGACGATCAGATTCGGTACCATTCCTGCACCAGCGGAGAAACCCACCGCGTACACGCGTCCTTCATCGATCGAATGAGCGGATTGTACCGCCCCAACCATCCCAGCAATCGTGGCGAGCTCTCCGTTGGAACGGGTCGTGTTCGCGTCGTTGAACCACTGCCAACAGCGGTTCGCGTGACGGCTGGTCGATTGCTCGGGATAGATAACGATGAAATCGTTGGCTGTGGCGACCTCGTTCATCCGTGTGCCCGTTCTGAAATCGTCTGCCGTCTGCGTACAGCCATGGAGCATAACAACCAGCGGGGCCGGCGACGCACTGTCGAGCCCTTCGGGAACGAATTTGGTGTAGCCGAGCCCACCGTGACTGTGGCGGGTGTACGTTCCACTCGCCGCACGGGCACCCACAGAAACGGCCGTCATTCCCACAACACCACCACTGATTGCGCGTAACACCTCCCGTCGTCGGACGCCAGAGACGGTTGTAGATTCCATCATCCCATTAGTTACAATATTAATTTCAAATCTAGTAAATTACTGGGCTAATATGTGAACCCATCCCACCGAATCCTCGATGTAGCCCAAAGTAATTATTTAGTTATATTTTCAGCAATGAGTATATGGCTGGGAGCTGTGAATCGGACCGATGGACCGACGCACGGCGCTGCAGGCTGGGGTCATGCTGGTGTGTAGTTCGACGGCGGGTTGTCTCGGATCGATGTTTGAAACACGGTCGGTGTACGCACCGCCACCACTGCTTGCGGACCGACCGAACGCAGTGTACGTGCCGACACACCAGGAGGGGATGCAACGGATCGACACGATTTCGAATGGCGGGCTCACACTCTCGCTGTTGTACAGCTATCCCCACCGATTCTGGACGGTGACCGATACGTACACCAAAAAAATACCGTACGATGAATCTGAGACGATCCATCTGATGACGACGCTCACGGACGGTGATGAGACGGTTGGGCTGCCGGCATCGAATCTGCAGATAACGATCTCGAACGAGCGCGAGACGGTCGTGACAAAGCGCCTCTGGTCGATGCTCTCGCAGAATATGGGTGTCCATTTTGGAGACAACGTTACGCTCGCGGGGGCCGGACGGTACACAGTTGACGTGACGATGGATCCCATCACGGTACGGCTTGCTGGTGGGCTGTCCGAGCTGGATCCATCGAGTCGGACGTTTTCGACGACGTTCGAGTACGATCCAAACGAACGAGATGGCATCTCATTTCAAACGCTCTCCGAGCGGGCAGGTGATCGTGACGCCCTGGCGCCAATGGGAGCCGCACAGAACGAACAGCTCCCAAAGCCCGAATCACTTGCGGGTACCACGATGACGACGCTCACCAGTGGCGACGCCCGGTTCGTAGTCCAACGCCTCGACACGCCACCGCGCGGGATCGACGGCGACGATCCATATATAGCCGTCTCCGCACGGACGGCGTACAATCGCTATCCGCTTGTCAACATGCGGCTTGCAGCAACGGTGGCGACGGGCGACGGCGACCGAACGAAGACGACTCTTACGCCGACGATCACGCCGGCGCTTGGCTATCATTACGGCGCGACGGTCGGGACAGATGAGATAACGCTACAGATCGAGCAACCGCCACAGATCGCCCGACACGAGGGCTATGAGACTGCATTCCTCGAAATGGAACAGCCAACCACCCGATAGCATTGTGCGTCGGTTTCGGGACGGGAAGCGCTCGAAAGTGCCTCGTGCTACGTGGGGCGCTCAGAGCGCGTCGACGGATCGGTGCCCCGTGGAGGAGGTGCTCACCACCCACGCTTATGGCTATCCGGGCCTGACGGCTTCGACAGCCATGCCCACCCGATATGACACCGCGATTGACGACGAAACGCTGTTCATTGACCTGGACGACGACCGACTTGAGATCGGTTCGCTCGGGGAGATCATCGAAATCATCGGTGGCGATTCCTACACGCTCGAATACTCGGACGAACAGGGGACTGCGCCGTGGCTTCAGACAGACGGCGACAGCACGGTAACGTTCGACGTTCGATCGGTGCTCGCAGAGATGGATTACACCGCCGAAGTGGTTGACACACTCAGCAGTGCCCCGACCGACGAAACCACCACAAATGGTCACCCGTTCAGAACGGAACTGTTCGCCCGGCTCATGATGACCATCTGGCAGTCAAAAGGGAATCTTCCCGAGGACTCCGTTACGGACACCATCGAATCGATCGCTGTCGAGCTGACGCCAGACTCGCAATGAAACGACAGTAACATAGAAAGACGGAGAACAGCTACTAATTCATAGTATTACAGTATGGGAATGGCTCACTGTAGTCGAGTATATTTTAGTAGAGAATCAATATTTTATCGCTATTCCCGTAGATTCAGAAGTATATTTCCGATATCGTTTGAAAATACGATACGTTATTCGAGTGACGATCACATCACGACTGCCCTATGAAATTCCCCTCCGAACAAATTCATATAGAGAAATATGATAGATTATCGAATCGCCCCCGAAACGCTCACCAGCGCACAGGACTGACAGTGGGAAGTGTGTCAGCTATCACGCTGTAGCTGACGAAATGGTCCCGTTAGTGGAGTGTTTCGGAGGGCGTATCCGTCCCGTATATGTCCCGGAACTCCTGTATGAGCTGTCCAGTGTCGGCGTACCACTGGTTGAGCATTCGCTGGAGCGCATCTGCAATCTCGTCGGGGTCGGCAAGTCGATAGACGTGGTGATAGCCACCGTTCGGACAGCTTTCTTGGTCCTGAACCGCGACGCCAGCAGCTTCAAGCCGTTTGACCGAACGGTACGCAGTCGTCCGTTCTTTTCCGATGACCTTCGCAATGTGATCGACGGTCAGCGGTTCAGAGGACTCCGCCAGGAGTCTAAACACACCCCGGTCGAGCGTATTGAGTCCGAGCATACAGTCTAGAAGCCGCTCCCACTCGCGGTCATTTTGGAGCTGTTTGTGTATGGCGTCTGGCATTGGTATCGATGATTGGTACTGCACCACCTTAATATTTGCACTACTGTTGCAATTAGGAGCTTCGAGAACTGCCGAGGGAGATAGCACCGACAGAGCGGCGGTCCACTGCAGTTAGTGGATAACGGGCGGTATACTCTATTAGAGCAGAGATCTCCCCAATTGTTCGTTGCCCGACTCCGAGAGCGGCAGCCTTATCGCTGTAGTCCCCATTGCACCTTCTATGCAAGATTCTGATGACTGTGATGCTGAGTGTGACGTGCACGGTGTTGGGAGCGGGCAAACTGGCCAGCAATGGGGTGTGTCGTCCATCGCATCCGTTGGAGTCAATGAATACGATGGCACGACCGGGACTGACGCGCATACGGAAGCGGCGTTTGAAAGGGGGCCACAGTAATGAACGACGACCTGCAGGAGCTCGGCGAGCGCTTCTCGCAGATTGCCGACCAGTACGACGATATACACACCAGCGACGAAAAGCCGATCTACAACGCGTGCGCCACACGCGTTATTGAAGGGGCCAACCCGATCCCCGACGATGTCGTCCTTGATCTGGGAACGGGGACGGGACTGATTGCGCTTGCGCTGGCCGAGGATGCTGGAGTAGTCCTCGGACGTGATATCAGCGATGGCATGCTAGCAACGGCAGCAGCGAAAGCGGCCGATAACGGGTTCGAAAACGTAGAATTTGGATACGGCGAGTTTCACGACCCCAATATTGACGAAGACATAGATATCGTCGTCTCGAATTTCGCCCTGCACCATCTCCCTGACGAGCAAAAGCGCGAGGCCATTGCAACCATTGGAGCACTCACACCACAGCGGTTCGTCCTCGGTGATGCCATGTTCTTTGGATCGCCAACCCCCGACGAACCACTCTTTGACCATGGAGTGGATGCAGCAACCGTCGGCACCCTCGTTGACGTGCTCACTGACGAAGGGTTCGTCATCACGGCTGTCGAGCGCGTGCATGATCAAGTGGGCGTTCTGATTGCGGAACATCGTGGTGACACACCGAGCGGAACGCGGAACGCCCCATTCGACAAGTAGTAGCGCGGTCACACGAAGTCATACATCCGACGGTCAGCGGGGCGCGAACGAACCATCCGTTCTGCCACTGGTCGAACGAACATTACAACCGTACACGTGTAACAGCAATCCACCCTCGCTCCCTGCTTCGTTCGGCAGCTCAAAACGACTCGCGCAAATCCACCCTGCCACGATTGGGTATCGCACTGCCATACCACCGTTCATGGACAATCCACGCCGTTGTGTCGGTACCGGACCCAGCGATCGTTTGGCACGGGGGAACAGCCAGGGAGTCACCCCGCAGTTGAGAACAACTCCAGGGCATCCTCGTCCACATCGATCCCGAGTCCAGGGTCTTGCGGAACTGACAGCGTTCCGCCGGACGGATCGAACGGCGTCGACAGGATCTCCGAACGAAGCGGGTTCGGACTTCGGTCGAACTCAAACAACGCGGGTTCGGGCTCGAACTGCGTGTGAGGATATGCGGGAACGGCCGCGGCAAACTGGACTGCGGCGGCCATGCCGACCCCACTGTTCCAGACGTGCGGTGTCACTCCGACGTTTTCGGTTGTCGCAAGCGTCGCAATCCGTCGCGCCTCTGTGAGGCCACCACACCGGGCAAGATTGGGTTGGACAACGTCCACGAGTCGGTCATCGATGAGGCGCTTGAACGCAAACCGACCGACGAGTGCCTCACCGGCGGCGATCGGCGTTGCTATCGACGATCGGAGGGCCCGATAGCCGCTGAGATTCTCCGGCGGAACCGGCTCTTCGATCCACGTCAGATCGAACTCAGCCAGCCGTTGTGCGCTCAAACGCGCCTGATCGGGCCGGTAGTTGCCGTTCATATCTGCCATGATGAGCGCATCCTCACCCAAAATTTCCCGAGCGGTCCGGACGCGTCGCCGGTCATCGGCCGGGCCAGCACCGATCTTGACCTTCACTGCCGTGAAGCCCTCCGCATGGGCGGCTTCGATCGGCGTTTCGATCGGTCGGTCTGAATCAGCAAAATACATCGTTGAGGCATACGGCGTCAGTGTCGTGCGCTCACCACTCCCGAGGAGTCGATGGATTGGCGAGCCGACCGTCTTGCCAATGATATCCCAGCAGGCCACGTCGATTGCAGAACAGATCGCCTGCACGAAGACGCTGCGTCCATAATGATACGGATCAGTAAACCACCGTTCAGTTATGGATTCGACTGCGAACGGATCCATGCCAATAACCCGGTCTTCGAACAGTGTCGCAACGGTGGCACTCGCAATCTCACCCGGTATGAACGCTTCACCCCAGCCAACCGTCCCGTCGTCAGTGACGAGCTTGAGAACCGCCGTCGATCGGGTCCGACCCCCACCGCGGGCGTCACCGAGTCGCTCCGAAACCGTCACTGAGAGGGGATACACCGTTACATTCGTTATCTGCATGACCGGAGGCTCGAACCGTGTTCTGATAATCCTTGCGCTGAGCCGAGCAGTGTGAGTTGTCGATGGTTTTATCATTGGGTGCATGTATACTGAACGTATGTCGTTGGTAGCTGAAACTGTCCAGGAGCGGCTCAGCGGCGTTGCAGTCGGTCTGTTAACGCCGTTCGACGATGCCCTCCAGATCGAGCACGACAAACTCGGAGAGAACGCGCAGACGCTGTATGGGGAGGGAATTCGAACGTTTCTCGCCACCGCCAACATCAGCGAGTATCACTCGCTGAGCCACGAAGAACGGATTGCAGCCGTCAAAACCAGCGTTACTGCACTCCCGGGCGACGCGTGTGTGCTCGCCGGCGTCGGCGGGAGCGTTCGCGGTGCTCGGTCGCTGATCGAGGCGTACGACGGCGTCGGCGTCGATGCGATGATGATCATGCCCCCCGACCACACGTATCTCCACGAATCGGGGCTGCTTGAATACTACCGAAAGCTCGACACTGCAACAGAGACACCCCTGGTGCCGTACGTTCGTGGAATCGATCCATCGGTCGACTATCTGGCTGCGCTGAGTCACATCGACGGTGTGGTGGGAATCAAATACGCGATTCCCGATGCAGTCAAACTGGGTGCAGCGATCGAAGCAGGCAGTGATGACATAGCGTGGGTCGACGGACTCGCCGAGCCGTATGCCGTTTCATTCTGGGCGGAGGGAATCGATGGCTTTTCCGCCGGCGTCAGTAACTTCAGACCCGAAGTGGGGCTTGCACTCTACGACGCCCTTGAAGCCGGCGAGTGGAGGAGAGCACGCGCGCTGAAAAACGCCTGTCTGCCCTACCAGCAGTTTCGTGAACAGACGGGCGAGGACAATGATATCAGCGGCGGCAGCAGCGTTGCTGCCGTCAAAGCAGCCCTTGAACTCCGAGGCCTGCACGGCGGTGCGGTCAGAATTCCATGTCAACCACTGACACAATCGCAACAGCAACGGGCAAAAGCGCTCTACGACCGTCTCGATGCGGATATCGAACGGCTCATCTGAGCGAGTCGACCACCGAACGACAGGGGGTCGACGGCGTCCCAAAGAGTTACGGTCGATCGGTGAGCGACGTGATGTATGACGGTCCAGGTAACCGTGTGGAACGAACATGTACATGAACGCGAAACCGAGTCGGTGCGAGAGCGCTATCCCGATGGCATCCACGGAGCGATCGCTGCGGGGCTACGAACCGATGGCTACGCAGTCAGAACGAGAACGCTTGGAGACCCTGAGTGCGGACTCGATCCGACGACGATCGAAGAAACCGACGTTCTGGTGTGGTGGTCCCATTGTGCCAACGACGCTATCGACGACGAAGTGGCCGATCGCGTGGTCGAGGCTGTCCACGACGGGATGGGATTCATCCCACTTCACTCTGGAAAAAACTCCAAGCCGTTCGTTCGACTGATGGGAACGTCCTGTTCGATTAAATATCGACACGGTGGCGAGCGCGAACGAGTGTGGGTTGCAGATCCTGGCCATCCGATCGCCGACGGACTCGACGAACAGTTTATCGTCCCCGCAACGGAGATGTATGGTGAACCGTACGACGTTCCCGAGCCCGACCGGACGGTGTTTATCTCCTGGTTCGAGGGGGGAGAGGTGTTTCGATCGGGGCTCTGTTACAGACGGGGGGCGGGGAGAATCTTCGCGTTTCGACCCGGACACGAGGCGTATCCGATCTATCATCAGCCAGAGATCAAGCGCGTGCTCTCGAACGCGGTGGCGTGGGCACAGCCAACTTCCGGCGCCAGCGTAACTACTGGCGAGGTAGACGCGGTCGAATCGTTTGACGCCTGACTCAGCGCCGTTCGACTTCGCTGTTCGCTATGGGAGCAGTCTCACTCACAGCCACCACCCGAATATTCATTAGTATTGAGAGAAGGAACAGACGTATGGCCGAATTCGAAGCTGAGACGGCGCTCTGTGAGCCACCGGAATGGGTGACACTCCAGCGAGCGCTCTTTGCTCTGAGTACGTCTGCAGTCGATCGATTCGTCGAGTTGTATATGACCGACAACGGCGCGCCAGTCTGGCCACCGGATGGCCACGAAGGGATCGACGGATTCGACGATCTCATCGAGGGAATCTACAACTGGCCGCTACTCTACGCGATGGGAGGTGACCGAGGGCTGCTTGAGCAGGCCTGCACCGTCTACGAGGGAGCAGTTGAGAGGGCATCGCGAACGCCGACCCCGTTCGGTCACGCCATGGTCGAAGCCGAGTTCGAGGCCTGCCGTGACTGGTTCCATCTCGGTGAGGGAAACCTGTTCACCTACAATATGGGGCTGGCGATGCCAGACGATGCAGACGTTCGAGAACGGGCGACGCGGTTTGCCGACATGTACCGTCCGGACCACCCAGCTGCCAACTACGACGGCGAACGGCGATTGGTTCGTGGACCGATGAACGGCTCAATGGGGCCAGAGTACACGGATTTTTCGGCGTACGAGCATCATCCCTACGGCGCCGATTATCGCTGGGCTCGCCACGGGCTACCGTGGCGCGACGGCCCCTTCGATTCGACGGAAGAGCTGCTCGATCCGGCGAACGAATCGACGCTGTTCGAGCTCATGGACAAACGGTGTTCCACCGGCGACATCCCGTTGAATCTGAACATCACCTCGTTGATGACGAACGCGTATCTGCACACGGGCGAAGCCGCCTACCGCGAGTGGGTGTTCGACTATCTTGCGGCGTGGCGAGAGCGAACGGCGGCGAATGACGGAATCATCCCTGACAACGTCGGTCGATCGGGAGCGATCGGGGAATCGAACGACGGTTCGTGGTACGGTGGCTACTACGGCTGGTCCTGGGGCGGATGGCATTACGTGGGGATCGGTCCGACCGTGGCCGCTGAAAACGCCGTCCTGCTGGGTGGGGAGACAGCACCGCTGGACTTTCCACGAGCGCAACTGGACCGACTGATCGACAACGCCATCGCCGTCCCGGACGGGGCCGGAAACGAAACCCTCTATCTCCCCCACAAATACGGCGATCCGGGGCCGTATCAGTATGACGAGGGCGGCGTCCTCACCGACGATGATGGATCGGTGCTGTATCGCGACGGCTTCTATGCGTTTCAACCGCACTCGGATCCGCCGTACGCCATCCACCTCTGGTATATGTCACTTGATGACGATGATCGCGAGCGCGTTCGTCGACTTCGAAACCACGACAGCAAGCCGTGGAGCCGTGTCGATCCGACACCGAGCACCAAACACGGTGCCGGGGAGGAGTACGCCTGGCTTTCGTATCTTGACGGAGCGTATCCCGACTATCCTGTGGCAGCCCTCCAGGCCGCCCGATCACGACTGTATCACCAGTGTCGTCGAATGGACAAAGAGGGTGGGCCACCGGAATCGCCGTCGGAGGACTACTGCAGAGACCGCAATCCTGTGTTCCACCGCGCACTGTTACAACTCACGATGGGGGCACCCCAGCCGATCTACTACGGCGGCCTGGTGATGGCACAGCTTCGCCATTTTGACCCGGACCGAGGGCGGCCAGGACTGCCACCGGGCGTTGGAGCGCTGGTTTCGCGCGTGAACGATGACGGCGTCACCGTCCAGTTCGTCAACGCGGGCGTCACCGCCAGAACGGTGTGCACACAGGCGGGTGCGTACGGTGAACATCGCATTACAGGCCTCGAACACGGAGACGAATCGGTCGATCTCGATACGAAAACGATCAGGGTCGGATTACCAAGTGCCTCGACGATCACGCTTGACATCGACCTCGATCGGTTCGTGAATGATCCCAGCTACGAGCAGTCTCTGTGAGATAGGCAGTCACTGACTGGACAATATTTATTATTTATCCCGTCATCGTTCATACGATGGAGTCATCCCCAGAGACGGCGCGGTCTATCGCGGCGTACGGTGTCAGTGGCGACGGGACCACAGTGGAGACAGATAAGATTCAATCAGCGCTCACAGAGTGTGCAGAATCGGGCGGCGTCCTCAGATTTCCGCCAGGGGAGTATCTGACCGGCCCGCTCACCGTTGGGTCCAATACGACCATCGAAATACAGTCCGGAGCCACGCTCCGGTTCGTTCGAGATCTGACGGCGTTTCCGTCAGTCGAAAGCCGATGGGAGGGATGGGAGCAGACCGGCTTTCATCCCTGTGTATGGATCGATACCGCCTCGAATGTGACAATTCGAGGTGGTGGCGTTATCGATGGACAGGGATCGTACTGGTGGCAGTACACCGATATGGCCCCCGAAACCCGCCCGACCACACTGACGGATCGGCTGGACGAGTTTTCGCAGGCAAATGAACACGCCGACGATGTGAGCTCGTTCACACTCAGACCGCCACTCTGTCAGATTCACCGCTCCGAAGACGTGAGCATTAGCGGTGTCACGCTCCGAAACTCGCCGTTCTGGAACACGCACGTGGTGTATTCCGACGACGTTGTGCTCACGGACCTCCGGATCGAAAATCCTGCGGACGCTCCGAACGGCGATGGTATCGACATCGATTCGTCCACCCACGTTCACGTCAGCGATTCGTTCATCGATGCCGGCGACGATGCGATCTGCATCAAATCCGGAAAAGACAAGGCGGGTCGCCAGATCGGTCGTGCAGCGGAGAAGATCACTGTCACAAACTGCACCGTTGAAGCCGGTCACGGCGGCGTCGTGATTGGCTCGGAGATGTCTGGTGACGTGCGTGATGTCGTGGTCAGCAACTGTACGTTTACGGACACCGATCGCGGCATCCGCATCAAGACACAGCGCGGCCGTGGCGGCTGTGTCGAGGATTGTCGCTTCTCGACGATCGTCATGCGACGTGTTGCCTGTCCGTTTGTGATCAACGGCTACTACTTCACGGATATCGACGCCGACCCACAGCCGGTGGATGGAACCACGCCGATCGTCAGGCGAATCCATTTCACAGACATCACGGCCACGAACGTCGAATCGGCCGGCTTTCTGGCTGGACTCCCAGAGCAACCGTTTGGTCCCATCACGCTCACCAACGTGGATATCAGCGCCACGCGGTCGCTCGATGCTAGCGAACTGAGCCCGGCGATGGCCGCGGGATACGAACAGCAACACGGACTGTTCGCTAAATCACTGTCTGAACTCGCCGTTCGTAACGTTCGGCTGCAAGTTGCCGATGGCCCACTGCTAACGCTGCAGGCCACCGAAACCGTCACGATCGATGGACTGGACGTTCCAGAAGGGGCGACCGATATCGAGCTTGCGGATGTCGAACGGACGACCCTCCGGAACGCACGACTGCCAACGACGACCCGAATCAGTCACCGTGGCGAGTCCGCGGCGCAGTTACGGGTCGACGAGGACATTGAGACAGCCATTGACGCTGCGGACTCGGAAAAATTGACCGTCAAACGGTCCTGAACTGCGTTCCGCATAGGCGAACGATTCATCGTTGGGTGTGGATGTACCACTGTACCCTCAGTGGCCAAATCACCCACCGACACGCCCAGCGTGATCCACCCTCCTGGACGGTTTCGATTTCGCCAGCAGCGAACGACAAACGGCAATCTGGCGTCTGGGGAAACAGTTACGGTTCTGTCACCATGAGTGTGCGATGGACATGCAAACACAGGACAGATCCATTGCAGTTGGTGTAGTCGGGATTGGGAGTCTTGGACGCCGACTCGCAGAGCAGTTCTCGCGGCTGGAAGACGCCGAATTACGCGCGATCGCGGAGGTATCTGCAGAACGGCTGGCGACGATCGGCGACAGACTCGGTGTGCCTGCCGGATTCCGGTATGAAACGCTTGCGGAGATGCTCGATTCAGAAGCGCTCGACGCCGTTGGAATCGCGACACCAAATGGGCTGCATTACGAGCAGGTCACCGCCGCACTGGAGGCAGGCTGTCACGTCCTTTGCGAAAAGCCCCTCGCTACGGACGCCCGTAACGCGTGCGACCTGCTTGAGCAAGCGTCGTCCTCTGATCGGACGGTGATGGTAGGCTACCAGCGCCACCTGAATCCGGCGTTCGAACTCGCCCGCGAGCGCTGGGCAACCGGCGACCAGACGCCCAGATTCATCACCGGAGAGATCACTCAGGACTGGCGCGAGCATTTCGAAACGATGGAGAACTGGCGGATGGATCCGACGCTCAGCGGCGGTGGCCATCTCCTCAACGTCGGAACCCACGTGATCGACGCAATTCTCTGGACGACCGGCCTCACTCCGACACACGTGACCGCCCAAATGGAGTTTGCAGACGACGAGCAGCGGTTCGATCAGCAATCAGCAATCATTCTGGAGTTCGAGGAGGGTGGATTTGCAACGATCCACGACACCGGGATGGTCGCCCGAACCCGTGAGCACATTCATATCTGGGACGATGCTGGTGCAGTGTATCTCGAAGGTGTCGAATGGGATGAGAGAACCGGCTACCTGATCGATGCGGACGGCACCGAGCACGAACCGTATCAATCATACACGCGCGATCTTGCCAAAGGGCAAGCATTTCTCAACGCCGTCACCGACGGATCCGAGCCACCAGCGACCGTCGAAGACGGCTGTCTGGCGACGATCGTTACCATGGGTGCCTACGAATCCGCTCGGCGGGGCGAGCGAATCGAACTCGTCGAAGAATTTCCGTTCGCCGAATTCCTGCTCGACTGAGAGGGAAGAATCAGCAGTTGTCGATCCAGACAATTATTTTGTGTATCCATTTTGCGAACATATTAGTTAATTATAAATACCAGTAACTGAAACAGGGTTCCATGGTCAGCAGTACCAAAGACCACCGTAGCGCCAGCACGAGACGGCAGTTTCTCAGACTCGGTGCTGTGAGTGGAACGTTGCTCGTTGCGGGTTGTATGAGTGGGACGGATGACAGTGGTGGCTCCAACGGCGGCGGTGATGGACGGACGTTCCGTGTGTTCGATCCGCTGACGAGCAAGGCCACGCCGACGGATCGACACCTCAATCCCTGGAACGGGGAGAAGACCGGCTGTTGGCACCCGGGAGCGGCCATCATGGACCGGCTCGCAGTGTACGCCCCAACGGTGAACGAGGCATACCCCCTGATGGCGAAATCCTGGGAGAAATCGGACGACACGACGCTCTCGGTGACGCTAGATGACCGGTGGACGTGGCACAACGGCGATCAGTTCGTGGCCGACGATTACGTGATGGAACAGCAGATCGAGCTGGAGATCTTACAATACACGGCCGAAGAAGAGGGTCGTGAACGCCCGCATCAGGTGATGGAATCGATCGAAGCCGTCGATGACACCCACTTCGAGATCACCCTCCACGATCCGCTCGACCCGGTGTTTGCAGTGCAGAACACCATCGGTTCGTACCACGGAAATCTCGGTCGTGGTGTGTTCACCAAACACACTGACGAGAAATGGCAGGAGTGGCACGAACGGCTCCAGAACACGAGCGGTGATGAGAAAGGAGAGGTGGTCGCGGAGATCACCGGCGCCGCGTATCCGAAGATTAACTCGGACAACGCGATCGGACACGGCCCGTTCAAGATAGCCGACGTGGGTGATGACATCATCACGATGGAGATATACGAGGATCACCCGAACGCAGCCAACATCGAGATCGACGAGTTCCAGCTCAAGCTCTTCTCACAGGATCAACCCACCCAGCCATACTCACAGAATAAGGTTGACGCCTCGCACAAGGGCTTTCCCGTTCCGGAGGACCAGCGGAGTTCGCTTCCAGACGAGCACACGCTGTTCCGTGAAGGACGGTCAAGCAACAAGCTGTTCGCGTTCAACTGTGGTCACGGCGTCGACGACTACGACACGCCATTTGAGAGTCCAAACGTCCGCAAAGCGGTGGCGCACATTTTCGACAAAAAGCAGGTCGAAACGCTGCTCAAAGGCGTCAACCGTGTGTTCGAGTGGCCGGCCTGTCGGCTCCCAGGGAAGGTGTTGCGCGAAGACAGCCACGAGTCGACGTCGCTCGTGAAAGACAACTTCACCACCTACGGAACGAACGACACCGAACGAGCAGCCGAGTTGCTTCGCATGGAAGATTACAGCCAGAATGGCGATGGCCAGTGGATGACGCCGGACGGAAGTCCGTTCGAGATCACCATCATGAATGGGGCCGAACGGCCGGATATTACGCTTCTCAGTGAGAATCTGAAGCAGTTCGGCATCCAGGCAACCATCGAGCAGGTTGATGATGCGACGATGGACCAGAACCGCATAGACGGCCATTACGATCTGATGCCCGACGGGTCGAGTGCCAACGGCGTCACCGCGCTCTGGGCGCTTGGCCTCGTCCCTGACTGGATTCAGTCGATCACGCACTTCCAGCCAACCCGAGAGATTCCAATGCCGATCGGCGACCCCGAGGGCAACAGTGGCACAAAAGAGATCAACATCGAAGAGCACATTCGACAGTGGCAGGTCACTGGTGAGTCGAAATACCACCACGAACTGATGTGGTGGTGGAACCAGACGCTCCCCGAAGTGGAGATGATGTATCAGCCCGATGCTGGGGGCTACAACTCTGCCAACTGGGAACTGGACGTGAAAGACGAGATCAGAAACGGTGTGGACGACGCTCTCTACATCGCCACGAAGGTCGAAGACGGCTCGCTGAAATACGTCGGTGACTGATCGCCCCGAACGTATATGGTGAACGAGAACACACGACAGCACACAGATGGGCATCGTACAATCAATGGCGCGGGTGTGTATTGGAATTGATGTGTTGTTGCTGGTGTTGCTTGGCTACTCGTTTGCCTTTCTGGAGCCTGCGTCAGCGTCGTTCGTAATCGCCACCATCACCCTCATCCCAATAGCCATCACGCTCGTTGGGGGCCTTGCTGTGTTTCATTTCGACTGGGATCCGCTGTAGGTGGTGGATTTATATCATTGTCAATTCCTTACAGATGGGAACTTTGATTAGGGTACCAGAAATATGTAGCGTGTACTCATACCATGGTTTTCAACAACTGGCGCATCCGTCGCGTCGGACAGGCAGTGTTTACTGTGTGGGCGGTCCTCACACTGTCGTTCGCACTGGTGCGGCTAATGCCCGGGAATCCGATGGGCGCAATGCTCGTCCAGCTCGAACAGTCGGGGATGAATCCGGCACGAGCACGTGAGCTGGTCGAAGCCAGACTGAGCGTTCGGCCGGACGAACCCATACCGATCGCGTACGTGAACTATCTGACGTCGACGGTACAGGGAGATCTCGGCCAGTCGATCGCGAGTGGTGAGCCGGTGGCAAACGAGATCGCCCAGGCGCTGCCGTGGACACTGTTCGTGATGAGCTGGTCGCTCTGTATCACGTTCATCCTGGGAGTGGTGGTTGGCGCGTTGATGGCCTACTGGGAGGGCGGTCGGCTCGACGTGGGACTCACCTCGTGGGCCATTCTAATGGGCTCGATCCCGTTCTACGTGCTGGCGTTTCTCCTGTTGATTTTTCTGTCGTACCGGTTTGGCTGGTTTCCAGCAGGTGGCAAATACGTGGCCGGTACCGAGCCAGGATTCAACCTCCCATTCATTTCAGGCGTGGTGTATCACGCGATATTACCGGTGATATCGATGCTCGTTGCCTCCGGGGTGGCGTCGCTGGGAATGCGTGGCAACTCGATTCGCGTGCTCGGCTCGGATTATCTCCGGGTTGCCAGGCTGCGTGGGCTCTCCGATCTGACGATCTCTAGCCAGTACGTCGCCCGCAACGCCATCCTTCCGATGTACACCACCCTGTTGATCAGCATCGGCGAGATGTTCGGCGGATCGGTCGTGCTTGAGCAGGTGTTTCAGTACAAGGGGCTTGGCTACTACCTGTATCGGGCGGTGAACATCAGGGACTATCCACGGATGATGGGTGGATTCATGGTGATCACCATCGCCGTTGTCATTGCGCTGTTCATCGCCGATATGACCTACTCCATGATCGACCCACGGGCAGGAGGATCGAGCAATGAATCGTACTGATCGACCGCACGTTCGACTGGCACCACAGCAGCGACCACACCACAACGATGACTGATAGAGACCACAGAGAGACACTCACTGATGCACTGGATGGAACTTGCACCGACGGTGGAACGCCAACGCCGTTCGAAACCGTCTCACAGGTTACGGAGACCCGAGAGGACAAGTTCCGAAACGTCTACGACACGTACGTCAGAGCGCCGTTATCGATCGTCTGGGGCGACTGGCGGGCACGAATCGGATTCGCGATCATCCTCTGTTATCTCCTGATGGGAACGGTTGGAACCGTGGTGATCGAGCCAACCGCACCGGCCGAGGGCCCAGCCCTTGCACAACCGTTCGAAACGATGGACTATCCGCTGGGAACGACCGATATGGGCCGGGATCTGTTCAGCCAGGTGGTCCATTCGACCCAGGAGATGCTGAAGATGATCACCGCCGGCGCACTGTTTTCAGTAACGCTTGGCACGGTTGTCGGCGCGGTTGCGGGATATAAAGGTGGCTGGGTTGACACCGTGCTGAGCGCTATCACGGACGTGTTCATCAACATTCCCGGCTTTCCGCTGGTGATGGTGCTCGTGGCAATTTTCGAGATGGGGGAAAATCCCTACATGATCGGGATCCTTCTCTCGGTTGCGTCCTGGAGTGGGCTGGCACGAGCGATCAGATCACAGGTGTTGACGCTTCGCCATGAATCGTTCGTCGAGTCCGCCCGAACGATGGGGCTGCCAACCCATGTGATCGTCTCAAAAGAGATCGTTCCTCCGCTGTTGCCGTACATCGTGATCAATCTCACGAACGCCGCACGGCGAGTGATCTTCGAGGCCGCCGCGCTGTACTATCTCGGCATTCTACCGTTCGAAGATCTCAACTGGGGAGTCACACTCCAGCTTGCCTATGAGGCCGAGGCACACGCGCGACCCCAGGCACTGCACTGGTTTCTCGTCCCGATGGCCGCGATCACCGGCATTTCGATCGGCCTGATCCTGCTCGGCCAATCGCTCGACCGGGTGTTCAATCCCCGCGTTCGGGCCCGTCACGAGAAAACGACCGCTGACGACGACACGCTTGAGGCAACCACACACTGATGACGACGACACAATCACACCGAGTACAGACGCACGAACCGATTCTTGAACTGAACGACGTTTCCGTGACGTTCTCGATGGATCGCGGGGATTCGCGAGTTGTCGACGAGGTAACACTCGACATCGAGCGCAATGAAGTGCTCGGCATCGTCGGCGAGAGCGGGAGTGGGAAGTCCATGCTGGCGTCTGCACTCCTGGATGCCGTCGTCGAACCAGGAACCGTTTCCGGAGAGATCACCTTCAATCCACAGGACGAGCCGTCAGTGTCCGTGCTTGCGCTCTCGAAGGGCGACCGCCAGCGGTTTCGCTGGGAACAGATCGCCATGGTGTTTCAGGGCGCGATGAGCTCATTCAACCCCGTGCGGACGATTCGAACGCATTTCGTCGAGACGTTATCGGCACACGACGAGGACATCGAAACGGGGATGGAACGGGCAGCAGGAATTCTCGAAGATCTGTATCTCGATCCAGAACGCGTGCTGGATAGCTATCCGCACGAGCTTTCCGGTGGGATGAAACAACGCGCGCTGATCGCCCTCTCGCTCGTGCTCGAACCAGAGGTTCTCGTGATGGACGAGCCGACGGCGGCGCTGGATCTGCTCATGCAGCGCTCGATCATCGGGCTTCTTGAGGAGATCAAAACCCAGTACGACCTCACGATCGTGTTCATCACGCACGATCTGCCGCTCGTGGCTGATATCGCGGATCGGGTGGCCGTGCTGTATGCGTTCGAAATCGCCGAGCTCGGGCCAACTGAGGAGATTCTCAGCGAACCGGCTCATCCGTACACGCGGCTGTTGCTCAAATCGACGCCGAACCTGCAGGCACCGATCGAGTCGATGCAGCCAGTCGACGGCGCTGCGCCGGATCCGGTGAACGTGCCCGATGGCTGTTCGTTCCACCCACGCTGTCCGCTTGCCGATGAGACCTGCCGGGCGAGCGATCCAGACCCCGCGGCGGTGTCAGCTCGACACACCGCTGACTGTCACCACTACGAGGCGGCACCCGGCGCAATCCCCATAGAGCCACCGGAGATGGACGAAATACAGCGGACACCCAGCCACCACGACGCTGCTGACGAGCCATTACTGAGCCTCGACGAGTTAGAAGTGCATTTCGAGACCGAACAGAAGGGACTCGGACTCTTTAGCGATCCAGAGACCGTCAACGCAGTCGATGGCGTCTCACTTGACATCTACGAGAACGACGTGGTCGTACTGGTTGGCGAAAGCGGCTGTGGCAAGACCACGCTCGGAAAGGCCGCAATCGGACTCCAGGAGCCAACCGGCGGAGCCGTCCAGTACCGTGGTCAAGACATCTACGGCGACGGCAGCGATGTGGATGCGACCGACCGGTTCACTGCGGACGAAATCCGCCGCGCATTGCAGATCGTCCATCAGGACCCCGGAAGCTCGCTCAATCCACACCACCGCATCAGCGCAATTCTCGAAGCACCGCTCAAACAATGGTACGATGACCTCGACGGTAATGACCGGCAGAGTCGGATTCTTGGGCTGCTAGAGCACGTCGGGATGACCCCCGCAGACGATTACATCGATCGGTATCCTCACCAGCTTTCCGGCGGCGAACAACAGCGTGTGGCGCTGATCCGAGCAATGTTGTTGAATCCGGAGCTGATTCTCGCAGACGAGCCGATCAGTGCGCTCGACGTGTCGCTCCGGGTCGAGATGATGGACCTATTGATTCAGCTCCAGGAGACGTTCAACACGTCGTATCTGTTCGTCTCACACGATCTATCGAACGCTCGGTATATCGCTGAGAAGACGGGTGGGCGAATCGGTGTGGTGTATCTCGGTGAGCTCGTCGAGATTGGCCCACCCGAACAGATCATCCACGATCCACAGCACCCCTACACCCGAGCATTACGGTGGGCAACGCCCCAGCTCACCTATCGTGACGACCGGGCACAAACGCCACCAATTCGGACGATCGACATTCCGGATCCGACGGATCCACCGTCGGGCTGTCGGTATCACACACGGTGTCCACAGGCGCGTGCGGTGTGTGCAGAGTCAGTTCCCGAAACGAAGCCAGGATCAGACGCAGTTGGTCACGACGTCGCCTGCTACCGGGTGCAAGACGACCACGACTACTGGGAAGACGACCCGATTGACGACGCGGACCTGGACTGACCGTCACCGTTTGTCGTGGTGAGACGAACTGTTATGTGCACCCGGTTCGTGCCGTCAGATGGTCAATGGAGCACTTTTCAGCAGACGACGGAACGGTTGTCGTCAGACTCGACAGGGGCGAACCGATTCTCGAATCCCTCCGAGAGGTGTGTTCTGCACACGGAATTGAGACCGGCGCCGTCCTCACTGGCATCGCGACCGTTCAGTCGCTACCAATACATTACGTTGCACAGACCACACTCACAGCAGACCGCACAGACAGAACCACGACTGTCACCTACGAGGGAGCCTGGGAAATCAACAGCATCGGTGGTGTCATCGCCGATGGTGAGCCACATCTTCACATCACTGGCTTCAACGGCGAGCAAACGGTGGCCGGTCACCTGGAAGACGGTTGTTTGATCAACGTTCTTGGTGAGTTCACTCTCACGGCGTTCGGTGGGCTCGAACTCACTCGAACGCCGGACGAAAACGGTATAGCGAAACTCACTGACGAGTAGCTGCTCGCTCGGTCAGGTCGGCGTTCAGTGGCGAACCCACCAGAGCGCACTGTAGCCGACGAACCCGGTCAGAATCAGCGCACCCCCCCATACGGGGAGAATCGCCGCCCAGATCCCCCACGTTTCGGTCGTCGCGGGGGTTACCAGCATCGTGTCGATGATAGCCGCGAGCACGACGAGCCCCAACCCGCCGAGAACGAGCTGCAACAGTCGAGAGTGCAACAGCTGTTCACCAATCGATTCGACTGTACTGTGGCCAGTCGCCTGTGACATGTGTACTGAGACCTATCCGTTCAATCACAATAGCCCTTTGGGAGACAACCAAAACACTCGTAATCATCGCGATATAATTACGGATCGATGACGCCAGTGACTGACAACTACGTCGACGGAGCGTGGTGTGGCGCCGAGCACAGCGAGACATTTTCGGTCACCAACCCCGCAACGGGAGCGGTGGTCGGTGAGTACCAATCCTCAACCGAGAATGACGTTGAACGGGCAATACAAGCGGCAGCGAGCGCACAGGACTCCTGGGCAACGACGCCGGGGACACAGCGTGGAGCAATTCTCCGACGCGCCGCGGGCGAACTCGATGCGCGCGCAGAGGAGCTCACTGAACTACTGGTGACAGAAGAGGGAAAAACGTGGACTGAAGCCGCCGGAGAAGTCGGTCGTGCGGTGGATATCTTTTATTACTATGCCGAGAAGGCACGCGATCTTGGTGGCCAGGTGAAAAGTTCCTCGGCCGAGCAGACACAGCTGTACACCGTTTCGGAACCGCTCGGCGTGGCCGCAATTATCACGCCATGGAACTACCCGATCGCCATTCCGGCCTGGAAGCTCGCACCGGCGCTGGCAACTGGGAACACCGTCGTGTTCAAACCGGCATCCGCCGCACCCGGCGTCGGTGTTGCCATTGTGGAGTGTCTCGAAGCGGCTGGACTCCCCGAGGGCGTCTGTAACTGCATCACCGGGTCGGGAAGCGTGGTGGTCACGCCGTTGCTTGCGCACGAAGCTATTTCTGCAGTTTCATTTACTGGGTCGACGAGCGTTGGGAAAACCGTTGCCCAGACGGCCGCCGATGATCTGAAACGGGTGCAGTGTGAGATGGGTGGGAAAAATCCGACGGTCGTCATGCCCAGTGCAGATCTCACACTGGCTGCCGAAATCGTGGCTAGCGGTGGCTTTGGCACGACTGGCCAGTCATGTACCGCCACCTCGCGGGCGATCGTCCACAGCGACGTTGTCGATGCATTCACCGACGAGCTCGTCGAAGGGGCAACATCGTACGCGGTTGGCCCGGGAATTGACGATCCGGATATGGGGCCACAGATCTCAAAAGCAGAACTCGACGCGACGCTTTCGGCGATTGCGGACGGAACGAGTGAGGGTGCAACGCTCGAAACGGGTGGCAGCCAACTCGAAGGCGACCAGTACGACGACGGCCACTTTGTCGAGCCAACAGTGTTCTCCGGGGTGGAGCCGTCAATGTCGATCGCGCGCGAAGAGATATTCGGCCCAGTGGTCAGCGTCATCGAAGCGACGGGATTCGAGGCAGCCATCGAGCTGGCAAACGACTCCCGGTATGGCCTCGCTGCAAGCATCGTCACTGATGACCACACCGAAGCGACCCAATTTATCAACGAGGTAGAAGCCGGCGTTGTGAAGGTCAACCAGAAGACGACCGGCCTTGAGCTCCACGTCCCGTTCGGTGGAATGAAAGATTCCTCGACAAACACGTATCGCGAGCAGGGTGACGCTGGCCTCGAATTCTTCACGACGACGAAAACGGTGTACGACGCGTACTAACCATCTGCGGGCGGCCCATCCCATCGGTGGCCACCGTCCTGGGGATCGTAGCCGATGCCCTCGCGAGCATGGTCAATATCCAACCAGCGCCCGGCGTTGTCGCTGACGCCGTAGAACACGTCGAACGAGACGGTCGCATCACGCAAACAGCAATCCACCTGGTGGGCGAAATCACGACGAGACTGCCACAACGCCTTCATTCGCGCCACTGCACGCTGATACTCGTCCGAATCCCGGTCGAATTCTCCGTTCTCGACGCCGTGTTCTGCGTCACCATAGGGATGGTCGTACGCCGCTCCGTTGACCGTCCCAACTCGAAGTGAGTAGAATCGGCGAGGATACTCGTGACACTCGGTGTAGTAGCGCCCGAGCGCCTCGCCGAAGCATTTTGTAACACCGTAGAACGAATCCGGGCGAACTGGATCAGTGTGATCAACGGTGAGGTCATGCCCTGGCGCGTACACGTCAGGTGCATGCTCTAGCTCGTACATCCCAACGGCGTGGTTCGAGGAGATGAACACGAACCGTTCAATAGTATTTCGTCGAGCCGCCTCAAGAGCGTTGTACATGCCGATGATATTGGGTTCGAGAACGGTTTCGAAGTCACCATCAGTGTAGGGATAGGCCGCCATATGCACCATCGCGTCGTGACCGCTTGCAGCCCCCATCAGTGCTTCCCTGTCGGCCACGTCAGCCACGACCGTGTCGTAACCGCCGTACGGATGGTCTGTCGGCCGGTCAGACCGATTGAGATACGTCCAGTCGTAGGCGTCATCGAGATGGTCGATCAGGGCAGTGCCACACCGGCCGTACGCACCAGTCAGCAACACATCCATACGGAGTGATTCCCACAGGAGCTATTAAATTGATGGGGAGATGCGAGAGTCAGTCGAACTCGCTGACTCCCGTGGACGAAAACTTGGTGTTGAGCTCGATAACGTTCGCCGCCCGCTTGACGTGGTCGGAAAACTCCCCGTGAATCCGGTCATCAGAGAACCGACTCGATGGACCGGTGATCGATATTGCACCCAGAACGGTCTCCTCGTGTCGGACGGGTGCCGAGACACACCGCAATCCCTGGATGTTTTCTTCGTCGTCGACGCCGTACCCCTGTGATTCGATGCGGTCAAGTTCTGCGCGGAGTGCGTCGGGCTCCGTGATCGTGTTCGGCGTGTTGGCTTCGTAGGCGGCGTTCGAGACGATCGTCGCCGTTCGATCCGCGGGCATGAACGCCAGAATCGTTTTCCCGAGCGATGTGGAGTACATGGGCTGTTGGATGCCCACTCGTGAGCGGGTTTCGACCGCCTGATCGCCCGACGCCTTGTAGAGATAGCTCACCATGCCGTGCTCTTCGATGCCGAACTGAACGATCTCACCAGTCGTTGCTGCCAGCTCGTCAACCTCCTTTGTGATCACGTCGTAGTTACCCACCTGCTCTCTGACACGATTGGCGATATCGAGTACGCGGAGGCTCAACCGGTAGCCCTCCGGCTCTTGCACCAGATAGTTGCGCTCGGTGAGCGTCTGTAGATGGCTGTAGATCGTGCTCTTTGAGTGTCCTAGCTCGGTTGCAAGCTCAGTTATCCCAACGTGTTTTCGCTCCTGCAACACCTCGATGATGTTGAACGCGATCATCACCGAACGAATCGTCCGCCCGGAATAGTCATCTTCGGACACTGTCATTGGTTTCCACATGTTTTCCACCTATATAATTCTGTTCCCGCTTGGCGAAAGGCAGCCGACCCACCCGGCAGTTCGAGTCGGTAGTGGACGACTCAGCCAGCACACGAGCGATTCACCCCTAGAAAATGCACCGAATCAGTGTGGCTGTTCCGTATCCTGTGTGCGTACTGCGTTCGGCTGGCGGGAACGTATTGGCGACCGGTTCTGTCTGTCGACTGGTGTGTCGACGTCATTTGCCAGCACTCACACCCCCTATTTACAGCTGTACATCTGTAATTGTTCGTGAGTCGGGAAAGAAGTCAGGTGAACAATCTCAAACAGTTCGCAAAATAATCGATCAAATATCTTATTGTATAATAAATCTTCAGATATTTTTTAATACTATACTGAAATAGTAGCATAATGGTGTCAATGTATGACACAAGATAGGCGCACGTTTCTTCGTGCGTTAACAGCGGGGAGTATTGCGACAGGACTGTTCAGTGGCTTGAGTGTGGGGGCAACACCCATATCGGTTTCGGGCGGGGGCACCGACATCTGGAACTACCGACGCATTTCATTACTACTACAGGGAGCTCACCGGTGATTTCGACGTGAGCGTGCATACGGGCTCCATCCCGAATACGGACAGCTGGGCAAAGGCCGGGCTGATGGTTCGCCAGACGCTGAACGCAGACGCTGAAAACGCCATGGTCCGCCGGCGACCGAACGGGGAGGTATCCTTCCAGTGGCGGGGAGACAACGGTAACGACACAGTGAGTACAACCTCGGACGGCGGGAGCGGTGAATCCGACGTTCCTAACGGATACATCAGCGCGGATTGGTTGCGGTTGACCCGGAGTGGTGATACGATCACGGCGTACAGATCGACCAACGGCACCGACTGGACACAGATCAGTTCGATAGCGCCGAGCACGATCGACTTCGCCGAGGACGCCTACGTTGGGCTTGCAGTAACGAGTCACAACGGGGGAACGCTCTGTTCCGTTCCGTTCGACAGTCTCTCCGGAGTGAGTCCGACGGCGAATCGAGACATCGGCGACGTTTCGGTTGCGGGAAGCGTCTCTGGTGGTGGCGGAACCGACGGGGATCCGATCGTTTCGACCGGTGCAGTCACCGACGTGGGAAGCAGTTCATTGCGCGTCGCCGGGAGTCTCAACGATCTCGGCGATGCAGCCTCGGCGACGGTGGGCTTCGAGTATCGACAACCGGGCGAAACCTGGACACAAACTCCAACCGAGACACTGGGGTCGACTGGATCGTTTTCTCGATCGATCGATGGACTCGCTTCATCGACCACCTACGAGATTCGGGCATTCGCTACGGCAAGCGAGGGCGATACCGCAACCGGAACGACGGTGACCACGGAGACAACCGACGGTGGCGGTGGCTCCCAGCCCGGCGGCGCCGCGTTCGATCCTGAGGATGGATTCGCCACGACCGACTGGTTCGACGACTCGGTAACTGTCCACCGGGTAACCGAAGCGACGGTGAGTGCGGTGCGATCGGCGTTCGAGGCAAGCGGTCCACGGCTGGTCGTCTTTGAAACCAGTGGTGTGATCGATCTTCAGACAACCGATCTTGAGATCACGAATCCGTACTGCTGGGTCGCCGGACAGACTGCCCCATCACCCGGGATCACGTTCATCAACGGCATGGTCCAGGTAGCGGCCGACAACTGCGTTGTCCAGCATCTCCGCATCTTCCGGGGTGAAGATGGGGGCGCAGCGGAGGGGGCTGATCCGATGAACAACGCCGATGAAACGTCGAACGTGATCTTCGATCATTGTTCGGCGTTCTGGGGCCGTGACGAGAATCTCTCGGTTGGATACGACAGCACGAACACGACGATCACGAACTCGTTGATCGCTGAGGGGTTAGACGAACCCGAGGAGAACTCGAACGGCTCGCTCGTTGGCAATGGTGCCTCGAACGTCGCCATTCTCGGATCGGTGTATGCGGCCAACAACGACCGGAATCCACGGTTGAAAGACAACACCCAGAGTGTGATTGCCAACTCGCTGGTGTATTACTTCGATAAGGCAATCATGATCTCCGGTGGTGCCCAGGCGTCCGTCGTCAACAACCAGTATCTGGGGCGATTCGACTGGTCAGACGCCGTCATCAAAGGAGATGGAAGCGTCTACATCGAGACCAACAACGTTGCCGACCCACCACTGAACGGTCGGCCCTTCTGCAGCACCAGCCAGCTCAACAGTCGACCACTCTGGCCATCGGGGCTCTCGGTGATGAACACGAACGAGGTCGAGAACCACAATCTGGCTTACGCTGGCGCACGGCCCGCGGATCGGATCAGTCATGAACAACGCGTAATCGACGACATCGCCTCGCGCGCACACGAGACGAACGTTTCCGACCCGGGGAACGCACCAGGAATTCCAGGCACCGAAGACGAGGTTGGCGGCTATCCCGATCACGGCAGCTCAACGCATTCGTTGTTTGTTCCAGAGCATGATCTGCGCGGCTGGATCGACGCGTGGGCGCTTGCTGTCGAAGAGCCTGACGCGAATCCGCCGTGACCCTTACGCCTGATCTGGCGCTTCGATGACGACAACCCGGAGATCGTTCACGTTGGTATTGGTCTGACCAGTGTAGATGCGGGCGTCCGCCTGATCGAGGAAGGTGCCGGCGTCGTTCGCATCGAGGGCTGACTGTGCCTCGGTCTCTGGCGTGGCCGTTTCCGTCGTCGTGATCCCACCGGCCGCCTCGACACCATCGATGCCGTCGGTATCGACGCTGGCGACGGTTATTTCGGGCGCAGTACTTTCGATGGCCGCGCTGAGGGCGAACTCCTGATTCGGACCGCCCTCGCCGTCACCAGTGACGGTGACCGTCGTCTCACCACCAGATAGCAAGACGGCTGGCGGTTCGACCGGCTGTTCAGTGTACAGACACTGTTTGGCTATTGCCACGATCGTTTTGGCGGCCTCGCGGGCTTCACCACGAACGTGGCCGCTCAACACCAGCGGCGTGTATCCGGCCTCGCGTGCGGTTGTAGCGGCTGCCTGGAGTGCCGTCGTGTTGTCGGCGATGACGTGCTGAGTGACCTGCTCGAACACTGGATCGTCGCTATCGGGTGTTTCAGCGATCGCGCCGTCGACGCCGGATTCAAGATGGCTGCTGACAGATGTGGGGGCTGAAACGTCGAATCGGTCGAGCACGTCCAGTGCGTCAGCGTACGTCGATTCGTCGGGTGTACAGACGCCGCTTGCGATCACGTCCAGCCGATCGTCGACTACGTCGCTAAAGACCAGGCCGACGGTCGTCGCTGGCGCACAGGCTTTGGCGAGCTGACCCCCCTTGATCGAAGAGCAGTGTTTTCGAACCGCGTTGATCGCTTCGATCGGCGCACCGCTTTCGAGCAGCGCACTCGTGGTCGATTGCAGCGCATCCAGCGTGATTCCTGCCGCCGGTGCTGCGAGTAACGCGCTCGCTCCTCCGGTGACGATCGCGATCACAAGATCCGACGCCGTCGCCTCTTTTGCCAGCTCCAGCACGGAGCGCGTGTTCTCAACGCCCCGCTCCGATGGAATCGGATGGTCGCCAGCCCTCACGCTGATTCGATCACTCGACACTGTTTTATCCGTTACAACGACGCCGTCATCGATTCGATTGCCGAGCAGCGTTTCGAGCGCGCTTGCCGCGATGCCAGCCGCGTTGCCACCGCCAACGACGAGTACCCGCTCATACGCGTCCAAATCGTACCGATCCCCGCCGATCGAGAGCGTTGCGCCCGCAAGCGCAACGTTCGAATCGATCACCGCTGTTGGATCCGCTGCGTTGATTCCCGCCTCGATGCAGTCGAGCGCGACTTCGTGTCTTGGGGCGAGCGACGTGCGATTGTTGATCATGCCTCCAGCCATGGACCACGTCACCATAGCTGTCCCGGAACCAACCAATACCACGGGGAACCGTTGGGGTCGGACCGGACCCCGAACGATCGCCAGGCTGGGCCGTTTGAAAAGCAGGAATCAGTACACGTACCCGGAGCGAAAAATACAGATATTAATCTTCAAGTAGTCGCTCCATAATCGAACAGGGGGAATCCAGCAGTATCTGCAGTGTTCGGAGTGCTACGGGACATATAGGGACATTTCGAACCACGGCGTCGTCCACTGATCAGATATTCGGAAATAATAGGTTGAACGACAAAATAGCGCGGAAATCCGCTAAATACCGTTATTACCCCATAATAACCCCTTCTGTGTACTGATGGTATGATCTGTCACCCCAGTATATGCGACCAGGGAAGATATAAATGAGTAGATTTTTGAGCACACTCAACCAGGTGAGCACCTGCCAGAGACGGCTGCGGTTCACGACTGACGGAGCAATCGTATTCGAACGCAACCAACACGGCAGAGTTGTTCGGATTTGAGAACGTCGCGGAATACTAGCAACAATACTTAACCGTCTTGAGTGGCCATTGCTACCAATGGACGACGTATTCGTTGGCAGCCTCATGTCATCTCCAGTACATACTGCGCAGCCAGACAGTTCGTTACAGACGGCCGCAAATCAGATGCTCGCGCACGGTATTAGCTCGGTGATCATTGTTGACGACGAGGGGCATCTCGAAGGGATACTGACGACGACGGATTTCATCGATCGGTTCGCGGTTGGATCGACTGATCCGAACACACCCGTCGCAGCTGCGATGAGTACCGAGGTGATCACAACAACAGTTCACGAGCCGATCCAGGACATCGCAGAGTTGATGGTCGAAGAAGGGTTCCACCACGTGCCAGTGCTTGACGACGAGTCGGTGGTTGGCGTGATCACCACGATCGATCTCGCGGTGTTCCTTTCCGGGAAATCGTCGGTGAGCTCACCAGAACTGATGGATACCTTCTCGTTCTAGCCAGTTGATTCGATCGGTTCGGAGACTGTGAGTACGGGCACCGCAACCGAACGGATGGTTCGTGCAACCACGCCACCGATTGCCCCTCGTTTGAGACCGCTTTGGCCACGTGCTCCCATCACGAGACAGTCGGCACCGATTTCGTTCGCGTGGGTGTTGATTTCGGCTTCAGGAATCCCAACTCTCATCGCTTCTGTGAGCGCGACGTCGTGTGTGTCAGCGAGTGACTCTGCGTAATCGAGCGCCGTTCGGCCGTCGCGTTCGAGGCGACGTCGATACGTTTTCCAGCTCCGATTGGGCGGCGGATGTGTCGTGTATGCGAGTTCGTTAATGACGAACAGCGCATGAACCGTCGCATCGAGTTGCTCCGCAAGCGTTATGGCCGTTCTAACACCCGCTTTTGCACTCTCACTCCCATCAGTTGCCACCAGAATCGTCTCGTAATCGACCGTTCGCACCGACTCAGGAGACAGTTCAAGCGGCGGCCCGCTTCGAGTGATGATCGGACTGGATGCCTCCCGGATGAGTTGGAGCGCGACGCTTCCCAACACGTACTGAATGAGTGCCCCACGGCCGCGACTGCCGAGAACAAGACAATCAATCGACTTCTCGTCGGCGTATTCGAGTAGTTGGTCTCCCGGCGGCCCATCAAGCACAGCTTCGACTGTTTGGACACCACTCTCAGCAGCTACTGCTACGAGACGGTCAATCGCTTCGCGACTGGCCGTCTGTTGTGCGCGAAGCGTTCCCGGTCCAACCGGGAGCCGATCGCGAAGCCCGGTATCGACGACCGACACGACGTGCGCCGTCGCATCTAGCCGGTGAGCGAGTGCCAATCCGTGAATACACGCTGCCTCACTCGTCTCGCCCCCGTCGGTCGCGAGTAACACCGACTCGAACATATATCGATTTCTTTCGATAGCTGTAGTCATAAATTCGATGTCGGTGGAAAATTGCTAACAAAAGGTGTAAACAGCCGCGTATCGGGTGACCGGCGGCTTTTGTAATTCCCTCAGTTCAACACTCCGCGCGCCGCAAGTTGCGCGGATGAGGTCGGGCGGCTTACGTCTCGCCCCGACCCGCACAGGCTCACCAACCTCACCGACGGTTGGGTTTTGCGAGTGCGGTAATTATCGTCCTGTTCGTCACCATTCGATATACGGCGGACACCGCGCCACGCGACGTTCACGCTCGCGTTCCGGTCGGCGTGGTCCTGCTTCACCGAACAGTCGTCGTTCGTACAGACGAACCGATGGCCTGTCCGGTAACTCCGTTCGCCGCAACAGGAACAGGTCTTTGAGTTGTAGTAGGCGTCAACCTCAAACGTCGGTATTTCCGCCCACTCTGCCTTGTACTCGACTTGGTCCTGTAACGCACGGAACGGTAAGCGGTGGAGACGGCGGTTCATGAACGTCCCATAATCCATACCGTCACGGATACCGCTCATGTCCTCGAACACAATTGTCGGCGCGTCAAAGTGTCCTGCGAACTCGACAACTGCGGCCGAGATTCGGTGGAGAACCCAATTGACGTACCGCTCTTCCTTGTCTCCGATATGGCGGTATACCGAGTGCTGGACGGACTCTTGGCACCGACGACTAATGTCATGAAGGCGCGTCCGTTCGCCCTTCGCGGGACCGTAATCGAGTACAAGCGTCCCTTTGGTGGCGAACGTTTCGCGGTTCAGTGCCGTGAGTGCAACGTTCCGTTCGTTGATGTCCACGCCGATGACCGTCTTGGCGTCCGATTTGTTGGGCACGTCGGCGTCGTACTGTATCGGGACATGTAGGTAGTACACGCCCTCTCGATACAGGACTTCGGCCTGCCCGAATCCATAATCGCCGTCGGTCTCCGCGAGTGCTTCATTCAGCAACTCGATGCCCCCACGTTGGCCACGCAGGAATCCAGAGACCTTCTTGTAGGGCTTCGCACTGATGGAGAACCCTATTCGACCATCCTCCCGAACATTCAGCCGGTATCCCTCCCCGTGCGCCATGACGAGAGGGAACGCACCATTCTTATCCGTCGAAGGCGCGCCCGGTTCTGGGTGTTCCTCGGGGTTATCCAGCGAAAGCCACTGCGAACGGAGTTCTTGGTACGAACCCCACGTCGAGAGGGCTTTCCCAACGACCGCGCACTTGTTGTTGGCGAGGTACTCGTCGGGCTTGATGTGTCGCTGGATATCGGTCCGCGACAACCCCCGTTGTTTGAGTTCGATACTCCGGTTAAACACTTCCCGGGAGGTGTATCGGGCGTCCTTCAACCAAGAGCGTTCGCCCTCTTCGATGTGAAGGCGGAACTGTTTCGTCTTGGTCGGGGGCGACGCCATATTAGCAATGCATATACCCGTTGTGTTTCGATAACCGACTACCGGAGACATGCCCATCGGTGAGTACATGCAAGTACCATTTCGTTTGGTGTCGTCAATCGGAGATTGACTGCTAGCAAATCTTCGATTTGCGATGTCCGAAGTATCGCCATTCGATTCTTGAGTACATCGAGGACGAACTCACCGAGATGTTGCACGAGACCGCAGAGAGGTTCGACCACGAGATTTTCTCCATCGAAATCGCCCCTGACCACGTCCATCTGTTCGTCCAAACAGACCCGTCGCAGCCCCTCGGAGGTGGCCAAGCAACTCAAGGAATACTCGGGACGATGGATATTGGAACGGCACCCAGAGTTGTGCGAGGAGTTCTTCTGGGGTAGTGGTCTCTGGAAGAACGGGTACTACGTCGGCACAACTGGGAACGTCGCGGCGGATGTCGTACAACGGTATATCGACGAGACCGAACACACCTAAGCTGGCGAGTGTACGCTATTCACCCCCCGGGTCACCCGACCCGGGGAACTCTCGCTGCTCTTTCTTTAGACTGCTCAGCATAGAACGGACGAACCATGTCGTGGTTGACGCTGATTATCGCAGGACTGTTCGAGATCGGCTGGGCGATCGGTCTCGAATACTCGGAGGGATTCACGCGGCCGATCCCAACCGTTGGCACCGTTATTGCACTGATCATCAGCATGCTGTTGCTGGCATCCGCTGTCAGAACGCTTCCAATCGGGACGGCATACGCTGTCTGGACCGGAATCGGTGCCGTCGGTACCGCACTGTTGGGGATCGCCCTCTTCGACGAACCAGCGTCGATCAGTCGTCTCTTTTTCATTGGCGTCATCATAGCCGGCATCGTCGGCCTCGACCTCTCATCTGCAACACACTGATCGATACTCCCGTGGGATATGCGTGAATATTTGTCTACGGATCGACTAGTGTTCGTTATCTATGGCGGTATTCGAGGTGTTTCAGGACAAACGATCGGAATGGCGGTGGCGACTCGTCGCATCGAACGGCAACATCATCGCAGACAGCGGCGAGGGCTACCGATCCAAACAGGGCGTTCTCCGCGGGATCGAGAGCGTGAAAAACAACGCTCCAGAAGCCGACATTCACGTCGAGTAGCCACACGGACACGCGCTTGCAGCCATCTCTTCCCGTATCGACCGAATTCACGGCCGTACCGTCCGCTCTGTTGTAATTTCGCGTCCAGCCGGAAAACGCAGTAATTTCGAAGTAGAAGCCCTGACTTCGATGATTTCGACGGGTAGAGCGTAATCTTGTGGATTATAGGTGCGCCCCCCGTCCCCCCAAACAGCAATATGCACGAACACAGTGACAGACCGTTCGGTGCACCGACAACAGACGACGCCGCAAATCTGGAGAAGTGGCTATGAGCAACAGTTCACTCCGTGCACTTGGCCTCGCGGTTGCGCTCACCATTCCGTGGGTACTGCTGTGGCTCTGTTCGACGGTGCTCCCACCGCTTGGATTCCATCCTCCAGTGACGTTGCACGCGCTTGGCCCGTCTGCTGTGGTGGCCGTGAGCGGCCTTGCAGTCCTTGGTGGTGCGTTTTTGCTCGCCTGGGCAGCAGAAACGGCAGAAAAAGACGTTCCACGGGCGTTTGCCATCGCAGTGCTCGCCATTCTGGCTGTTGCCCCTGAGTACGCTGTCGACGCCCTGTACGCCTGGAACGCCGGTATCTACGAGGGAACACAGCGAGGAATTGAGGCCGGTAATCTGGCCGTCGCGAACATGACCGGCGCAAATCGTATCCTCATCGGCATTGGCTGGGCGGGGATTGCGCTGTTTACCGTGTTACGAGCCGGTGCAGCGTCCGATCCGGCCGTTCAGTCACGATCTGGATGGCTCCGGAATTCGATCTCGATTGATACGGACATCAGCCTCGATGTCGTGTTTCTGTTTGGGGCGACCGTCTGGGCGTTTTTCGTGCCGTTCAACGGCGGGATCGATGCGCTGGACATGCTCATTCTCGTTGGTATTTATGTCATCTACATCCTCGTGGTGTTGCGCGGCGACGTCGAGTCTGAAGAGGCCCACGTTGGCGTTCCGGCGTATCTGCAGTCATTCCCCAAGCCAAAGCGGATCGGCGCTGTCATCACCCTGTTTCTCTACGCTGGCGCACTGATCTTCACGGCCGTCGAGCCGTTCGCACACGGGCTCGAAATGATCGGGACCGGCATCGGCGTGCCGTCGTTTTTCATGATCCAGTGGATTGCACCACTCGCATCGGAGTCGCCAGAACTGATCGTGGTGCTCTATCTGGTGAACAAAGCGCGATCCACGGCCGGATTCAACGCGCTCATCTCCTCGAAGCTCAACCAGTGGACGCTGCTCATTGGAACGCTCGTGGTTGTCCACTCGCTCGCGCTGGGTGAGTACGGTGTTCTCGCATTCGACGCCAAGCAGGCGGCCGAAATCTGGCTCACCGCCGCACAGTCGTACTTCGCGCTCGCAATCCTCATCAACTTCCAGATTAGTATCAGGGAGGCAATCGGGCTGCTGGTGCTGTTCGTCACACAGGTGGTGCTCGAATACGCGCTCATACAGAACCTGATCACGCTCCCGGTGAACAGCCAAGATCTGTTGCTCGTGTTCACGGGAATCTATCTCGTTCTCGGCACCGTTCTGCTGGTGCTGCGGCGACACGCATTCGTTGAACTGCTCCAACGAACCACCAGAACCGTCACCACGGCGTTCAGTCTCAACAGCGAGACGACGGTCGCTGCTGAGGAGCACTGAGGAATGCCACCCTTATAATACACCAGAGTATTTCGCAGAAAGAAATATAATGGTGCTGTGCTGAACCATTCTATGCAACGGCGGGCGGTGTTACGCTGGACAGTCGGGCTTACCAGTGTTGGTTTGACAGGCTGTGTTGGAAATAGCTCCGACGGTGAGAACACGTACGGTGATTTTTTTGCAGACGTTGATAATTACGATGGCGAACGCGATCGGCGAGACTCTGATCGCCCCGTCGTTCGTGTTGGCACGAAAGCCAACGGCGGCCATTTTGGGTTCGATCCACCGGCGATCGTCGTTACACCGGAGACGACGGTGGTCTGGAAGTGGACGGGAAACGGCGGTCGCCACAACGTCGTCGAGCAATCGGACGCGTTTGCCAGCAAATTCGCCACGGAAGCGGGCTTTACCTACGAACGGACAATTGCCAACACTGGCGTCTATCCGTACTACTGCAAGCCACACCGCTCGGTCGGGATGAAAGGCGGCGTGCGAGTCGAGACCGCCTAACGTGCACTGAAAGTTCAGCATTAATAGAAAAACAAATGATGATACCAATTGTGGAACTTTGCCATGACAGACGATAACACCTCGACAGATCTCAGTCGTCGTGCGCTGTTGCGTGCAACCACTGCAGCTGGAGTGCTTGGAACTGGCGTTGCCATGGGGCGATTAGGGGGCGAAAACAATCACGACACTCCAGCACAGCTGGCCGACCCGAACGAGCCCCGTGCGTACGAAGAGTTTACGGTCCACCGCGTTCCCGAGGCGTATGCAACGATCCAGGACGCAGTCGATGCGGCGTCGCCACGAGATCTCGTGCTGGTCGGTCCGGGGCGATACCACGAGGAGGTCACGGTGAGCGAGACCCAGCGGCTGACGATCCGTGGAACTGATCGTAACGAGGTCATGCTCGATGGCGAGGGAACGCGTCACAACGGAATCACCGTGACGGTCGATGGCGTGGTGATTGAGAACCTGACAGTGATGAACTACACGTATAACGGCGTCTACTGGACGGGCGTTGATGGCTATCGGGGGAGCCATGTGACGGCCGCAAACAACGGCGAGTACGGCATCTACGCGTTTGATTCAGTCAATGGGCTGTTCGAGCACTCCTATGCGGCTGGCCACCCGGATTCAGGATTTTACATCGGGCAATGCAATCCGTGTCATGCCCGGATCGAGCAGGTCACCGCAGAGCGCAACGGCCTCGGCTACTCCGGAACGAACGCCGGTGGCGATCTCGTGATCCGCGACTCCGTCTGGAAACGGAACATGGGTGGTATTGTACCGAACACGCTCGATTCAGAGAAGCTGGCGCCACAGGCTGCCACACGAATCGAGAACAACGAGGTCCATTCGAACAACAATCTGAATGCTCCAGCGAAAGCGTTCGCGTACGCGGCCTACGGCATCGGTATTGGAATTGCAGGCGGACATGACAATGAGGTCCACAACAATACTGTCTCGAACCACGCAAACTACGGGATCGCCGCCATTCCGATGTTTGACGCAACAATCTGGCAGCCGGCCGGGAACCTAATCGAGGGAAATCGTGTGGAAGAATCGGGACGCACAGATCTCGCGCTTGGGAGTCCGAACGACGGTGGAAACCGATTCGAAAACAATTCGGTGAGCTCGACCCGGCCGAGCTGGCTTGACAGCGATGGCGTGTTGGCGAGCGTTTTTGGCTCCACAGGTGATCCGTGGGTGACGCTCTCGCAGGGACTGTTGTATCTCCAGACTGAACTCGGTGCGTTTCCACACGGCGATTGGCTTGGCGGCCCTGACCCACCAAAACAGCCCTCGATGGACGATCCCGAACGACCGCCACGCGAGGCTGTTGGGCCACGGAGGGACCAATGAGCGACGATTCTACGCCCGCCGGACTCACTGATCGCTTTCGGTCGCAGTTACCGAGTCCAACGACCACCACCGAGAACGGTTACTCGACGGCGATACTCGCCGTCGTTTTCGGCCTGCTCTTTGGGGTGTACTGCTCGTGGATCGTCGCCGATTTTTCCGTTCGGTGGCCGGCATTTGCCATCGGCAGTCTCATCGGCATCGGCAGATGTTATGCGCAACCAACCAGGACCACAGTGATAACCACCGGGCTCTATCAGCTGTCGGCCGCAATCGCTCTCACACCACTGGTGCTCGCTGGAGGAGGCCTCTACGGCGCCTACGCGCAGGGTGTTGCCAATCCGTGGCCAACCGCGCTCTCCGAAGCCTTCCTTCTGGCCAGTATCTGCTTTGGCCTGATTGCAGCCCTCATCGCCGGCGGTGGGGCGCTCTTGGACCACAGATCGAGCGATGTCGAGTGAGCGGGGTCGCGGAACGACTGTGCGGCGACCAGTATGTTAGATTGGTTACATGAATGGCTGTCGTTACCAGGAATGAACCCGTTACGTACGATGAGACCCATGGGATCTACGAACCAGTCCGCACGCTCCCACGTCACTGTCGATTACGACTCGATTCGTCCGCTTTCTCAGGACAGCAGAATCTTCGATGCGGTGTACACGATCAACCGTCACGCAAAGCGTTTCGATCGCAACGCCGAGGAGGCGTATCACGACGGGGACGGGCTCACTGCACGAGTTGAATCAGTGAGAAAGACCGCGCTGTATCGTGTGAAAACGATCGCCATCCATCGGCTTGTCAAAGCCACACCACAGGCCACGCAGATCACGCGCCACGAGTTGAACGGGAGTCGTGAGATGTACTGCTTCGACTTTCAGGCAGGATACTCGTTCCATCAGCCGACGGCCGCAATCGACGATGCACTGCTTGAAGACGCCGGAATCGCTGATAAATCGGTCGAGCCGATTACGTTCGAGCGAAGCACCAAAACGACTGACTGCCCACAGGAACTGGCCGTTGCGCTACAGCGACTCCGTGCGAGTGGGATCGATGCAAACGACCAGCTCGACACCAGATCGGTGCTTGATTGGGATGAGAAAATCCGTCACCCGACCGCGTTTGACTGTCTCGAATCGGCGTGAGCCCCCCATTTGATGATAGTACTGTGACAGTAGGTATATACCATCCACGTGAGTACCAGCAGCCGTGTCACTTACTCGCGCGAAGTCGTTTGATGCGCTGTATGAAGCGTGCGAGTCGTTCGATCTCGTGGTTGTTCCCGACCAGGCGCTGGCGAACGCGCTGAATCGGCGACTCACCGTCCCGACACTCGGACAGTTTGCGACCACACCACGGGGACTCGTCGCCGACCCCTCGGAAGCGAGCGAACGACAGCAGGCGTTTTTCGCGACGATCGACGCGACCGATCTGGACTGGGCAACCGCCTCGTACGCCGTTGATACGGTGCTGGGCTGCTGGGAGAGCACCGGCTCGATCGAGAAAATTCTCGACTATGACCGATATGTGTCCGAAGCAATTCGGGTCGTCGTTGACTGTCTCAAACGAACGCCATCCACACTGCGCAGGCTTGCCGAGACGGAGATTACTGGCACCCAGTCGGTTGCCGTCATCGGCGTTGATCAGTTGACCCAGCTCGAACGATCGATCCTACCGGAGGGGTATACCGCAGTTGATCCGTTCACCGATGGGACATTCGAACTGCCCCCGTTTCGCCAATTCGAGTCTCCAACGGCGGTCGTTGACACCGTTACTGCGTCACTCTCGGCCGACACTGCCGACCAGGTTGCGGTCATTGTAGCCAGTGAGAGCCCGTACGAACGACTGCTCACGGCCGCCCTTGAGAGCGCACAGATTCCGTTCTACGGCTCCACAGGACGGACTCAGCGCGATCACCACCGCCGGCTGGTTGCGCTGCTCCATCACGCCACCTCCCGGCCCGGCGTTCGTGTGGGCGAGTGTCAGTCGCTGCTGGCGGCCGTTGGCTGTGCAGTCGATATCGAACACCACGACAAGCGGCTCGATGACCTCGATCTGGAAGCCACTGCGCGGTTTCGATCGTTGCTTTCGACCATCCGTTCGGGGACGTTCGCCACGGCTATCGATACGTACGAAACAGCGACCGACAGCACGGTTCCGGCGTTTCGATCAACAGTTGCGTCGCTCGGGCTCAGCGAAACGCCAGTGACAGACGCGTCCGTTACGAAGCTCGAACGATATCTTCAATCTTACGACATCACACTCGACAGTGCTGACGACGGCGTGTTGCTGGTCGATCCGCTGTCGGGGGGGTACGTCGACCGCCCGCTCGTGTTCTATCTGGGGTTGGGTGACGACTGGGCGCGAACGCCGCCTCGCAGGCCGTGGGTTTCGCCCGAGGAATCGTTCGCACGAAACTGCCGCCGGTTTTCGTGTCTGCTACAAAACGGCGTCGACCAGCAGTATCTCGTAGTGGACGGCCCTGACCAATCGCCGTGTCGCTACTTCGAACCGCTCATTGACGGACCAACGGAGCGTTTCAGTGCCTTCGAGACCGTTCGACACGATCGAACCGTTCGATCGACGACAACTGGATTTGATCGGGAGCCAGTGCCTGTCGAATCCACTCCCCCTCGACCGTTCAGTCAGTCTCGATTGAACACGTTTCTCAGCTCACCGCGGGAGTATCTCTTCGACCAACTGCTTTCAACGCCGGAGAAGGCGTATTTCGTGGAAGGAACGCTGTTCCACGATTTCGCCGAGCTGTGTGTCGCCCATCCATCCGTCGTCGATAAAACCACGATCGATACGGTTGCAACGATGATGGTCGAGGCAGTCGAGCCGTTTATTCACGAGGATGCGCAGCCGCTCCGACGAGCGAAGTACAGCTGTGGGTTACGGACGATCGCCACCTTTCTCGACGAACAGCCCCCAGACCGTGGTGAGCACCGCTCATCCCAGCCCGCACCATCGGAGAACGCGATCGCCGAGCGGCTTGGAGTGAGGGTCGCGACGGATCACACCGAGCGAGCGTTCGTCAACGAGACGCTCGGTCTCTCGGGCGTGATCGATCTGGTACACAGTCCAACGCGACTGGTCGACTACAAAAGTGGCCGGCAATCCACGCCAGCAGCCGTCGTTGAAAATGCGACCGTCGATCCACCAGGCGACCAACCGAACACCCAGGCGATTGCGTATCTTGCACAGCAGCGGACGGAACACCCGGACGAACAGCTCGAATTCACGTTCGTTCACTTTTTGGAAACTCACGATGCGATGATTACGGGAACTCCAGATATTTCTGACTGCTTGACTACAATACCGTACCATCCAGCCCCCTTCTCGGAGTTTGCGAAACGACAGTCCGTCTTCGACGCGTTGTCAGAGGATGCCCCCAATGACTGTCAGAAAACGTTCTCGAAGGTTGACTATGCCACGTATCGGTCGCCGTTCGAGGAGTACGAGATCACAACGGCACTCGATGCGGACGATCCACTCGACTCGCCGTTTGGAGCGTCACTACTCGACGGGCTCCAGACGGCTGTTGGTGCGTACAAGTACGTCGAAACGGGCTGTAGCCAGGCGCTTCGATATCTATCGAAGCTCCGTGCCGAGGCGTTTTACGAAGGTGATATTGACGCGTTCGAAACGTTTCTCACCGAGCAGTACGCCACATTGGAGGCGTTTCATAGCCCCAATGAGCGGTTTCCCGTCAATGGTATCGCCGGCGAGCCAGATTCGACCTACCTTGCGAACCGAGACTGTCTCCTTATGGAGGAACGAATATGACGACACCAAACGACAGCCAGCGCAAACTGATCGAACAAACGGACGGCATCTGTGTAGTCGATGCCGGCGCCGGCACGGGGAAAACGTTCGCCGTTACCCGCCGCTACGCCCGTATCGTCGACCAAGCCGCCGTGTCGCCGGCGGACGTGTTGCTCGTGACGTTCACCGAAACCGCCGCCACAGAGATGACAGACCGGATCACCCAGCAGAGTCAGTATGGAATGGCGACGCTTGCAGATGCGCCGATACAGACGTTTCACAGCCTCTGTCACGATATTCTGACGGAGCATGGGTTCGATGCCCCCACCCTGTTGGGGATCGATGAGCGAATTACAGATTCAACACGGATTCTGGCAGACGATCTGTTGATTCGAACACGATTTGAAACGTTCATCCGAGAGTTTCGCGACACCCACCCCGAGTATGCCGACTTCTTCCGGGCGATTGACTCGCCCGTCACGATCCGTTCGGTGATCGAGGGGCTGGCCGCACGGGGCATCTTTCCGACGGCGTCGGGCTGGTATCAGGACGGAGAATCGAAGCTTGATGGCTCATTCGAGGCGTTTTACGAGCTGTTCGATGCGCGCAACAGCCCGCGAAACGGGGGATCCAGACAGTCTCGATTGCGGTCGGATCTCGGTCGGTATGGACGAAATCGCTGTTATCAACCGGACGCGCCCTCGAAATCAACGATTCGTGGCGAGCAAAAGCGAGTTCCTGACGCGACCGCACGAATGGCGTTTGAGGCCGACCGGACCGAGCTGAAATCGTTCATTCACGACTGCTACGTGGAGTATCTCCGCTTTGTCCTCCAGCGGGACTATCTCACCTTTGGATTCCTCCAGCTGTTCGCGTTCGTCCTCCTCAGAGCGGATGCATCCCTGCGAGCACACCACGCGTTCGACTACGTGATGATCGATGAGTTTCAGGACACCTCCACGATTCAGTTCAAACTTGCCCTCTTGCTCTCGTCAACCGATAACTTCTGTGTGGTTGGTGATTGGAAACAGTCGATCTACTCGTTTCAGTACGCAGCGGTCGAGAACATCACGGCGTTTGAATCTCGATTGACCACGTTTATTGACGCCCTCAATCGGGGGGGTACACGGGTGTCGTGGTCGCCAGCACCGATCGAAACAGTCGAGCTGACCGACAACTACCGGTCTACGCAGCCAATTCTGGACCTCGCAGAACAGGCACTCATCACACCGGCTACGACCAGCGAATCGATCGACGAGACGGCGATTATGGACGCGGTCATCTCACTCCAATCGACGACCACCCACGAGGATTCACAGCTTGAGGCAGTCCAACACGAGAACGAACAGGCGGCCGTGCTCGCGAAAGTGCAGTCGATCGTCGACAATGCGTCCTACCAGATCGGCGAAGATGGAGCACGGCGGACGCCAGATCTCGGTGACATTGCCGTGTTGACTCGCACACGATCGTTCGGCCGTGAGCTGCATTCGATGGCCAGTGACCACGGAATCGAGGTCTCCTACGACGGAGGGATCGAGCTGTTCCGGACGGATCCCGCGATTATGCTGCTGGCCTGGCTTCGCATCCTGGAAACGGACGCCGAGCGGGGATGGGCGGTCGTGCTCGAAGCGGCTGGATACAGCTACGACGAGATCGAACAGTTCCTTGAGACAAACGAGTATCCAGACGCCATGCGGACGTTTGCGAGCGAACTCGATTCGTTCGAAACTGTCGGGGCGATTGCCCGACGAGTGTGTGATCGCTACAACGTAGCGGGACAGGCCACAGAGCTGTTGCTCACAACGATCGACTCCCTTCACAGCGAGTCGTTGCTCACACGTGGGGGGCTCATCGGGCTGATTGAACGCGGAATCGAAACCGGAGCCACGTACGATACGCACGCCAGTGCCCGTGGGGATGCCCTCACCGTACAGACGATTCATGCGGCCAAGGGGCTGGAGTATCCCATCGTAATCATTGCGAACATGAATCGGCGGCAGTTTCCGTCGGCTACCACGCAGTATCCTACGATTACCTACGACGATCCAGTGGGACTGCGACAGCGACGACTGTACGGAGATGCACATGGACAGCCCCACGTTTACGACAACTGGCGGACGGACATCCTCAGACGCACGCTGGGCCAGGAGTACGACGAGGAGCGTCGGTTGCTGTACGTTGCGATGACCCGTGCCAAGCACCATCTCGTTGTCACGGCCGGCGAAACGCCAAGTCAATTTTTCAAATCACTGCCAATAGAGCCGACAACGATCGATCCAACCGTTCAGACCAGTGCAGAGGCAGCATCCGAGCGCGAGCAGCTCTCGGTCTCTGTGCCATCAACTGATGGGCCGATCGGACTGTCGCCGCACGACCTCATGGAGAACGAGCAGTTCGAGTCAGTCGAAGGCGGGCGCGGGGCAGCGTTTGGAAATCGGGTACACGCGTTCGCAGAGCGGTATGCACTGGGTGAATCCGTTACCCCATCGAGCGATCCGGGAGACGAAGTGACCGTTGCCCGGTTCATTGACTCGCTCCCCGGCGACCTCGAGGTTGAAACGCCGCTGGTGCTTCCGCTCACCCACGATGGAACGCGGTTTGCCATCTCCGGACGACTCGATTTGCTCGCTCGGGGTGAGGAGACGGTCCACGTCGTGGACTTCAAGACCGATCGGTCGAGACACGCTGGGACTGCGTATCGTGTACAGCTCAGCGTCTATCACCACGTTGTCAGCGAGGCGTATCCCGATCGGTCGGTTCGGTCCGTGCTGTTCTACACGGCCGACGGCGATCCCGTCGAAATCGACCCGCTCTCGATCGAGGAGCTCACTACGCTTGCCGTTGCGCACGCACCCCAGGCGTCACCCACCACACCCATTGAGTGATTGGGCTGCTCACGGGCGAAACAGTGAGAGCGGTTCGGCGGTAGTGTCGTGGATATTCCCGGTGGCGATCGATCCACGGAGTGATAGAAGATTCATCGGGTGGGGCCGATCAGCCCGACCGCAGACGTGGCTGGAAGATGACCAGTACACTTGCACGAGAAAGAGCGCAGTGAACAGAGCTGTGAGCAGTTCCTTGTACGCTGTTGGCACGCCGCCAATCCCAGCCTGTCGCTGTGGAATCCAGTCGATGGTTGCCCAGATATATTTCATAAAAATTTCGACTGAAAATGGAAGCGAATCGATGAGTCCCTGAATGAGTGGTGGCATAGCTGCTCGTGCGTGAGGCGATCGGTGAGTGCCACCCAGAGTTGCCTACGATCAAATGGGGATAGAAGGCTACCTGGTGTAACGATTGGTCACGAGAACGATCACGATTGCAGCAAGCACCAAGAATACGCTGTAACTGATCCAGAGCGTTGTGAGCCCCCCACCAGCGCCGTCAATCACGGCCACAGCAACGGTAACGGTCCCGACGATCATGATGTTCGTGCCGGTCGTGCGTGTGAGTGCTCGGCTGTCAGTGACGGTAGCCGGATCAAAAACACCAACTGACAGCACGCGTTCGTCGTACCGAATCCGATACCCGAGAACGAGACAGAACACTCCACACAACCCGATAAGTGCGAACTGGAGGGCATTGAAAACTGCCCCCATGATCACTGCCAGCGGGTGACCGTTCTCACGGACGGCCCTCCGACTCCGACGTTTCCCAGGCGGTTACTCCTCGTTGCAACACGGTCATGGCGTGGAACCACGAGCTCTCGCGTCGGTCCTTCTCGTAGGTGGCGTACGTTTCGAGAACATCGTCGATAACGGATCGCGGGACAGCTGAAGGGATCTCTGATGCAAGTGCGCGAGACAGCTCCACATCCTCATTCACGCCACTGTCTCCAACGGACTCAGCCTCTGGATCGTCGTTCTCGGGGGCGTCCGTGGAATCCAGCTCGTCCATCTGTTCAGTGGCGAGTTCGAATCCGTCGGGAACGAATAGCGGTGCTCGGTCGTCGGGCACCGCAATCAACGGTTCCAGGGACGCATCCAAGCGTCGACCGTGGGCGGGTCGTTCCCACGCAGTTCGATACGCATCGAACAGTTCGGTTTCGATGCATTCGGCAAGGAGATCGCAGAGCTGTGTGGCGTACGCAGTGGTGGCTGACAGGCCGTTGTGGTCGGCGTCCAACGCCTCCGACAACGACGACCCCACAATCTCAAGATCCGAAAGCAGCCAGTAGCATTCCATTGCAGGCACCCGTTCGTCCGACCAGGACGCCGTCGCAACGGTGTCAGACGGTTGCATCGCGTTCTCGACATCCGCACTGTCGGATTCAACGTATGTGAGCGCAGTGCTTGCCTCTGCGGACAGCTCGTTTTCAACGTTTTTCTCTGGAGCAAGTGATCGACCAGCACCGTCGAGTGGGACGAACACGGCGGCCGCCTCTGACGTGCATTCTTCGTGGTCACACCCACCATCGGCCGTGTCAGTGGGCGAACAGTGTGCCTCAAGCCGGTCGTATCGGACGAAGGGATCGCCACACCACCGACAGTGCGCAGTGAATGCTGATGGCGTCACGGCCGTCGTTGTCTGGGGCCACACGACCGTATCGGTGCCCGAGGCAACGACAGTGACCAGTGAGAAATCCAGTGACGACGGAACGGCGCCGTCGGAACCGTGATCGGCGTCCGATTCGCGACGAACGTGTGCGAGAAGTTCGAGCGATGACCAGTGGTCGTCACAGAACGGACAGCAAACGATTGGTTCATCGTAGTAGGGTGTCACCGTCCCGGATTCTGTCGGTGGTTTCGAGGAGTCAGTGGCCGGCGGACGCTCATCTGGAGGGGACGATTCATCGGATTTCGAGTCCTCATCCGCCGAGTCCGCAACCCGCTGGACATCGACAGCCTGGAGCCCACCGTCCATGCTATCAATTCCAAATGACACTCGCTCGCCGGTGGATAACGACCCCTCGTCGATCACGGCAGGCGTCAGATACACTGATTCATCGAGCTCGCTCAACGTGACGAAGCCGTACGAATAGGACTCGTCGATGAACTCAATTGGTCCCTCAAATCGGTCGGTCTCCTGGTCGGTGAGTGCCGGATTCGGATCGGTCGAAAAGTCGGTGTTTGTCGTGTACTTCGTGGTGAGCCCCCCGCCGTTCGTTCGCGGCGCTGCGCTCGTGGTTGACGGCTGATCACTCGGCTGATCAGAACTGTCAGAACGGTCTGATTCCACAAACGATGTTATTTTCTCATACTCTGATGGATCAGTTTGTGCAAGTGGATCAGTCGCTTCGAACACCGACTGAAGCAGTGTTGTTTGTTCGTCGTCGTTCGTATACACATAATCGTGTTCGAAGAGTGGCTTGAGCACACTCCAATCCACCGTCGAACCATCCGTATATCCAAGCGTCGACAGCAGATCAACAGTCTCTGCAGTCAGATGGAGCGTCACAGAGGTACCTTCGACGGTGCTTCGTAAATACATACTACTACCATCAGTATACTCGTGAACGACCGGCATACATTCTTATGCATAAGAAAATGATATAATATTTTCGCATTTTAAATGCCTTATTCTGTAATTAGAATAGAAAGATTGTTGTAGAGTCATTATTTCGATAGCACGTGATCACGCCAGCGGTGCAGTATTTGATACTACCACTCGTAACTATTGCCCCTAGTATACTAGTGCGCGCGAGTGTCTTGTTATCTAATCACATGCAATAGGTAATCAAGAGGTACAATCATAGTATGTGCACCCAAAACGGCACACGTGAAATAAACGATGCCAAAAAACATCGTGCTCACAGGGCCACCCCAGGTGGGAAAAACGACCGTGCTGCAACGTGTTGGGGACCAACTCGAAGAGATCGGCCATGCGGTCGGTGGTGTGTACTGTCCGGAGTGTCAGGTCAACGGCGAACGGATCGGCATTGATCTCGTAGACGCGATGTCTGGCGATTTTCGGACGTTGGCTCACATCAACCGTGAGACTGGCCCGAAAGTCGGCGAGTATCGCGTGGATGTCGCGGCCGTCGACGAGATGTATCAGGCCGCATTCGAGCGTGGACTCGACAAAGCCGACTGCATCATTCTCGATGAGATCGCACCGATGCAACTCGAAAGCTCGACCTTTCCAGAAGCTGTCAGATCAGTTCTCGACGATTCGATTCCCGTGCTGGCGTCCATCGCCGCCGCACCAACTGAAGGAGTAATTGGGGAAATTAAGCGTCGCGACGACTGTGAGCTCATTCGCATGAGTGAAGCACAACGAGACCGGTTGCCGGTCGATCTGGCCGCAGATCTGGCCGCGTTGATTGAAGACTACTAGCACTCAGAGCAGCGCCCAGCCCAACAGTCCAAGCGCCAACACGAGCGCGGGCCCGTCGATCAGCGAAAGTTCCAGCACCGGCGCGGTTGGATTCCAGGAGAGACATCGCGCTTGCAGTGCCATCGTCAGTGTCTCCACACGGTCGAACAGGCGGCGGAGACTGCCCAGGGTGAGGCGTCGAATACGATCGTGTAGGGGGCGCTGCGTGCCAGCACGTGCGTCGATGGCCAGTCGCAGCCGTGAAACGTCGGCGAGCAACACTGGCAGCAATCGAAAGACCAGGCCGACGCCGAGGCCGAGTCCACGGCCAAGGCGACCAGGGACTACCCATTCGATCGCGGCCCGAGAATCACGAACCGGGGTCGTCCGGACGTAGGCCACACTGACGAGTAATAGACAGCCAACTCGATAGCTGGCCAGTGCGGGATCGATCGCTCGATTGAGATCGATCCAGGGCGGGCCAACAACGAGAACGGAGAGTACAGGTCCCATCGCGGTGAGCAGTACGAGCCATCGCAGCTCAATGAGTACCCCCCGCGGATCCAGTTTCGCACTGGCCAGTACCACCGCAGTGATGGCCGTGAGGACGAGCAATCCTCGCGGCGTCGTGTTCGCAAACGCTGCGAGTGCGATCGCGAACTGCACGAACAGTTTCGTGCGAGGGTCCAGACGGTGCGCTACGGACGACCCCGGAGCATAGCTCATCACGGCGCGGAAACTCCGTACTCGGGAAGCTGCTCGCACACAGAAGCCGGTGGGCCATCGAGCGCGATCGCGCCATCAGCCAGCACAACGACCCGATCGGCCCGCTCAACGAGATCACGGAGATCGTGTGTCACCACGACGATGCTCATCCCGTCCGCAGAGAGTGCCGTGAGTCGTTCGAGCACCGACTGCTCTGCTGGTGCGTCGAGTCCGACAAGCGGCTCATCCAGCAACAGGTGATCCGGCTGCATCGCTAACGCACCTGCGATCGCCACCCGCATTCGCTCACCACCCGAGAGGTGTTCGATCTGCGTCCGTTCGTATCCAGTGAGCCCAACCGCAGCGAGCGCTCGATTGACCCGCTGGTCGATCTCCGCGCTTTCGAGGCCGAGATTCTCCGGACCGAACGCCACGTCAGCACCAACTGTGGCGGCGACAAAGCCATCTCTTGGCTCCTGAAACGTCATCGCAACTGCCGTTCGTGCCGCGACCGGATCTTCCGTGACTGAGACGCCGTTTACCAGTACGGATCCCGAATCTGGGGTGTACAGTCCATTGCAGTGGCGAACGAGCGTGGTTTTTCCCGACCCGTTCGCTCCGGCAAGCACGACAAAGGATCCATCGTCGATCGTCAGCGAGACACCATTGAGCACTGGCTGACTCTCTGCGGACTGATCCTCGTACCGAGACGTGAGCTCGCGACACTCGATCATGGGCGGCTCACGAGGCAGTTATGGCGTCACTGCGAACGATTCCGATCGCCGCCGCGATTTTTAGCGCCTCGCCCGGGAGAAAGACGAGCGCGCCCGCAGTGATCGCTCCCTGGACGGTGAAATCAAGCAGCACGATCATTCCGAGGACTCCGCAGGCGTAGATGACGACCGTTCCAGAGATGAGACCGGCGAACAACCGGCCAACCCCTCGCTGTGCGGGATCGACAAGCGAGCTACTGCCGTGGATGAACATACCAATGATGAGAGCGGCGATCGGCATCGACCACAGATACCCGCCAGTTGGCCCAAGCATCACCCCAAACCCGGCCGCTCCGTTGGCGAACACCGGGGCACCGATTGCGCCGGCGAGAAGGTAGAGCACGCAGGCACCCGCACCCCAGACTGGCCCCAGCAGGATCCCTGCGAGATAGACGCCAAGTAACTGGAGCGTTATCGGTGCTGGCGACAGCGGGATGGAGAAGCTCACCTGTGAGAAAGCGCCGAGTAACGCCGCAAACAGCGCGGCTCGAACGATGTTTCGTGTCAGCTCAGCGCCGACCAGATCGACCTGTGATGAATCAGTTGCCGTCATCGGTGAATCTCGGTCGGTCAACTCACTTATCCACATCGGTTGACAGCCCTCACTGTGGTCAGTACCCACGGGTCTGTTCACCACTGCGGACAGGAAGACAGAGAGACTTTTACAGTTGCCAATCAGATACCAGATTAACATACTATGAGTGCAGCTGGTGGGGCGATCAATGCGGAGTTTGATGATCAATCGGGGTACGATAGCTCGACAAACCGATACCCGCCAGACTGGGATGCCCGTCGATCCGCCGTCCAAAAGCGTGATGACTGGACGTGTCAGGACTGTGGCGTCAAAAGCGGCCCACACGCGGGGGATGACGGCGTCGTGCTCGATGTTCACCATCAGACGCCGCTCTCTGAAGGAGGCTCGAACCGGTTTTCGAATCTCATCACCCTCTGTGTCGACTGTCACAATAACCGCCACGAACACGACATCACGGCTGGACGAGACGATATCGCCCACAAACCGGGACTAAACGATCGGCTGATCGGGCTGTTCCGATGGGTGCTGGGTGGTGTTCTCGTGTTCGCGGGACACACCCTCGCCGGAATGGTGTTGCTGAACTATCCAATTGGGTCAGGATTGTGGGGTGTGGGTGTTGGGGCCATCTTGCTGATGACCGTTGGAGTGCTCGTTCGTCCTGGTGTCGTGGCTCGGGTTTACACTGTCGCTGCCATCATCAGCGGCGCAATACTCTACACGAATCTCGCGGCCACTATCGAAATTGATGGGTTCGGCGGGATAATCGGAACCACTGCGATGCCCGTCGTGCTCGCCGTGTGCTGGTGGTGGTATCGGCGCTGATCACGCGGATTCTAACAGTCCAACTGTCATCGTTACGAGACCAACGGCAAGCAGAAACAACACTGGCGTCAACGAAGTCCACATAATCCACAGCACCACCACCGGGAGACAAAATACTCCCAAAATGAAGAGTATACCGACGAATACATCACGATACCGAATTTTCACGGGATCAATGGGACGGGTCCAGGTGATTTTCATCGCTGGCAGTTGTATCACTCATCCCGTAACACATACTTTGTTAATATAATCATAGATATTATACGATATTCCAACCTGTGAAAACTCGTGTCGAAACTGATGGATAACTTGTATCATTATCAACAGCAATCGTTGCGCGGAGGAGACGGACGCCGGCCAGACGACTGTGTTGAATGCCTTTGGGAATATGATATCATATTAACCATAAAACAGCAACAACTATAGTCATAGCGTGTTTGTCCTAAACCATAGCGATGCCGAATCGACACGGCGGCCGAACTGTCGATAGACGCACCCCGTTGGACTCACCGGAGCGAATAGCTCCAGACTGATGGTTGGACAGTCGTACCGAACCGGCGGCGCACTGTTTTCGTCGGTGTTTCTTGATGAGCGGATCCCGCTAACGACGGAGGAATCAGCGTGGTCGCTCGGGGACGTTGATCATGCGATGGACACCTTGCTCGCCCACTGGGATGGTCCCCTGGATTCGATCGATCCATCGCAGGCCCACTCGGTGGACTGGATCGAACTGGTGGGTGAGACGGTCATTGATTCATATCGACTCTGGCCACAACCTGACACCTCAGACGAGTCGACAGCTGCTGCACCGGACCGCACGCGCGTTGGAATTTTCATCGAGGCGGCTGATGAACTTGCGACTGGACGTTGTAGCGCGGGCGTCGGCAACCGTCTGATCAGTGCATTCGATAGTGAGCAGGTCGAGTGGGCGATCGTCACCGACGGTGTTCGCTGGCGGCTGTATCACGACCAGACGCCCGCACCGTTCGAGCAATATCTTGAAATCGATCTGCTGGAGTTGCTTGCCGTCGGGAGTCCCGAACGATTTTCGGAGTTTTGTGTGTTGTTCGATCCACCGGCACCGACGGCCAATCACTCCGTCCACAAGCGGCTCATCACCGACCACGAGCAGTGGTGTGCGTCACAGTACGACGCACTCACGGCCAACGTTCGAACGGCGATTACGGCGGTCGCAAACGACGTTGTGGAGCGTCAACCGACCCGGGAGAACGCGTTCGACACCCAATCAGTCCTTGAAGGGGCCGTAGTGCTCTGTCTTCGCCTTCTCGTCGTTCGAATCGCGGATCAAACGGTGAGTACGGACTCGAACGCTACCGCAATCGATCGGGGGGCCGCTGAAACCGGGTCGTCGGAGACGGGCGTGCGATCAAGGCTCCAGGCGCAGTTCCGACGGTTCAACGGTGACGATGACGGCCCGTTTGGGAGCTATCCTGGGTGGCTGTTCGACTGTTCCGATGACCGTGCGGCGGTTCACGCTGGCGTGGATCCGCTGACGTACTGCAGTTCGGAGACGTTAGGGCGGATATGCTCGTTGCTCACGACGCGTGAAACGCCAGCTGGTAGGACCAAACCGATCGATTACGGCGTTTTCTCACCACGACAGCTCGGGAGGCTCTACGAAACCGTTCTTGGCTGTGCGCTCAAACATAGTTCGCAGTCGAGCGATTCCACCATCAAACCGTTCGTCCTGGCCGACGACGACCAAACCCGAAAGGAAACTGGGTCGTACTACACGCCAAAACGGATCGTTGGATCGATTATCGAATCAACACTCGATGCGCTGTGCGGGGAGGAAACTGATTCCGACACGGCAACTGCCGCCGAGAGCTGCCCACTTGCTGTTGATCTGTTGGATCTCGCCATGGGCTGTGGACATTTTCTGCTTGGTGGTGCGGATCGCTTGCTCGTTCGGTCACTTGCGGTGGTCGATGAATCGAGATCGATCGGGAGTCTCCGCAAAGCGCTGGTTTCAGAGTGTCTCTACGGCGTTGATCGGGATCCACTCGCGGTGGAGGTGGCCAGGGCAGCGCTGTGGCTCTGGGCGCTCCCCGGCAGTGATCGAACGGCAATCGACGTCAACTGCACAACGGGAAACGCGTTGCTCGGCAGCACGGATCACGACGCATTCGACGCGAGCCACGCGCTCGATCGCCAGTCCGAAATCGCCAACGTTAGCATCGCACGATCGGCTGGCGTCGCGATGCCCGACAACGCCACCGAGGCGCTTCAAGCGGCCATCGATACGGATGAACGGTGGGAATCACTCGCGGAAAACGACTGGTTCCAGCAATCCCAGGAGCTGGCCACAGAACAGCAGGTGTTCCACTGGCCGCTGGCGTTTCCAACGGTCACCGAATTCGATGCCGTAGTGACCAATCCACCGTATCTCCGGAGCCGGTCGATTGACCAAACCGCAAAGAAAGCGTATTCGTCCACGTACACCACGGCAGAGGGGCTGTATGACAGTTACGGGCTGTTCATTGAGCGGGCTGGGACGCTCGGTCGGTGGTGTTCAATGATCGTCCCGAACAAATGGACGACGACAGCGTACGGAGAGTCGCTTCGTCGACTGTTGCTCGACTCCTGCTCACTTGAACGAATCACTGACGTCTCAACCCACGATATCTTTCCCGATGCGAGCATCTATCCGGTAATCGTACAGTACACGTCTGATGGCCCGACGACGGCGGTGACGGTCGAACGAAGCGACCCTCCCACGACGGTGACGATCGATCGATCCACCATCCAGTCGGTGGCACAATCAGTGATTCCACTCCATCTTTCGGCATCGTTCATTCCAGTTCTTACTGCAGTGCAGTCGATCGAGCAGACGCTTGGAGACCATCTCACGATTTACGAAGGGATCCACACCGGGAATGCGCGATCGACACTTGTCGTCGATGAGCGAGTCGATGACAGCTGTGAGCCACTCGTCGACGGTCAATCCCTCGACCGGTATCTCGTGCAGAGGAACGGCCAGTGGATCCGGTATGACACGTCACTGCTTGACGATGAGGAGTATGCAACCCTTCGAGACCCGGTGAGTTTCGAGCGGGAGAACAAGCTGCTCATCCGTGATATCAGCTATCGCCCAACTGCAGCGATCGACCACGACGGGTTGTTTCCGCTCAATACGCTCTACTGCGGCGTTCGAACGAGCGACTCGGCGCCAACGCTCGCGTATCTCCTTGGTGTGTTCAATTCGACGTTCATGGCGGTCTATTACGGACAGCTGTACGGAGGAACACACGTGGGCGGCAACTATCTTCGTTTCAAGCCTATGTTTACCGAAGAGCTACCGATCCCACCACCTGACAGCGCAATGATCGATGCGAATCAGCAGGCCAGATTGGCAGCACTCCTTTCCGGATCGATTCCAGACACCGCTGGTGGATGTGTCGAACGGCTCGTCGAACGCGTTCAGCAGCTGATCGACGAACGGGATGCGCTGTCGATCGATCCGACACCAGTGCTCAAAGCGACAGAGTGCTCGCCGCTCGAATCGCTGGATGGGTTTGCGTTTCGTGTGACCGACGACAACGCACTGTTCCACCAAACGGCTGCTGCCGTCGAGGGACTCCGGATTGGAGCCGTTACCTGTGTAGTGAGTGACCAGACGATTGGACTCACGTGCACCTTCCGCTATAAACCAGCGGACGAGCGTGCGGACACCGATCAGTGGGGGTACGTCGAAACCGACCCCGAACGGGTGGCCACAGTCACCACCCAATCTGTGGCTACCAGACGCATTATTCGGCGAACGATCGAGTATGCTGTCGAACACGGAAAGGGGACGGCAGGGTTCCGTCGGTGTGCGACAAAAACGCTCTCACCAGCCGACCGTTTTGGAGCAATCACGGTTCCATCCTTCGATAGCCAGGCCAGCACGGCGTTTCACGACCGGCTTGAGCGCTATGAGATGCTTACTCGTGAGATAACGACGATCGAATCACTGATCGACGAGTTCGTCTGTGACCTCTATGGCCTCACGGCCGCGCAGCGGTCAGTGATCGATTCCCTGAACAATTATTACACGGAGTCGTCGCCAGAGAGCGACTCCTTCTGATCCGTCTCGTACAGCTCTCGACGGGAGCTCCCCGAGACGCGACCGTGCTGGCGTTCCGTTGCTGTGGCCTCGTGTTGGCCAAATGGATGGCCACCGAAGCCGTGGCGCATCAACGCAATGGCGCGATAGGTGTACTGCTGGTGCCCTCGAGATTTGAACAGTTCGATGATTGACTGTGTAATCACCGGTGCGGGAACCTCGCCTTTGATCGCCTCCTCGATGAGCCAGTTCACTTCGCCAGTGTCCTCCACGTAGTTGGGAATCTCCTCAAGCGGAGGCGTCGTTTCCGCAAACTGTCCTTTTCGAGCGAGTCCCATTGCCATCAGCTCGACCAGCCAGCTTTCGATCACCGACCCGTTCGACCAGTTTTCGAACACGGCCTGGAGATCGAGATCGAACTGTCCAGACTCCAACAGCTCGACGCCTTCGGCTATCGATTGCAACATCCCGAATTCGATGCCGTTGTGGACGAGTTTCGTGAAATGACCACTTCCAGGGGGACCGGTGTGAATGAGTCCACCATCCACCGAGAGCGCATCGAGAAGGGGCTCCGCGATTTCATACCCCTCGGTTCGGCCACCCACCATGAAACACGCCCCCTCACGCGCCCGGAACGGTCCCCCACTCGATCCACAGTCGAGATAGTAGATATCCTCCTCGCGAAGTCGACGTTCGCGGTCGATGGAATCACGCCAGAACGAGTTACCACCGTCGATAAGCACGTCGCCAGCCTCGAACACGGCTGCCATCGATTCGAGTTCAGTATCAATGAGCGAGCCAGCCGGAAGCGCGATGAACACCACCCGGGGCGGGTCGAGGTCGTCACGCAGTGCCTCGTACTCGCCAGCGCCGTAGACCGTAGCGCCCTGGTCTTCGAGGTCTGGCTTTTGGTCTGGGTCGACGCCGACTACGGCAATGTCTCGGTCGATTGCCTGTGCCGCCAGATTCCCCCCCATTCTTCCGAGACCAACAAATCCCAGCGCAGAGTCACGTGCCATAGCTATGAACCGTGTATACAACCACCATGCAACGTCGTTCCCTAAACGTGAAGCCTGCAAACGCAACCGCGATGGAACCCACTCCAATGAACCTATAATTGAATATGCTAGAACATCATGTAAATCTATGGTAATAATAGTAGCTATATTGATAAAATAAACAATTCAATAAAGTAGTACTAAAATATTAGTGTTCAACTGTTCATAACTGCATCAATGCATCGAGTAGCTCTTTGTCGGCCAGCCCTCCACCGAGTAGCAACGCTGCTGCGGTGGCACCGTGCCCAGGCGTGCGACGAGTGCGTTCCCAGCCGGTCGTACCTGGAGCGGTCACAGTGTGATGCATCATCAACCACTCCGTGGTTGCGGGGGGACTGCAGAGGCGACCGATGAACACGCTTGATCGCCTCGCCAACGCGGAGCGAGCGCACAACCCGTTCATCTACGTGATGGCGATGATCGTCGCATTCAACGGGTTGCTGTTCGGGTTTGACACCGGCGTCGTTTCCGGGGCCCTATTGTACATTCGGGGGTCGTTCCATCTTTCGACGCTACTGCAAGAAGCGGTCGTGAGCAGTGTCCTGGTGGGTGCAATGGTCGGTGCGTTCACCGGCGGCAATCTGGCGGATCGATTCGGTCGACGACGGCTGACGATTGTCGGGTCGATCGTGTTTTTCGTTGCGTCGATCGGCATGGCGCTTGCCACCAACGTCTACATGCTGATCGCGTGGCGACTGATTGAAGGAGTTGCGGTCGGGTTCGCATCGATCGTCGGAACGCTGTACATCTCTGAGATCGCGCCATCAGACATTCGTGGCTCGCTTGGATTTTTCCAGCAGTTGATGATCACGATCGGTATCCTGTTGGCGTATGTGACGAACTACGTGTTTGCACCCACATTTTTGGGGATTGTTGGCTGGCGGTGGATGCTCGGCTTTGGTGCCGTTCCAGCGGCAATACTCGGGATCGGGGTGTATTTCATGCCCGAAAGTCCACGGTGGCTCATCAACAATGGCCAGCCCGAGAAGGCAAAAGAGGTACTCAGCCGGCTCCGGAGCCACGACGAACTCGCGGATGAAATCGAACAGATTCGAACCGTGAGTGAAGCAGAACAGCAGGGCTCACTCGCCGATCTGCGCGAAGCGTGGGTCCGCCCGGCACTCATCGTCGGTATCGCGCTCGCATTCATCCAGCAAATCACCGGGGTCAACAGCGTGATCTACTACGCGCCAACGGTGTTGCAAGGACTCGGCTTTTCGAACGTGGCATCGATCGCCGGCACCGTCGGGGTTGGCATTGTCAACACAGTGCTGACAGTTGTTGCGATTTTGCTGGCTGACCGGGTCGGCCGGCGGCCGCTGTTACTCGTCGGGACCGGCGGAATGGCGGTGATGCTAGTGATTCTGGGCGGGAGCTTTTTCGTTCCCGGACTTGCTGGTGTCATCGGCTGGATCACGCTCGTAAGCATGATTCTCTACGTTGCGTTCTTTGCAATCGGGCTTGGGCCCGTCTACTGGTTGCTGATCGCAGAGATCTACCCGCTTCGCATTCGTGGCACCGCAGAAGGCGTCGCAAGCGTTTTCAACTGGCTGGCGAACTTCCTCGTTGCACTCACGTTCTTATCAGTCGTCGACACGCTGGGAAAAGGGATCACGTTCTGGATACTCGCTGCCTTCACGATTCTCGGGTTCATCTTCATCTACGAGCAGGTGCCCGAAACAATGGGGCGCTCGCTCGAAGAGATCGAAGCAGAGCTGCAGGACCGGGCGCTCGTCGGTGGTGAGACGACCGGCGAACTCCCAACAAGTCGTGACGACGTCGACCGGCCCTAACCGTCTCTTTCTTCGAGTAGTTCCGTTGCGTTGTCTCGTGGTTGATAGCCCAGCGTTCGCTGAGTGTGCGTGATGGACAGATACCGATCGTCGTTTCTGGAAATCGCATGCACTGTCAGCGGGCTCTCATCGATGGGCGCTTCGATTGCCCGTGTTATGCCATGCACGCAGTCTCGATGACTGAGAAACATGGCTCGGGCAAAGCGTTTTGCGTCTTCGGGGTGGGGACTGTCGGGATCACGCTGGGTTGCTTTGAGCTGGTCGGGCGTCATGAACCAGCCGATGCGGAAGTTGATCACCTCCAGATCGTAGCGCTTTGCGAAATACGCACCAAGCCCCTCGCAGGCCACTTTGGTGGTACCGTACAGTGAGTCCGGGCGTGGTGGCGTCTCCGGATAGACCGTTGGTGCGTCGGGCGACATCGTCTCGGGTTCTGTTGGTGCGTCGATATCCGCCATGTTAACGGCGTGATTTGAACTGGCGTAGATTACCCGATCGAGATCGTTCTCCACGGCCGCGTCGTACGCGTTGTACGTGCCGTTGATGTTCGGTTCCCAGAGATCGTCCCACTCGGCGTAGGGTGACGAGTTTGCTGCAAGGTGAATCAACACATCGTGGCCTGAGAGCACGTCCCGAAACCGGTCTCGGTCGGTGATATCGAGCGCCGTTGATTCGAGGGCGTCGTTCGTGTTCCGAGTCAGTGCAGTGATTTCATGCCCTTCGAGTCGGTCGCAGAGTATCCGTCCGATATTCCCCTCCGCACCAGTAATGGCGATTCGAGCCATGGGTGCTGCATCGACCCTTGGACACATAATCGTTGAGCCAGCAGGTGGTACGGTTCCAACACCATCAGGGTTCAACCGTGACATTCTACTGGAAAACCGCCTAAGGCTGTTGGAACTGTGGTGTGTGTATGGCCGAATACACCCCAATCGAACAGTACGGCGTGATTGGCAATCTCGAAACGTGTGCAGTGATCGGACCGAACGGAGCGATCGACTGGCTCTGTCTCCCGAAGCTGGAGTCACCGAGCGTGTTCGGCGCACTGCTCGATGCGGACAGCGGCGGTCGCTTTGCGCTTGAGCCCACAGCGTTCGAGACGGCCGAGCAAGCCTACATTGATCGGACGAACGTCTTGCAGACGGTCTTCAGCTCCCCGCACGGAGCTGTTACCGTCACTGATTGTATGCCACTGTCGGCTGACACGCCAGGAATGGCGCCCGAAGCGCCTGGCCTCTACCGGCGGGTTCGCTGTACATCGGGGACGGTGGAGCTACGCCTGTCGTTCGATCCACAGTTCAACTACGCCACCGACGCTGGAACGATCACGATCGAATCGGATGGGATCGTTGCTCGTGGTGGCGGCGCACGATTGACACTCTCGGTGCCACGGGAGTGGCAAACCGCCGACGCAATCACAGAAGCGGGCGCGTATCGGACGACCGCGAGCATTTCTTCGGGGGAAACGCTCTGGTTCGTGCTTGGATTCGGCGGCCCACCAACCGAACCAGCAGCGTGTGCCTCGCTTCTCACGGACACAATCGAATTCTGGCGTGACTGGGTCCACGATTGTGATGGAGACTCCTGCGTGTTCTATGGGCCGTACCACGAGGCAATCGTTCGCTCGGAGCTCGCACTCAAGTTGCTCACACGCCGTGGCTCCGGTGCGATTGCAGCCGCCGCGACAACATCGTTACCGGAAGCAGTTGGCGCAGGGAGAAACTGGGACTACCGATTCAGTTGGATCAGAGACAGCGCGTTCACACTCCGTGCCTACGCCGCACTCGGACACACGAACGAAAGCAGAGCGTATCTTAATCGATATCTCGATATCAACGCTATCAGGGATCCAGCCACAATTGCTCCACTGTTCGCACTTGAAGCGGATGGACCAACGGACGAACGGACGCTCGAACAGTTCGACGGCTATCGTGATTCGAGGCCGGTTCGCGTCGGCAATGATGCCAGTACACAAACGCAGCTCGACACTTACGGAGAGTTGGTCGTCGCGATTTCGGAACTGATCGCCGTCGACCCTGCCGTGGTAGATCGGTACTGGAATGCAATCAAACGGCTGCTCAACTACGTCTGTGACCACTGGACGGAGCCGGATGCTGGCATCTGGGAGGTGCGGGATGGACCCCGCCAGTTCGTCTACTCCAAGGTCATGTGTTGGGCCGGTCTCGACCGGGGGATCTCGCTCGCAGCGTCGAACGACTCGATCGAGGGACCCATCGAACGGTGGCGGTCCGAACGCGATACCATTCGCGACACCGTGCTTGAAACGGGATTCAACGACACTGTTGGATGCTTCACGCAAACGCTTGCTGGCACCACGATTGATGCCACCTGTCTGTTATTCCCGTTGGTGGGGTTCATCGACGCGACTGACGATCGAATGGAACAGTCGATCGATGCCGTCCTTGAAACACTCACGACCGACGATGGGCTCGTTCGACGCTACGAGCATGCCGGCGATGATATTGACGGTGAAGAGGGAGCGTTCGTGCTTTGTTCGTTCTGGCTCGTCATGGCGCTCGTCGAGTGTGGCAGAACCGCGCGTGCGAGATCGATCTTCGACGCCGTACTGGAGTATCGTGGCCCGCTCGGACTGTTCGCCGAAGAAATCGATCCGGCAACCGGCGCCCAGCTCGGAAACGTCCCACAGGCGTTCAGCCACATCGGCGTCATCAACGCTGCGCTCCACCTCCGAAGCGTCGAACGGTCGACGGTGGACACCTCCCTTGAAGGTGTGTTGTGAGCCGACAATTACATGACAACAGCACAACTGTAATTTCTGTTTAGGATCGTTCACGCAACAGAAACGGTGGCCGTATTCCTCTGCTGGCACCGAAAGCGGCGCGAGGACCGTTTGCCAGTGTTCACACGTGGTGAACGTCCTGGCGGTTCAGATGGTTTCGACGATCGTATCGAGCAGGGTTTCGTTCCAGTCCTGGGCGAGATCCCAGAACATCACGCCCTGCATCCCGCGTTCTTTGGCGAATGCGACTTTCGTTGCGATCGATTCTTCGTCATCGTAGCTGATGAGCGTGTTCTCCTCGGTGTTGACGAGATACGGAACGTTCCCGGGTTCGTGGAACTTGCGTTCCCAGCCCGCCGTGCCGATGTAGTTTTCCTCAAGGTCGCCGAAGTCGAACGCGCCGGTCGGATCGGCGCCGTCTTCGAGGGTGTGATGCCAGGTTCCTTCTGGGAGCCCGGAGTACGAGCCGTACAGCTCCGTCCCGTTGAAGCCACGGCCGTAGAACGGGAGCCCGAGAACGAGCTCGTCGTACGCAGCCGGCGGTGCTGGGGGATACTCCCACTGTCCTGGCCAGTAGCCGGTTTCGCCGTGGTCGCCCGCCCAGAGCTTGTCAACGGAGTATTCGGCGTAGTACTGCGCGTGATACGTCTCGCCGTACTGGCTGTTCTCGGTCGGATGGCCATCACCGTTCAGCGGTGCGTTCAGTCCGGCCACGTCCATCCACGAGCCAGTGAAATCGTACGACATGATCATGGCGTAATCGCAGATTTCGCCGATCTCGCCGTGGCGGAGTCCACCGGCGTTCCAGTCCGAGCCACCGTTCGCAATCGAGAGCCAGTACCGTTTGCCGTCTTCTGCACTGGCGGCGTCGAGTTCGCTGCGCAACGCTTCGAGCAAGGCAATATGCGTCTCGTAGTCCGTGTTGGAGCCACACTGACAGAGGCCCTGCTGGCTACCCGGGTGTTCCCAGTCGATATCGACGCCATCGAGATTGTACTCCCTGACGATTTCGACCGCTCGTTGGGCAAAGCTCTGGCGCGTGCTCTCGGTGGCCGCAATCTCCGAGAAGCCGGTTGAATCGGCCCAGCCACCGATCGAGACGTGGATCCTGGTGTCAGCCGCTGGCCCGGCTTTGAGGTCACGAAACGCCGCAAGATTCGATTCGTCTTGCTCGCTCATGATCGTCGGCTCGGCTGCGTCGGCGTCGACTCCGAGGAAGGCGTATTTCACGTCGGTGAGTTTGCTCCAGGGCACATCCGCCGGGTAGTAGTCCTGCTCTGGTGTTGCCTTCCAGCCGGGATAGTAGCCGATTACCTTGAATTCGTCGGGGGAGGCGTCAACGGTCACAGTAGTGGTGGCCGTGTCGGTCGCTCCGGTGTCATCAGTGACGGTAAGCGCGACCGAATGCGTTCCCTCCGTGTCAAAGGTGTGTGAGACGGTTTCGCCCGTCAGATCGGTCGATCCATCGGCATCGATATCCCAGGCGTAATCGGTTATTGTGCCGTCGCTGTCGGTCGATTCGCCGCCGTCAAACGTGACCGTCGTCCCCGGTTCTGGGGCTGCTGGCGAAACGGAGATACGTGCCGTCGGCGCTGATCCATCACCGCCGTCATCATCGTCGCCGCCATCGGAGTCACAGTCGCCGAGTTTCGTCCAGACGTTTTTCGATGCGTCCGGTTCATTGCCGCGTGTCCACCACTCCGACTGGTAGAGGACGCCCTCGTAGACGACTTTCGTCGAGCCATCGTACGTGGCATTTGGGTCCCATTCCTGGATTGATGAACAGTCTGCGCCGGCGGCGAATCCGCTGAGAACGCCCAGCGATACTGGTACTGTCGATACGGCTTTGAGTATATCACGTCGTGATTGTTGCATTGGTTGGAAGTTGCTCGTTGGTGGTCGAAAAGCGATGCGTCCGTGCTCACCGGGAGCTCTGATTGGCCTACCGAATGGGGCCAATCGTTGCGGCGTGCCCAGTTCGATGGCCACCGAACTGCAGTCGATCGTAATGAACACGGAGCTGGCATGGTCGTCTCCAGAGTGCTGGCTCGACTTACAGCAGGCCGTTCGCCAGCGCGGTCAACAGCGTGTGATCAACGGTGTCGTGTGAGAGTGCCCAGATCATGGTCCCACCGTAATCGTTGTTAGTGAGCCACGTGGTTTTCTCCTGGATCGTCTGTGGTGTTTCGTGGCTGAGCAGCATGCCGTCATCTGCGTTGTAGCTGTAGGCCCCAACAGCCGTCTCATCGTACATCGTCTCCCAGCCTGCTGCGCTGAGATCGATCTGGCTCGTGGAGCGCTCGCCTCCCGAGGTCGCGATGTCCCAGTAGTCGTAAATGCCACTGGCATCCGTATCTGGTGGGAACGACCCACCACCGGTGCCATCGAACGGCTGGAACAGACCGTCATCAGCATCGTTGCCGTTGCCGTCCGGCGCGCCAACGTTGGCGAACGATCGTCCGTAAAACGGCGTTGCCATGTTGAGCTGGCCAGGATCCCAGCCGTTGTCCACGTAATACTGCAGCCCAGAGGAGATGTTCCAGTCGGCCGCGTTCTCGTTGGAGTTGGCCGGATTGTGGTGGAGTGGCGACTGATGGGCCGAATAGTTCGACCAGCCACCCGCGTAGTCGAACGTCATGATTGACGCGAAATCGAGCAGCTCAGAGAGCCGGCCGTGTTCGAGGCCGTTGTTGCCGGCCGTTGCCCCTTCCGCGGTTTCCGGCGAGGCCGTGAGTGCCACGCTGAGATGATACTCCCGGCCATCCTCCTGCCCCGCCGCATCGAGCGCGTTGCGGACCTCCTCGATTAGTAGCGTAAAGCGGTGCTGGTCGCCCTCACGAACCGTGTTCGAATCGAGGCCGCCCCCACCTGGATACTCCCAGTCGATATCGACGCCATCGACGCCGGCCTCGCGAATGATCCGGACACACTCCTGTGCAAACGTTTCGCGACGGGATTGCGTGTACGCCGCATCGGAGAAGTTACCGGAATCGTTCCAGCCGCCGATCGAGATGAGACAGGTCACGTCCGTATTCTCCGAAATATCCCCGAATGAGGTGACGTCGTGGTAGGATTTCGGGAAGAGGAATCGCTGTGCGTGACTGTCACTCAGCCCTGAGATCGTTCCATCGGACTCAGGAACCATGAACGCGTACTGCAGATGCGTCACCTTATCCGTCGGAATGTCGGCCGGGGTGTACTCCCGGGCGTACTGCGCCCACTGCATCCAGTAGCCCACGATCCGATTGCCAGCTGGTGATCCACCGCCACCATCCGTTGCGACGGTGAGGGTCGTCGTATCAGTGGCTGTCGCCCCGCCATCATCGGTGACCGTCAGCGAAACGGTGTATTCACCCGTTCCGTCGTAGGTGTGTGAAACCGTCTGACCGGTTGCTGACGTACCATCGCCCAGCGACCAGTCGTACGACTGAATCGAGCCGTCCGTATCCGCCGAGCCGCTCGCATCAAGCGTTACGGTTTCGCCGGGGGTCGGTGCTACCGGCGTGACGGTGAACGACGCGGTTGGACTGGTGTTGCCAGAGCCACCATCATCGCTACACGCCCCCTCACGAGTCCAGGCTCCCGCGCTGGTGGCCGGCTCCGTGCCTTTCGTCCACCACTGTGCCGTCCAGAGCGCACCGTCGTGAACGACCTGATCGTCGCTCGTGTACGCCGTCGTCGAGTCCCACGCCCCGACATCCGCACACGATACGGTGTGCTCACCGCCGTCTGCCGGACCAATTTCTGTCCACATGGAAGCGCTCGCTGTTGGTTCATCGCCCTTTGTCCACCAGTTTGCTTCCCAGACAGTCCCGTTGTGTTCGACGCGATCGCCGCCCGAGTATGCCGTGTTCGGATCCCAGGCTGGATACTGTGCTGCTGTGGCCGTGCCGACGCCCCCCATCGCGATGAGCGCCGCTGACGTGCGCAATATGCTACGCCGTGTCTGATCGAATGAATCGTTCGTCATCGTTGGTTGTGAACGGTGATGCTGGTAGATGCTCACCGTGGCCAGCATCCCGACTGTGATGTACACTTCCCACTATAAAATGATTATGGATGTGTATAAATTTCTGATAGAATTGGGTATTGTTCCATTGGTAAATTGTCACAAACTGCGAGTACCGTGGAGTTACTGGACCGTCGTCGGATTGGGACTGTTTCTACATTGTAAACGGTCGAACACCCCAAGGATATCGGGAGCCAGTGGAATCGTTCGATTGCTCGGGAGATATCCATCCGTATCGACCGTGATCGATCGACAGTGACGATTGAATGACAGTTCATATGGTGTGAACGGTGGCTGTTGTGCTGTTCGGACTACCCTGGGTGGAGTGAGAACGTGACGATTGATTCGTTCGTTTACAGTCCGTGAACGGATGGATCGCTGGTGGTTGGTGACGGGGCTCCCGTCGATCAAACAGTTACCATTACGTAAGTACTGCTGTAACGGATTACCCGCGGCTCTCATAGCCCACGGGAAACCACCTGATAAATATATAGATGCTCTCAGCAATAGGTGGAGAAGCCAATTTTGAATAAATTTATATAGGATTGCTGCGGATATATTGCCACGGGATCGTCGGACGCAGCAGCCACTCGGCGATTCCGGAGGCCAAAATGAAACGAAACATCCGAATTTCGATCGTCGCACTGATCCTGTGTGGAGTCGTACTGGGAGCGAGCGCCACACCAGTTATGGCCCACTGTTACGGAGACGACGTGGATTACAGCGGTCCGTACGGAGAGGGCGGACACGTCTACCATGGTCCACACCACGACGTTGATCACGATGGCAGTTACCACCACGACAGCAGCTGTAAATGCGTTTCAAGTGGATCGTTCGAACACCACGATTATGATGCCCCGCTGATCGACATACTGTAACGATTGTATCGGTACTCAGGAGTCATTCATGGTACATTATTTATTTAACACCTGAATGTACTCGTTGCTTGGTGATGGCAATCGATCAATCGAAAGTAATCATCTGAAATTCTAGATGTCGTAGTGTGGGGTTATTCCAATAGTATACCAGCATCATGCTCGCAAATCTATCAACCAGTACCAGGTGCTGCGTGGTAACACGCATCTATGAACCACAAGGAGGATAAAAGAAATTGAATATTTTGGCGTAGTAGTGGGAGATCGATATTTGCTATTTTAGCCAGTTAAACCCATTTTGCCTAAATTAGCCACCTATCCGAGAATGTAAAACAACCAATTGAATCCAATTATTTCTATCACATCGAACTGCGTTGAATATTTATTCACTATATAATTGTTTGAATATTATTAAATATCTATTAAAATGAAATATGTGGAGATTTTTTAATAATCTATAGACTGGGAGTAAATTTATATAGAGATGTGTTATACACATTATTGCTGGTTGGCTACGGACGCCCTCGATGTCGGGGGAACACAGCCAGCGAAGAACAAGAAACATCCATGAAACGAGCAATTCGAGTCGCAGTAGTAGCAGCCGTGCTGTTTGGCATGGTCCTTGCTGGTTCTGCGTCACCGGTCGCAGCGGGGTACTGTTCAGGCGACGATATCGATGTGGCAAACTCGGGCGGGAACGTCGTGATTGACAACGACGACGATGGTCACCACGGGCATTACCACGGCTGGCACGGCCACCACTATGACTACGATGACGGGCTAATTGACATCCTGTAGTACCACCCCGGAAGCCATACGATTTTTTGCAGTCGGTAGTAATGCTATAGATCGAACCAAATCGTACGGGTCACGTGAGCACACGTTGGTAGTGTATCCTATATTTCTCGGCGAATTTCTCACCATTACAGTTCTGGATGATGGTACGACAAAAAAACAGGCGAGTATATTGGGCCAGTTCACAGTAGATCCATACGGATAGTTCCTATACTACAGATCTTGTCCACAAATCGTTCGCTCCCGTAGTAATCAGTATTACTACATTAAATAAAAAGTCTATTGCAGATACCCATAAAAAATATAATAAATTGTGTCTTGGTGGGGAGATCACTACGGCAATCGATAGCATTTTCAGGATGAGTAGGGACTATCCCACCATTGTGGCGAATAATCAATCTGATTGGAAAGACAATAGAATATGATAGTTCGGCATTCACAAAACATATAATACGTTGTGATGGAACCTAGTCTATGGAAGAAAAATCGACTCGTCGTGTTTTTCTCGCGACAATTGGTGCCGCTGGAGCGGTGTCGCTCGCTGGCTGTTCGTCAATTGGCGGAGGGGGCAATGACGATGCGCCTGCGTCCCCAGGTTCGGAGACGAACGCTGGGAACGGCGGCAACTCCAACGGGACGGATGGGGACTCCTCCAACGGTGGCACTGATTCGGGCAATAAAAACGATAAAGTGCCTGGAAAAAGCCTCTCGACGTTCAGCGTCGATGAGTTCAAAAACGAGGAGTGGCAAACAATTGAAGGATCTGTCAAAGCAGGTATCGGTGACGCCGTCCACGGTGGACAGTCCGTAGAGCTCTCACCGAAAGATAACGATAATAAAAAGTTGGCAGTGGTTCGTCACGATTACCGCAATCGGAACCGGCTGGATCTCTCGAAGCAGGATCTCGCGCTCGCGGCAAAGGTGAAAAATCCAACGGATCAGCCGATAAAAGTCCGTGCAGTAGTCCGCACGGCAGGCGAGAATCTCACAAGCATGCGTCAATTCCCGGGGAATTTCAATGCCTGGGCCCGGTTTGATCTCGGCTATCAGGATGTTGTGGACGGGACCGCTCTCGATAAAGTGGTCGGGATTGATGTTCAGTTCAATCGTGGCGGCAAGGACTTCACCGTGCTGGTCGATGACTTGCGGCTCATCCCGAAGGCGTCCAAAGGAAAGGTGATGATCCAGCTCGACGATGCCCACATCTCGCAGTACGAAAACGCATTCGAGATCCTGCAAGATGCCGGCGTTCCAGCCTCTGTTGGCGTGATCCCGAATTCACTCCGCGCGGATGATCGAATTTCGTTCGATCAGCTCAAGGAGATGGCCAACAACGGGATCGAGGTGAATGCGCACGGTGCTTGGGATGCGACTGACGGTGATGTGAACAAGCAAGTGGAAAAGGAGAATATGCAACGGTCAAAGAGCTACGTCAAAGAGCTTGGATTCGAAGCGGGAGCCGAGCATTTCGTTTACCCGTACGGGAATATGGATTCGCACACACTCAAAAACGCCAAAGAGGTGTTCTCTTCAGCGTACGTCCAGGGCGGAATGCCAAACAACGCGAAGAACCCGGTGAACCCACAGTTCATCTCACGGGTTGACGGCACAGCGATTTCGGGCTCGCGTGACATCATCAACGCCGCCGAGGAGTACAACCAGCTCGCTGTTATCTATTTCCACGAGATCGGTGATTACGGTTCAGGGACAGATATCTCCGTCGACGGTTTCAAAGAGCAGATAGAGTTCATCAAATCCAAAGACGTGGACGTGATCGTTCCGTCGGATCTGTTCTGACACCATCGATTGCAAGCATTCTCATCCAGCGGTTCTCTCGAATATCTCCAACCGCTATTACTCGAGATCGATGTATCTCGCTTCCCAGTCGTTGCGCGCGTCAAGTTCTCGATTACCGCGACGAGTCACCGTATAATAGTTCGTCCGTCGATCTCGTTGCCCCTTCTCGACGAGCCCCTTCTCCACAAGGGTGTCTAGATTCGGATACAATCGGCCATGGTGAATCTCTTTTTCGTAGTAGTCCTCAAGTTCTTCTTTGATCGCCAGACCGTGTGGGTCTTCACTCCCAGCGATTACATACAGCAAGTCTCGCTGAAAACCAGTCAAGTCATGCATATCTCTCGAATGCTAAGATATCACATCACATATTTCTTTTGTATACTATTTCAGAGCGATCGAGGCGTTATCGGTCGATTATGAGCGGTGAGCGTCAGAGTCACCCCTGATTTCCCTAGCAATTCGTTCGAGCGTCTCGTACGCGTCGTCTTCGTAGGCGATCACGCGAACCTCGGTGAGCGACGTTGGCTCGAATGCATCGATCGTTGTACAAATTACTCTGGCTCCGGTCTCGAACTCCAGTCCGGCGACACCAGTCCCGAGCACTGGAATGACCATCGACGAGCAGGCCCGATTGTCAGCCGTGAGCAGTGCATTTTCCGTGGCCGCTCGGACGCTTTCAGGCGTCGCGCTTCGATCACCGTAATGGGGCATTGCTGCCGCATGAATCACGATCTCGGCTGCGAGTTCGTACGCATCCGTCACCGCGACTTCACCGAGATCGACTGGCCCCTGTTCGAGGGCTTCATCGTTGATGGGTTCCGTTTGCACCCCGTTTGAGTGCGCCCGCCACCCCCGATCCCATCTGTAAACTCGTTCCGGCGGCGTTAACAAGCGCATCGGCTGCTTGCTGTGCAATATCACCCTGTATGGTCGTCCACTCCATACGGACCGACACGATCGGTGCGATGAAAAAATCCACCCCAGACACGACTCGAAAGCCTTTCCCCTGAATTGGCTGTATAACTGGTATGGGCTTTGGAAGCTACGATGAATCAGAACAACAGAATCAGGAACTCAGCACCGACAGCGACGACGTGGAGGGGGTTGCCGTCCACGAAAACGACCATGACGGTGAACTGACGTTCGAATCACAGGCTTCCACAGACGATCTCGTCGATCAGCTCAAAGCCATCAAATCCGATCGCGACGACTGAGCAAGCGTCGCGTCGGAACGGTACCATCTTCGTATATCTCTGTGCTACTCCAACCGACAGTCAGGACTATCACAGCGTAACACCGTTTGGAATCACTTTTACCGTCTGGATACCTTCCTCTATGCGATCATAGTATGCAACTACTATCACCCCAGAGAGCTTTCATCGATGAATCATTGCTTGGACTCCGATTGCTCCTCGGAGGCGTGTTCCTCTATCACGGCGTCCCAAAACTGCTGGATACTACCGCAACAATGGGAGGGTTCGAATCGATGGGACTGCCCGGATTCCTCGGACTCGTTGTCGGTGTCCTTGAGATTCTGGGTGCAGTATTACTCATCCTTGGTGTTGCGACGCCCCTCGCGTCACTGATACTCGCTGCGATAATCATCAGTGCGATAGGAATCGTGCACCTTCCGGAGGGATCGATTGGGGCAGGACTCGAACGAGATCTGCTCATCCTCGGTTCGTTCGTCGTGCTGTTCACCGCAGGGCCTGGTCGGTATGCGTTGAGCACAAGCAGTCGATCGGAATCGATGGTCAGTGAACAAGCCGACGGCTAATCGACAGATTATTGTTGTTTTTTCGACTAGTTCGGGATGATAGCCGCCGAACCAGGTGAAAGTGCTCTGATTGAACCGTGATGAGGAACGATCACGGTAGCCAACCAGCAGCGGACGAACGTTCCGCATGACATACTGAACACACTCGGTGTGTAAGACACCGAATCGAGCCGCGAACTACCCTGGCGTTGTCAACTTCGTGTGGACTATCCGGTAGGGCGTTCCAGCAGTGGAACGCAGTTGGTACTCTAGCGAGATGGTACTTAATTCTATTGGCCTAAATAGAAAGTTAGACCACTCTAATTCATTGTCGTCCACCGGTACCAAGCGAGACGTACAGCGGCCCCCGGAATGAAATACGAACCATGAAACCTCCCGGGCGTTCAGGATTCACACATGGCGGTTCTCGAACGGCTGCTCACTCTGCTTGCGGTGTTGTTGGTCGGAACGGCGCTTCGATGGCTTGGAATTCTCGTCGATCGTCGGATCGAGCTGTTGAACAGCGTCACTTACAACATCGCGCTTCCGGCCTTGATTTTCACTGCCACGTACGACCGATCCCTCCTATCTGTGCTGACAGGACCGCTGCTTGAGGGACTGGTTATTGTGGTCCTTGGAACGGTGCTAGTCGGATGGGTCCTCACGCGAGGCGAATCAACAACGGCTCGACGGAGCGTTGCACTCGTCCAATCGTACCACGCAAACATCGGCTATCTCGGGCTCCCGCTGGTGGCCGCGACGTTCAGCGACCACGTGACTGCGATCGCCAGCGTCATCCTCGGTGTTGTGGCATTGATGCAGGTGCCACTGACAATTATTGTGCTGAGCTCGATGAACGATTCCGGCGCACAGCTGCACTCTGAGCTGCGTCAGTTGCTCACGAATCCTGTACTGGTGTCGCTCGTTCTGGGGCTGGCCGTCGGCACGACTGGCGTTGGAGTGCCGACGAGCATCGCCGGCGGCCTCGATGCCATCGGTGATACAGCGCTCTGGCTTGCGTTGCTCTGTGTGGGTGGGGCGCTCTCGATTGACCGTGCAGCGATCGATCCGTGGGCAACGGCACGCGTCGTGGCTGTCAAAATAGCGTGGATGCCGCTGTTCGCCTGGCTCGTCTTTTCAGTGCTTGCGGTCGATCACGCCACATTCACCGCGAGTGTCGTCCTATTTGGCACACCAACGGCCGTTTCGACCTACGTCTACTCGAGCGAGCTCGGCGGCGATGACACGTTTGCCTCCATCAACGTTTTCGTCACAACGGTGCTCTCGATCGGTTCGTTGTTCGTATTGATTCGCCTCGTCCAGTGATCGTGACGGTCGAACCCACATCGAAATTTATTGCAGTGCAACCCGATGTTGCTGTAGACACCGTCGATGTACGATAATATCTGCATCCCAACTGATGGGAGTGCGATTGCAAAGCACGCTGCGCGCCACGGGATTTCACTGGCACAGGAGTTCGACAGCACCGTCCAGGTCGTGAGTGTCATCGACGAGCGGCTGTTCGCCCACCAGTTTGGCCGACCAGAGGCAGCAGCCGGTGCGTATCGGAGCGCAATCGAGACACAGTCCACCGACGCCGTCGCTGAGATCGAAGCGATGGCGACGGCGGCTGGAATTGAGACGACGATAGACACCGTCGCCGGCGTTCCGCACGCTGTGATTCCAGCGTACGTGGACGAGCATGACGCCGATCTCATCGCCATGGGAACCCACGGCAGAACTGGATTCGACAGGCTGTTGCTCGGGAGTGTCGCCGAACGCGTCATTCGAACCACCGCAGTGCCAGTATTAACCACGGGCGAAACAACCGACACCGACGCCAGCTACGATGATATCCTCGTCCCAACCGACGGCAGCAAGCCAGCGATGAACGCGGTCGAACACGGGATGGCAATCGCGTCACGAACGAACAGTCGGTTACACGTTCTCTCGGTTGTCAATCTTCCAGGAATTTCGAGCGAACTCGATGAGGAGTCCTCGATCGTCGATCTCTCCGAACAGCTCACCGACGAAACCGAGGGAACGGTGCTCGAAATCGCAGAGCGTGGCCGTGAGCGCGGTCTCGACGTGTCGACGGCTATCGAAAACGGCACGCCCGAAGAGGAGATCATCGAGTACGCTACCCAGACGGCTGTTGATCTGATTGTGATGGGAACCCGCGGACGAACGGGGCTCCAGCGGTATTTGCTCGGAAGCACCGCGGCCTACGTGGTCCGACACAGTCCCTCTCCGGTGGTGACGATCGCCAGTGACGACTAACCTGTGTCAGAGAGCCCCACCCACGACATCCTTTTTCAGCTCCCACTCCTACCGATAGCTGTGACTCTAGCGATATCTGCGAGTAATCTCAAAAAATCATACGGAGAGGTGCAGGCACTCGATGGAATCTCTCTATCGGTCGAACAGGGTGAATTCTTCGGCCTGCTCGGGCCGAACGGTGCCGGCAAGACGACGTTTATCAACACGCTCGTCGGATTGGTGAAAAAGTCCAGTGGTGACGCGTCCGTGTTCGGTTACGACATCGAAACAGAGTATCGCGAGGCTCGCGATCGTATCGGACTCGCCCCCCAGGAGTACAACGTTGATCGATTCTTTCCGATCAGAGAGGTCTTGATCCACAAGGCCGGTTATCACGGCATCACTGAAGCGGAGGCAGCCAGTCGGGCCGAAACCGCCCTCAAAACGGTCGGTATCTACGATAAACGGAACACGCGGTTTGACTGGCTGTCGGGTGGGATGAAACGCCGGTTTATGCTGGCTCGGGCGCTCGTCACTGATCCCGAGTTGCTCATTCTCGATGAGCCAACCGCTGGCGTGGACGTCGAGCTTCGGCACGATCTCTGGGAGATCATCACCGAACTCAATGATTCGGGGACCACAATTTTGCTCACGACCCACTACATCGAAGAGGCAGAGCGACTCTGCGATCGCGTGGCGATCATGGATCAGGGCCGAAAGCTCACGGTTGCGAGCCCTGAATCGCTAATGGAGCGGGGTTCTGATACGATTCGACTCACGCTTGCGGACGCCCCCTCCGAGCCACCGGCGATCGACGACGACCGGATCGAATCACTCTGGATCGAGGGTGCCCAGCTGGTGGTAACAGCCAGAACGGGCGGAGAGATCGCCCCCGCGTTAATCCGCGCGCTGGACCACTCTGGCCACACGGTGCTCGATATGAACATCGAGCGAACCTCGCTTGAGGAGGTGTTCGTCTCGTTGACCAACGGTGAAGAGCCAGGTAGAACGGGCGCGTCCCAACAGGAGGTGGCTCAGTGAGCGTTCGGACGACCGGGTTGGTGACACTGATCCATCGCGAGATTCTGCGCTACGTTCGCCGGCCATGGAACACGTTTTTGCCACCAACGATCACGAACGCGCTCTATCTGATCGTCTTTGGTGTCATCCTCGGTGGCCGAATTCAGGTCACGGGAACCAGCTACATCCATTTCATTCTCCCCGGGCTGATCGTGCTCGGCGCGGTCAGTGATGCCTTTCAGAATTCGTCGTTTTCGATCTTTCACGGCCGCTGGAACGAGTACATTCACGAGGTACAGACGGCACCGCTGTCATACACGGAGATGGTGGTCTCGTATGTGCTGTCGAGCGCGCTGCGTGGCACGCTAATCGCCGTGTTGATTGGCGCGATCGGTGTGCTGTTCACGAATCTCCTCCCATCGATGGCACCCATTGGCTTTGCCCATCCGGTGTTGGTCGTGGCGTTCGTCGTCGTTATCACGCTGTTGTTCGCCAGTTTTGGCGTTATCGGCGGCCTCTGGGCGGAGGATTTCGATCATCTCACCGTGATGAACCAGTTCATCATTCGGCCGCTGGTGTTTTTCGGTGCGGTGTTCTATCCGCTGACTGATCTCAGCCCGTTCTGGCAGAACGCGTCGTTGTTGAATCCGATGGTGTACATGGTCGAGGGACTCCGCTTTGCGATGCTCGGATCGAGTACGCTCGATCCGGGGCTGTCGCTGGGCGTGCTCTCGGTCGTCACCGCCGTGTTGGTTGCCGTTGACGTGCAGCTGTTCAAGCGGGGATTCGGGCTTACCGACTGAGTTCAGTTGCGTTCCTGGCGTCGTTGATAGAGTTTGTGACCGATGGCTGCGACTGCCAAACCAGGAATGGCTTCGAAGAGATAGCTCGAATGGTGATTACAGCCATCTTCCCAGGTGAGTTTGAGCGATCCGAGATCCACACCCAGAGCGTGATAGTTTGGTATCCAAATCCCCAGCAGCTGCCAGTGGTCGGAATGTGGTGGACAGCCGACCAGCGTACTCTCCGTGGGCATGAGGAGAAATCCGATCGCGAGCACGATACCGACGACAATGAGCATCATCCCTGTGATCTGGTGACCGAGGTGGGGAGACATCCATGTTGCTGTGTGTTCGTTCGGTAAATCATTGTTGAAGCGATGCTCGTGGTGGAACCCTACGACGGCGTCGTGGTTCCCATCCGTCAGGAAAGCAATGATCCGCAACAACGTTCAGGCGGTTGTCCTGGAGTGTTCCTGGCGAAAACGAGGTGACAATTGCATCAGGAGAGTATCGCCACCGTTCGGCGTCGCCCTCACCATCAATTGCGATTATCCAGACCGTTTAGTCCACTCACGTCCGGCGTACACCAGGGGGAGAACGCATTCAGAACCAACCGTAAACCCCCATTCACCCAACTGCTTTGTAATTATATTGAAGTTCTATTATATTAATTTTTAATGAATATGCTATAATTTATTACCTGGCGTATTGTATATGCATATGAGTGATTATGCCTGCCACCCCGTTTTCCATCGGGGAGACAGTTATTGACAAAGACACATCGATTGCTCCACAGTTGGTTGTGGTGGCACTCCCGGAGACGCCGGCCTCTGAATGGCTCATGTACGGCGGCATTTCTGTTGCGAGCGCGAATCCGAACTATCCCGACGCTGCTCCAACAGTTGTCGTCGTGTATGCGACAGACCTACCCACGTATCTCCCCGAGTGGGATGAAGAGACACCACTCACGGAGGCGGATCTAGAGGAACGCGGTGTGTATTATACGGGCTATCCTGCGCCACGGCTGACGGATGCTGATAATCGGTAATCATTTAGTGACTTAATCATAACTACATTCCGTCTCGTTTTCTCACAGCCCTGGGTGCAGCTAGTGCGTACTGCGTTCTCGTTTCTGTCGTGTGTAGCCTCGTGTTAGTCCTGGTACGCCCACGTGGATGTGGGAAACCGGACACATAGACCAATGCAATCAGCTGGAATCCAACCAATGGAATCGCTCGCACCGCTTGTTGATCGAATGCGTGCGCTCGCAGCCGAGGAGCTACCATCTCCACGCGCTTGTAAGATTGAGCTCTGGGACGACGGGACGTATGATATCATACTCTATCATAGCATGGGGAAGGATGAGAGACAGCAGCTACGATACGAGCGCACGACGGGAGAGATCCTGTGGGAGCACTTTCAGGGTGCTCAGTGGGAGTCGGAATCGTTCTCTGGAGGCGAAACGCTCTACGAAGCAGCGTACGATGCAGTTGATGTTCGTGTCGTGGATACCGTCGAACCACCGTACAGCTAGGCAAAAATGACTGTTTGACAGCGTCTCGTATGGTGATTCGAAGGATAATCAATCTTCAGCCAGTGATTCATACGGTGGAGCAAAGAAGATCAGTGTGACAAGGGCTTCTTCGATGTCGAAAAAGTAGTGTTCCATCTCGCGTTCGACGAAAATGATGTCTCCTTTTTCAACTGGATGGGCGTCATCACCGATTTGTATCTTCGCAGTACCGGAGAGAATATAGTACACTTCGTCTTCGGAGTGAGGGTCCTGTGGATCAGTCGCTCCAGCTTCGAGACGATACAGTTCGAGACTCATCGAATCACGACGGAGGAATTCGATAACCAATTCGTCTTCATCGTTTAGTTGGTCCGCTACGTCGGAGACCTGGATCGGTTCCATACCCGGTTCTGGTGGGATGACTTCAAATTCTTGCTGGTGATCTGTGAATTCTCCTCAAACGGTATTCATCCTCCCAAAATTTAGGTGCTGAATTTCCCATCGTCAGTGCCACCACGGGAGTGTGCATAGTTATAAAAAATATGATATAATTGGGATTCTACGTACGAGTCCGAGAAGTCGACCAGGGGAAGCCACGGTATCGATATGAGAGAACGGATTGGTCCCCCACAGATCCCGGTATTCAACAATGAGCGGGGTTGTCTGGAACTGAGAGGATGGGACTTCGGGGAGCGATCCCGCGCGATTGGCGTGGTACTGATACGCCGACGTGTTTGTTATCTCGTCGAGTGCGTCCTCGGATGTTCTGGAAACGCTGCCGAGATCGGAGCCGATCTCAAACCACCACGCATCAGAGACCGCGATGGTTGCGGTTCCGTTCTCGGTGCTGAGAAGCTGTGCTGTTCCCGTTTCGAGTTCCGTCACCAACCGATCCAGTCGGTCTGGATCGTTGGACAGCCACCGTTGGACAGCCTCGTTTGTGAAGTCCGACGAAGAACTGCTACTAGTAGAGCCGATCCACCATTCATAGATCGTCCCTGTGTTGGTCCGGTGGGCTGGTGGAATGAGAAACTGCGGGCGGTTGAACACGGTGATGAACACTGCAAGCGGGACACAGACGAACCCGATCCCGACGATCGCTCCGAAGAGATCGTTTAGTGGCCTCGGAAGTGCGACGATGTAATCAAGCCCCATCCAGATCGGGCCCACAACACCGACCGAAAACAAAAACACGCTGAACACTGGAAAGCCCCGGATATCAACAGGAACTGCGAAAACAGCAGAAGGTATTGCGACATCGTCCACCTCGCCAGCCCAGACAGGTAACGCCAAAATAGAATACATGAAACAGAGTATCATTAGCGGAAGTGTGAGAAAAGACGCGTAAATAATTCCAAAATCAATCTCCATCTGTTTTCACAGCAAATTGATCATTCGAGGCTATTAGGTGTTCTGCTGTGTCACCACTGGACGGAGAGGTGATAGCCCATGAGATAGCTGACTACATCTGGCGAAAGGGGTTACCACGTTCACTGGTAGTGATTCGTATTCGAAAAAGTGTTCAGCATCGAGATTGCGATAGTTGGTTTTGAGCTTCCCAACAGGCTTTTCGTTGGTGCTATCCTCCCGGAATTCCGTGAAAAATCCTAACCGCAGTGCGTCGATATCGAACAGTACTCGGTGAAGAAATTGCAATGTGATATCCTTGGGCGCCTACTGGCGGGGGCCTTCCACCCGGTGTTGGTCAGCCAGGTCAATCCTGAAGGTTGGGAGTATAGGGGTTGCTGGGCAGTCAGCCAGTGGCTTTGCCAAGAATCCATTACTCGTACCCATAGGGGGTTCAAGTTCCCTGATTGTTTAACGACTGTCTACGTCGACGGCTTACCTTTCCGTCCCGGCTATGAACCGTGGCGAACACCGAATCAACCGGCCGTTCCCCACGCACACATCCCGAGACAAGTGATAGAGGTTTAAATTATCATATGTGGCTATAGCCACCAGTATTCTCCTCGAACCCCTATAATCGGTCTGGCGACCGACAGTGATCGCTTGCTCCGTGCTACTAGCAGTGTGATCAAATGATATTGAATAATCTGCCATGTCGATTCGGATCGATCTGCAGCTCTATCGCATAGAAACACCAAAATTTATTTCGTAGTTTATTTTTCCAATTTATTGCGCAAAACAAAACCCTAGGATCATGAGGACATAATATCGATATTTATATTAGGTAAAAATTACAGAAAAAATTAATCTATCATGAAAACTTCCGTAAATCATTTATGAATCCACCACTAAACTCCAAAAATAATTTATCTATCAAAACACAATTTGAGGTATGGGATCTTTATCATCGCCAATGGGTCTTCTGGTCGGGCTTGTCATGTCCTGGATATCATATATAGTGAGCGTCGTGCTTATCATCAAAGATCCAATCCTCGCCGCTAAATTATCTGCCTTGATTGTCTCATTTGTTTTCCTCACCGGGGTTGCCACAGGCCGAACACCCGTTGATACGATTGGGTGGATTCTTGGGTTTGGATTGCTTTCCATCGTTACGAGTGCGATAATAGGGATCGCCTTCCCAGCTATTTGGCAAATACTAGAATACACTGTAGGAGTTCCCATAGACTCGCTGATCGAATATTTCGAGGGGGTTCCCTACATACAGGAGGCAGTTAGCTTCACGTTTGTGGGGATTCCTCTCATCGCCAGCCTGTTTATCGCCTGGCGGACTGGGCCAGCTGTGGACTGGTCGCTAAGCATTCGGATGGTAATGTTACCACTGATTCTAGTGGTTTTGCTAATTGGCTCTCTCATAGCCATCTGGCGTCTCATCATGGGCGCCGTTACGTTCGTTCTCACCACTCTTGGGATTGATCCCGCGATGAGCGCAGGAGCTGCTACAGGTGTGGCAATAAGTGTCTTGGCTTTTTTCGTATATGTTGAGTACTTCAATATAAGAACGCTACAACAGCATAGAAATGCAGAGCCAGTGACGGCTGATGACTATCCGACGCTACATTCGATCACGGCTAAGGTTGCCATGCAGCTCGATGTTCCGGAACCAACGCTTGCAATCACAGAGCGGATCGAACCCGAAGCGATTACTGTGGGATACCGGCCAGGGAATGCCACTCTCATCCTCTCCGAAGGCATCATCGACATTCTGGATGAAGCGGAACTCGAAGCGGTGATCGCCCATGAGCTTGCCCATGTCGCCAATCTTGATACGATAGTGATGACAGCTGCGTTACTGCCGCGACTTTTCGCGGATCGGCTCGCAAATAGCATCCTAGACGTATGCAAAGTGGATAGATCGTGCAGGAAAATTATAGACTCTGGTGGATTTATTCGTGAGCTTTTGTGGAAAGCACGAAATCAAGGGGCATATCACCTGGTGTGGTTCATTATCCTCACGGTTCCTCTATTTATAAAACTTCTTAGCATACCAGTGGTCAACTCCCTCTCGCGAGCCCGGGAGTCTGCAGCGGATCGTACCGCTGCAACTGCTATTAGCTCTCCTGAAGCAATGGTTAGCGCCCTCCAGACGATCTCTAGACAGATAGAAGATCTTCCTGATGAAGATCTCCGTGGGATGTATGGATTTTCATCGTTGTCCGTCTTGCCGCTCGATCCGCCACTTGAAATACAATTTGTGCGTGAGGACGAAGAAGGAATCGGATGGGTGATTAGCCTGGTCGTGACCGTACCTGCTGTTCTATGTATCCTTGCATATTTAGAAACCCATCCCCCAACCAAACGTCGCATCAAAAAGCTCCAGTCACTGAGAGTGGATTCCATCCATGATTGAAATAGCTGACTTATAACTTGTAAAGCAAGCTATGTTGCCCTTCTTCGGTCCTCAATGAGCGAAATGATCGAAGGTTGCGTTATCATCGTTCCAGGCTCCCATCCCGGTGAACAACCAATTGTCAAAATTGATTAAGTGAAACAGAATGTTGTGTTTGTCATCGTCGTCGACTTGGATCCTCGACTGCTTTGAGCTGATTCTTAGGGAGGCAATAGTTACTGTCTCTTAAATAACTGGGCGTTGATAGACAGAAGGGATAAATCCACTCGGATTGGTCGGAAAGAGTCTTGAGTCAGTCCTGAAGGAGTTGCTAAAAATGCGGGTAGACTGATACAAATAACTACAGCACTTTGGGGGATCAGAGACGCTAGTTCTAAATCCCACCAATTGTGAGTGTCTATATGACCATGACTGATCTTGTTGACGCGTTCACCTCGACAAAAGTGACTCTCCGTGAAGCAGGAATTGAAGATGATTTCTTTCTTGATCTTGTTGCTTCGCGACTTCTGATAGAGCGAATCGGTGAGTCGAATAACCTAGACTGGTGGGACTCACTAGTCTTATCAGAGACAGGACGTGCTCGGTTAGCAGACGTGACACCGAAAACACGCTTGAAGTCTCAAATCAACCTTGCGTTGAACGTTGGGAACAAAGTTGAATCAGACAGACTTCCGGAGGACTCGATTTCTCTCTTCTCCTTCGGTCCACAGGTAGAGTCTCGCCTTACCGCTGCTATCGAAGAAATCGAAGCCGACGAGGACCTAACGCTAGATGCGCTTGGGAACTTCACTGTTCAATCGCTGGATGAGCTGGCCGATCTCGTGAGGAGTGTTTCTGACGTGGAGTTCGCGCCGACTGTTCAGTAGTCGCTATCTCTGACCGGCCTCACAGATGAAATGGTGCGATCGTTTCTGTCACAGATGCTTGTGATCAGACAAGCGTTGGATCTGAGTCAGCACACAAACCAAAAGAGAGGTGAGGCAAACGGGTGAGTTTGTACCGCGGTTTCCTTTAAGTGGTTCTGGCGATAAGGTGAAGATATAGACGGAATTCTATGGGACCTGTAGCAACGAGCTGCTGGCGTCCCAATATCTTTCCAACAATTAAACTACTGTTCATCGCGGCCATAATATAACAAATATAAATATGGGGTTGATTGACGATGATATATAGTAATCACAGCTGCTGAATACGGTCGTAGAAGACCGCATGGAACCGTTCGCCGCGGTCGATCATCCATTCGTGATACTCCCCCCAGGACTCCGTATCGGTAAGCTCTCCGGGATGGCGGACAGTTATCTTCCCCCGATTGCTATCGCGCTGGGCCTCTTCTGGTGGACTCCAGAGTAGCGATTCTCCAAACTCCGTTTCAATTTCTTTTTTCTGTCGTTCAAACGTCTGATAGGCCTCCGGATCATCTCTGATTATTAGCTGACAATATAGATTGTTTTCCACGCTATTCACCGTGAACTGGAGCGTGAACTCGGAGTGTCCGATCGGATTATTGTACCAGTGTTGGGGTTTTGGTTTTCGCTGTCGAAGCGGAATATCTCGATCGCCAATCAGATCTCGGAACTGTGTCCAGTACTCCTCTTGAAGCTGTTTCGTTTCGGAGAGCTTCCCTTCAGTTCGCTTTGCTTTCTCTTTCCACTCGGAAGGGTCTTCAACCGGATTCAGCCGAACCGCGGGCGGTGAATCAGCTATCGTCCAGACTTCGAGCCTGATTGCGAAAAGATCGATCCCCTCGCGGCTGGTCTTGTTCAACCACTGAAACGCGTCTTTGTGCTCATCATTGAACTGTGGCGATAGCCAGACAATGATATCCGCGTCAACGCCGGCTGCGTACGCAATGCACTTTCCGAGATGGTCGTGGTCAGATTGGGTCAGTTGATTCTCAATGACGACCTGGCGGTCGTCGTCAACGACCTCTGCTACGATATCGACACTGTACTTTCCGACGGATTTCTCCGTCTCGATAACCGCAAGATCCAATCCGAGGACATCCTCAAGATGAGACGCACCTTCGGTACGGAGCTGGTCTGCCAACCAGGGAGTGAAATCGTGGGCCTCGTGCTCCCAGTATTCGCGTACGTCCTGTTCTTCTAGCTCCCGAAACCCCGGACCGTTGAACATTGCCATACGGTCAATATAGTAATCCGTCAGTAAAATGGTCAGTATTCACGTTGAATTAGTGTGTGAACCGCTCGGGAGTACTTTCGTGATTTGTAACCGGCGAATCGTCCGGCGTTCCCTGCTTGTTCAACAATAATCTCGGATATGCGTCGTACGCGGTGCCGATGAGCAGTGGCTCAACCTCAGCGAGCGTCGCCCGAGTTCGATAGGGGCTACTGTCGTTCTCCTGATTCCAGGCATGGACCCACAGATACGTTTGCTCTGAGAGCGTTCGCGATGCTGGTTCGAACAGCGCCTGGACCCAGTGGCGTTTGCGCTCATCCGCTCCGTTGTACGCCCTTGACAGTTCACCGATGTGCCAGTAGTTCCCATCACCCCACCGGGCGAAGCTATTGGTTGCATTCCGGTCGTGGGCAATTTCTGTGAAGTTCGAACTCAGTTCTCTCTTTTTGCCGTGTGCCTCTGCTTTGCCGATATATCTCGGAACGACGCTCTGAGCGGTTACGGCTGCAACTGGATCCGTAAGCTGATACATAATGTACAACAATCCATCGCATCCATCCTCAAGGACACCGCCTTCGTCAACGCAGCGCTTTCCTTCTCGCCTGATCTCCGTATCAATCGCTGCCGATCGTTTCAGTATGTCATCTTCCTGCTTGACTTCGAGATCAGCAGTCGTTTCAAACAGTGGAATTGGATCTGCCTGCTCTCCGTCATTGATATCAGCAATGAGATATTCTGTCAGCCACTCGTTCCAACAGTCTGCTTTCGTCGCAAGCTGCTGAAAAGAGTCACCCCCATGGCTAGCAGACTCGCCGAGAGTCACCGTTGGGTGGGCCTGCTGGTCGGTGATCCAGTCCGGACCCGCGTGACCGAGCTCGTGGACAATTCGGTTTGGAACGAATTCACGGTTCGCAAAGCGACGGTGATATCGATTGTGTGCGTGAATGATGCCAACAAGTTTTGCTTCTAGCTCCTGTCGATACGTTTCGTATCCGTACGGTCCCTGTTCGAGTTCGTCAACGGCTACGATCCAGACGTACAGCGGTTGGGTAGTTCGTTCGTATACTGTTGCAATGTGATCGTATTTCGAGAAGCTTCCCCACTCACCGTCGTCCTTCCAGTCGGACGTCGGGAGTGCATTTCGGATTTTACGAGAATGGTGGCCAATTCGTTGGCTAATATCGTTTGATTCGCCGATATAGATTGGCGTCACGTCAGACGCCTCCGTACACGGACTATCAATTTGGTAGATGAGATAGCAATAGTCGCCATCATTCAGCCCCCATTTATACCTGCTGAGTGCGCTGCTCGTCTCTATCCCCTCGATGGTACCCTCGAAAAACGGAACTGGATCCGCAGTATCCTCACTGTGGATATCCTGGAGGAGTGTCCGATTGAGCCACGATCTCCATAACGCTGCTTTCGGCATCCGAGTGCTACGAACAGTCATTTTCAGATAGAATCAATTCGTTCATTGTACCATCCAAGTCGCTCGCCAATCAGCAATCCCTCAACGGGAAGCTGGACAGCAACACCAGTATCCCTGAGCAGCGAAACAAGTTCCTCGTAGTATGCTTTCCCAGCGTGGAAAACAAGCGTAGTATCCGATCTGAGCAGCTCCGCAGACTCTAGTTCCTGGAAAATTTCGGCGGCCCACTCTCGTTTCTCGCTAGCCGTCGCTCCGGTGAGCGTCTTCTCGTATGGTTCGATCGGCGAGCCATCTGGCGCAAGGAGATGGTGTTTTGCCGACAGGACATACCAGTCATCGTGGATCTGTTCACAGTATTGACTCGCTTTCGTGAACAGCGTCGAAGGAGCGTATAGGTCACGGGGCCGGGCAGGTGTTTCGAGTTTTGATTTTGTACAGCTCACCAGACCGATTTCTCTCATGCAATGTATGTGGATAGATCATTCTTAAAATGCTAGTTCTTACATTTGATCGGCGAAGTATCAGGTTGGCGTTAAACTGTTGGATCACAGCCCAATGCATCTACGCCTACAATGGGGTCACTGGACACGAATCAATGCGCACCATGCTCCTGTTCGAAATACGCTCGCGCAGTCGAACGAACGGAAGGATCAGTCGACGGACCATCCAGAAACGTTCGAAACAGATCATCACGTCGGCTCTGAAGGTGTTCCGTGCGTATTTCCCGATAGGAGAGGGTTTCCAGGCACTTGATTTTGACCGCGGGATGCTCAATAGCTTCAATCATATCGAAGAGCAGTCGATTGTATTCAGTTTCAGAAAGGAGGGGGCTGTCATCCTCATTCGACGCGATCACCGAAAGCTGCCAGACGGCGTTTTTGCGTACCGGTGGTTCGATTGCTGGATCAGTTGCAATAGCAACAAGCCTATCCACGACGCCGTCCCCACGGACGACTTCAAAGAGCCACAGGATCGCTTTTTGTCCAGGAACGGTTTCTGCGGCCTGGAAATATTGCTGTAGCTGTTCGGATGTCGCTCCGTCGTAGACGCTATGTTTGATCTCGTGGCAGACGGATGGGTCCGTTTCTATAGCGAGTCGCTCCAGCAGTGGTTCAACCGTTTGGCTGTGCTTGATCTCGCCAAGCGCTTTTGCCCCACGCTCGCGGATCAATGGATCAGATTCGTGAACTGCGGATTCGAGCGCTGGGATTGCATCAACGCTCGGGAGTCGATACAGCGCGTGCGTTGCAGCCCCACACAGAGATTCAGGACCATTCAGAACGACATCCGATAGCAGTGGGATAGCCTCGCGAACGTCGTGGATACCGAGCAAGACAATGGCCCGTCGACGGTCTGAAATCGATCCGTTTGCTGCTATTGAAAGCCAGTCGCCGGGTGTTTTCGCATCGGTCCCCTCTGTGACCACGCCATCTGATTCGGTCGCGATCACCGCTGCAGGATCGAGAGCGACGCAGTGGACCGTATAGCAATCCCCCATCTCTATGCCGACTGGATGACCGTTGCGACAGTCCGTATTGGGCCCATGACGCCCATTTGGACCACAACAGCCATGAAGGAAGTCCTGGTTACGAGACGTTTTAACCAGATCTTTGGGATTGAGCAGTGGCCACCCAGCAGCATCAGCGATTGGACTCTCATCAGGATGAGCTTCAAAGAAACCCTCCGGAACGTACTCCGGTTCACCGGCCCCCCCATGCGACGCCACTCTCGGGTCGGGATGACGGTGGAGTAACCCCACATCGACAAGATCTGTCACTGGTCGACTCACCGGTGCAGTACAGTCCCGACACTGAAACTCAACCATATACGTTGTATTGCGGAAAGCTGTAGATACTTTGTGTTAGTATCTACTTGCATATTCTTTACTCTGCGGACAGATCATCCTCAGCCACAAGTTCACCATCGTGATGTATGAGCATCGACCTGGATAGTCGAACGTTCGATCAGTGCACGAATGAGCGCCTCAAGGGTCTACGGTCCGATCCAGCGCCGGACCTGTGTTTTGTACGTTCGATATTCCTCGCCGAATACGCCTTCGAGATGTCGCTCTTCGTGTGTGATCACTCCATACTGCATCACCAGGATGTGAACGGGAAGGACCAGCGCAAATCCGAGTGCGTTTACGAGACAGGCAAGCCCTGCGTGAAACAGCACGACGGCGAGGTACATCGGGTTGCGACTGTACTGAAACGGCCCGTCCGTGACTAATTTTGACTCCGCCGCCCTGTACGCCACAGGAGCCTCATTGCGTCGCATCGTCCGGAAAAACCACCGCATCATGATGATTCCACTACCAAAGATCCCAATCCCAAGAATAGTCGCAACTCCACGCGAGAACAGTTGCATTGGAACTACGACTGCAAGAAGCATGCTCAACACCAGTATGCCAAAGTGAATCACCGGTGTCGGAGCGAGAAACGCCTGTTCTAATGGAGGATCAGCGTTCGAATCTGTCGAATCGTCTCTAGTATCGTTATCCATCTTTATTCGTTCCCATATAAATTGAGTAATGATTCTTTCCTGAAAGACCTAGGGATAGTTCAAGATAATTTGTACCTTCCTTCGAAGCGTGTTCGTTGCAGTTGAGGTAGCTGATCGGTTCTCGGTTGCACAGCACGGCAACAATTCAGGGGTCCAGAGAAGCGCAACGAGTCGTGGGTTATCGAACGTGGTGGTCACCAGTTCAACGGCGATCTGTCGGCCGTTGGAAAATAGTATTTAGCATCACTTGATTTCATATGATTTCACAGGCAATTAGTTGAATAGCTCCTGGCTCGTGGTAGTCATTCTATGGGAGATATAATCGTCTCCGAGTTCATGTCGGTAGACGGCGTCGTACAGGCCCCAGGCGGTCCCGATGAGGACCGGAGTGGCGGATTCGAACACGGCGGCTGGAGCTTCCAGTTCGAGCATGGGCCGAAACTCGAGGAGTTCAAGCTCTCTGAGGTGACCGAGAGTGACGCGCTCTTGCTCGGTCGAAAGACGTACGAAATATTCGCTGCGTACTGGCCCACCGCCGACAGCGATGACCCGATGGCGGCGAAACTAAACAAGATTCCAAAGTACGTCGTCTCCCGGAGCCGTGATGATGTTTCGTGGAACAACTCGACGCTGATCGAGGAATCCGTCCCAGATGCAATCTCGGCACTGAAACAAGACGTGGACGGTGACATCCTCGTCTACGGCAGCGCACAGCTCGTCCACACTCTGACGGAACACGACCTCGTTGCGGAGTATCGACTCATGACCTACCCCATTGTCCTGGGGAGCGGAAAGCGACTCTTCGGAGAATCAAGTGATACTACGACGCTGCAACTCGTGGACACTGCGTCTATGGGGTCGGATATCGTCCTCCTCACCTACCAACCGGCTGGGACACACGAGTAACCCCCATGCTACCCCCGCAACGGTGACCACACAACCAAACAGACAACCATGTAGCCGTATGTGAATGAAATCAATCACTATCCCGTACCAATTAGTATCCGAGTGACTTCTCATTCAGTAATGAAACGTACTGAGATACCAATCATGACTGTTCAATCACAATATCGCACTCACAGCAAATCCGTTTTTGAACGCGTCATATGAGGAGTACGCCGTCCAACACCCACGACATCATCGTGATTGGCGGGGGACAGGCCGGACTCACTATGGGTTACTACCTCACCCAACTGGGCTGTGAGTTTCTGATTCTGGACGCGAGCGAGCGGATCGGAGACGCGTGGCGCAATCGCTGGGATTCGCTCCGATTGTTCACCCAGGCCAAATTCAGCAGTTTGCCAGGGTTTCCGTTTCCCGCTCCCGACGACTCCTTTCCAACGAAAGACGAGATGGCAAATTATCTTGAGACGTATGTCGAGCGGTTCGACCTGCCGGTTCGACATGAGACACGCGTTGAGACGCTCACTCGAACCGATGACTGCTACGAACTGGACACCACGGCGCACCGATTTCACGCGAATCACGTCATCGTAGCGACCGGACAGTTTTCCCAGCCAGCCTTGCCAGCGTTTGCCGACGAACTTGCTCCATCGATTGTCCAGTTACACTCCAGCGACTATCAGAATCCGGACCAACTGCCCGACGGTCCTATCCTCGTCGTTGGCGGAGGAAACTCAGGGGCTGAAATCGCAAACGAGCTGGCGGCCAGCCGAGAGACGGTTCTGTCCGGCCGAGATGTCGGGAGTATCTCGCCTGGTTTTTTCAACAACCGTCTGTTCTGGTGGCTCGCCAGCACCGTATTCGCTTTCGATACGTGGCTTGGCTCAAAACTCAAACAAGCCAATGCGGGACGCGGCGATCCGTTGATTCGTCTCACGCAAACAGAGCTCCAACAGTCGGGAGTCGATCGAGTGGCCCGCACGGACGGCGTAGAAGACGGGAAGCCCCGCGTAGACGGCCAACTCCTCGACGTTGCGACCGTGGTGTGGGCGACAGGGTTCCGGCCGAATTTCGACTGGATTGATCTTCCTGGACAAATCTTCGAAGCAGACGGCACTCCGATCCATCACCGGGGCGTCGTCGACAGTGAACCAGGCCTCTACTTTCTGGGGCTGTCCGACCAGTACACATTTCTCTCGGCGACCATCGGTGGGGTCTGTGCAGACGCCAGATACGTTGCTGATCATCTGCAGACCGAGACCGATGCGGAAACCCCCGCCACCGGAGTGGTGAGCAACCACAATACAGAGTGTCCGACTGATATTCGTTATCTCCTGGATTTCTGGTAATAGCCAGTCAAAAGCGGTTTACTGTGCCATCGACGGAGCCAATCGGGTGCGGTAATCGAATCAGGTGTGAAATCGTCTCCAAACATCCCAGATGGAATGCATTCGGATATAAATCAGTAGATTATACCGACCACACTCCAACGGGTTCTCGCATACTATCACTCACCCACCGTCGTGAACCGCCACTGTTGTCCCGGTCGTTCGTCGTACGTCCGCTGTATCAGATTCATCCAGTCGGTCTCCGCATCGTGCTGGACGGTTAGTGCAAGCCCGCTGTGGGCATTCATGATTCGATACTGGCCGTCTGCGACCGGTTCGATCGACCAGTGGTGGCCGGCGCTACTGGGTGTCGCACCCAGTTGGACGTTTCCGTACTCACCTGTTCCACCACCGGAAACAACCAGTGGCCGTCCACTCCGGACGTTTCGCAGCCGGAGTTCGGTATCAGTATCGGTTTCGACCGTCCACTGCTGGTGTGTGCCACCGACAGCGGGGCGCTGCACAATATTGGCACCATTGGTAGTGATGCCAGCAGCAACCGTCGCCACGAGTCCGCTGTTCACGTTCTCGATTCGATATGTGCCCGCCGCTATTGGACCAGATTCGTCCGTGGTTTCGTGGTGGAGGACGTCCGCACAGTCGTACGTGCCGGCGAACGGTACCGGACTCTGTGCACTTGGGGTGCCGGTACACGCTATAACAGGCCAGTCGTCCGCATCCCACTGGATTCGGTCGAGCATCATATACCGCGTCTCGGCGTCGGCCGTCGCCTCAACGTGGTAGTAGAGCCACCAGTTGCCGTCTGGATCGCGATACGCATCATTGTGTCCCGGACCTGTGAAGAACTCGTCGCCGGTGAGAACCGCAACACCGCTATGATGTGTATTGAGCGAACGGAGATCCTGACCCGCCTGATTGTAGTAGGGACCCCAGAGCGTCTCCGCGCGTCCAACCTCAATTTCATACGTGCTGTCGTATCCTGCACAGCAGTGACCGGTGGAGTAGAACAGATAGTAGTAGCCGTTCTCTCGGATGATCATCGGTCCTTCGCGCTTATCGCCCGCAAGGTGGAACGTCGTCCCCGGAACGTACTCCGTGCCATCGTCAGTGAGCTGAACACCGTAGATACCGTACCAACTTCCCCAGATCAGATACGGCGTGCCAGCAACCACGAGAAACTCCGAATCGATGGCGTTGGTCATACCGAGATCGGCCTCGCGAAACACCGGTCCCTGATCGACGAACGGCCCGTCAGGAGTGTCCGAAATCGCAAGCCCGATGCCGGGGTTCTCCGTGCTCCCCCACTTCGAGTACGAGTAGTAGAGATAGTACTGATCGTTGTAGTAGTTGATGTCCGGTGCCCACACGCCGGCATCGTCGTTGCGCCACGATGGATACGACTCCAGCGCTGGTGCTATGTATGACCAGGTGGCCATATCCGACGATTCGGCGATCGGAATGATATCCAGCGGGGTTTCGGTCCCATACGCGTAGTACATCCCATCAGCCGAAATGATAGACACATCACCAAATCCAATTGGCCCAACCGGGTTCTGATAGTTGGTGGACGCAGCCGCTGCACCCACTGTTTCAGATCCACCAATCACGGCGATCGATCCCGCACCAATCGATTGCAACACCGTTCGACGACTGATCTGACTGTCAGACTGCTTGTGTGACATTCTCGTACATATTGACCAGTATATTAAATATATATTTTTATAAAATAGCTATCAATTAATGTTTGGTCGTCGTCAACAGTGGAAGTCGTCAACCGTCTCGTCCGGTCAGCCCGTTGGGATAGTTGACCGCTCTGACCAGACCAGTTCGGCGTGGAAGCTGAAGACGATCGCCGGAACGATGACCACGAGACCGACAATCGACACAACACCACCAAGGAGCAGGACGGCCGATCCGAGAACGAGCAGAACAGCCCGTGTGGGGTGTCGAATCGTCCACCGGTAGCCGTTTCTGAGAGCCACCTGCGCTGACTCGCCCTCGACGAGACCTGCAAGCGCCGTCGCGACAACGAGACAGAAAAACGAACCAAGATAGACGCCGGCGATCGTGAGCCCCAACGATACCATCGAGCCCGTCCTCACGAACAGTTCTGCGTAACCCACCGTGATCAGTCCGACACTGATCGGGAGCAGTGTGAGCAGGGCTGCAGCGATTCCATGGTCACGAAGCAGCTCCACGAGCGAGCGAGCGACCGGTTCACCACGTAACGATCGAATGACAGCGTACGCACAGAGGGTGGCCGGCCCGGCAGTCACAAGCCCCATCGATCCGACGACCCAGCAGACGCTCACCACAACGAGGGCGAGGCTGTTCTGATAGACGAATCGCCCAGTTCGATGAAACACGGTCGTCATCCCGTCGTCCCCTGGAACTGCACCGCCTGGATGATGCGATCCTGCAACAGGAGAAACAGCACGAACAGCGGCAACCCGGCAATCACTCCAGAAGCCATCGTGAGCCCCGGCTGGAACGTGAACGTATCACGAAGCACGACCAGCCCCAGCGGGAGCGTGAACGTGGCCTGCTCCTGGAGCACCACGACCGGCCAGATAAACTGGTTCCAGTTGAACACGAAGACGAAGATCGCGAGTGCAGAGAGAATCGGCTTCGAGATCGGGAGGATGATTCGGCTGTAGATCTGAAACGTCGAGAAGCCGTCGATACGGGCGGCTTCATCGTACTCCTCGGGAATATCCCTGAAGAACTGATAGAGCAAGAACACACCGAGCGGATTGGCGACGGCCGGAAGAATCACCCCAAGCAGATCGCTCACGAGACCGAGATCGGCCACCAGCGTGAACAGCGGAACCAGATTCACGTAAAACGGCACCATGAAGCTGGCGACGATGATGCTCAACAGAATCGACTGGCCTGGCCAGCGCAGTCGTGTGAGCGAAAACGCAATCATCGAATCGACGAGTAGGACGAGTATCGTCGCAACCGTCGCGACCACAAACGTGTTGATCACCCACTGAACAATCAATGAGTCTGTAAGCAGATCCGAATAGTGCGAGAGCGTCACCGCGGGTGGGATGAGATGTGGCACCGAACTGATCGCGTACTCCGTCGGTTGTACTGACAGCGACACCATGTAGATGTACGGCACCACGAACAGTATTGCGACGCCGTACAGACCGGCGTGGATCGCATACTGCTGCAGCTGTTCTGTGTCGAACGGAGTTGCATCGAGCACTGATTCGCTCATGTGTTATCACCCCCAATGTAGCGGAAATTCACATACGAGACGGCCACCAGAATCCCGAACAGGAGATAGCCCACAGCGGCCGCATAGCCGAACTGTTGTTGGCTAAACGCCGCGTCGTAGAGATAGAACACCAGCGTCGTGGTGGTGTTGTTGGGACCACCGTCAGTCATCACGTACGGTTGCCCAAACACCTGAAACTGCTGAATGAACTGGATAATCACGACAAATGCAATCGCATTACGCATCTGGGGGAGCGTTATATCTCGAAAGCTCCGCCAGGTGCCTGCGCCATCGAGTCGTGCGGCCTCGTAGAGTCGCTCCGGAACGTTCTGGCGGGCCGCAAGCAAGATGACGAAATTGAACCCTAGCAGCCACCAGTTGGTAACCAACGCGAGCACTGGCATGGCTAACAGTGGATCCCCGAGCCAGTTCGGTGGCTGTTCCATCACGAATCCAAGCAGGTAGTTCATCGGGCCGAACTCCGTCGTCAGAAAGAGCGCCCAGACGATGCCAACGATCGAGACCGTGAGAATGTAGGGACTGAAATATACTGTCCGAAGATACCGACGGCCGAGCACGTCGCGGTTGACCCCCAGCGCGAGCGCAAGACTCACGATGACCATCAGTGGAACGGTCAACACGACGAAATAGATCGTGTTCATCAGTGCGTTCCAGAATGCCGGATCCTGGACCATCCTGGTGTAGTTTGACAGCCCAACGAACGTCGAGTTCGCCGGAACGAGTGGGTTCCACTCGAAGAGACTCATGTACAGCCCCTCAAGCAATGGATACAACAAGAACAGACAGAAGAATAACAAATACGGGAGCGCAAACAACACACCATCGATCGTCTCACGCCGATTCAGCGCATCGATTGAGGGGACCATGGCGGATAGCTCCTTACTTGACATCGTCGATCACCCCCTGAACGGTCTCAGCACCGCGTGAAATGCCCGCCTCCGGTGAGACCGTGTGGGCGTAGATATCCCCGAGGAAATCCCACGTCGAACCTTCGTTGACGTTGAACGGCGCGCGTGGAAGATATGCAAACTGATCATCGTTTGCCATCTCCGAGAATATCGATATCGATTTCGGCCAGAGCGGCGAGTCACGGAGGGCATCGGAGTGCAACGCGTCCGTGGCCGCTGGTAAATGGCCAGCGGTGGTTCCCCAGATGGGGTTGTTCTGCGTGATCCACTCGGCTGTGGCCACGGCCGTTCGCGTGGTCTCCTCCGAGCGTGTCGGATTGCGGGGCAACACGATGGCGTGGCTGCCTGACTCGGTCACGTCGCGTTGTTTGTCGGGTGCGATGAACGGTTTGAATGCACCCCAATCGAATCCGTCGATCGATTCACACACGGCCGCGTACCACGATCCGTTGACGATCATAGCGAGATTGTTGTCTCTGAAGGCTACGCGTGCACGCTGGTTGTCCGCATTCGGAACGTCCCAGCCATACTCACCGGTGTTGTTGGCAAACAGCTGCGCTGTCGCCAGCCCAGCGTCGCTATCGAACGCGACGGAGTGTCGATCATCACTCAACAGACTTCCCCCGCGTTGATTGAGAACGGCAATGAACGTTCGCAACATCCCAATTGGATCAAGAGCTGACGCGAACGCGTGGGCATCCGTCTCCGAGACGATCGCGTCACAGGCCGTCCTGAACGAGTCGAAATCCGTTGGTGGCGCGTCCGGATCGAGACCGGCCGATTCGAACAGCGACCGGTTGTAATAGATGCCGATCGGATGGGCATCAAGCGGCAGTGCAAGCTGTTGGTCGTCGACGGTCATCCGATCGTACAGTGTTGGGACGTACTGCGACCGTGAATCATTGGGAAGATAGTCGTCAAACGGATCTAGCATCGCCTGAAAGCGGCTCATCAGCGCCTGGTGCATGATGGCGATATCGGGTCCGGTGTCTGCAACGAGCGCGGTGTACAGCTTGGTGTAGTATTCGTTCCAGGGAATGCGCTGGCGCTCGATGCGAACGTCGCCAAGGGGTTGTTCGTCGTTAAACCGTTCGACGATCGATTTCATTGCCGCACCGTCGCCGCCGCTGAACAGCGTCCAGAACTGAACCGTGGTTGCGGCAGTGGAATTTGGATTGCCGAGGACACCCGCAAGCGAGCTACACCCCGACAGTCCCATGGTACCCGCCACGGTTGCACTCCCGAGAAACGCTCGCCTTGAGAGACGGTGGCGGTCGACACCGGGTGCTGGTGGATCGAATGCTGTCATTGATTTTCTCGTGTGTCTACTACGGTTCTCATGGTGTCTCTGCGCTGGTTTCGGTGGTGGTCGGTGCCGATGGGTCGACCAGGAGATTCCGTCCGGTCGTCTGATCGAACAGATGGATCTCCGATTCGTCGAATGCGACGGTGATCGAATCGCCCTCTTCGTGGTCGACCGATCCTAGCACGCGCATGGTGAACTCGGTGTCGCCGGTGCGGAGATACAGATAGTTGTCATCACCAACTGGCTCTTGCACATCGAGCACCGCACTGATGGCATTTCGATCATCCACGTTCGCAAACCGCATGTGCTCCGGACGAATGCCGAGATGGCCACGCTGTATCTGGGCATCCTCTAGCCGGGTCGCGAGCGATTCCGAAACGGAAACGCTGATGTCGTTGCCAGAAAGCGTCGTTCCAGAGATAGTTACGTCGAAGAAGTTCATCGATGGGCTCCCAATGAACTCCCCGACGAACCGGTTGGTCGGCTGAGCGAACACCTCCCGCGGCGTGCCAACTTGCTGGATCGCTCCCTCGTTGATCACCACGACACGATCGGACATCGTCATCGCCTCCTCCTGGTCGTGGGTAACGTAGACCGTCGTCGTTTCGAGGTCTTCCTGGAGGCGCTGGAGTTCAGTCCGCATCGTCGTTCGAAGTTTCGCGTCGAGATTCGAGAGTGGTTCGTCCATCAAAAACGCCGCGGGATCGCGAACGATCGCCCGTCCGGTCGCGACGCGCTGTTGTTGACCGCCAGAGAGTTGGCTGGGTTTTTTGGACAGCTGATCCTCGATGCCCAGCATCTCGACGGCTTCGGTGACGCGCTCATCGATCGTCTCTGCGTCCAGATCTGACGTGAGCTCCAACCCGTACGAGAGGTTCTGCTCGACGGTCATGTGTGGATAGAGCGCGTAGTTCTGAAACACCATTGCAATGTCTCGATCCTGTGGTTGCACGTCGTTAACGAGCTGGCCCCCGATGTGGATTGCACCGCCAGTAATAGTCTCAAGGCCGGCGATCATTCGGAGTACTGTGGATTTACCCGACCCCGATGGGCCCACGATCGTGATGAACTCGCCGTCCTGAATCTCCAGATCGAACGACTCAACGGCGGTCGTCTCCTCGTCATACGTCTTGCTGACGCTATCGAGTACGATTCGGCTCATGCCTGTCCACCAACAATATTCTCAATAGACATATAGCTTACCATGGTGGCTGTTCACTTTCAAGCTGGGGAAGCGGCCGTTTCGCATGGCGGATTTCACAGAGATCTCGGTCTGGAAGATACGTTGAGGTCATCTCCAGGACGTGATTATGTACTGGAACGAGTGGTGACGTCCAGCCCACGTAGATATCACCCGTTTCGATCTCGTCGTCGTAGTGCAGTGGTGATTGTACCGCCGCCCACTCTGCTGTCGGAGCAGATGCAGCCAGCATCGTCGACCCACTTCCAGGAGCCGGTGAGCCGTCGGGATTGCGCAGGGTTTTCCCCGACACGAGCAGGGTTCCCCCGTTACTGCCGCGGGAAGTCCAGGTTACGTACGGACCGTTTGCCAGATACCGACCGTCTGGCGTTGCGACTGGGGTTCCCATCGCCGTTGGATCGCCCCAGTCGAGGCCATCGGGTGAGGTTCTGATGTACACCGCACCGTGACGGTGTCGAACGATTTCGTAGGTCATCACGTACGTTCCGGTTGGAAGCCGTTGAACAACCGGCATTCCAGGACGCCGACCCGGGACGCCGTCAGCCAGTGCGACATCGAACGTCTGTGGCTCCCAGGTCAGTCCGCCGTCCAGCGACCGTTTGTGTGTCACCAGCTGGTCGTACCCCTGCTCCTTGTGCCGTTCATCCGAGAAATAGCAGACCAGATTACCCGCTGCGTCGAGTTCGAGTTCTGGCTCCCAGACCGGATCAGCGCCGTCTGTCGGAACGGCACGCCCACCAGTTGCGACGGTGCTGACGTACTCCCACGTTCGACCATGATCCTCGCTGGCGTAGAGGACGATCTGCGTTCCCGACAGATCGTCCGGGACGAGATTCCCGGCGGCCAGCACGGTGCCAGCGTCCCAGGGGCCAGTCGCACGGGGAAGCGCAAAGAGTGTCGGCTGGTAGCGTAGTCCCCAGCTCGTCTCAGTGTCGTGGATCTCGGAGATCTTCCGCCACGTTCGGCCACCGTTTTTGCTGCGAAACACCGGAAAATACGGCTTTTCGGCGTGTTCGTCCATCGTGGAGCGGTACTGCTCAAACGTGGCAAGCAACACCGAGCCACCAGAGTGATCGTGAGAGAGCCGCGTCACACGTGGATACATTGCGCCCGGTTTCGGCGTCGTTGCAGGTGGTGTGTACAGAGAACGACCCGTGGTGGGTTGTTTGGCCTGGGCCCTCTCTACAGACACTGAGCTTGCGAGTCCAGCAGTCACTGCACCAACACTACGGAGAAATCCCCGTCGGCCGGTTGCTACGCTCTGCCTTGATGACCGTTGGTCATCGTCAAACATACGTCCGTACTGGCAATTGATTGGTTATTAAATTTTCTTCAGTTATCATACATATAGATGTGGAGCGCCCATCCGCAGTCGGTGACCGAGTTGCCTCAACCAGTTGATTTATAGCACACCAACCGCCACACCGAGACTGCATGTCGGATGTTCAGATCACGGTCCATCCAGAGGCACGCATCGATCGGATTGCACCCGAGCTCCACGGTCATTTCTCGGAGCATCTCGGTCGGTGTGTGTACGATGGACTCTATCACGATCCGTCGTCGCCAGAGACTGGCTTTCGATCGGATGTCGTATCGTTGCTGTCGGCCCTCGATATCCCGGTGTTGCGCTGGCCGGGGGGCTGTTTCGCCGACGATTACAACTGGGAAGATGGCATTGGGCCACAGGAAGACCGCCCAGCACGGCGGAATCTCTTCTGGGCACAGGGTCGCGAGGAGCGTCCTGAAGAGCCCAACAGTTTTGGCACGGACGAGTTTCTCCAGTTGTGCGAGCGAATCGGAACCGAGCCGTATCTCGCGGCAAACGTTGGATCGGGTGACCCCCAGCAAGCCACGGACTGGGTTGAGTACTGCAACTACGATGGCGATACCGAACTCGCCGACCGTCGGCGTGAAAACGGTCATCCTGAGCCCTACGGGGTCAAATACTGGGGGATAGGCAACGAGAACTGGGGCTGTGGCGGACAGATGACTCCAGAACAGTACGCCCGCGAATACCGGAAATTTGCGACGTACGTTGGGTCGATGGACAAACTGCTGCTCGATCACGACCTTGAGCTCATTGCCTGTGGCTTTGAGGGCCACGAATGGAATCGAAGATTCATGGAAGAGATCGGGACGAACGCCTGGGGCGTCGAGTTCCCGCTGGATCACTTGACGCTCCATCATTACTACGGCCGAACGATCACGATCGAGGAGGCAGACACGGACGCGTTTGACAGATTTCTCTGTGAAGCGCTGGAGATCGAATCGCACATCGAACGGATCGCAGCCGCGATCAACGCCGTCGCCACCACTCGCGATATCGGTGTGATCATCGACGAATGGGGTGCCTGGCACCCAGAGGCAGTCGCCGAGAGCGGCCTCGAACAGCCAGGGACCGTGATCGATGGCGTCTCTGCGGCGGCAGTTCTCGACGTCTTCAACCACCACAGCGACGTGATGACGATGTCCAACATCGCACAGACGGTCAACGTCCTCCACTGTCTCGTCGAGACCGACGGCGAGGCGGCCTGGGCACGCCCAACCTACCGGGTGTTCGATCTGTACGCACCACACAAAGGAAACACCGCCGTGGAAACCTCCATTGCGACACCGACGCGGGCGGTGGGAGATGACGAACTCCCATTTGTTGGTGGCTCGGCATCAGTCGCCGACGAAGAGACGTATCTCACGCTCACGAATCTGGATCATGCCGCCGCACACGACGTCGATATCACCCTGCCTGGAGCGAACGCTACGACCGACGTTTCGGGATCGCTGCTGTTTGGCGATCAGTCGGCTGATGCGGTCGTTGATGCATCGAACGAGGAGGCGTTCGAATCAACCGCCCTCGACTGTGTCGTTGACGATCACACCCTGTCGGTGGAGCTCCCACCACTGAGTGTCGCCGGGATCACCGTCCGGTAATACCGGTTCGGTCGTTCGTCAGTTCCGTTGGGAGACAGCCCTGAACTGGCCAGTATCAGTGGCAGCACCCTTTCTTCTCTCCGTTCTGTACTGCGTTCCCAAATTGTTGAATGTGCGTTCCTCGATCGTTCCTGCGCTGACAGGCACTCGATCCCGAGGTGCACGAATCAAGGCGGGGGTCAACAGGTTCAGTAACTGCATCCGCTATCGTGGAACAACGCCACGGGCAGTGTGGACGCTTTCAGTATTGGTGAGTTTCACTACGCGGAAGCATGCCGGGAACACAACCGCCCATTACAAGTGTACGCGTGTAACTCCATTGTGGACGACTGATCAACCAGCAACCAGCAAATTCGATGGATCAGGTCGACTATGGACAGCACTGATTGGAAATAGCGCCACTGCGCTATCGATCACGGTGGCGCTTCGATTAAAGGATGAAAGGTAAGAATGCGAAAGGATTATGTTGTGCCAGTATAATATACATTACTAGAGGGGTTGCTATCGAAAATAGCCCTATAGTCTCTGAACGGACGTTTCCACCAATGACATCCAGATGATTCCTCCAGCTCCGAGTATACCAAAACACCGCTACCGCTTCACCCAGCCACGTGTGTAATAACATTCTCCAGTGCTATCCGATTCTGTCGAGTCCGTTGTGAGTGTACGAATTCGGCGGTGTGTGATGGGGCAGGCCCCTGCGCTCTGTTGATGGCGCACGGTGGGGCTGGATTGTCCGCACGACTCCGAGCACCATCTAGTGAGCGCAATGTGGCATATTCATGAGTGAACTGGCAATTCATCGTTGCAGGAAACGACGGTGCTCAAACGGATTCGGTTGTGGCGCACGGCCGTGTGCCACGACCGGATGCAAAGTGAAACCGCACGGAGAAGGCAGTTACGTCGTACTGGTCGTCGATCGATTTGCGTGCCGTGGGGATTCGACCGACGACTGTGAACGAGGACCATCCACTTCGGTCCAGACGAGCATGCACCCGACGACCGCAAGCACCCCACCAAACGCAAACGTGGCACCCGTGGCCCACGTGCCACTCAGTAGTAGTTAGCCATCAGCTCACCAGCCCATGCTGGCTGTCTCACGGGACCGTTCGGGCCGAAATCTTCCATATACGGTTTCAGTCCGAGAATCGGGGTTCCATCGATGGCGTCCAAGCCCCGTATGGCAACCGTCAGTTCGTCAACGCTCATGATCTGACAGCGTGACAACCCGAGGCGGTTGGGTCGACTTTTTGCCCGTTGTGCAAAAATGCCAACAGACGGCCAATCCGGATTGTTTCGGGGATGTCGATCATTCCACTCGATTTCTTCTTCCCGAACGCGGTCCATGAAAAAGATGACTTCCGCATGAGAGAACTCAGCAAGGCCGTTCAGGGCAGCTGGATCGAACTGGTCGGCATCGAGCGTGATCGTTGATTCGACCGCGCCCCACTCATCATCCCGTCGGTTCTTCCTGGGGGAACTGACAACACCGATCGGTTCAATTGCGCCATCGGGGATCGTCGGGTCCATCTGTATTCGACGTACTAGTTGTGGGTGTATTAGATAGTAATTGTGGAAAATGCGTTGCCACCATCTTTTCGTGTCCCCTCCACCAACAAATCGATCACTCGCATGCCCCGCGTTCGACTCGCGCTCAATACCGGCGCAACCGACGACTGGTTGGCCACGCTCTCGACCAAAGTTCCGAACACCGAAATCCGTTTGCTATCGAGTCACCCCGCTAGCGTTGGATTGCTTTCAGTGATGGAGCTCCGTGGCCCAGCAGTTGACACGATCATTCGTCGGTTCGAAGACGCCCCAGACGTTCGGTCAACTGATGTGCTCTCCGTCGACGACCAATCCGTACTGATTCGAGCAACAACGCCGATTCCCGCCGGATATCAGGCAAATCACGAGTCTGCAATGCCGCCCAATTTTCCGGCACGGCTGCAGGATGGGTGGCTGCACACCGAACTGACGGGCACGCACGAACAACTCTCTCAGTACACGAGCGAGCTTGCGGATGCCGGTATTCCGTTTCAGATCGACCGGCTCTCCCAATCACATGATTCGACGGCGATGCTGACCGATCGCCAACAGGAACTCATCACCGAAGCGGTTGAACGGGGCTACTACGACAGTCCTCGTGACTGTACGCTGACCGAGTTGGCTGAAAATTTCGATATCAATAAATCCGCAGCAAGCGGGATACTCCACCGGGCTGAAGGCCGCATCATCAAATCGTTTTTGAATGCTCCTGCGCACGAATGAGTCGACACGAGTCGATTCAATCGGTCATACACGCCTGTTCGAACGGGCGCGGGGGAAGCTGTAGCTCATCGAGCTCTGGGAGGTGTTTCAGATTGTACACCACCTGCATCGTTTCGGTCAACGGCATACCGTTGCACGAAAGGCGGATGTTTCGCTCATACATTTCACTCGGTAGAATGGTGTTCACGGGCATCTTGAGTTCGCCCGCGAGAACTGCCACCGCACAATTTGCACAGGCTCCGCCACGACAGGCAAACGGCCAGGCAAAGCCACGGTTTTCTGCCGCCTCAAGTAAACTTTCGTGCGGACGAACCAGAAATCGGCCGAAATCTTCGACTGGGAGATCCGCTCGGCGGGCGTTCCGGAACAGATCGTCATCCTCGATCGACCAGCCGAAATCATCGAGCACCTCGTAGTTGAGGTACTCCACACGAGAGGGTGGATGCCGCTGGTTTGGATCCGATGGCTCTCCGATTGCGGGCGGTTCCGACTCGCCGTTGCGAATTCGCTCGTACGCGCGGCGAACCCGCTGAAACGCCTCTACAGACCCGCCCTGATCGGGATGGGCCTCCATGATTCGATCCCGATACGCACGCTCTATTGTTGCGTCGTCCGCATCCGGGTCGATCCCGAGAACGTCGAACGAAGATTCCACACGATAGATGACGGCTGGGCGGGGTATAAATCTGACTTCCCAGCATTCGCAAGCAATCGATGTGTCAAGGTAACACGCGACTCGCTTCCCACCCATTGCATGCTGTCGGAACCCATTTACTCAAGAGCACCGAACTGAGAATAACGGCTTCGAGGATGGAAGAACACACGAATGGCTGGGATCGGTTGGTTTCGGGGACCACAACGGCGGAGGGGACACCCAGTCGTGACCACCGTCTGACGGGATCCAATCCAGAACAGCCATCGCTTTCCACCGTTCTCTCCGCCCTGGAGGATTCGCACTGTCGAACGCTGCTTGAACGTCTCGATGACCCTCAGACGGCCGCGGAGCTGATTGAAGCGACCGAGCTCTCGAGTTCGACCGTCTATCGGAAGCTCGATCGACTCTGCGAGGCCGGACTCGTGTGCGAGTACACAGAAATCCGCCGATCAGGACCCAATGCCAGCCGGTACGAGCGCGATATCGAACGAATTTCCCTGCAATTTGGCGAAGACGGCCTTGAACTCGCGATCGACCGGCGAGCGGCAGACGCCACAGACCGGATGGCCACGTTTTTCCAGGCGATGCAAGACGAATCATGATGGATCCACTCACGTTCGCGCTGGTGTTCGCAAAACTACTGGCGATGGTGTTGGGGAGCGTCGTAGCGCTGCTCGCTTACCGCGCGTACCGCCGCACTGGACTCTCCGGATTGAAGTATTTCGCACTCGGCCTTTCGATCATCACAGCCGGCACCGTTCTCGTCGGTATCTTCCATCACTTGCTGGGTGTTTCTGTGCGTCTCGGGATGGTGATCGAGAGCCTCATTCTCTCAATTGGCTTCGTCGTGATGATCGCTGGGTTATATCAGTATTAAATCGTCAAGCTGGCGGCCATATCCTCGGTTCTATGCTACTCCCAGGAGCTGGGAATCTTCCAGCGCGACTAATACGTCCAGCTGATATTACATCCCAATGCGACAGATGCAGTGGTATTTGGGAGGGACCGTCCGATGAAAACCCCCAGTCGACTGCTCGGGACACTCATCGACCATCCTGGGCTCGTTCTCATTTTTGTGGTGGTGCTGACGGCCGCGGTGGGTGTGGGTGTGACACAATCAGGGACAGGCGGTTCAGAAGCGATGATTACTGGCCAATCATCGCCCGAACAGGACGCACTGGAGACGATCGACGCAACGTATGGATCTGATACCACGACCGTCGCACAGGTCGTCGTCAGATCTCCCGACGGGAACGTGCTTTCGAAAGAATCGTTATTGGAGAGCCTCCGAGTACAGCGCTCGTACGAATCGAACGAAACGATCGCAGAGACGCTCGATGACCGTGGAGCGTTCGGCGTCGAGAATGTGGTCGCCCGTATGGCGTACGCACGACAGCAGCCAACCGCGGACACCACATCGCTCACGATCGAGGAGCAAATCGAAGCAGTTGAATCGAGTTCGGCCGCCGAAATCGAGCGCATCGTTGGCCAGCTGCTCGATGGAACGCATGCCGGCGAGCGGGACCCAACGACGTTTCTCCCCCAAGCGTACGAGCCGGGGACGACCACCGCACACGCGCGCGTAACAATCGTTACACAGAACGCATCCACGGCAACCGCCCCTGCCCAGGTCCAGATGAATGATGTCGCGAGCGAACAGTTGGATGACGGATTCGTCTTCGGGAGCGGTCGGATTGATGAAGCAAACTCGAGTGCGATTGGCGACAGCTTCATCGTTATCACGCCACTCGCGCTGGTGTTGTTGGTGATCGCGCTGGCAATCGCCTACCGTGATGTCGTCGATGTGCTCGTGAGTCTGAGTGGTGTCGCCGTCGTGATGGTGTGGCTTGCCGGCTTCAGGGGCTGGTTCGGCATCGGTGATAGTTCAATGCTGATTGCCGTCCCGTTCCTTCTTGTCGGGCTCAGCATCGACTACTCGCTCCACATCATCATGCGATACCGTCAGGCCAGCGATGGCGGGGAACGAATCCCACGCGACGCGATGAAACGCGCACTGGGGTCGGTCGGGGCTGCACTGCTCGTCGCCGGACTGACAACGGCAGTCGGCTTTTTCGCCAACTACGGCAGTTCAATCGAGTCAATTCGTGAGTTTGCACTGCTTTCGACGGCGGGCATCCTGAGCCTGGTGTTCGTGTTCATCCTGTTCGTGCCAGCACTGAAACTCCTGCTCGAACGGGGACTCAGACACCTGGGCCGTGAGCGATCGACGGCGGCCGTTGGGCGCAACAGGGGGCCAATTCAGTCCGGTCTCACCGGAATAGCGCGCTTGACGAGTCGGCTACCGGTGGTTATTTTGATCATCGCGGTGGCATTCGGGGGCGTCGGAGCGTACAGCGCAACGAGTATCGATACGTCGTTCAACCAGGCAGATTTCCTCCCGCAGGATGCACCGGAATGGATGGACGAACTGCCAGCACCGTTTGCACCGGATGAATACACTGTCGCCGAAGAATTCAGCTACGTGAGCGACACGTTCAGTCGCCAGGACCAGCAGGCACAGCTGCTCGTCCGCGGCTCAATCACCGATCCGGAAACACTCGCGGCGATCGATCATGCCACGACAGCTGTGGGTGACGATGGCGATTCAACGATCGTGACCGGACCAACAAGGGGCTCAATCCGAAGTCCACCAGCACTGATCCGATCGGAGAGTGCCCGTAACGAAACCGTTGCCACGCTCGTCGCCGATCGGGACACCGATGGCGACGGACTGCCAGACCGGGATCTTGAGCCGGTGTACGATGCGGTGATGGACGCCCCAGAACAAGCAGAGTCCGTTCTCTACCACGAGAACGGCACCTACGAGAGCGCGCGAATCCTGCTACCGGTCGAATCTGACGAGCCAGCGAGTGAAGTGGCCACAGACACCCGGGCAGTCGCTGCCGACATCGAAGCTGACGCGAGCGTCTCGGTGATTGCCACCGGAGAGCCGGTCATCACCGCAGTTGTCCAGACCGCGCTGTTCACCACCATGGTCGAAGGGTTTGCGATCACAGTTGGCGTGATTCTACTGGCTCTCGCTGGGCTCGCGTGGCTACGCCACCGACAGCCAACGCTTGGCATCGTCATGCTTGTGCCAGTGGTGCTCGCGCTCGCCTGGCTTCTCGGGACGATGGCGGCTCTGGACGTGCCATTCAACAGCGAAACGGTCGTCATCACGAGTCTGGCAATCGGGCTCGGCGTGGATTACAGCGTTCACCTGACCGAACGCCTCATCGAAGAACGGAAGCGACACGAGTCGACAGAAGCATGGGTCACGGCCGGGCTGACGGGCACGGGAGGTGCACTGTTCGGCAGTGCACTCACCACTGCCGCAGGTTTTGGCGTGCTCGCACTGTCGCTTTCACCACCACTCAGGCGATTCGGACTGGTGACGGCACTCTCGATCGGATTTTCGTTTCTCGCTTGCGTAACAGTGTTGCCGGCGCTGTTTGCCTGGCGAACACCCACCGACGAGTGATGGTAGTTATTACAACGGCCCCCTCTAGCCAAACGATATGGCACACTCGTCGAGCGATCCAACGCCGGTCGGGATCAAGATCGGATCGACTCGGACCGTCGTCGCCACTCCGGACGGGCGATCGATCGACACCGACACCACGCTCACCTGCCTCGCCGAGTATGAAGACGTGCTTTCGGGCGAACAACACGCCATTTTCGGTCAACAGGCGGTCGATGAATACCCCGAGAGCGTCGAATTTATGCTCAGAACGGGGCTCCCAGAGGACGAACGCCGAACAAAAGAGACCGCACGGTTTTTCGAACGCATCGTCACAGCCAACGATCTGGATCCCAACAGCGTCGTTGTCTACGCGATTCCCGCCGTCAATAACGAAGCTGGCATCGATAACCTCGGAACAGTCATCGAATCAACACCAATCGGAGACCGGCTGATTCGGGGCTATCCCGAATCGCTCTGTGGATCGATCCCGGCGTTTGGCCGCCAGCTCGCAGCGATCGGGCGGGTGTTCATTTCGATAAACCTCGGATCGACCAACATTGGGGCCTGTGGGTACCAGCGAGGGAAGCAGCTGGTTCGATTCACCACTGGCTCGATCGCAGGGAACGAAGTCGACCGGTGGATCGCCAACAACATCGAAGAAGAAACCCAGGGGCGGGTCAACGTCGATGAGTCGACGGCAAGAGAGTACAAAGAAAATCACGGCGCCCTTGATGATTTCGAACCGTTTACGGACGCGATACAACAACCCGGCGGCGGGACCCACGAGTTCACCATCAACCGGTCTGTCGTCGATGCGATCGATCGATACGTCGAAAACGCCGTCGAAACGATCGCTGATGAGTTTCTTCCACAGCTGGCAAACGACCACATGAAAATTTATAAACACGCTCTCGGAGAACCGATCGTGCTCAACGGTGGGATGGCCTCAATTCCCGGTCTTGTCACGACGTTCGAGGAGCGGCTCGGTCGGAAACTCCAGCACGATATCGACGTCATCGCTCCCGAAACACCGGAAACGGCGGCCGCACGAGGAGCACTCCAGATCGCTGAGCAGTTCGTCAATCAAGACTGGTTCTACGCTGCGGACGATCAGACGCCCTAACGCGTCACTCAGAGTGAATACTGGGCGCGTTCCGTAGGAGAGAAAGGTATAGAGGTGAAACGACTCCTATCCATATCTATGAACACCCAGACCGATCCGCCTGAACGGTTCGATCACGTGGCGATCGAACGGCGTGCCCAGCAACAGTGGGCAGACGCAGACGTGTTTCGTATTGACGATGAGACGACCGATCCGACGTACGTGCTCTCTATGTTTCCATACACGTCGGGGACGCTTCATATGGGCCACGTCCGCAACTACACGCTCACGGATGCGTACGCGCGATTCGAGCGACTGCGCGGTGCGTCGGTGCTCCACCCGATCGGCTGGGATGCGTTTGGGCTTCCTGCAGAAAACGCCGCCAAAAAGCAAGACACGAATCCTCGCGATTACACGCTCGACTGCATCGACACCATGGCCAACCAGATGCGATCCATGGGATTTGGCTACGACTGGGACCGAGAAATAACCACCTGTGAGCCGGATTACTACCAGTGGAACCAGTGGCTGTTTACCCAGTTCTACGAGGCCGGACTGCTCGAACGCCAGGAAACCGAGCTAAACTGGTGTCCGTCATGCGAAACCGTTCTGGCAGACGAGCAGGTCGAGGGCGACGAAGAGCGATGCTGGCGGTGTGGAACGCCAATCGAGTCGCGAGAGATGGATCAGTGGTTTTTCACCATCACCGAGTACGCCGACGAGCTGCTCGAAGCAATCGACTCGCTCGATGGCTGGCCAGAAAACGTCAAAGAGATGCAGCGCAACTGGATCGGTCGGCAATCGGGCTACGGCCTGTCGTTCGAGATTCCAGCGCTCAACGAGTCCGTCGACGTGTTCACCACCCGACTCGACACGATGTATGGGGCAACGTTCCTTGCGCTTTCACCGGGGCATCCGCTGAGCGAACGACTTGGAGCTCGCAACGAGGCGGTCCAGGAGTATCTCGATTACGTTGAGACCGTCGAGCAGCCACCACAGGAATCCGGCGTCGAAACGGGTGTCACCACCACGAACCCGGCGACCGGCGAAGAAATTCCCGTCTACGTCGCAGATTACGTGCTCGACGACGTAGGAACGGGTGCGCTATTTGGCGTGCCAGCGCACGATGACCGTGATCATGCGTTTGCCACAGAACACGACATCACCATCAGACAGGTTATTGAACCAGAAGATGGCCGTTCGGTCGACACCGACAGTGAAGCATTCACCGAAGACGGCGTCCTGATCAGCAGCGACGAGTTCGATGGACTCACGAGCGAAACGGCGCGCGAGCGATTCCTCTCCGCCTTCGATGCCGAGGTCGAGACCACCTACCGGCTTCGCGACTGGGGCATTTCCAGACAGCGCTACTGGGGAACGCCAATTCCGATGGTCCACTGTGATGACTGTGGCTATCAGCCGGTACCTGCAGAGGATCTTCCAGTCGAGCTCCCCAAGTTCATCAACACAACGGGCAACCCACTGGATGCCGCCACCGACTGGAAGCAAGTCAGCTGCCCAACCTGTGGAGCAGACGCCCGTCGGGAGACCGACACGATGGACACGTTCGTCGACTCCTCGTGGTATTTCCTCAGATTCATCTCCCCAGGGCTCAAATCGGCCCCGTTCAACACGGAGCAGGCGAGCGACTGGCTGCCGATTGATCGCTACGTTGGAGGCAGTGAGCACGCCGTCATGCATCTGTTGTATGCCCGGTTTTTCACGAAGGTGCTCGATGATTTGGAGCTGCTAGAAGGGGTCAGAGAACCGTTCACGAAACTAACCACACAGGGAATGGTGCTGGGTGAAGACGGCGCTAAAATGTCAAAATCAAGAGGGAATGGCGTCTCACCACAGCGAATCGTTGAGGAGTACGGTGCAGACACCGCCCGCCTGTTCACCATGGAAGCGGCGCTCCCTGAACGCGATTTCGAGTGGAGTCCTGATGGCGTTGCAGCCGCATCGGGCTTTCTGCAGCGCGTCTACACGCTCGCCGACCGCATTCGCACACTGGAGGAACCCACGGCGGTCGACGCGGACGCGACGGCGTACGTTGGGGCGGAGATCGACCGAACAGTCGAAACGGTGACGGAGTCGTACGAGGCGTTTACGTTCAATCGCGCACTCAGCGAGCTCCGTGAGCTCATCGGGTTACTCGGACGGTATCTCGAGTACGACGGTGCGGATCCAGCGACGCTGGCCGACGGCATCGAGGCCGCCGTTACCATGCTCTCCCCGGTCGCTCCACACGTTACCGAAGCGATCTGGGAGCGACTCGATACGGAGGGGTTGCTTGCGACGGCGGCGTGGCCGACTGGCAGTGTCGATGCAACCTACCATCTCGAAGAGCGGCTGATCGAAAACACCCGCGCTGACGTTCGTGATATCATCGACACCGCGGGGATCAACGATCCTCGGGAAATCACGCTAACGGTCGCCCCTGAATGGAAACACCATGCCTATGAAATCGCTGCCGATGCCGACGGAAACGTTGTCGGGACGGTAATGGCAGACGAACAACTCCGTGAGCGCGGTGAGCAGGCCGCTTCGTTTGCAAAGGAGATTGCGGGTGGCGCTACCGAACCGCAGCTCCACCCCGATCGCGAACGATCGGCACTCGAACGAGCGGTGTGGCTGCTCGAAGACGAGTTCGGTGCGCCAGTCGAGCTCCGCGGGGCCGACCCAGACGAGCGAACGCCGGCACAGCCCGGACGCGTCGCAATCGATATCACCGAGTGATTGCAAGCGCAGCCAGTATCAGTAAGTACGCCACGGCCGAAGACGAGTACGACCATGACTCACGGCCAGGTACCATCGTTCGATCGCTCCGTCCACGAGGAGCTGTACGACTACATCGAACGACACGGCTCCGTGGCACCGCCTGATCTCGCCGAAGCGGTTGGCGTCGACCCGGAGACGATGACGCACGAGATTGCGATACTGAAACGCGATGGCTACGTCGAAGAGCACGGCGGCGAATTCCAGGTTGTCCTCGAAGCCGGTACGGCAGAGGAGTACGTCTCAAGCGATCTGACGTTCGTCGTTCGACCGGCCAGACAGTCAGATCTGACGGGAATCGTCGGCACGATTCGGACGATCACGGCCGAGAAAACGTATCTGGTCGCAGAAAGCGTCGCCGAGCAGATCAATTTCGAAGGCGTCCTACTCCGAAATAACAATATTGAGCGGCGGATGTTCTTCGTCGCGACCGTGAACGATGATGTCGTTGGCTGGGCCCACATCGAAGCGCCACAGCTAGAGAAGCTCAGTCACGCGGCAAAGCTTACCGTCGGGGTGTTGCCCGCGTATCGTCGACACGGAATGGGCAGTCACCTGCTCCACCGCGGACTCGAATGGGCACGGTCGCACGATTATAAGCGTGTGTACAACTCAATTCCCGCAACGAATCAGAACGCCGCCCGGTTTCTCGAAGACCATGGGTTCGAAACTGAGGCAATTCGAAAGGACCATTATCAGATTGAGGGCAGCTACACGGCCGAGCTCATGATGGCCCGCACACTGGATATCACCTGACGGCGCCACAGTGGTGTGTGTTGGGTGTCGACAGCTGTCACGAAATCGAAAAGCGTGAGGATTAATTGTTCGTGTTGGTAATAGTGAATCGATATCCGTGCCTCGTTCAAGACCACCCAATCGCCGATCGCAGGGACCAAACAGACGATCGGGAGATTTCGATGAGGGGTCCCGCAACTGGCAGCAGTATCTGCTGTTCGGACTCGGTGGGCTCTTTCTGGTCGGCGCTATCGCCGTGATGTTTCTCGGGAGCGGTCTTCCAGGTGGCCCAACGGGCGGTACACCGACCGCGACGGACACGCCAACGGCGACTCCGACACCAACACCTACCCCAACACCGACTCCCACCCCGACACCGACAGAGCAGACCGCGTATCGAATCAACGTCGGTGGCGAACGGATCGCTGCGTCGGATTCGGGGCCGGACTGGCAGGCAGATACTGGTGAGGCTCCCTCGCCGTATCTGAATGCACAAGCGTCGGACACCGTCGCCTATTCGACGCCCGACTCGGTGAGACTCGGGCCATCGGTAGCGGCATCCACACCCCAGGAACTGTTCACCACCTACCGCTTCGACGACGGTGGCGGGCTGTTTGCAAGCAGCGAGACGATGGCGTATGAGTTCCCCGTCGATCCATCACACACCTACGAGGTTCGCGTCTACACGATGGAGCCGTTTTTCGTCAACGGTGAGCCCACCCGCGAAGACGAACGGGCCAACAGCGACGGAGGACCACGGGTCTTCGACATCCGGGTTGAAGGAGATACGGTCGTGAATGACCTTGAGATCCTCCAAGACGCTGGCCACGACGTGGGGACCGTGAAAACGGTCGAACTCTCGCCAAAGGACGATCGGTTGACGATCGATTTCCCACGCGAGCAAGAGAACCCGACGGTTTCAGCGATCGAAATCGTTGATAAAGGCGAACAGGAAGACTGAGCCACACTGTCCAAACAGTGTGAACTGTTTGGGTGGCAGTGCGGTGATAGTGGGTGCGTGATCAGAATCCGTTGCGCGCTCGATGTTTTTCGAGAAAGATCGGATGCGGTATTGCATCGTCGTTCTCTGGAAGTTTTATCGTGGTGCCAGCAAGGTGGTGGAATTCATCGTATCCTTCTCGATCAGATGCATCTTTCACGAGAATTTCGTAGTCATCACTGATCGAGAACCATCCTGCATCGAATGCCCAGTGATGGAGCTTGCACAACGCGATTCCATTTCGCACATCATCCGTGCCAGCCTCTTTTTTCGGATGGATGTGAGCGGCTTCGACCTCCCAGTTACCGTCGGGCGTTTCACGTCGAACGCCACAGAAGGCACACGTTTGCTCGTACAGTCGCTTGACGCGCCTAGAAAACTGGGAGCTTCGAGTCCGTCGCCGAGTCTGGGTGTAGCCGTTCGCTTCGTCGGTCAGCTGCGGTGGGTTCGCGACTGGCAGATCAAGCGCTGTCTCTTCGTCCTGGCTTCGTTGGTTGCCCTTCGTGGATGGACTGTCTGGAGAGCACTTCTCGGACGACAGTCCTTCGAGTCCGATTTCTCTCGATCGGACAAGCGTCTTTCCTCGGGGCGTGAGCACGCTCAGTTCGTCGTGCCGTTTCACAAATCCGAGCACCTGCAGCCATTCCCGGTGTCGAATCGCAGGACCGGGTGTGGACATCTCAGCCTCCGCAAACTCGCTGACGAGCAGTTCCATCATATCCTGGTCGGTCATCGGTTCCTGACTGAGAGCATCGAGGAGTGTGTCGAAACCTTTCACCCCCGAAGAAAGTGCCTCATAAAACGTTTCAGGATCGCGGGTCTGGAGCCATTCTCGCCCATACTTCGAGAGTGAACACTGCTGCTCGGAAAGGTCGATCAATCCAATAGTATCAAGAAATCCGAGATGTCGTCTAATATTATCTCGGCTATTCGCTTTTGTACTGGAGCTTACCCAGGTAATTAGCTGCTCTCGAGTAGGATGTGCAGAGCGGACATAATCAAGCATCGCACGTAGATTCTGAAGCCGATTTGAAACCCCACCAAAAAAGGAATCGGTAGTCATTCGACGATTATCTGTCATCGTTATGTTGAGATTTCTTGATTATGATATGATCTATTTTAACGCATCGATTTGCTAATGTGTCTAATAATTTTGACCGAAGGTGCCGAGAATAATTCGCGGTAGGGCTAGACAATTTCGAGAAACCACGATGGCAATACACCGTTCCAAGTATTAGATAATAAATTGTAATTCTTATCTTCGATTTTTAATGCTGTATCCTGCGTTCTTACGACCGTAGCCAAATAGACTAATTTGTGTTATTGCGGATTCTTCATAGAATAGCGACAAAGAATTCCTTTTCAGTGGTTAAATCCCCATAATACCAACATATATTTGATGTTATCAACGTACTCCATTCATATGGTGATAATTTAAAAATATGGCAGATATATATGGCCGACTATTCTAGTCTAATTTCTTCTATTGCTATTGTGCTCGATCCACCCTGCCAGAAGTTCAATCGGAGCGACAGCGACGAATCAGTACGATCGACGCCGACCGCTTCCAGATCGACCGGCACATCAGTGAAACCCGTGGTGATCGTATCGTCGGTAACGTTCGACAACAGTGTTCGCACGCCACCCATATCGAAGAGAATGTCGTTCTCTTCGCCCCCGTTCGCACCGCGAAGCCGCAGTACGAGCGTGGCGTACTCGCTGATCTCCTGATTGAGTTGGGTCTGGAACCAGCCGCCGTTGTCGTACTCCAGGAGTAGCGCGCCATCGCTCACCGATCCACTGCCGTTTTCGAACGACCCAGCACCACACCACTGGTCCAGATCATTCCGATTGGCCGACCAACCTGGATCGCCGTCGAAATCGTCGATAACCAGCACGTCACCCGGTGGATCACCACTGCCGGCGTCAGTCGTTGCCGTCGTAGTAGTCGCAGTCGACTCGTTGCCGGCAGCATCGACGGCCGACACACCAATCGAATAGGTGGTCTCGGGCGTGAGTTCCGACAGCGTTGTTTGTGTCGTGCCGGCCGGAACCGTCTGTGTGGTCGTTCCATCGACGGTGACGACGTACTGATCAAGCCCACTGCCACCCGTATCGGTGACTGCCTCCCAGGAGAGCGTCACCGTCTCCGCGGTCGTTTCGGCAACGGAGAGATCGCTGGGGGTAGCCGGCGGCGTCGTGTCTTCACCAGTTCCATCACCAGAAACCGTCACAGTGACGGCAGTCGGCGCCTCAGCGTCGGTTGCCCCAACGGTGGTGGTTGTGCTGTCGCTGTCGGTACTGACGGTGATCTCGTGAGCACCCAGATAAACGTCGGTCGAAAACGTTCCATCCGAATCGGTGAGTCCGCCCTCGCTGGTCCACCACTCGCCAAAAACCAGTTCGTTCCACACGTCGTAGGCCGGCTTTTGCGACCAGTCCTGATAGAACAGGGGCGCTTCGTTCTCCCAGTGGCGACCATCCCAGAAGCCCCACATGATGAACGCATCCACGCCGGGATGGCTGAACGCGCCACGAAGATAGTTTTCGAGAACGGTCGCCCGCTCTTCGTCGTCAGTCCAGTCGTCGCCGTTGTACATATCAAACTCCGTGATTTTCACGCGCGCGCCGTGGTCAGCCCACTGATTGATCTCGGCTGCGACCTGGCTGGCCGAAATCCTGGCGTCGGGATTCGAATCCGTATCGTTGTCACCAGTACGCGCTGCCACGTGGGCTTGCAATCCGATCGTATCAAGGTCCACACTCGACTGGAGATGATCAATCTGGGTTTCGTACCGGTTATCCACGTAGTCGTAGGCGAACTGGTTGAAGTCGTTGACGCCAACCCCGACGTCGAGATCGTTCGACTCGATCACCGCCTCGGCTGTGGTATACCAGTCAGCGAGCAACTGAGAGCTCCAGGGGATGACGTCCCCCGTCCAGGGCGCTTCGGTGTCGATCTGGTCGCCATACACACCGCGCTGGAGCTGGTAGGCGTGCATCGCCTCATTGACAACCTCCCACTCGGTGATGTCCTCGCCGTAGTGGGTGATAATCTCCTCGATGTGTGCCATCGACCGATCGCGAATCGTCTGGGCATCGCCGTTGTCGATCGCCGTCACCACGTCGTCCGGAATCGCACTGACGCCGTCGCGACCCCAGATGCAGACGTGGCCGCGAAGATCGAGACCTGCCTCCAGCAGCCAGTCCGTGGCGTCATCTGCCAGCTGCCCTTCCGTCTCGAAAAAGCGCCATTTATGCCGATTTTCGAGCACTGCAGTGTTGAACAGCTCTGGAATGTACGTCCGGTAGTTCTCACCCACACTGGATTCGTTGAGCAGTGTGTTCGCGTTGACCGCGGTGCCAAAGTCGAAACCGTGTTCCAGCATCGTGATTTCGACCTGTGCGTCCGGAACGACCGTGCCGTCGTCTCGTTCCACGGTGATCTCAAGCGGTCCCGTTCGGTGATCATCGATCCGTTCGGCCACCGTTTTCGACGTGTCCGCCGTTTCGCCGGCAGCCGATCCGGTAAGCCCGGCGGTGAGCGCCAACGCACCCACAGTTTTGAGAAACGCCCGCCGATCGAAGCCGTCAGCTGTCTCTGAGCCATTCGATGTGTCGGTTTGTGGTGATTGAGTAGTATCTGTCATTGCTATTCGAGTCTGATCTCTGTTATTTCGAGTGTGCTCATCCCGCCTTGCCAGAAGTTCAAGCGAAGCGGCAGCGACGAATCAGTACGATCGACGCCGGCCGCTTCCAGATCGATCGCCACATCAGTGAAATCCGTGGTGATCGAATCGTCGGTAACGTTCGACAACAGCGTTTGCACGCCACCCATATCGAAGAGAATGTCATCCGCTTCGCCGCCGTTTGCACCCCGAAGCCGCATGATGAGCGTAGCGTAGTTGCTGATATCTCGATTGATCTGAGTCTGGAACCAGCCGCCGTTGTCGTACACAAGCGTGAGCACGCCACCGGATTCAGTGCCCGCATCGTTAACGAACGAACCTGCCCCACACCACTGGCCGAGATCATTTCGATTGGTCGACCAGCCTGGATCGTCGTCGAAATTGTCGATCACCAGTGCAGACGCTGGTGGATCAGTGTCGTCGGCCACTGTCGTTGCGGTAGTCGTCGCTGGACTCGACTGATTGCCTGCGCCATCGACGGCGACAACACCGAGCTGGTAGGTCGTCTCTGGTGTCAGTCCAGTGATGGTGCTTGACGTAGTACCGGCGGGAACGGTGTGCTCGTTCGATCCATCGACAGTCACAACGTACTGTACGACACCGGTTTCTGCATCCGTGGCGGGCGTCCAGTCAATCGCAACGGTCGTTTCGCCCGTCGTCGTCGTCAGTCCGGATGGCTCGGTTGGAGGTGTGGTATCGGCTGGTGAATCGCCGAGTTTGGCGTAGACAACATCGAAGTAGTCGCTGGTGGTGTACGAGCTCGCCGAACACGAATCACCCCAGTAGGGATCTGCCATGTTCATCGGCTCGTCGGAGCCATCACCGTTCCATGCCCAGCCAATCACTGGCCAGCCGAGCGATTTCGCGTGATCGACCACTGCTTCCCAGTCCGTCCCACTCGAACTCGCCGCCCAGTTCCCGAACTCGCCGATCAGACACGGATAGCCCGTCGCATCGAGCACGTCGAGATGAGAGGGCGAAAGCGCTTCATTGACGTGCTGATTCCACCCGCTAGGGTAGACATGAACCGAACAGATGAGGTTCGAATCGTCGATCATCGTCGTTGCCTCTGCCAACCGATGGGTCTCTTGACCCCAGCCTGGCGCGTCACAGACGATCGGGCCATCGTACCCCACCCCCGAGCGAATCGTTGAGAGGGCTTCGTTGTAGGCACTCGCGTACTGATCGGCCGTAACGGTGTGATCACCCCACTCGTTCATCAGATTGATCGTGATCGAGGAGTCCTGCGTGAGATAGTCGTAGTGGTCCACCCACCACTCTGCAGCCGACTGGAGTGGGCCAGCATCAGGGGCGCCGTTGTCCGGATAGTGGTGGTAGCTGGCGATTACGTCGTAGCCGTTCGTCGTGGCTTCATCGATCCACCGCTTTGCGTCATCGCGAGTCGTGACTACTTCGTCGAACGAAAACGGCTCGATCTCGATGCGAACCGTCTGTATGGCTGGATACTGGTTCATCAGCCCCCATCCCAACTGCTGGTCGCCGCTACAGAAATACGACGGCTGGAGATTCACTCCGTCGCCGAACGATGCGCCGGTGGCGCTCGTCGAACCGATTCCAGTGAACCCGAGGACCACCCCACCGGCCATTCCCTTCAGAACTGACCGCCGTGACGTGCTCGCCCGTGCGAAGTGACACGACGCTTTCGTCGGTTCACTCTGGTTTTTAGTCGTCGCCCCAGTACTCGGTGACGTATCGCTGGTGTTTGGGTTTGTTTGTTGCATTATGAGAGATGGATCGATTGGATGGCGAGCGTGCTGTTTCCACCCTGCCAGAAATTCAGTCGGAGGGAACTGGACGGATCCGTTCTGTCAACGCCAGCTGCAGTGAGATCGACCGTGAGATCAGAAACTGTCGTTCCGATCGAACCGTCAGTGACAGTTGCGAGCAACGTCCGGACGCCACCCATATCGAAGAGAATATCGCTCTCTTCGCCGCCGTTCGCACCCCGAACCCGCATGACGAGCGTGGCGTAATCGCTGATATCGCGGTTGAGCTGCGTCTGGAACCAGCCACCGTTGTTGTACTCCAGGAGTAGCACACCGTCGCTCACCGATCCACTGCCGTTTTCGAACGAGCCTGCCCCACACCACTGGCCGAGATCGTTCCGATTGCTCGACCAGCCTGGATCGCCGTCGAAGTCGTCGATTACCAGCACATCGCCCGGTTGCTCAGTGTCGGTCTGGGTTTCCGTTGGCGTGTTCGTCTCTGTCGGCGTGTCGGTGGCCGTTGGGGTGGGCGTCGGCTCTCCGTCGCTCCCCGAGTGATACGTTGATCCGTTGATCGTGACATCGAACGTTTCGTAGGTCATCTCACCGACGGCGTTCTGCCAGTACTCGCTGCCGAGTTCGATCCCAGAGACGTAGAGATCCTCTCGAACGCCATCGGCCGTCAGATAGTCGACGATCTCGGTCATGTCGATCTTGCCGCCGTCGTGGCCGTCCTGGATGCGGAAAATATAGAAATAGGCGTCCGTTCCACCGGAGTCGTAGGTCGTCCACAGATCGACCGTGTTTCCAAACTGGTCGGTCCAGGCCGCTTCGTCCTGAACGGAACCGTGATTGTGACCACCACCCCAGTCGAGCAACAGCATCACTTCATACTGGTGGGTTTCGGGCTGCTGGCTCGGTGGCTGTTCGAGCAGCCACCACTCTTCGGCCCAGTCCCACTCGCCGTTGCCCATCGAATAGCTGGCCGCAACGTCGATGACCAGCTCATCGATATCCCCGCGCTGGATTGGAAATTCCGGAATCCCGGTGTCTGATCCCCAGGGCCTGGTTCCGGCGAACACCTCGGGATAATTGATTCCTCCACCGGTGTTTCTCGCGTCGAACTCGTAGCCGTAGCTACCGTCGTCGTTGCGCCAGATGCACTGCTCTGCCGCGGGATTGCCCCATTCGTTGCCGATCAGCGAAAAGCCATCGCTGACGGAAATCGATCCCTCGCCGTTGCAGATTGCTTCAACCTTCTGTCCCATGGCTGTCGATCCATACCCAACCAGGAGACTGCCTGCCCCTAGCGCGGCGCCGGCCTTCAGGAACGTGCGCCGTGACGGCCGTGATACGCGTGTCGGTGGTTTCTCCTCGGTCGGTCTGTCGGTGTCGTGTATATCGTCCTGTGGCATCGTAAAACCTCTCGTAATTCGTGTTTTGCGTTCTCCACTGCCACGCCGACCCACAGTGCTCGATCGGACGGTGGTGTGTGAGTGGGCGTTTCTCGGATGTGACAGTGGTGTCCTGTGTCCGTTTGTTTCAAATCTACAGAGAGAAATATAGCCGCGAGTGTGATCAGGCCAGGAAGATTTCCTCGATTTCGAGCGTGCTCGTGGCGCCTTGCCAGAAGTTCAGGCGCAGCGAGATTGACGACGCCGTGGTGTCAACCCCAGCAGCATCCAGATCAACGCCAACGTTCGAGAAGCTCGTGGTGATCGAATCGCTGGTGACAGTCGAGAGCGGCGCTCTGACGCCCGGCATGTCGAAGACGAACTCGCTCTCTTCGCCGCCATTTTCGCCTCGCATCCGCATGACGATCATCGAATAGTCGCTGATATCCTGGTTGACCTGCGTCTGGAACCAGCCGCCGTTGTCGTACACAAGCGTGAGTACGCCGCCGGATTCACTGCCTCCACCGTTTTCGAACGATCCGGCACCACACCACTGGCCGAGATCGTTCGAGTTCGTCGACCAGCCCGGATTCCCGTCGAAATCGTCGATCATCAGCGCATCACCCGGTGGCTCCGTTGGTGTTGGTGAGGGGCTGGTTGTGGTTGTTGTGGTCGTCGAAGTCGTGGTCGTGGTGTCGGTGGTGGTCGTCGTCGACGTCGCCGTTGGCGTTGGCGTCCCGTCATCACCACCGGGCAGATCATCACTCTGGTGCTGGGCGAGATACTCACGCCACCACTGACCGGGACGGGCCTCGTAGTCCCAGATCTCCCAGGTGCCGTCCTGACTGGTATCGTGCTGGAAAAACGCCGGCTCCCAGGTGTGATCGAAGTTCCAGCAGATCGGATGGACCGGATAGTTTTCGAGGAACTGCTCGAAACCCGGCGCATACTCCGAGGCCGTCCCTTCGAGGAATGCGAAATCGTCCTTGCCACCGCCTTCTGCCCAACCGAACTCGCTGAAGAAGATCGGGACCTCCTGTGCGGGTTCGCCGAAATACGTCGACAGCGGCCGCATCGAGTCGTGCGTGTAGACGTGACCGGTGTAACAGATGTTGTCGCCCGAAAATTCGTTCTCTGGGGCCCAGTAGGTGTACTGGCTCCATCGCGGTGACCCGATCGTGACCAAATTCTGCGGAGCATTCTCCTGAACAATGTCGACCCAGGGCTGGGCCCGTTCGACCCACATGTCCCAGTACGCCTTGGACTCGGTATTTGTCACGTCGGTGTCGTCGCCACCTTCGTCGTTGCCATCATGCGGGAGTGAATCGGGGGCCCCCCAGTCACCAGCGTACGGGCCAGTGGGCTCGTTGTACACGTCGTACAGGACGTGCGAGCGATTTGCGTATCTTGGAGCGACGAAACTCCAGTACATTCGGAGTTCGTCATCGAGCGCAGCGGCGTACTCCTCGGTGTAGCCGTCGAGTTCTGCAGCCTGGTCTTCCGAGTGCCAGAGCACGCCTCGCTCGCCACAGAAGCCGATATCGTTGGGAAAGCTCTCGTTCCCACACTGATACTCGCCGAGATCCGCCTCGTGCTGGGGCTGATGGAAGATCGGAAAATGCCGGTGATAGTCGATCATCACGTAGAGCCCTTGTTCCTCGGCTGCATCGACCAGCGGGTCGATATAGGTGTTGAAGTACGTCTCCAGATCCGCCTGGCTGAACTGACCGGGCAGCAGTGGCCCCCAGTCGTCACCATGGGCCATCTGCAGGCTGTTGTTCACACCACTGATGTCCTGTGGCTGCGTCGGAATCCGAATAATCCGATTGTACCAGTCCTCGTCAGTGTTCGTTGCCTTCTCGAACACCGCCACCGCGTCTTTGCTGCGCCAGCTCCTGGCCAGCCGCGCCGGATCCGCAATGTTCACCCCCCGGAGAATCACCGTGTTATCGCTGGGATCTTTGATCAGATTGCCATCTCGGTGAAGCCAGGGCGTCGGAATGCCAACCGCTGACACCGAGCTGACCAGCGCATCTGCGAACCCGAGCGTGAGCGCCCCAGCGCCGGCCGCCTTCAAAACACTCCGTCGGGTGAATCGGCTCGTGTGTGTGGTCGTTTGTGTTGTCGATTCCGTCGATTGAACCGTCTCTCCGCTGTCCGTTGTATCGTCCGTGTTGTGTGTCATTTTCAGTTCATTCGAGATAGATGTGTTCGATGTCGATCGTACTGGCACCGCCCTGCCAGAAGTTGAAGCGAAGCGAGCCAGACGACGCCGATCTGTCGACGCCAGCCGCCGCAAGATCGACGGCTACATTCGAAAACTCGGTACTGATCGAGTCGTCGGTGACGTTCGCGAGCAGCGTTCGCGTGCCGGCCATATCGAAAAGCAGTTCGCTTTCTTCGCCGCCGTTCGCACCGCGAACGCGGATAACGAGCGTGGAGTACTCGGTGATCGCCTGGTTGATCTGGCTCTGGAACCAGCCGCCGCTGTCGTATTCGAGTGTGAGGGTGCCGTCGGATTCGGTGCCACTGCCGTTGACGAACGACCCAGCACCACACCACTCACCGAGATCGTTCGAGTTCGTCGACCAGCCAGGGTCGCCATCATAATCGTCGATCACGAGCGCGTTTGCGGGTGGTTCGGTCGTCTCGTCGCCATCGTCATCGGGCGACGTCGTCGCGGACACCGTTACGACGCCTGATTCGTTGCCAGCACCATCGAGAGCTGAGACGCCGACGGAGTAGCTGGTATCAGGGCTGAGTCCTGCAAGTGTTGCGCTCGTGGTCCCCACAGGAACCGTCTGTGTCTGTTGTCCATCGACGGTGAGGAGATACGAATCGACACCCGTACCGCTGTCGCTCGACCCGTCCCAGCTGACCGTCACGGAACTGGCCGTCGTCTCTGTCACGGTGAGATTCGATGGCGGTGTTGGTGCTGTCGAGTCTTCATCATCACCACCGTCGTCGCCTGGAATGCCGTCGTTACGGTAGTCGTTGAGGGCGGCTTTCACATCGTCACCCATCGATCCTGGACCAGTGGTAAGCGACCACTCACAGGGCCGGTCTGGACAGTCCGTTGGCACCGTCCCGTTGTACGGATCACCGACAGAATCGTCTGCGTTGTCTGCGAACGGTCGATCGAACATCACCGGCTGCCAGACCGGATCAGCGACCCAGGCGGTCCAGTGGATGGCGTTGTGACTTTCGAGCCAGTCGAGGAACGGCACGCCGAATCCTGCATCCGTGCCACCGATATACTGACCAGCCCCCTCCGCCCAGCCAAACTCCGTGACGAACAGCGGTGCCTGCTCGTAAACGCCGGCGACGCCCTCGCCGTTGTTCGTTGCATCCTCCCAGTCATTTTGCTGACTGGAGTTGTGCCCGGGATAGATATGATAGGTGTAGGCGATATCCTCTCCGTCGAACTCCTCGACGAGTGCGCCTTCCGGACTCTGTGACCAGCTGGGCGAGCCCATCAGGATGAGATTGTCCGCGTGTGAGCGGATCGTATCAACCCAGGGCTGGGCCATCTCTAGCCAGAGCTGCCAGATGTCTGCGACCCACTGCGTTGTCGTCGGATCGTTCCACATTCCTGGCTCCTGGGGTTCGTTGTACACCTCATAGAGCACGTGCGATTCATCCGCGTATCTGGGGGCCACAACGTCCCAGAACAGATTCACCTCGTCCTGGAGTGCCGTGTTCACTGGCCCCGATTGACCCTCCGCCCACGACACATCACGGTGTCTGTGGTAGTCGATGATGCAGTAGACCCCGCGCTCGTTACAGCGCTGGACGGCCGCGTCGAGGTGGTCGTCCATGTAGCTGATGAGCTCTGCCTCCGTGAACGCAGGGATTGGTGGCCCAGAACCCGGCTCGTACTCGCCGATGTCAACTGGCTGAACCGGCAACCGAATCACCCGTGGATACCAGCCGTTCGACGTGTCCGTCAGGCTGTCGATCACCTGCACCGCAGTCATTCCCCTGGCCGGGGCCGTTACGTCGATTCGTTTTGGATCTGCAATGTTCAACCCTCGAAGGGTCACTCGATTCCCGTCCGGATCACGGAGCAAATTCCCGTCTCGGTGAAGCTGTGGGGTTGGTATCTCTGCCGCGTTCGCCGTCGAGACTGCACCCGTCCCTAACAGCGCTATGGAACCGGTCGCCGCCGTCGCCCGGAGAAAATCCCGGCGGGACGCGCCCAGTCCTGTGCCCAGAGAGCTCGATTCCTCGGTCGTTCGATTGGTACTGTTGTCACTCATGATGGTACCCACCCATCGTCCGCTGCTGTAGTCACGCAATTCTGCGTGGTACGTCATTGTATGATATACTCCAATCTATTAATTCTTACTACTATATACCTCTGGAAAATGAAATATAGACCATGGAGATGGTGGTCAGTCAGTTCGAGGTGGTCACTCCTTGACCGCCGTCCGTGCTATACAGCGGCGAAGCATTCAGTCCGTGACCTGGGATGTCGGGGTTATTGCACCGGTTTCGACGAGCGATTCGAGTGGATGGTCTGCTATCGAGAGCGGGAGATCAATCCGTTCGCGCCGACGGACCGATTCGTAGCCGGCGAACAGAATTTCCGCCGTGTTGAGGCCGATCCGCCCGGATAATGTCGACTCCCGCCCGGTTTCCAGTGCGGTGAGCATCTCGTCGATTGCCCGGGAGTGGAGTCGAGAGCCGTAGAGATCGCTATCGGCGGGCGTGTGATGAATCGATTCGCCATCCACGTCGATCGGCGACGTTTTCCCGTCTTGTGTGAGTTCGAGCGTGGCTCCATCGGTGGGATCGATGGCGATCGTGCCATCAGTTCCCCGAAGCACCATCGTCGCGTCGACGAGCTGGCTGGCCTCGCCGGTGGCGAGCATCCCGTGGACACCAGAGTCGTACCGCCATTGTGCCCACATCTGATTTTCCTGGTGGGTACCAAAGCGAACGTCCTCGGAGTGGTAATCCAGCTGGGCGATAACCCACTCTGCTGGCCGTTCGCCGACGAACATCCCGGCGAGATCGACCGTGTGAGCACCGGTGTCGAAAAAATCACCCCAGCCGATTTCGATGCGCTCTAGCGTGCCGATTGCATTTGCATCGAGCAAGGCCTTTGCTTCTGTGAACGGCTTTGAAAACCGGCGCTGGCGATTGAAAGTGAGTTGCGTTCCGGTCCGCCAGGACGCCTGGACCAGCCGCTGTGCACCCAACCAGGTGTCGGCAATCGGCTTCTCGCAATGGATTGCCTGTACGCTGTCGTGTGCGCCACACTCCGTGACGACGGCTTCATGGGCTGACGGCGGGACGGTGACGCTGACGATCTCCGGCGCAAGCGAATCGAGCATCGTTGCAGTGTCGGTAAACACTGCCGAATCCGGGAGATCGAACTCATCGGCAAACGCAACCGCGTGCTCCTCGATCAGATCGACACACCCTACGAGTTGACACTGGTCATTCGCTCGATACGCTTCTGCATGCCGGTATCCCATCGCGAACCCCTCCACCGTCGGAGTGGCCGGATCGGGACCGGTTCCAATGATTGCTACTGTGTGCTGACTCATCCGCACAGTAACACAGAGTGTACCTGATAAATAGCAATTTCGTTCCAGGAATACATATTTATCATCGGAGACAAAACGGCAACCGTGAGCTCTACAGCAATCCAGTTGTACACGCTCCGAGAGATCGATCACCCATTGCCCGTGTTGCTCGAGCGAATTGGGGAGACTACCATCGACGGCGTGGAGTTCGCGCATCGATTTGATGAGAGCGACACTGCGGCGGTGAACAGAGTACTCGAACGGACCGGCCTTGCGGCGGTCGGTGCGCACGTCGACATCGAGCGGCTCGAAACCGATCTTGAGGGCGTTATTGAAGCGTACAGTGCTGTCGGTTGTGATACGTTCGTCGTGCCGTGGCTCGATCCGGAGGCGTTTACGGCCGACACGATCGAGGAGACTGCAACGAGACTTTCCGCGCTCGCTCAGGACGTTGACGCAGCTGGCGCGTCACTACACTACCACAATCACGACCACGAACTTCGGGAACTCGGCACGTCGACAGGACTGGAACTGCTCATCGAGCAGACCGACGAGGCCCTCGGATTCGAATTCGACATCGGCTGGATCGAAGCCGGAGGGGGTGATCCCGTCGAACTCCTCGAACGGTACGGCGATCGGTGTGACCTCCTCCACGTTACCGACTGCGATAGTGAAACCCGAACTCCCGTTGAAGTAGGAACTGGCGACGTTGCGATTCAGGAGTGTCTCACCGCGGCCGACCGCTCCGTGCATGTGTATGAGCACGACGAACCGGTGAATCCGCTCCAGTCGCTCGAAACCGGCGCAGCCATCCTGAATCGATAGGGTACAGTTCACCCCCTCCATTGTTTGAGTGTATCTAACACAATATCACCGTGGATTCTTGCTCGTATCAGTAATTGCCTGACAGGCCAGTCGCCACACGATCACAAACGCAAGAATGGTACGAACACCGTCGTTTTACACTGTCAAACGCAATCCACACCCCGTGTTACATCCGTACATGTGTAACGGACATGTAATCAGGAATCGTGGTCAATGTCCCGTTACGCGTGAGAGTATCAATCAATCGATTCGGATTACTACCGTGTTTCGACACTCGAAACTGTAATTGACAGTATCAAACAGCTCCATGAGGGTGGCGTACCGTTGTACAAAATCAAACGAGCGACCGTGTTAGGCCACGGAAACAACTGGTTTGGAGACGAATGCCGGTAACAAGGAACATTCGACGCACGGCAAAGCCCCCGGGGATTGATCGTCGGTGACGCGTGTGGAGATAGTCCTCAGGTTGACGTTTCCATCGCGTGAACGCCCGGTTCATCAGTTGAGCAATTAGAACGATCGGCGGCGGCGATAACTGTAGGCGAACAGAACGACGGTCGTTCCTCCAGCAATCACGATAAGTCCGATATTTATCAGTCCGAGCCGATACGACGCCGTCCCCGGCGTTCCAAACGCCAGCGGGACGAGCGAGAGGACGAGCATACAGGTGAGAAACGCCAGCAGAAGGACTCCATACGCGCGTTGTTCGTAAACGTACGCCCAGAACGAATCTACCCAGGACATGACTATGTGTTTGGGTGAAATCGTATGAATATTCGTATCTACTGCGTTAGAATATCAACGATTGGTGTTATTACCATAACATTTATTGTCCAGTGTGTCTCGTAGTTAACGTGTAACATGGTAGAGACCGACGCAAGCCGACACATGCAGTTGAATCGGCGTCGATTTATCGAACTGAGCGGCGCGGCAGGTGCGATTTCGCTAGCTGGGTGTGCAGATCTCGTAAATAATGACGGGAGTGGAACAGATGGAGGTGGTGGAGGTGGGTCTGGAAGCCGTCACATCAGTATGACGAATAAGATCCCTTCGGAGCTCCAGTGGAACAACTCCAATCCGTCTACCCGCGCGGAGATCTCCAGACGCGCCATCTTCGACAGATTCGTGGCGTACAACATCAAAACCGGGGAGTTCGAGGGATACGCGATCTCCGACTGGTCGCATGACGGAAGTTCGTTCGAACTGACGGTTCGAGAGGATCTCACCTGGGAGAACGGCGACGACGTGACGGCCGAAGACGTTGCCACCCAGTTGAACCTCGGGCTGAAAACCGGTGCATCGTACGCCGGTTACACCGAAAGCATCGAGGCATCCAGCGAGAAGACGGTGACGTTCACCTTTAACTCCGAGCTCGGTGAGCAGATTCCCAAATACGACATCCTCGCTGCCCGGTATCTCCATCAGAAAGCGAGCGAGTTCGGGAAGTTCCTCGATCAGATCGAGGAAGACGAAGAGGCCGGACTGCAGGCACTCACCGAATTCGCGTACTCGGAGCCGATTGCGAGCGGTCCCTGGACGATCGAGAGCAAAGACCAGCAACAGCTGCTGTTGACAAAACGAGACGACCACCCTGATTCCGGGAACATCAATTTCGACGAGTACGTCTTCAAATACTATGAGGATAACAACTCGGTGTATCAGGCCCTGAAAAACGACGAAATCGACTCGGCGTTCAACCTGTACGCTTCGCCCGACGTCGTGGAATCGTTCCCGGAGAACTTCATGCAGGTCCAGACGCCGGGAGCGTGGGGCTACGGGTTGATTCCAAACCATGACCATCAGCACATGGGTGATCGTGCGGTCAGACAGGCAATCCAGTACGTGATCAACCGCAAGCAGGTCGTCGAAAACGTCTCTGCGGCCTCGAAATCGGTGCCGCCGTATCCAGTTGGAATCCCCTCCTCGAAACAAGAACAGTGGATCGGAGACCATACCGACGCCTTCGACGATTACGGCGCTGATAGCAGCGCGACGGACAAAGCGACGACAGTGCTCGAAGACGCTGGCTACGCGCAACAGGACGAAAACTGGGTGGATTCCGATGGTAATGTCGTCGAGATCCCAATTATCGAGCCAAGTGGCTGGAATGACTGGAACGATGCGACGAAAACGATCGTCGACCAGCTCAGTTCATTTGGCTTTGCGGCGAGTTCGGAGTCGCGCGATTACGGGACGCTGACCGACACCGTCTGGCCGAATAGCGAGTTTGCCATCACCACCGGCGGGTGGCTTGATGGCGTCCCACAGGGGATCTATCCGTACTTCTCGCTTCACCACCAGCTGGTGAAAAATTCCCGGGGATTTTCGTACAACTACGCGGCAGCTGATACAACCCGTGGTGGCGACCGTGGTGAGGTGACGGTGCCAGCGATGGACGGCTCTGGCGAGCTGACCATTACTCCGTCCGACCGGCTGGACGAGCTTGCGGTCGCGTCTGATGAATCGACGGTCACCGAAATTACGGTTGAACTCGCGTGGGTGACCAATCAGGACCTCCCGATGGTGCCCGTTATGGAGAAGATGGGACAGTCGTTCATCGACGCCCAGGGCGAGTGGAGCGTGCCCGAAGAGGGAACCGACTCACTCGGCATCAGATATCCGAACACCTGGCTCCCACGAACTGGCGAGCTGGAGTACACGGGCTAACCACCGGATAGAATCGAATACGAACACTCACCGAGTACACATTCCATTTCGATGAACGAATGACCAACTACTACTTGCAACGCACTGCCCGTGCGATCCTGACGATCTGGGTCGTTATCACGGCCACCTTTGGGATGATTCGGCTGCTTCCCGGTGGACCACTGGCCCAACTTGAGGCAAAGCTCCTCCGGCAGGGTGTGCCGGCGGGACAGGTGGATGCGATGTTGCAGACGTATCAGAACGTCCATCCAGACAAACCAATCGAAGTACAGTACATCGACTACGTTGTGGCGCTATTACAGGGTGATCTCGGGACATCGATCTCGCGAAACAAACCGGTAATGTCGATCATTGCTGACGCCCTGCCGTGGACCATTTTCGTCATGGTGACGGCAACGTTCCTGATCTTTGCGATCGCAATCGTCTGGGGCGCACTGATGGCGTATCGAGAGGGCGGATCGTTCGATCTATTCTCGTCGGCCGCCTCGATTGTGCTCTCTTCAATTCCGTTCTACGTCATCGGTATTGCGCTCATCATCGTCTTTGGCTACCAGCTGGAGCTGTTGCCCACGGGCTATCGCTCGACATCAGGTATCGATCCAGAGTCTGGGCTGTTGGTGTTTTTCCTTGACGCACTGGATCACGCGTATCTCCCCATTCTGTCGATGGTGCTCGCAGGTGTCGGACTGCAGGCGCTTGCAATGCGAGGCAACGCAATTCAGGTGCTCGGCGCAGATTACGTGCGCGTTGCCCGGCTCCGTGGACTCCCAGATCGGCGGGTTGCCGTTCGATATGTGGCCAGAAACGCCATTTTGCCGATGTACACCGGATTTCTGACGCTGATTGGGTTCAATCTTGGCGGATCAGTGATTCTCGAAGAGGTGTTCAACTACAACGGGATCGGCTACTACATGTTTCTCGGCCTCGATAACCGGGATTATCCGTTGATGATGGGGATTTTTCTCATCATCACCACGGCACTGGTTATCTCGGTGTACGTCGCGGATCTGACGTACGGACTGATCGATCCACGGATCACAACGGGTGAGTCAAATGAAACCTACTGAGACGGATGGCGGCGAGCAACCGTCAATTGTCGCAACTGCTACCGATGAGGATGGGTCCTTTTCGTTCGAATACGACGACGACGACATCGAAATAACGCACCGAGAACGGGCGCGAGAGCTGTTCGATGAGTTGATCTACAAGCCTGCAATCGTCGCGGTGAAAGATCGGCGGACCGTCATCGGAGGGCTGATATTTCTAGGCTACCTGCTGATGGGTTCTGTCGGCGTGCTGTTCTATCCAGCTCCCACGTCGAATCAGGTTGACCGATCGATCGCACCATTCTCCACGATGGACGCGCCACTCGGCTCGACGGCCATCGGTGAGGACGTGCTCTCGATGATTATTCATGCGACGCCGGAGATGCTCCAGATGATCTTCGCTGGGGGTATCTTCGCGACGGGCATCGCGACGCTGATCGGCACCGTCGCCGGATATAAGGGTGGGCGCATCGATCGCGCAATCACGTCGTTTTCGGACGCGGCGATGTCGATTCCTGGGTTGCCGTTGATTATGGTGCTGGCAGTCGTGTTCCGGCCATCGAACCCGTGGGTGATCGGTGTATTGCTCACGATCAACTACTGGGCTGGCTTGGGTCGGTCCATTCGATCACAGGTGTTGACGCTGCGGGAAGCGCCCTACGTCGAAGCCTCACGGACGATGGGCGTGAGTACGTGGAGAATTCTCCGCAAGGACATCATTCCAAATCTCATGCCGTTTATACTCGTGAACTTCGCCAACGCAGCCCGGTATGTGGTGTTCACATCCGTCGGCCTCTACTATCTGGGAATTCTGCCAACATCCGTCGAGAACTGGGGACTCCAGCTCGATGTGGCGTACAAAAACGCTGGCGCGCTCGTGGCTGATGGCAATCTCTACTTGCTCGTCTTTCCCATGGTCGCGATCATGGGCATTGCGCTGTCACTGATTCTGTTGGCACAGGGACTCGATCGCGTCTTCAATCCACGGGTCAGAACTCGACTCGCCGGAGAATCAGAATCGATCACAGACGACGCTGACGAGCAACGCTCCACGGAGCTGATTCACTGATGGCACAAACAGACCACCCAGACGACCCGATTGCGACGCTTGAGGACGTTTCGGTCACCTACGATGATGGCACGTCGTTCGTCCTTGATGGGGTTTCTCTCCACGTCGAACGCGGTGAAATTCTTGGAATAGTCGGCGAGAGCGGCTCTGGAAAGTCGATGCTCGCATCATCATTGCTCGATGCGGTTCCGGATCCGGGCTATCTCAGCGGATCGATTACCTATCGGAGTGACGACGAGACTATCGACGTGCTTGAGCTGGGTCAATCCGAGCTCCGGTCGCTTCGCTGGGAGGAGATTTCAATGGTGTTCCAGGGCGCGATGAGTTCGTTCAATCCCACCATGCGGATTCGAGATCACTTCATCGAGACGATCGATGCTCACGACGGCAATGTCCAGGCCGGGATGGATCGAGCCCGCCAGCTGCTCGCCGATCTGTATCTCGATCCCGATCGCGTGCTTGAGAGCTTTCCACACGAGTTGAGCGGTGGCATGCAACAGCGTGCGCTGATCGCACTGTCACTCGTGCTCGATCCAGAGCTGCTCGTGATGGACGAACCCACCGCAGCCCTGGATCTGTTGATGCAACAGTCGATACTGTTGTTGTTGCGAGAGCTCCAGGAAAAATACGAGCTGACCATGATCTTCATCACGCATGATCTGGCGCTCGTTGGGGCGCTCGCAGACCGGTTGGCGGTGATGTATGCGTTCGACATCGTTGAACTCGCACCGAAACAGCAGTTGCTCTCCAATCCCTCGCACCCATACACCCGAGCGCTGTTGAACTCGACGCCGAATCTGCAGGCGCCGTTGGCACAAATGCGCCCGATCGAGGGCCAGAGTCCCGCACCGATCAACGTCCCGAGTGGCTGTTCGTACAACCCTCGGTGTCCGCTCGCCACTGAAGAGTGTCGCACGACCGATCCCCCAATGGATGCACCAGCACCAGAGCACAGCGTTGCGTGTTTCTACTGGGAAAAAGCACAATACGAGATCGAACTGAACTATGCAACGGAGCAGTCAGGCGGTGATTACTCATGAGTGAAGACCCTCCATTACTCGAACTCGATACTGTTTCTGTAACGTTCGAAAATCGACCCGGACTGTTCGAGTTCGGTGACGAAGCCGAACAGGTCAGGGCCGTCGATGACGTCTCGCTCACGATTGAATCAAACGATGTCGTGTCGCTCGTCGGCGAGAGCGGCTGTGGGAAGACAACGCTTGGGAAGACGGCAATTGGTCTCCAGCGACCGACCAGCGGGACGGTTCGATTCCGTGGTGAAGACATCTGGGCGATTCGAGATGGATCGACTGAGACAACACAAAGCTGGGCGGACGTTCGGGCGTCATTACAGATCATCCACCAGGATCCGGGCAGCTCACTCAATCCCAATCGTCGACTCTTATCAATTCTCTCCGAGCCACTCCGGCAGGTCAGACCGACCCTCGGTGCAAGCGAGCGGCGTGAGCGAATCTACTCGCTGCTCGAACGCGTGGGCATGAATCCTGCGCCGGATTTCGCTGACCGGTATCCACACCAGCTCTCAGGTGGCGAACAACAGCGCGTTGCGCTCGCACGGGCGCTGTTGATGAATCCCGACGTGATTCTCGCTGATGAGGCGATCAGTGCGCTCGACGTTTCGCTTCGCGTCGAAATGATGGATCTCATGCTCGAACTGCAGTCCGTGTTCGATACGTCGTTCATCTTCATCTCACACGACCTCTCGAATGCCAGGTATTTCACGCAGCACGCGAACGGAAAAATTGCGGTGATGTATCTCGGACGAATCGCAGAGATCAGCTCGGCAGAGCAGCTGATTCACAACCCACAGCACCCGTACACGTCGGTGCTTCGGTGGGCAACGCCGGATCTCGGTGCTGACGTCTCCACCCCTGAAGCGATTCCAATGCGAACGATTGACGTTCCGGATCCGGTTGATCCACCGAGTGGGTGTCGGTTCCACACGCGCTGTCCGGAGGCGAGAGAACACTGCACGGCTGTTGAGCCCGATCCACTCCCTGCGGGCGGTGCAGATGTGCGGTGCTTTCGCGTTCGCGATGGAAGTCCGTACTGGAACTCTCCACCGCTCGACGAGGAAGAATCTTCATCGTCGTAAACGGTTTGTGTGTGGGAAGTAACACGAACCCATGGATCCGACGACCGAGCTTGACATTGGGATTGTTGGGCTGGGGACCCACGGCCAACACCGAGCTCGCCTGCTCGATAACGCCGGCCAGCGAGTGTTCGGAGCCGACGCCAGCCGGGACGCTCGCAACCAGTTCGACCGCCAGTTTGACGCGCTCCAGGTGACCGATCCGGCCGGACTGTTCGAGATGGAGCTTGACGGCATCATCATTGCAACTCCGAACAAGTTCCACGCTCCGGCCGCGATCGAAGCGATGGAGCGCGGCCACGACGTGTTCATCGAAAAGCCCCTCGCACACACGCTCGAAGCCGCACGCACTATTCAGCGGGTGGCGGCATCGACCGGCCAGCTCTGTCTGGTTGGCTATCAGAGTCGATTTTTAAACGTCTGCAAGATTCTCAAACAGTATATCGATGAGGGATTTTTCGGTGAGATTCGCCACGTCGAAACCTCATATCGACGCAGAAGAGGTGTCCCAGGGCGTGGCTCGTGGTATACGGCAAAGGAAATCGCTGGTGGCGGCGCGTTGATCGACATTGGGATCCATGTCTTCGATTTATTATTATATTTTCTAGAAGAGACGGACGTTTCAGAGATGATGGCAACAACACGGTGTGATTTTGGCTCCCGTGAATCGTATGCGTATCTCGATATGTGGGGTGAGGACGACGATGCGAACATGTTCGATGTTGAGGACTCCGTGTCAGCATTTCTATCATTTTCCGGAGGAACAACGGCGGCAGTGGAGGTGGCGTGGGCCACCAACGCAGAATCAGCCCATCAGTATCACATCCACGGGACGGAGGCGGGCGCGTTGCTCGACATCACGGACGTGTTGAACGCGTCGACGGACGTTCACCAGTCGTTGACGTTCTACGAAGCACGCACTGGTGGGGCCCACCATTATCTCGATTCGACGGTCACGACGAGACCGAATGATCCGTACGTCGCCCAGATGGAGACGTTTCTTGAGGCGGTTGCAACGGGGAATGAGCCCTCGATCAATACGCTTGAGCAAGCACTCGCGATACAGCGTCTCGTGCACAGGATCTATGCCGACAACGACGAGCTGATCGAATGAGTTTCCCTTTTCTGTCAAAATTATTTCCGTTATAAGAGATTATTTAGTGCGGGTCCTGTAGCTACTGGTATGGACGAGGGTGTGTCAGACGGGAAAACGATCAAATCGGTGGAAAACGCGATTGCGATCATGGAGGTGATTGCACAGACCGATGAAATCGGCGTGACGGCGCTCAGCGATCGTGTGGACCTGTCGAAAGGGACAGTGCATCATTATCTAACGACGCTGTCGAATCACGATTTCGTTGAGCAGTCAGCTGGGAGATACAGATTGGGGTTGCGGTCGCTCACCTACGGTGGAATCGCCAGAGAGCGCGAGTGGGTCTACCGCGTTGGCAAAGACGGGATCGACCGACTGGCAACGTATACGGAGCAAACGGCTCGATTGGCCGTCGAGCGCGGGGGCTACGCGGTGACGGTGTATCAATCGACAGCAGACAGTGAGCCGGTCGGCGACACCCATCTCGGGAGTCGCGAGCCCCTGTACGCATCGGCGACCGGTAAAGTGCTGCTGTCAGCGATGGATGGGGATGAACGAACGCGTGTCCTCGATCGGGCTGACCGAGCGGCGAGCACACCGCCGGATCGTGCACAGCTCACCGATGAGCTCGCCGATATCAGACGGCGTGGAATCGCATTCGACGACGAGGATAACAACGACGGCATCCGGTGCGTTGCGACCGGGCTTGCCACGGAAGCCGACCAGCTCCTGGGTGCGATCGCCGTCAGCGCCCGCGCCGAATCAATCGATGATGATACGTTCTACGAAACGCTCCCACAGGAGATTCGAAACGTCGCTGGCGTGATCGAGATCAACACCACGTATCGAGGGTGGATGGACTAGCGATCACGCCGGCCACTGGGTGGCTGCCGTTTCTGAACGCAAAATGGCGGGGGGAATCCCGCGCTTCCTGACCGATTACCCGGTGGCAGACACCGTCCCGGTCATTGGTGTGAGCAGTTGCGATCCGTCGCCCGATTCCTCGACAGTAACCGGACCGACAGCGGTCTCCTGTATTGAGGAGACGGCGTACTCATACTCACCCGGGGACGCGTCGCTTGCGACCTGATACGTGAACGAGAGCCGTGTCTGCTCACCACCGTCGAGCGTGACCTGTTGGACGGCGGTGGGCTGGAACGCTGCAGTCATCTTCGCCGAGCCAACGGCCGACGGAGCAAACGAGCCCGCTTGTTCACTGGCCATGAAAAAGAGGAAGACCGACTGTGTGCCGGTTTCATCGCCCGTGTTCGTGACCGTTGCGTTCACGGTGATCGTCTCGCCGGGTGCAGTGTGCTCCGGCCCAGTGAGGTTCGACACCGCGAAGTACGCCGGCTCGGAGCCGACTGCTTCGACCGAAAGCTCAACAGAGACCGCGTTGGTCTCTGTCTCGACGCTGTGATTGAAGGTTCCAGTCGCCTCTGAGAGCGTGTGATCGAACAGCACCGTTGTGGTCGCGCCGGCCTCCAGGGTGACGTTTTTCGTCATCACGAGTTCTCCGTCGAAATGATAGCTGACCGGCCCGCTCACGGTCGAATTCCCATCGTTGCTGACCGTGGCGTTCACGCCAATCGTCGCTCCAGGCGTGGCTGATTCCGGTGCTGAGACGTTTGTCACGCGGAGATCCTCGGTGGGCTCGGGCTCGGTGCCTTCGATCGTGATGGTAGTTGTGGCCACCTCATCCGCCGAGATGCCGTGTTGATACTCGTCCGGTGAGAGCGACTCCTCGACGGTGTACTCGAACGTCACCGTTGTGCTCTCACCACCATCGAGCGTCACGGTCTGGAATCCGTCGATTGCCTCTGTGAACTGGCCGTCACTGAACGGCGTTCCAGGGGGGAAGTAGACGACCGACCGACTGACCGATTCGGTGCCGACGTTCGTCACCGTCGCCTCGACAGTGATCGTCTCTCCGTGGGTTGCGTTCGCTGGCCCTTGCATATCCGTGACGGTGAGATACGAGCCCACCGTGAAGTTCTGTTCGACGGTCTCTGTCGCGCCAACTTCGACAAAGGAGATATCCGTCTGATTGTAGTCCGGCGCATCGACGCGGAGCGCGTAGGTGCCGCGGTCGAGTTCCGGAATCTCATAGGCGCCGTCTTCTCCGGTCGTGACGTTGAACGCGTTTCCATCAGCATCGAGGACGTGCGCGTCTGCAACCGGCGCGCCAGCCGCATTCGTTACATAGCCGGTGATCGTCCCCGTTTCCGGGGTGAGCTCGAAGTCAACGTCTGTTACGGACTCGTTTGGCCCAACAGTGATTATCTGCTCGGCACCGTACTCAGGTGGCCCATCGGCTACGTTCACGACGTAGTAGCCCGGCGCCACCGACGCTTCATACGTGCCATCAGCTCCAGTCGTCACTGTGGTGACGGCGCTGCTATCATCTTCGAGACGGATCGTGACGTTCTGAATTGGATCGCCGGTATCAGCAGCGGTGACGACACCACCGATCGTCCCATTGCGTGGCTCGACGGAGAGATCGACCGTCGCGGTGTCGCCGGATTCGATCACTACCGATTCCGAGGTCGCCTGATACGTATCCGACCTGACAGTGATCGTGTGTGACCCGACAGGGACAGTATCGACCGAATACGTCCCGTCGGCATCAGTGCTAGTGGTGTAGTTGCGTGAGAGATTCTCACCACCAACGGTTACCGTCGCGTTCTCGACCGGATCACCGGTGGCAGCCGATGTGATCGTTCCGGAGACACCACCAGTTGGTGGTCGAACCGTCACTGGCTTCGAGACGGTCTCGTCGTCGGTGCTGAATACGTGCTGGTACTCCTGGGGTTCCGTAACCGACGACGGTGCGCTGTGCGTCAGCGTCACCTGTGTTGACGCGCCCGGTTCGAGCGTTACGGTCTCGTTCGCTCCGTTCGTCTGGGTAGCGCGTCCGGTCGCCGAGGCCACATCGTTTGCCCACGTCACTGCGTTTGCCAACAGAGCATCAGCTTCAGGCGTGAAATCCTCGTTTTCGACGAAATACTCCCGACCGAGCGTGCCAGCAAGCACGGTCGCCGAATCAGCATCGACGCCGAGTGCGGGCCCGCCAGCCGAGGCACCGCTCGCTGAAACGGTTGCTATCGTCTGCCCGCTGTACTCTTCATACCAGCTGCGATCACCGAAGCTCGCCTGGTGGATCGGAATCTGCTCGCCGGGCGCACCGAGTCCCTCCAGGATGGGATGCGATTCGGTCACCGTGTAGGTGATCGGCGCGTCGCCAGCGTCGTCCTGGTCCGTGCTCGCAGGATCGCCGACGGCGTTTGATCGCTCTTTGATGGCATCAGAATCGCTTCCCCAGTTGTCGAGCCAGACGACACCAACGCCGGCGTCGTTCGTTGCCTCCACGAACGCCGGTACGTCAAGCGCTGTCGGTGAGACGTCCTGCATCACGAACACGTCGTGGGAATCGATCGCGGCCGTTGCGTTCGCATCCTTGACGAGCGTGACGGTGTAGCCCGCCGGGAGTGAGGCGTTGAGTGCCGACGCCACCTGCGGGCCATACCCCTCATCGGAGTCGACAACCGCAACGGACGGTGGTGATTCAGCGAGGCTGTACTCAACCTGCTGAGTATCTGCGGCGTTGCCCGTGTTCGTTACCGTCACGTTCACGTCGTAGGGCTCGCTGGCAGAGACGTTCTCGGGGGCCTGTGTTTCCGTGATGGAGAACGCTCCTGCCCGCACGGTAATCGTCTCGGTGGCTGCGTCATCAGCCGTGGCGACGCCATGCGTGATGGAGCCCCGAAGCGACGTGACGGTGAGCTCCTCGAACGTCACCTGTGTTGACGCACCAGCGTCGAGCGTCACGTTCTGTGTGGCAACGGTGGCGCCATCACGCTGATACTGGACCGTCTTCGTGGCCGGTTCGTTGCCGTCGTTGGCTATCGTCGCCGAAACTGTGTACTGCGCGCCCTGCTCGACTGCATCGGGAGCAGTAAACTCCGAGACGACGAAGTTCGCGCCAGCGATTGTCAGCTCCCCGGTCGCACTGTCGTCGGCCGACACCACCGCATGATCGTACGTTCCGGGTGCATAGTCGTTCGTTTCGAGCGAAAACGTCACCGTCGTGGATTCACCAGGGCCAAGTTCGACCGGTGTCGTCGCACGCTCATTCGAGTCGAACTGATAGGCGACCGTGTCATAGACGCCTTCATCTCCCGGATTCGTCACCGTTGCGGTGACAGTTGCGGTCTCGCCGTGGTCGACCGTTTCGGGCGCACTCAGATTTGAGAGCTGCAGTTGACCGGGCGTGATGTCACCACGGAGCTTCAGCTGTAACAGCTGGAGATCGTCGTACGTGATCGACCCATCGCGGTCGAGATCCGCGAGATTCTCGTGGAACGTCGCGTCCGAATCGAGTGTTCCGGCGAGATGCTGTTGCAGGCGCTGTACGTCCTGGACGGTGAGGGTTCCGCTTGCATCCACATCACCCAGCTCGTGTTCCGGGATGGTTTGGAGTTGCTGGGCGGCGGCGTACGCATCGACAACACCGGTTCCATATCGCGTGTCATTTCCTTCGCGCGGCGAACAGCTTGGTGAACAGTCTGCTGGCTTGAACGCCGACTGATACAGCGTTCGCTTCACCTGATCTGGGCCCATCTCCTCGCCGCCAATCGAAAGCAACAGCGCCGCGACGCCAGCAACGTGGGGCGTTGCCATTGACGTTCCGCTAAACGAGTCGTAGCCACCACCGGGAACCGAGCTTTTCACCTGCGCACCCGGTGCGGCGACATCCGGCGCGACGTAGCTGTCAGGCCACTCGGCCGGCGGATCGGGGAACGTCTCGCTCGTATCGATCTCTGCACCGCCAGAGAACTCTGGGACGCCCAGCGCCTCGTTCGTTGCCCCAACGGATATCGATTCGTAGACGGCACCCGGTGACCCAATCGTTCCTGGTCCCGAGTTGCCGATCGCGGCGACGACGAGTGAGCCTGCTGCATCAGCATTGCGAACGGCAGACACCATCGATCCATCGGCCGGTCCACCGAGACTCAAGCTGATCACGTCGGCATCGTTGGTGACCGCCCACTGCATCCCAGCGATCACTTCCACTGTCGAGCCACCACAGCCAAACAGTGACTGTTCGGTCAACACCGCACCGTGCATCAGCTCAACATCCGGTGCAACGCCGATCCACTCGCCGCTCTCTTTGCCACCGGCAACGGTCCCGCTCGTGTGCGTGCCGTGGTCGCCACAGACTGCGCTGGGCTCGCTGTCGGGAACCTGCTCACCGTCAGTGTTGAACTCTGCCCAGCCACCCGGATACGTTGGATCGCTGGCGTTGTCCGTGTGTAACTCGAGATCTGGATGGTCAAGCGCAATGCCGCTGTCGAGAACGGCCACCTGCACGCCATCACCCTTTGTGTCGTAGTCGTTCCACACCTCGGTGGCGTTGACCTGATCGAGTCCGTAGGTCGTGTTTTGCACTGCCGACGCTGACTCGCTCGAACTCGATTGCTCGTCGGGGTCGGGCGTGTAGTAGCGCCGATTCGGTGAAAGTCGTTCGACGCCCGAGACGGCCGCGAGCGCTTTCAGTCGAACCTTCGAGGTGTCAACCTCAAGCAACACCGCGTTCGACAGCCAGAGCTGTTGTTTCACCGTTATCGCATCCGAGTGAGATTTTGCAAACGAGATCACGGGTTGTTGGGTCCGTTCGGCGTGCTCGCGGAGCGTCGAGCTCGCATTGACTGCCGAACTTGCCCGTTTGCGGTCGATCTCTGTTACCTGTACGAGAACCTCTACCGTTCCGGTTGCCTCCTGTAACGTCTCATTGATCGTTCCCTGTGAAGTGGCCGTCGCGTCAGAGAACGTCTGCTGTGCCGTGGCTGACTGGGTCGCACTGTCTCCACTAGTGTGACCGGAAACTGCCGGTGCTACCACTGAGAAGACCAGAACAGCCACCATTACGATCGTCCGTAACCGTTTGGTCCTTCCTGTAGTCATCGTTTGGCTGGTAATTAGTTGAAAACTATTCTTGTTTCAATTTAATATTATTTCTAATTGTACGTTCTTATCGGTATACAATTAAATGTGCAATAAATCCTTTTGGAATAAAATGGGTACTGGCCCATTACCTTCGGCATAGATGAGCAGTTAGTACCCACTAGTGAACAGAACTGGGACGGCTCATCGAGCCGGTCGGTGGTTCGATTGGGTGGACAGGAAAGCGACCGCTGAGAGGGTCACTCTCTCCGCTCGATTGCTGTGCCGGTTGCACGGAGATACTCCTCAAGGAGGGTGGGAAACGCCCCCGCACGAACGTATCGGAGACCGAACTCGTCTGCCCAGGAGATGATACCACGGTCTTCTGTAACGACACCAGCATCGAGTTCTCGCGCGAGAACGAGTAGATCGAAATCCTCCCTGGAGTCGAGAACGCCTCGACGGAGCGCTTTTCGGTATTTATCTCGCATGTTCGAGAGAATCCGATCGGCCTCAGTCATGTACTCACTGTCGCCACCACTCCCTTTCGACAGTTCGGCCGGATCTAGCTGTTCAACCTCGCGAATGGCCTGTTCAGACACACGGCGTCCCCGGTTGACCCGGTGGCTCATCTCGTCGATGAACTCGTAGACGATATCAGCTGGGATGGTGACGCCGTACCGATCCGGACTCTTTCGAACGATCCACGTGTCGATCCGAGAGTGAACGGCTTCGCTGACGGAGCGGTCTCGAAGCATGCCTGCGAGCTCGTCGTGAATTGATGGTGGCATATAACAGGAGATGTTCAGTTCGAGCCGGGCTGTCGTCACGAGATCCAGGAGATGGATAATCGCTGTCTCAAGAGACTCGTCGTCATCACGGATCGCTTCCGTGATGAACAGCGAGGTGTCCAGCACGAATCGCTGGCGTGGCAGTGTACCCGGCATGGGAGGTGGTTGGGCCGCCGACCACAAAGCGTTCAGCCTACCAGTCGGTTCACCAACTCGTTGTCGTTACTGCTCGCAGATGACGCCGTAATGGTGTGGTGGAACGGCCACGGTTTGGAACGACGCAAACGGCGCGGTAGACAGCCGTTCGATCGTTTCTTCGGGAGTCGTGCGCAGTTCGTGTGGTGGCCCGCGTGGCGATCCAGCAACCTGAGTCGCTTCGGGTGGCTGATCCTGCCAGTTCAACACGATCAATCGACCATCAGGGGTGAGCGATTCGTGCGCCTGTTGGGCGAATACGCCGGGTGAGTCGATGCCGTGGAATGTGTTCGCAAGGAGAACTACGTCGACTGGCGCTGGCAGCAGGCGATGCAGTTTTCGTGCGTCACCCTGGATCGTCCGGACGTTCGAGCAACCACGCCGGTCAGTGGCCGCGTTGAGTTCATCGAGCAGCTCCTGATCGATGTCAATCGCGTAGACTGTCGCTGGGTCGGCGATTTCGGCTCCAGGAAGTGTGAAATAGCCGTTTCCCGCACCGACGTCGGCAATGCTCTCTCCGGGACGGATCGCAAGCGATTCGAGAATAGCTTTGGGATCGTCCCAGAGCACCGACCACCACTCCCAGTCGGGCTGACGGGTGTTCTGATAGCGGTCCATACTACGAACAACGTTCCATTGGGGTTAACCCACGTGCTTTCACGACGAGAAAACCGACTTGACACCCCGGGTTTTTTGAGGGAATGTGACAAACTAGCTACCATGTACTGGTCCCTCGACAACGAACTGCGCCGTCGGATGGCCCTGACCCTCCTCGGGCTGTTGGCGTTGACCCTGGCGTTTGCGGCCGGCATCACCGGCGTTCTGGCGTGGGGAATCGGATGGCTCGAAGGGCTGTTCGACGTCTCGATGGCGTTTGAAACACAGCTCCTCATAGGCGCCGTGGTAACCATTCTGGCGGGAGTCGCCGTATTGTATCGGGCGCTCAAAACGGACGCCGTCGATACGTTCGGTGCCCGGGCGGTTGATCCGGACACTGAGCCACAGTTGCATGCGACAGTGGCGCGGCTGTCGCAGTTGGCTGACGTGCCACTGCCCGGCGTGTATCTGTCACATCGTGACCGGCCGCTGGCGGTGACGACCGGACTCACGGCGGATAAAACGAAGCTTGTCGTCTCGACGGGACTGCTTGAATCACTCGATCAATCAGAGCGTGAGGCCGTCATTGCCCACGAGATCGCCCACATCAAAAACCGCGACGCGGCGGTGATGACGCTCGTCGAACTGCCACTGTCGAGTGCCAGAGCGCTTGGAAGATCGTTTCAATATCAGACCGGGCATCTTCAACTGCTGGCCATCGGGGTGGCCTCGTACTGCTACTGGGCATTCGGTCGCTTGCTCGTCGCGTCGCTCGCCAGATCACGGGAGATCGCCGCCGATCGCGGAGCGAGTGCGCTCATTGGCGATCCAGCCTCGGTGGCCAGTGCGTTGCGAACCCTCGACGGAACGGTTCCAGAAGCTCCAGACAGAGACGCCCGGGAGGTTGCGCTGGCATCGATGTCGATCGTGCCGGATGGAGACGACGATCCCGGACCGGCACTGACGTACTCTGGCGGCCGTCCATCGTTCTGGTCGATTCGCCGTCAGGTGCGTCGGCCCCTCCGCTGGCTGAACGTTCGATACGTCCATCCCGCCCTGAAAACGCACCCGGAGACGACAGAACGAATTGAACGGCTGCAAACGATCGAACGCGACACGTAAGTCCATTTGGACGGCTACGGGTATCCAATCACAACCGTTTTGATCGCGTCGATGAGGGATTGAGTATGAACGATACACCCGCAGCACATCGACCATCGAGCAGCCAGTCGCCAGCGACCGAGTCCGAATCCCCTGTCGACGTGGTGATCGTTGGCGGTGGCCCGGCCGGCTGTAGCACTGGAATCAGTGTCGCCAGATATGGACTCGAGACGCTCGTCTTCGACCGGGGAAAGGCATCGCTCCGACAGTGTGCGTATCTGGAGAACTTTCTTGGATTCCCTGGCGGTATCGACGTTCCAACGTTTTACGATCTCATGCACGATCACGTTGTGGCAGCTGGCGGCGAGGTAATCGCCGATTGTGTGGACGACGTCACGACAACCGATACGGGGTTTCGAGTGGCCACTGCTGATGGTCGCAGTGTTCGGACGCGGTTCGTCGTGGCAACCTCCTCGTACGATGGCAGCTATCTCCGGGGCCTTGACGACGACACGGAGCTGTTCGAGACACACCAGCACGACGGCGAAACGCACGAGCAGTTCGATAGCGAGTACGTGCAAGCACAGGGCCGAACGCCAATCGATGGGCTCTACGTTGCAGGCGGGCTGGCTGGCCACGGTGAACAAGCACTGATCGCTGCTGGTCATGGCATGACCGTGGGGCGTGCACTGCTCGAAGACGTTCGGCGAGCCGACGGCTGGTGGGATGCAGTCGCTCCACATTTTGACTGGCGCAGACGGACGGAATCGTTTCGGCACGACTTCGACGACACCGAAGCTCTCCATGAGCTGTTCGATGCAACCAGAGTTCCCGACGATCAGGAGATCGACGACAGCGTGCACGAGCGCGTTCGTGCGAGAACAATCGAGCTGTTTACAAACTCACACATCGATCGCGACACCGTCGATCAACGGATTGAAGCGGGATACGATCGACTTGTTGCCCAGTTGGACCAGACCCAACTGCTCGAACGGATTGATGATGACGCAATCGAGCGCTATCGTCGCGAATCAGACCACTAATTGAGCAACGATCGACTGTCATCCTTTTATTCCGATCAAAATATTCTCGAAAAACACGACACGTATTTACCTGATCATTCACGATGTCATTCGTATAATGTCATCACAATACAGTGGGACGGTGATACAGCGAACTGGCGCGCGAATTGCTTCGTTTGTCGAGCGGTGGATGCCGAGTCCGTTCGTGTTCGCGATCGGACTGACCTACGTGGTGTTTCTGGCCGGGCTGCTCGTCGAGGGTCGCAGTCCCGTCGAGATGGTGCAGTTCTGGCAGGACGGGTTCTGGAATCTGCTTTCGTTTGGCATGCAGATGGTGTTGATTCTCGCGACGGGCTACGTGCTGGCGTATCACCCACTCGTACAGCGCGGCATCGACCGACTGACGGCTATGCCGTCAACTGGTCCACAGGCTGTGGTGCTCGTGGGAGCGGTTTCGATGGTGGTGGCCTGGATTCAGTGGGGGTTGGGGTTGATCGTCGGTGCGATTCTCGCACGGGAGATGGGTCGCCGGGCACACAAACGCCAGATTCCGGTCCATTATCCCCTGCTCTGTGTGGCGGGCTACATGGGACTGGGGCTGACCTGGCACTGGGGGCTGGCCGCCTCTGGACCACTCCTGATGAACACCCCCGGAAACGTCTTCATCGAGGCTGGAATCGTCGATGGGCTCGTTTCGACCTCCCAGACGATCTTTCATCCGTACACCCTGGCGCTCGTCGTCCTGGGGATAGCGTACAGTCTCGGTGTGTTGTACGTGCTAACGCCACCGGAGAGCGAAAGCGAGCCAATCACGGCATTTCTCGACGAAGCCGAACGAAGCGCTACTACCGATCGATCGAGCGGTAGAACGAACGACGCGAGCGGGCAGTCCGAGGACGGGTGGACAACGGGACGCTTGCTAGGTGGACTGCTCGCAGTCGGTGGGGTAGTCGTGACCATCGCGACGTTCGTCACGGAGGGACTCGGAGCACTGAACCTCGACGTAGTTAACTTCGGGATGTTGTTCGTCGGGCTTGCGCTGTATTCGGCACCACAGGCCTACCAGGCCGCCTTTGATGATGCGATCACCGCCACATCCGGGATCGTCCTACAGTTTCCGTTCTATGCGGGGATAATGGGCATGATGAACGCATCCGGGTTGTCAGCAACGATCGCAGACCAGTTGATTGCTGTTTCGACACCAACCACGTTTCCAGCAATCGCCTGGCTCACCGCAGGCATTGTCAACGTGTTCGTTCCGTCCGGTGGCGGAGAGTGGACCGTCATCGGCCCCTCAATCCTCACTGCGGCAGCCGATCTCGGCGTTCCCGTGGGACAGGCAACGGTCGCCTATGCGGTCGGCGACGCACACACGAATCTGTTACAGCCGTTCTGGGCGCTTCCGTTGCTCGGCATCACTGGAATGGCCGCCCGGGACGTTTTTGGCTACGCTGTCACCATGTTGCTCGCCCTGATTCCGTTCCTTGCCGTCGCATTGATCGTGATACCGTACTGACGGCGAGTTCGGATCGCAGTAGGGGCGTTCTGGAACCATGTGAGCACTTTTCACGCTTGGAGCCGGAATAAAATATATGGACAAGCGGGAGTGTTTCGAACGGCTCGATTCGAAGGCTGGCGATCCCGAGAGTCTCTTCGAGCATTTCGAACGCCGTGCGTCCGATCGATACAACTATCTAGCGCTATCAAACGCCAGACATGGTATCGAGCGCGGAACGGTCGTACTCGAAGAGCCGTCGGTGATCGTCCGTGGCTATCCGAAGATTCCCCGGATTCTACGGCTCGATACGGGAATCGAGTCGTTTTTCGACGGGAAAATCGCTATCGAGGAGAAACTTGACGGCGTCAACGTCAGAATCGCTGGCGTCGACCCACCAATGGCGTTCACTCGAAGTGGGTACCACTGTCCGTACACCACCGCCAGGGCCCGCGAGATGCTGGAGTTGGAGGCGTTTTTCGATCGCCATCCGGAGAAACTGCTTTGTGCCGAACTCGTTGGCCCGGAGACACCCTACACCACACACGACTATTCGGATATCGACTCCCACACGTTCTGTGTTTTTGATGTGTGCAACCGAGAGAGCGGTGAGTCGCTTTCAGTATCCGAACGACGCGCGCTCTGTGCGGAGTTTGGCTTCGATCAGCCCACTCTGTTCGAGACGGTCGAGACTGAAACCGCACCGAGCGTCGTTCGATCGATCATTCAGGAACTCGATGCCACTGACCGGGAGGGTGTCGTGCTGAAATCCCTTGATGGGACGGTGATGGCAAAGTACACGACACGATCACAGCACCACAACGAACTGGCGTATGGGTTTTCGTTGCCGTTCGATCGCGGCCGCGATTTCGTCTTCTCACGCATCGTTCGCGAAGCGTTTCAGGCCGCCGAGTTCGAGGATGACGACGAAGCGCTGCGTGAACGCGCCCGAACGATGGGAGAATCGATTCTCCTCCCCATGGTTGAGACCATTCGAGCCGTCGAAAACGACGAGCCGATCGGTGAACGATTCGTCGTCCGAGGGACCCCAACGCAGATTGACGCGTTGTTCGACCACCTAACGGACCAATCGCTTCGATTGGTGGTGCTCGACGACGACACCGAACGCGGCGAGCGCGTCGTCGAGTTCGTCAAAACAGCCGAGTCCACCCGTGATCAGATCGAGTATTATTTGGAAGAAGGTGTCAATCGTGAATGAGTTGCTCGGTGAATTTACATAGTTCAATGAGAATGAATTCATATGCGACTACCTGGGTTTCTCAGAAGTCAGCCCTCCAACGAATGGGCGTCAGCGATCGGGGTGGGCGTTCTTGTGGTTGTGGTGTATGGTGTCGCCGGGCTGTTGTTCGGTGGCTGGAGCATCACCGAATTTATCAATCATCTATCTGTCGAATCAGTCGGCTGGCTGCTGCTACTGGTTGTCAGCACCATCGCTGTGGTTGCGATCCCGATCATTGCCTATCGTCAGTTCAATCTCGTGATTCCGCTAGTGGTGTTCGGCCTTGTAATGCTGTTCTGGCTCAGCATTGCCCTCAGAAACGGACTGTTGAGTGTTGAGACGATCTTCGGACTCGGGCTGTACGCCATCGGGCTCGGGCCGGCGTATTTGCTCGTCTATCTGGGTGGTGGGGTCGTCGAATATCTCGTTCGAACAGGGTGGTGAGAGCGCTCACTCAAGCAGTCCTTTGATATAGCCGATGGCGAACAGCCGACCCATATCCGTGTATCCCGTCATGGTCTCATCACGATCGTCTTCATCAAGCATCTTCGGGACGTGATCCGGACGAATTGGGCCATCGAAGCCAATCGATCGATAGGCTTCGATAGCAGCCTTCATATCAGTGGGACCGGCGTCGTGCCACGTTTCAACGAACGAATCGGCGGTTCCGTCGACATCCCGGAAATGAACGAAATGAATGCGATCGCCAAACGAGCGTATCACGTCGGGGATGTCTGCCCCCATTGCGGCAAAGTTGCCCTGACAGAACGTGATCCCGTGGCGGTCGCTGTCTGACAGCGACAGAATCCGTTCGTAGTTCTCGACGGAGGTGGCCAGCCGGGGAACGCCGCGGACGGGTGACAGAGGCGGATCATCCGGATGCAAGGCCAGATTAACGCCCGCAGATTCGGCGACTGGAACGACCGCATCCAAAAAGTACTCAAGATTCTCCCAGAGCTCGCCTTCAGGGGTACCGGCACGAGGATGGTCAGGACCCCGCTCTCCGAGCTGATGGTCGTAGCCCACCGTCCGGGACCCACCGCGGGCGGGGACCGAATCAGAGGTCCGTACCACCCCAACGGGATTTTCCGTCCACACCCAGCAGTACGTCTCGATGCCGAGGCGGCCCATATTCTGCAGCAAGCGTTGGACCCGTTCTATCTCCGCATCCCGACCATCACGACCGAGCACTGTTTTCGTCATCGGCGGCCGATCCTCCACGACATCGAGTGAGAATCCGTGGTCGTCGAACCGAGTGACTGTCCGTTGGAGGGAATCGAACGTCCACCAGGATGATTCCCCCCAGAACCGCACGACAGCAGTGGAAATGCCGAGCTGTTTCGCGAGTGTCCATCGACGATCTGGCCGAGATGGAAGCAGCATTGTGGGCTCCATACGTAGTACAGTTGCCAACCACACATAAATATTCACTCACCGAACCGGTATGGTTTCAGCGCCCACTATGCGCAGCGAACAGCTTGCGTTGGTGGGCAAGCTCGGCCTCATGCGTGGGTGCAAACGGGACGCGGCGAAAGCTGAGCCGGCTCACAGATCCGAAAGCAGTCGCTCTCGATACTGATGAACGACGGTGTAGAGCAAAATCGCCGCCAGGAGGACGATCCCGTTCACCGTCTGAATGACCGTTGGATCGATGTTCAACATCACGAGCCCGGCACTGATTGTCCCGAGCAACAAAACACCACCGAGTGTGTTGACCACGTTTCCACGGCCGCCAAACAGGCTAATTCCACCGATAACCGCCGCAGTAAACGCTGGAAACAGCTGTGACGTTCCAGTCGTTGGGGTTGCACCACCATTGAATCCGGTGAGCAACAGTCCACCTGTCGCTGCGAGGACGCCCGAAATGACGTAGACGGTGATGATGACGCGGTCCGTAGCAATGCCAGCCTCAGCCGCTGAGGCTTCGTTCCCACCGACCGCGTACACCGCCCGCCCAAATCGCGTCCGAGACAAGACGAACCAGAGACCAACAAACAGTCCACACATGATGAAGATCGCCACCGGAATTGGGTTGATCACCGGAATCGAAATGACCGCCTCACCGGGCCACAGATAGCTTTCTGGGAGTCCATACACGGATTGCGATGAGAGGACGAGAATACCACCCTCGAATATGATGAGTGTTGAGAGCGTTTGCAAAAATGGATTGACACCCATCTTGGCGATCAAGACGCCGTTTAACAGCCCGATCGCTCCCCCGACACACAATACGACGAGAATGCCACTCACTCCAGGGGCGCCCGGGGCCCACTCCGTGAGAAATAACGCGCCAGCCATGGCGGAGAATCCGGCGACTGAGCCGACCGATAGATCAAAATTACCACTAATCAGACAGATGCTTTCGGCGAGGGTGATCGCTCCCAGTCCAGCGCTGGTGTAGAGCAAAAATCGAATGTTGCGGTACTGCGTGAAAATCTCTGGCAACAACGCGGAGAAAAAGACGAACGCCACCAACAGAATGGGCCAGATAAGGTTATCCAGTGTGAACAGCACCAGCTTCGTTCGGTTTGATTCTCTGAGCGTCTGAAGCGGGGCGAGGATTGGTGATTGATTGCTCATAGTCGGCGTCGTTCAGTTGCTGGATTCATATTTGCGTGCTACATTGCCGTAGAGATACGACGCGTCGGCGTTCTCCTTCGTGATCGTGGCGTGGTTACACTGCAACCAGGGCCACCAGGACGTACCCTCAGATTCGTAGGTGCGCATCTCGGCGGGGCCCCAGAACTGTTTGCTCCAGGGCTGGATTTCGAACACCGTCTTGTTCTCGATCGAAAGCCCATCGCCGGGAGTGACTGTGCTGTCCACTGCAGGGAGTGCATCCTTGCCTGCATCGAGATACGCCCACAGCAGCTCCAGGGTCAGTGGTGCATACATGTGGAGTGGCTGATCAATGGCGAAATCGTAGTATCCCGTACCTATCTCCTGGTTAAGCTCTGGACCACCATCGATTCCGAACGCCATCACGTGGTCGTCGTGGTCCGTTTTGTGATAGGCACCAAACTGCTTCAGCGCCGTCAATGCGCCCATTCCACTGCCCACGTTGTTCGAGTAAATCGCATCAACGTCGGGATTTGCCTGGAGTGCGCTCTGTGTCTTTGGCGCGGAGGCTTCTGCAGTCCCGTCGCTCTCAATCCGATTGACGATCTCCACGCTATCGGGAACGTTTTCGGTGAATCCCCGCAGTCGTTGTTGGCTCGTCGTTGACTCGAAATTGAAAACGCTCGTTATCACGGTTGCACTCTCCATTCCTCGCTCGTCCATCAATTCGGTGAATCGCTCGGCCGCAACCTTCCCACCACGGTACTGACCGAACATGGCACCCAAAAGCACATCTTTCGAGAGCGTCGCTGTATCGAAGTTCATCACCGGTACGTCCGCCTCAGTTGCGGCCTCTACGATCTGTGTCGACGCCTTCGCATCGAACGGATTCAGGAGCAATCCATCAATACCCTGATTGATCAGAGTAATCGCGTCCTGATTCTGCTTCGTTGCATCAAGCTGGCCATCGAGAACGGTTACCTTCACATCGGACATGTCCTGAGTGTACCACTTTGCGGCTTGCCCCTGGACGAACAGTCCAGCCTGGCCCATCCCCTTCATTGAGACCCCGAAATGCTGTGTGCTCTCTGACGACGTTGTTCCACCGCCACTAGAATCACTTCGGAGACAGCCCGCAATACCAACTGCGAGTCCTGACGCCGCTGTTGTCAAAAACCCTCGTCGGCCAGTGGTGGTCAACTGTTCGATGCTATCACGAGTCAAGCTAGTCGCTCCCCTACTTGGGGCGTCTTTGCGTGACATACACGTCCAATATTTTGTTAGATAATAAAAGTACTGGAGTCAGTTAGCATTGCCAACCATGAAAATCCGTCCAGAGGATGCAGAATGGATTGCTTCTGGACGCCACACGTCCATCGCGTGAACACCGACTCAATCCGAGGGAGAGTGCTGTGCGGTCGACGACTGCCCAGTTCCAGCCGTTGCAGGGTCAGCAAGCGGTTTACCCGACACCATCATCGACACGATATCATCCCGTGAAACCGCTTCGGTTTCAAGTGTATCGACAGTGCGGCCCTGAAAGAGTACGGTTATCCGATCAGTCATCGATCGCACCTCTTCGAGATTGTGGTCGATGATGATAACTGAGTGACCAGACTCCTTGAGTTGCTCCACCAACTGCTCGACGCGCTCGACGGCGGCTTTCGACAGCGCAGACGTGGGCTCATCGAGTAACACGATGTCCGGATCGGTGACGAGTGCTCGACCGATGGCGATCGCCTGTCGCTCACCGCCGGAGAGATACTCAACCGGTGTGTCAGGGTCGAGTTTAATGTCGAGCCGATCGCGAAGGATTCGTTCTGCTCGCTCGGTCATCGTCTCTTCGTCGATGACGGGCACCACACCGCCGAGCTTTCGAACCGGTTTTCGGCCGAGAAAGAGATTCTCCGCAACCGACAGCGCATCAACGAGCGCGAGATCTTGATACACCGTGCCAACACCCATCGACCGGGCGTGTTTCGGTCCATCGATCGTCACCGGTTCGCCGTCAAACCGAATCTCGCCTGCATCCGGTTGATGAATGCCGACGAGCGTTTTGATGAGCGTCGATTTTCCCGCCCCGTTGTCGCCGACGAGTCCGAGCACCTCACCCTCGTTGAGTGTCAGTGAGACGTCCGACAGCGCCTCGACAGTGCCGAATCGTTTCTGAACGCCCGCTACCTCGATACGTGGATTCGTTTCTGTTACAGTCATTGGATAGGCGTCACCAACTATCGTCCACTATTAGGTCGTTGTATTTGTTATAAATACATTATGGTGTACCGTGCTGACAGCGGACACACTGGCTATGCTGGCCCGGTCAGTTGGTCGACCAATCGGCTGTGCTCACGGGCGCAGAGACGCACTGATTACAGCGATCGAATCGCCTCGAAACACGCTCCAATGGGGTGATAGCCGGGTTCAACGGCGATCCCAGAGCGCGTTGGCACCGGGTCGTTTTCCGCAGTGACTTTCGTCACCCAGTTCTGCTGGCGTGGGGTGATCATCGTTGTTGTCGCATACGACCAGAACCGTTCGTACCACGCCAGATACTCCGGATTCTCCGTTCGTTCGTAGAGGGCTATTGCGGCCCCGATCGCCTCGGCAACTTCCCAGGAATACTTCTCCGTGACGACTGGCTCACACTCCAGATCCACCGAATAGTACAACCCACCACGCTGGTCATCCCAGCCGTGCGTGACGGCGGCTTCAAACAGCTCACTCGCTCGCTCGCAGAGCCACGATTCATCACTGTGTCGTGAGAGTATCGCGAGCAGCTTTGCCCACTCGATCTGGTGGCCGGGTTGGAACCCCCATGGACGGAATGTATCGTCCGGATTGTCGCGGTTGTACTCGAAATCTGGCTCCCAGTCCTCGGTGTAATGCTCCCACACCATCCCATCAGTCGGTGTGGCCAATTCAACAGTCACGGTTTCGGCCACCGTCAGCGCCCGTTCGAGATATCGCCGATCGCCCGTCGTCTCGTAGGCGGCGATCAGGGCCTCACACATGTGCATATTCGCGTTCTGCCCACGGTAGGCGCTCTGAGACGTCCACTCTGCGTCGTATTCGCTCCGATACAATCCATGGGTGGGTTCCCAGAATCGTTCGTCAATCACCCGAGCAACCGATGGGAGCCAGTTCGTTGCTGTGCGAATGGAGAGTGCAGCCGCGCGAGCAAGCGCCAACAGGCCGAATGCGTGGCCATAACACAGCCGCCGACGGTCAGTGGGCTGGCGCTCGGTGATAATCCAGTGAAAGCCCTCGTGATCGTCGTCCCACTGCACCGATCGGAGAAATTCGAGCCCGTGTTCGACTGCTGATCGAGACCAGTCTCGTCTGCCGTGTTGGTATCCAATGCTGTAGTTTCGGATGAATCGACACATTGCAACGAGATGTTTCGACCGACTGTCGTAGATCGTTCCGGTCCGCTCGTCGAACTGGGCAATGTATCCACCATTCTCATCGTCGAGACAGTCCGGATGGTAGAATTCGAGGATGGTGTCGAGATGCGTACGCAGAGAGTCTGGAACCTGCGGATCGATATCAACGCTCATTGGCTGAACGCACGAACGTTCTGAGCCGGCTCTCAAAATTGTTGTGAATCAACGGTAACTACCAATCGCGCCAGCTGTACTCTGGTTCCCATCCGAGCAGGTCGGCGGCTTTCTGACAGCTAATGAGACTTTCATGGCCTGACCGTTCGGCTTCGACCGTGGCGTCGGGATAGAACGTCTCGATCAGTTCGTCGGTTGGAACTGCCGCCGTCGTATCGGTCGCTGTAATCCAGAACGGTTCGTGTCCATCGAACGTCGCTTCGATTGCACACCGTGCGGCCGCGGCTGCATCGCTGATGTGGAGGTACGAGAAGAGGACATCGCGGGTGGTTGCGTCGGCTGCTGTCCTGAGTCCGGCCAGTGATCGATCGGCGTCGATGAACGCATCGTGGATTTCACTCGCTGTCGCCACCCAGGGATAGCGGAGCGAGGCGATGGTGAGCGACCCCCGACGGCCGAATCCATCAGCGGTGACCTCCATGGCGTGTTTTGCAATGCCGTATGAATCCCCAGGTCGTCGTGGATGTCGTTCGTCAACCGGGAGATAATCAATCTGTGCTGGGCGGGGCTGGTGTTCGCTGCCGATCGCGTTGATGCTTGAGGCCAGACAGACTGATTCAATACCGAGGGCCTCACTCGCTTCGAGAATGTGCACCGCAGAGAGGACGTTGCTCTCGTACGTTGTGTGGTCGGGATGTGAGTAGGGGTCCGGAATCGTTCCCATGTGGATGACTGCGTCTGCGTCGGCTTTCGCGAGGGCTCCGTACGTGTCACCAGCATCAAGTAGATCCGCCGTGATGTAACTGTCTGCACGGTGCTCCTGGCGGTTTCCACAGGAGATGTTCACCGTTTCATAACCGTATTCCGAGAGGTAATCAACGATTGCCGATCCAATTTTGCCGTTCCCACCGGTGACTGCGACTGTCGAACGGGCCATATCCGGAGGTGTATGTGATATCGTAAAAAGATATGGGATTCACCCACCAGCGACCGGATCGCCGCAGTTTGTTTTTTGGACGTGTATTACCCGATGCGTTCGAATCGCCATTTCTGATTGTCACCGCCCCACCACTCCCACTGCATTCCCGGTGCACCGTTCGAGCGAGCTGCGTCCGTGATATCGAGTGTGAGTGAGCTGTTCGCGTTCCGCACCCGATAGATTCCATTCTCGATCTGTTGTGGGAGCCACTGTTGACTTGCTGCGCCCTGGTACTCCCGCTGGATCGTCTGGGCGCCTGCTTCTACCGAACCGGAGTCGATGTCGAGCGCCTTCGAGCTGTGGACGCTCTCGAACCAGAACTGATCCGGAGAGAGCTCGTGTGCGATCCATCGCTGGTGGTCGTACCCCAGATCCTCCCACTGCTGTACGACGGCGCCATCACTCGTGTCGCCGTTTCGAACATCAAGCACGTTCCCACTATTGACGTTCTCAATCCGATAGACGCCACCATCTTCGATCACAGGGTGGAGACTATACACCGAACACTCCGTGAGAACTGCCCGCCCACCGGTCGCGCTAACCGTTGTGTCGGTGCTCGTCTCATCCGGAAACAGGCGGGCTGACAGCCATTTTTCGCCGCCGTTGGCGATCGTCGTTATCGAACTCCGATCGACCAGCACCCTGAGACGAATGGTTCCGTCCGCAGTTGGCTGCAGGGAATGGCTCGTGGTGGTTTGTGGCCGGTCACCGAAAAAGACGCCAGCATCGGATCGGTCAAGCGTCAGCTGCTGCTGTCGACAGTCGTAGATGATCCGGGTTTCCTGTCCGATGCCGTGGTCGACGCGCGTCGCGATCGTCACTGCATCCGCCGTGCCAGGATCAATCTCCGTGACGATTTCGTAGTACGGAACACCGATCGTCTGGTGATCGGCGAGCGGGTCGGTCGTGGCCGTGACCGGTGCATTCTCAATTTCTACGAGGGGATGGTGGCGGCGGTTGAAAAACGACGCATCGAGCGTCTGTTCCGGGACCACTCCGTTTTCGGTCATCGTCAGCGTGAGTCGACGGGGATAGGACTGCACACCACGCCAGCCACTGGGTGGCGTCTCCGTTGCGTACGCCCAGTTGTTCATCCATCCCACTAGTAATCGATCATCCACCGCTGGCTCGTTGCTCCAGGACTGGGCGGCATAGAAATCCCAGCCGAAATCTGCGGGTACTGTTTTCTCGACAGTGAACGTCGATCCATCGAACCAGCCAATGTGGTGCTCAACGTGATCAAACTCCGATGAGATAGTGATCACCCATCGGTCCATCTCGGTGTCAGACACGGGAAGTCGGTAACAATCCGGACACTCCCACGGAACGCCGTCCGATTCATACGTGCTCAGATACCTCCAGTCGCGGCAATCGTCTGAGGCGTAGAATTCGATGCCCGCCGGTCGGTCCGCGCTGTTCGCACTCACACGCGCGATAGCCATCCGCCAGGAGTCGTCGGGGGCGTACCAGAACGGATTGGGGTCGCGCCAATCATCGTGGCCGTCGGAGAGGATCGGATTGTCCGCGAACTTCCGTACGGTGTCACCGCCATCGGTGCTGTACGCCATTCGCTGGTCTTCGACCCCCGTCGCGGAGTGGTGGCCCGTGTAGAAACACACGATCGATTCTGACCCGAAGCCGGCAGTATTCTCCGTATCGACGACCGCACCGCCTGAAAACGCCTGTATAGTGTCCGTGTGTGGAATTTTGGTGCCGTGGTGCGTCCACGATATGCAATCCTGACTCGTCGCATGATCCCACCGACGCAACTCTTCTCCTGCCTGGTAGAACAGGTGGTACGTTCCGTTGTGATAGACCAATCCATTGGGATCGTTCATCCATCCCTGCGGTGGCGAGACGTGGTAGGCCGGTCGATACGGCGCCGCACCGTTCGTTCCCCTAACTAGTTTGGTCAGCGTTGCTGTCCCAAGAACTCCCCCACCGAGCGCTGCCCGCAGCAATGGCAGATTTTTCATCGATTGGAGTATCGCTCGCCGGTTACACGATCGTCGACAATCCCAGCGCACGGAGTGGGAGTCGTCTGTATTGCGGTTGTCGTTCGTCATAGACTGTGTTGGTTGCCACCGTGGCAACTAATACCGTGAGAAGCTCCAATTCCTTGTAATGATTGGTGTTTTTGAAGCCGACAGTGCTGGGCCAGGCATCCATACTCGCGGTGAGTACCGTCTCATATCGGTGTGACTGGAACGCGCGTGGGATCGCAGTCACGGACAATCGCTTGCGGAAGACTGGTTCCTTGGACGCCGACGGCACAGGAAGCCAGTTCAACTCCCAGACGCAGGGCGTCTCGATAGCTCTCCCCATCATCTCGTGCGGAGAGAAATCCGGCGAGCAACGCATCACCCCCGCCGGTTGTATCGACGACGTCCGTTTCTACGGCCTGAGCGTGTAAATTCTCGGTTTCAGTTACCAAAATGGCACCATCCGTATCGAGAGACCCAACAACCACCTCGAAGCCACCATCCTCGCGCAGGGCCTTTGCCGCGGAGCAACACGCAGAAACCGACTCGACCGGCCGATTGGTTGCCACGGAAAGCTCCGTGCGGTTTGGCTTGCAGATGTCGAATCCTGCCGGCAGTGCTCCGAGCGTTTGGCCAGAAACATCGATCACTGTGGACCACGACCCAGCAGTAGCAATCCGCGTGAGCGAGGCCGGCCTGATCTGTTCCGGGAGGCTCCCTGCAATCAGCACTCGTTCTGGATCGTGGCGCTTGACGACAGCGACGACCGCATCCAGCTGTGAATCAGTGCCAACAGGGCCGGCCTGATTGATTTTATACTCGGCTGTGCTCGTGAGCACGGTCGTGTTCAGCCGTGTTGCGTGTTCAGTCTCGACGAAGTCGTGGGGGATGGAGGCTCGATCGAGGGCTGCCTGAAGATAGTCGCCATGAACGCCGCCAACCAGACCAGTGGCGACCGTTGCTGTGCCGAGTGCATCGAGATACGTTGACACGTTAATGCCTTTGCCGCCAGGATCGAGCCGAGCTGTGTCCGTCCGGGCGATCTCGTCGGGCCCCGGTAGCGTATCGATCCGAACCGTATAGTCCACGGCTGGATTCAGGGTTATCGTCGCAATCATGCCTGCAAACCATCGATTACCTCGACGCCGGCACTCTCGAACGGCTCACGAGTTTCAGTCGCGAGTTCGCCATCCGTGATAAACACATCAAGATCGGAAATCTCCGCGAATCTGATGAAACTTTGTTTGCCAAGCTTCGTGATATCGGCTGTGAGCACGACTTTCGTGGCATTGTCGATCATGAGCCCTTTCAGTCGGGCTTCCGCTTCATTCGGGGTCATCAACCCGCTTGACGGATCGATACCGTTCGTGCCGAGGAAGAGGCAATCAAACGTTCTCTGTTTGATAAATTTCTCGGCCGTCGGGCCGACGAGTGCACGTGTAGGCTGGCGCATGGATCCGCCGGTGAGCTGCACCGTATCGCAGCAAGCGCCGAGTTCGAGCGCGAGCACTGGTGAATTCGTCACCCCGATGAATGATCGATCCTCGGAGAGCGCCTGAACAATCTGCATGGTCGTCGACCCAGAATCGAACAGTGCCACCTGTCCATCCTGGAGTTCTGTCAGGGCAGCCTGCGCAATGTGGCGTTTGCCCTCAAGGTTCTGGAGCTCCTTTTGGCCATGCGTTTGCTCGTTTCCGACGGCGGTGGCTGGGACGGCACCACCGTGGGACCGTTCGATGAGATTTCGATTCGCCAGGTGGTCCAGATCACGACGAATCGTTGCTGCAGAACAGTCCATTTCAGCCGCTAGCTCGGTGACCGAACAGCCATCTTGGTCGGTGATCAACTCAACAATCAATCGCCGGCGTTTTGCAGGTACCATCGTAGTCGTTACGTCCCAATTGGGACCCACCGACATAACAGTCCGTTATTGCAGTAGATCGCGACTGGTGGCAGTTCCGTATCAACAGCTGGTTATCCCGTCTCAGAGCTGACCGCACTCGCGTAGGTGTCGGCGTACATGAGGATATCCTCATAGGAGGGTGCGTTGCCAGACCGAACGAACGACCCAGCGACGGTGTTTCCGAGCGCGGTGAGTGCGCCCTCGTTCATGCCTTCCAGGAGCCCTAACCCAACACCGACGTTGAAGTGATCACCGGCGCTGGTGGTGAGCACGGGATCGTTTGTGTGGTGAGTCTCGACGCGCGCTACCGTCTCTGTTGTCGCAGTTGCGGCGCCACTGGGTCCGTGCGCTATGAACCGATCCACTCCCAACTTCGCTCTGACGTTCGTTGCCATCGTAGCCAGCGAGTCATGCTCGACGTCATCGGTGGCGAGCGCCGCGAAGGCGATGGCCTCCCCTCGATTTGCACTGACAGTTACGGGAACGGTTTCGTTGAGTGTCCGCAGCGGGTCGATTCCGGCTGCCAGTCGTTCGGACGGAAAGTGACGGATATCGGCCGGATCGAACAGCACGTCCGCTGGTGGTGACGAAAGGGTTGGCCACAGCTCCGTCGCCAACCCCTCGATGATCGATGGGAGCCCGGGAATCATCGCCCAATAGCCAACACCAAGCAGATCAACCCCATTGAGGTAGTTCGCCAGACGGTCGTGACCAATGCGTCGTTGAAGCGTGGCCCAGTCGAGATCCTGGTGCCCCGTCGCTTCGGTCAGGAGTAATTTTCCGTCGTTGAATTCAACCGCCGCCGTCCGTCCAGGCGTTCCAAGCGATGCTTTCGGAAACGCAGCGAATTCGGATTCGAACTCGCTCGTGATCGGATCGCCGAAAAATCCAATCATTCGCGGTGTACAGCCCAGTTTGGCGAACGCCCGCGAATGGTGGGCGACGAGCCCACCCGTTCTGGTGCCGTTATCGATCCACTCGATCGTCACTGAGGACTCATGCGCGGCAGACGCAGCAATTCGATCTGTCAGCGTCGACAGCTCATTGATTCGAACGTAGTCGTCTGGACCCCGTCTCTGTGCGACCATCTCCCGGATCGTATCGATCACGCCGTCGAATCCGAACGCAACAGTGTGCGAACCGGGTGTCGCAGGGAGCGAAGACAGGCAGGCTTCAACGGCCGCCTCCGTGTCGAAATCCACCGACCTGCTTGCGTTCATAACTTGCAATTTTGCCCCCTACTAAACAATGTTTCGAGAGAATCGAGCGTCACACTCCAGTTGTCCGTCTGGATGGCACCGCTGACTCATGATTCGATCTGATACTCCCACCCCATATTTGAATCTGCTAATATCATATTAAAATTAAATGAGATTATTTATAAATTATATGTTTGCTAGTTATATTTACTGGGCAGATCGTCTGCGAGGAGCGAGGGAACCTGGATGAATACTGCGTGTTGAGAGCGGACTCCAAAATCTACCAATCCAGTACTCAAGAGGATGTGTTGCGAACAGCATCGATGGTAACTGTCGATGTATGTTTATTCATGATTGAGAAATTTATGATTGTACTGAAATTGATACGTAATAAATACGGAGTGGACGATCCATTCATTGACAGCGCGACTCAATGGGTCACTAACCGGCCCAAATGGTCGGGGCCCATCGAATTCGAAGCGCCACGCAAGACACATTACAGGCGTACTGTTGTAATCATATAGAGCCCTCAAATGACGCCTACGACTCCCAGTGACCAACGGTAAGCGCCACTCCAGGAGCGACCGAACGCTGGTTTGGCTAGAACGAAAATTCGCGTCGCTCGAAAATGGTTTCGGGGTCCGTTCATTCGGTACGGTAGAGCGTCTGCTACTGGTGACTACTGTAACGATGTCGGGCACTGACCTGGCTATCGCATGTTACGGCATGGTTCACACATCGGAACATGCAAATCGCACTGCTAACCAGGAAATTTATATCAGTTCGGGAATCAACTCGAATCATGGAGGTATTACACAACGCGGTGTGGGTTTCGGATATCGAGACAACCCTTTCGTTCTACGTCGATGCGCTCGGCCTTGAGAAGTCATGGGAGTTCGTCGGTGATGATGGAACCACGAACGTGTTCGTGTCGGGGGCTGGCGAGGCTGAAATCCAGTTCAAACATCGTTCAGATCGCGAACCACCAGAATCCGACGGGTTCGACCACGTGGCTGTCGGCGTCACAGATATAAATGCCGAGTTCGAGCGCCTGGTTGATGAAACCGACTGTCCAGTGCGTCTTGAACCCACTCACTCCGATGGTGCAGATACGCAGGTCGCCTTCGTCGAAGATCCGGACGGCTACGGGGTCGAACTGGTGGAAGTGGTGAACTGAGCGGTCCCAGAAAGTGAGCGCACGGATAGTCAGAGATTTATAAATGACAGAGAACACATCCACATGGCCTGTGTTATCCCATACGAAGACACAATCTACTGTCCCGCCTGCGGTGAGCGTCTTCAGGAACGGACGCGAGAGACCGGTCCCACCCCGTACTGTCCAGATTGTGAGCTGACACTCTGGCGGAATCCCACACCAGCCGCCTGTGCCACCGTCGTGGACGACGATCGCGTACTGCTCATCGAACGGGGACGCGGTGCAGATGTTGGGAAATGGGCGCTGCCGGGCGGGCACATCGAAAGCGGGGAATCTGCACGCGCGGGAGCCGCCAGAGAACTGAACGAAGAGACGAATCTCGTCGTCAATGCTACCGACTTGACACTCATCGGGGAGGGATTTCTGACCTTCGAAAGTGGGGCGACAATGGTGACGTTCAACTACGCAGCCCCAGTCACTGATGCACATGGTACCGTCCAGGCTGGAGATGATGCGGCAGCCGCTCGATTCTGGACCCGCGAAGAACTGATTGAGAAGACACCGCAGTTGCGAGCGTCGGGGATGGAACAGATTCTCGAAGCATTCGAATTGGTGTAGCTGATCCGTAGTACTGGTATGGAAATAGTTACGTCAATAAAACATCACATATTCACCTGGAATGGTGGCCTACATCAAACCGTTAAAATGATCTCAGAACCAGATATGATTATAATATTATATATTCCAGCACGATAAAGTGATAACTATCATTAAGTAGTTAAGCGATATCAGATCCAGAATCAATGAAGAGTATGTTACTATATACCAACCATTATGTTACCAAACATGAACAACGGAACGCCACCGAATGCTGGTTTTTCAACCCGGATGCGAGGCGCAGTTTGTGAACGAGCTAGCTGGGCCGCATCTAGAGATCATATTGAAATTATCCCAGCAACTGTTGCTGCGGTGATTATGGTCGTCACAACGTTTTCACCAACTTTCTAGCTGGGGGATTACAGTATGGAGTGCGACTGTATCGAGATGACGGTCGGCTCTACTCCCAGCACTGGTTCTGTTCGCAGCAACGATACTGTCTCACCCCTCATATATACCTGTATTTGGGAACAGCTACCTTCTGCTCTACCGCAACTTCGATCGATCATCAACGGGCCTGTTACGAGGGGTGGCAGTCGCAGCTGGTGGCCTTCTAGTAATGGCTCAATGGTGGGGACTCATCATTGCACGACACGGGCATGATGTCTTTTTCGTGGCTGCTAGTACCCATGGTGACATCATTGCAAGATCGATAACCAAAAAGTCGGTCCATCGCAACCAGTCTACAACACATCAGATTGGTACCATGATGAGACCAATCGAAGTGCTACTACTGTATCATATGATCCCCGAGATGAATTGGCATTTTATTGTTCTCGGATAATTCTTACTATGCCATGGGGGCAGAATGGGAGGGTGGTGAGAAATTCAAATATTTGAAAGAACAGTATGCTATCATTCAACAATGCTCTCATCCCAAATGTCTTGCCCACTAACTATCTGCGTTCAAAATTAAACTAGATTATATTATTGTGAAGAGTTGACTAATAGATATCGATGCCCTCGAACGTTCTCGATCGTATCAGAGGGTCCATACGGAGAACAGGTTCATCGTATATCGGGTTTCTGATAGCTCACGTGAAATAGCGTAGCAGCCTGGAGTACTAGGCGTATGCTTGCATTCGCACCTGGTGCATCAAGGCCTATTTCGAACGGTGATTGGCGTCTCTGTCTGTCCTCAATTGGGTCCTCACACTGTCTGATGGATTCTATAGGCGATTCTACTATTTCGAAACAATAAATGAGAATTGCTGCCGTTATGCTGAATGTCATATCTCGAAGATCGACGCTCGTTACAATCGTACGTGCGTAATTCTTCATCAAGTAGAAACTACAGTAGCCCTGTGTGAACTGAGCCCCGAGCGGCCAGTTGCAGCGTTCACCGTGTGAAAATTTGATGGTCCACGGATGATGAACCAGCAGCTGATGCTGTACACAATACGATCATCCACTAAATGAGGGAATTCCCAGTAAAATGCGACACCAATACGCAATGATTCGAATGAACGTTGGAATCGGGACGGGATTATGACTATAATAACCGAATTCGGTAATCTCGGTCTGCATGTGCCTCACTGTGCGCTACTGTCGTATCCACCATCGATCGTGAATACTTCACTAATCATAAACGTTGCTCCGTTGCTCGCCAGATAGCAAACCGCATCTGCAATCTCTTCTGGGGCGGCCACCCGTCCCATCGGGGGTCACTCGTCAACGGTCGCCCGGAATGAAGATAGAGATCGCAAGAGAGCTGTTCGAACACGTCGCCTACCACCGTCCAAAGCAAATATACGGATTGTGAGCTGCGTCGGTCGTATCTGGGTGGTGGTTTTTTATGCGATGTTTCTCATTATTTGATGAAATGGAAACCACTGCGTATGACGACTGCTGGTTGCGCTATGAGCCGGTTCAGAGCAGCGCCCGCCGTTCGACGTATCGAACGCTGTGTTCGCACGTGTTCACATCGACGGCCGGCCCGGAGTTCGGTGTGATACGCGATGAGCTACACACTGGACTGACGGGGCTGCTCGGTCGGGAGCCACACCTCTGGATGCATCCTCCCAGATCGACCGACGGCTTTCTCGCCGTTGGTCGGCGTGAACGGATGGCAGTCGTTCGTGCAGGCGTCGACAAACACGAAATCGAGGCGCTTCATGCGGAGGGATTCATCATTCGCTCAGTCGAATGGGAGGGAACGGACTGTCTCGTTATCACGGGCGCCACAAACGCTGGAATGGTGTATGGTACGTTTCACCTGCTCCGACTTCTTGCCACCGGTGAGCCGATCGACGAGCTCGATATCGTTGAGGAACCGAAAAACGACACACGGACCATCAATCACTGGGACAACCCCTTTCGTCGCTCAGTTGAGCGCGGCTACGCAGGCTCGTCAATCTTTGATTGGGCGCAGTTGCCAGCGCTCCGGGATCGATATCGTGTGTATGCGCGTATGCTTGCAGCCGTGGGGATCAACGGAATCGTCCTCAACAACGTCAATACACAGACGCCATCCCGGCCCGGTGAAAACCCCGCAATCGCAGACATGGCCGGCTGGCAGTTACTGGATTCGTCACAGCTTCCGAAGGTCGCAGCACTCGCAAGCGTGTTCCGACGATACGGAATCAAGATCTATCTCTCGGTTAACTTCGCTGCACCAGTCCTGATGGGAGAACTCGATACCGCGGATCCGCTTGCTGACGAAGTCGTCCAGTGGTGGTCGGAGACGTTCGATGCGGTGTACGATCACGTGCCTGATTTCGGCGGTGTACTCGTGAAAGCCGATTCGGAAGGCCAGCCAGGCCCCCACGACTACAACCGGACGCACGCGGCGGGCGCAAACCTGCTCGGGCGGGCGCTGGCTCCCCATGGCGGGCGGGTGTTCTGGCGGGCATTCGTGTATGGCTCACACGACGATCGCGCTGTCCAGGCGTACAACACGTTCGCAGGGCTCAACGGAGCGTTCCACGAAAACGTCACCCTCCAGATCAAGAACGGACCGATCGATTTTCAGCCACGGGAGCCAGTGTCGACGCTGTTCGGTGCACTCTCTGAGACAAATATTGCGTGTGAACTCCAGATCACACAGGAGTACACGGGTCAGGGCGTTCATCTCTGCTATCTCGTCCCGCAATGGAAGGAGATATTTGAGACCGATACTCACGCCAACGGGGAGCGAACATCGGTGGCAGAGCTGCTTGCTCACGGTGACCAAAATGGCGTCGCTGGCGTTGGAAATATCGGCGCCGATCCGAACTGGACCGGCCACTATCTGGCACAGGCGAATTGCTATGGATTTGGTCGCCTCGTGTGGAATCCAGATCTGGAGATCGAATCCATCACCGAAGAATGGATTACACAGACGTTCAGTGATGATCCGGCCGTCGTGGAGACGGTGGCCAGCATTCTTCATGACTCCTGGCCGGCCGTCCTCGATTACATGACTGGCCATCTCGGCCTGTTGCACATGATGTACAACGGCAATGATGTGGTAGAGAATCACTACGACCCTGCTCCAGGGGAATGGCCGGCGTATCATGGTGCAGACGACGATGGGATTGGTGTCGATCGGACTGACTACGCCGAACAGTATCCCGAACCGCTCGCCGAACAGTATCTGTCAGTGGATGACTGTCCGACGGAGCTGCTTTTGTTTTTCCATCATCTCCCCTGGGAGTATGAGTACGAGGGAACCACCATCATTCAACGGCTCTACGATAACTGCACTGCAGGAGTCGAAACCGTGCGCTCAATGCGCGATCGATGGGCTAGCCTTGCGGACGACATTGATCGAAAGCGCCACCGACACGTGGCCGAACGATTGGACGAACAGCTTGTCGAAGCCAAACAGTGGCGTGACACGCTCATCGCGTTTTTTGACGAGTATGCTGACATTCCTGCGCAAACGCAACACAGCGACGAATCGGAGCCGTGAGTGAGCCCACGACAGCAGCGATAATTTCTACGCAGATTCGTCGGTTAGAGCAGTGAATCGGTATCACAGTGGGATCAATGTTTTAACTGACCAATACACGTTAGATGATGCGGGAGAACTCGCCAGAATGATCGGTGATGGGTGTCTGCATGAAAGCAGTGCGCGCGACTGGGAAACGCTTGATTCGGGGACCCTCCGAATCGCGATGGTTGGACTTCTGTGAGACGACAGTTGTCGTCAGTTCAAGCGCAGAAACGGTGGCAGCCGTTGAGAAGCATACGGACAGACATGCAGGCACTGGCTGCCATTTACACTGCAGCTGAAACCGGCACGGAGGTGTCAATATCCTGATCGCGGAAGGCGGCAGCTGTGAGTAGGACCTCCCCGTCACCCCACCCTATCGGAGATTATTAATTGAATATCCTCGACTGTCAATTGTGACTGTGAAAAATGACGTCGTGATGTGAAGAATGGGAATATTCGCTATAATATCTAGTTTTAGGCTGTGAACATATATAAAGCCAGTTCAATACAGCAAAAACTGCTAGATGGTAGTATTATAATCGCGTAGTATGGTTCTAGAATCCGCACCAGAAAATACAATTATTACTATTTCATTTCCCAGGAGCGTTCCTGATGAGCACTCACACGGAAACAGGCGTTTCCTGATACGAACCGTATTCGTCTTCAAAGACGCTCATGATCTCTCCCATTGTTGCGTACACTTTCACCGCATCGATGATTGCCGGCATAACGTTGTCACCCGCTTCGATCGCCGAAGCGATGGCGGTCAGCGATGCGTCGACGGCGGAGTCGTCTCGCTCCGATTTCACGCGTTCGAGTCGTTCGAGCTGGGTTTGTTCTGTGGACTCCTCTACCGTGAGAATATCGACTGCGGTGTCTTCTTCGATCTTGTAAGCATTGACGCCGACCACGGTCTCTTCGCCGGCATCGACTCGCTGTTGGTATTCGTAGGACGCCTCCTGGATCTCCCGATGGAAATAGCCGCTATCGATGCCGGCGAGCACACCGTCACGGACCGATCCATCGCCCATTTCTTTGATTGTTTCGATATACGTCATGATCTCTGCCTCGATTTCGTCGGTGAGTGTCTCAACCGCGAAGCTGCCACCCAGCGGGTCAACGATGTCGGCAGCGCCAGATTCCTCGGCGATGATCTGCTGGGTGCGCAGCGCCACTCGAACGGCTTTTTCCGAGGGGAGGGCGAGCGCTTCATCGAATGAGTTGGTGTGGAGTGATTGTGTGCCACCGAGGACGCCGGCCAGCGCCTGAATCGTCACGCGGGCAACGTTATTCAGCGGCTGCTGTGCGGTTAGCGACTGGCCGGCCGTCTGGGTGTGGAACTTTAATCGTCTAGCATCCTCAGCACTCGCGCCGTACCAGTCGGCCATCACCCGAGCGTATATTCGGCGGGCAGCGCGGAACTTTGCCACTTCCTCGAAGATGGAGTTGTGCGAGTTAAAGAAAAATGAGAGCAACGGCGCAAACGTGTCTACGTCCAGTCCACGGTCGAGACAGTCCTCAACGTAGGCAAAGCCATCAGCGAGCGTGAACGCCGCCTCCTGGGCCGCCGTCGAGCCGGCTTCGCGAATGTGGTAGCCAGACACCGACACCGGATGGAACTGGGGCGTCTGTTCGACCGCGAACTCGATCGTGTCCGTGACGATCGACAGCGAAGGCCGTGGCGGAATCACCCATTCCTTTTGGGCAATAAACTCCTTGAGCATATCATTCTGTAGCGTGCCATCAATCTCCCCACGGGGGACGTCCTGCTGGTCGGCGAGTGCAACGTACATCGCGTAAATGACGGGGGCGCTGGGATTGATGGTGAACGACGTTGAGACCGAACCAATGTCGATACCATCGAACAGCACCTCCATGTCAGCGAGTGTGTCTACCGCCACACCCTCCTTTCCAACCTCGCCCTCGCTCATCGGATGGTCGGAATCGATTCCCATCAGAGATGGCATGTCGAACGCCGTTGAGAGTCCGGTCTGGCCGTTCTCTATCAGGTATTTGAATCGGTCGTTCGTCTCGGACGGGGTTCCAAAGCCTGCAAACTGTCGCATTGTCCACGTCCGACCGCGATACATCGTGGGGTATGCCCCGCGGGTGAACGGTGGCTCACCCGGCTGACCGAGGTCTTGTTCGTAGTCGATATCGGCCACATCATTGGGTGTGTACAGCCGATCGACGCCATGATTCGAGACGGTTGCGAACCGATCCTGGCGCTCTCCGTACGCATCCAGTACCGGATCAAGCGTCTCCTCGGTCCACTGCTCGTGGGACTCCCTGATCGTGGAAAGATCGTCGTCGTCGAACATGTGCCTGGCCGTTTGGTTGCCGATAAGAAAACAGTTCCTGTGAGTCTTTAATGGAGAGGGCATCGATTAAGGTCGGTAATATCCGTTGAGGAGTTCGTCGACGCTGTCGGGCTAAAGCCACTGCAGGTGATTCTCCCCCAATATTTTTTATGATTCAAAATTTTTGAATATAAATCTATGGCGTATTTCCACGTCGTGAAATTCCCCATGAATTCCAATACAGTGGCATTCATTGGCACAGATTGTGACAGACGCTCCATCGAAGAAAGATCCAGTCACACCCGGTGATACTGTCCCTCCAGACAATCAGACGCCAACCTGGACCGAACGGAAAGCACGTACGAAGGGGCTCTCGCAGCTCACCTATGAGTATTTCGAGCGCGCCCGCCGTGAGGACCAGGAGCTGCGGACATCATCGAGCTACATCGAACGGGACGTGCTTGGCTTTCCCACGTGGCCACATGAGACGATACGGAATCTCGCCATCGCATCATTTTTTATTGGGATGATTATGTTTCTGTCGGCGACGATGCCGCCACATCTCGAGGCGCCAGCTGATTCATCGACCACGCCCGCTGTGATCCTCCCGGATTGGTATCTCTACTGGTCGTTCGGGCTTTTGAAACTCGGCTTTCTGAATCCAGAGCTTTCGATTCTCGGTGGCGAAAAATTGATGACCGATAGAATGTACGGCGTTGTCGCCAATTTGCTCGTGGTAGGGGTGATAGCGATCGTTCCGTTCTTGAACAAAGGATCGGCTCGCAGACCCGTTGAACAACCATTCTGGGCAGCCAACGGCGTTGGTGGGGTGATATTTTCGATCACGATTGCTGCGCTATCGGTCAAAAATCTGGTCCCCGATATGCTCTCCCCACACGTGCTGCAGGATCTCACGTTTTTGCTCCCCATTGTGGGAGCGTGTCTTTCGTATGCCGTTCTGAAAACGATGCGTGAAGGCTACATGTTCGAGCTGAACCGTCGGTATTATCGACTCAGACCACCACGGTAATACAGAGCCATATTCCTTTCAACCGAACGCCTCCTCTTGGAGAAAACGGATCAAATTGTGGCAAAACTCACGTGAACCAGTATTCACGTTAGCAGTTGCCACGAAAACGTCAGCGAGTGACGACGTTCTCTCATGAGACACCCCCAGTCAAGACTGTAACGTTCCTACCCCACCCACCCCTCGTCAAGAGTGAAAGCAAAAACGAGCAACCCCCCACCAGCAACAGAGGCAATTTTTGTGAAACCAGTGGTGTCGGTTGGTGTTACGCGTAGTTTCTGTTTGGAGGATAGAGCGGAATTATCCCGTCGTTTCTCCTGAATCGAGATGGATCGATTGATCCATCTCAATTCGAGGGATTCACTTAATGGACTTTTCTCCGCCACCACTATTAAAGATATCGATAAAAAGTTAATATATACTAGGATACTAGTCTAGAGGCGTCTAGTTTCTATCTAGGTTCTAGTTCGAGCTCGTTCGACCTAGCTCAGAACTGAAACGATCACATTATAATATATTACAACACTTTCTGTGTACTAGTTCTAGATGAAAATTCCACACAAGCTACAATCGTCACGCCATTCCTGCATAATTGTATGAAGGATCGTCTTCAAGCCTATCGTCCGTCTTTCACCGATACACTGCCGCTACTGGGACTTCTAACGGGATGTCGACCACTGTAGATCGCTTATAGTCTGCTTGTTTTTCTGTTCATTTTTCTACTCGTTTTCCGCTATGGTCTGCACACAAACGCACGACCAATGTGGTCAACCTCCCGACCATCGTGGGCTATCGCTTTCCAACGTGGTCCACCACCCCATCCGTTTATTCGCTTTCACTCTTGACGAGGGGTGGGGGTGGTAGAGTTCGCTTTGGTCGAGACCCCTGTGATTGGTTACACTCTTGATCGGGGGTGGGTGTCTTCACCGCCAGGATCCGTTCGCGACCAAGCCGTTGCTGTTCGTGCGGTTTCATCTTGTTGTTCGTACGGTTTCATTCTTGACGAGGGGTGTGTCCCACGCGGAGTGGTACGTTATTGACACCAACAGTGAACTACTCTGCTTGTATTCACTATCAAATTCGACCATACTAGGATTGATGACGGAATCCACCGTTCAATCTCGTTTCACTCTGGACCAGGGGTGGGGGCGTCGATCTCTGAAGCGTGATCGATGGACTGTTTTGATACCTTCCCGTTGTTCTGCTGTCTCAACGAACGTCTGACAACTCGGTTGTGACTGCTGGTATCCATGCAACAGAAAGCCATCGGCCATTGGAGAAGGGATCGCAATTGATACACTCTGTTTTCGGTATTCATATTATTATTCTGATATGCATCGTACGATCGGGCTACCCCCCTGTGTAGTGGTGAGTTACACTCTTTCTCAGGAGGGATAAACCTAAGTAAACGCCCTTCACTGATATCTATATACATGGTCGATGAGGCTCCGCGACTCTCCGACTTCGACGATCGTTTCGAGGATCCCTCGAAGGATCCCCTGTTTAACTTCGACGACGACACCGCTCACGCGCACATCTTCAACCGTAAGGAGCTGCTCAAAGTCGGCCACGTTCCAGAGAGCGCTCGCATCGTTGGTCGCGACGATGAGATTGAAGCCGTTGCGGCTGAGCTCCGTCCAATCGTACACAATCAGCCACCGAACAACGTGATGATTTATGGCAAAACCGGAACGGGAAAATCACTCGTTGCCAGACACGTCACCGAACGGGCTAAGCGTGCGGCAGAAGCCAAAGGAGCCGCCGTAGGAATGGTCTACGTTGATTGTGCCCAACACAACACGCAAACACGCGTCGCCCGTTCGATCACGCGGACGGTAAACGACAACGACATCACTGGATTTGACATTCCGCGGTCCGGGATCGGCAGTGGCGAGTATTACGACTATCTCTGGGATATTCTCGATCTCCGCTACGATGCGGTCGTTATCATTCTCGACGAGGTCGACCGACTCGAAAACGACGACGTTCTCATGCAACTCTCTCGCGCACGCGAGTCTGGAAAGGCCGACTGCCATCTCGGAATCATCGCCATCAGCAACAAGATCGAGTACCACAACGAGCTCAACGAGCGGGTCAAAAGCAGTCTACGAGAAGAAGAGTTCGTCTTTCAGCCCTACGATGCGAATCAGCTCCGAGAAATCATGAACCATCGTCGTGACGCGTTTCATGATGGGGTGATCACGGACGACGTGATTCCGCTGACGGCCGCGTTTGCCGCCCAGGAACACGGTGACGCACGAAAAGCAATCGAGATCCTTCGGCATGCTGGTGAACTGGCCGAACGACAGAACGCCGATAAAATCTCCGAATCGCACGTCCGGGATGCCCAGGAATGGGCTGAAATCGATCGCTTCGAAGAACTGCTCAGAGGGTCGACGACGCAAGTCAAATTCATTCTCTATGCCCTGGCGTTACTCACGGAAAACAACGACGCAGACGAGTTTTCAACGAGTCACATCTACGACCACTACACCGAAATCGCAGACACACTGGGGACGAAAACGCTCAGCGAACATCGCGTCTACGAACTGCTCAAAGAACAGGCATTCCTCGGTGTCGTTGAGTCCACGCGCACGGGCGGTGGTCGGGGACAGGGCAGCTATCTCGAACATCGACTCGTTCAAGACACTGATATCGTTCTCAAGTCCGTGCTTCGCGATAGCCAGCTCGAAAAGCTTGCCTGAGTTTTCACTGCCTCGCGATCGGTCTGTCCCGCAATCGATTGGTCTACCCCTCTATTCTCCTGCACTGTGACTACTACGCCGCTGGTCTCTGGTGTTTCTGGTGTGCCATATCGATTCCGAAGCTTTTGTGCTTGTTCGCGAAGACCCATTTTACACTCCTACTATGTGTCCCATGAGAAACTGCCTCCATTTCCGACAGCAACTGGAAAAAACCCAGTACGTTTCCACTGTCACTGCTATCGGAAGTGGGCAACGAACGACAGTCATCGATGATTGGAGGGCTCTCTACTGGCCAACTGTCGATATACCAGACGGTGTGTAAGACATAGCACACAGAAAATCAATACAATAATCACGATACTCCAATAATGGGTCAAACAATGGATCGATTGCGGACGCTCGGCCGGCGGTGGATTGGCCGACTCTGCTTCGTCTGTCTGTCGAGTGGAATATTCACGTTCGAGCTGGTTCGTGGGCTGTCAACGATCAATCTCCGCCTGGATCTGTTTGCTATCATCATCATCGTGGGGACGATTCAGGCGGTGATCTCCGCTGTTACCTTCTCGAGTGTGCTATCGCTTTCCGGGCTGGTGTTTATCGTCCAGCTTCTTAACCCGTTTAGCGGTCGATTGACGACTCCTCTGCGGGACAGCCTGTCGTGGCGCGATGCGCCATCGTCCACAGATGCGTCAGTCACCGTCTCCAACGACGATCCAGTTGGTGCAATTGTTCCAGTGTACACGGATGCGGCGATTCTGGACACCAGCGTCACGAGTCTAATTGCATCGACAGTTCCGGTGAACGTATACATTGTCTGTGAACCGGATGATGCGCCGAGTATTACCCGTGCTCGAACGCTTGCTTCTCGATATTCGTCGGTGTACTGCTTGATCAACGAGAAATACACCGGAACGAAGGCCGGAGCGATCAACTTCGCCGTCGAAGAAACTGATGAGTCGACTATCGCCGTGTTCGACGCCGACGAATCAGTTCACCCGAAATTTCTGGAGACTGCACTCGACGGGCTCGAATCCTATGATATCGTGCAGGGGAGAACGGTTCCACGAGCACCAGGACTCATCGAAGCCTTCGCGTACTACGAGTCCGTGCTGCTCAGCTATGTGACGAGTCGGGTGTTGAATCTCGTTACTGGGTTCAAGCTGGCTGCGAGTCGAGCAGTCGTGCTCCATCGATCCGCCTTCGAGTCTGTCGATGGATACGACCCCGAGATGGTCACGGAGGATTACGAATTCGCCTATCGGTGCTATCGAAATGGACTGTCCGTGAACGAACAGCTCCGGTATCCGTCGACGATCGAAGCAGCACACACGATCGATGATTGGTGGGGTCAACGAAAACGGTGGATGAGCGGCTACGCGCAGGTACTCCATCTTCTCGTCCGTGAGTGGCTGCCTCCTCGTTCCATTCGGGAGCTGCTTTGTGTCGGCATCTGTCTGAGCTCGGTGTTTGGCAACCTGCTCTTGTTGTCGCTGACCGCAAAGTTCGTCGTCCTTGTCGTTATGGGTGATCCAGTCCTCTCGATGCTCCCGCTCGTCACGATCGTCGCCATCACCGGCCTCGTTCGGGGAATCGACTATGCGAACGGAACGGTCGATCGAATTGGTTGGGAGTGGCTGCTCACCCCGCTGGTGTTTCCACTGTATGGACTCGCAGCAACGAAGGCCATCACCGAGTACGCCATCGAAGGAACGGCTGACTGGTATCACGTTGAGAAGGGCGTGTGACGGATTCACAAATATCCTATCCGCAACGTACCGATTAATAATTAATATATAATATTAGTATATTTCTCATTTGAGTGAATATGTGGATATCACGCTCTAGCTCTCTTCACCTATTGTCTATCCAATTTTATCTTGACCACAATTCATATATGAATGCGAACTAGTTCAGACTGTGTTAATTGAGTTAGTATTGCCGAATATTGAGGGAATATCCGGCTATACTAACAAAAAGGGATTAATGAGCCTTGATAATAAATTAAATACATCACACTAATATATTGGGAGTACAATAGTATCCGGATAATGTCGGCTCGCCTCAGTAGCTTGACTCGATGGTAGATCACATTAAAGGTTGTATATTTGGACTGTGGTTGCTGTGGCCTTCTCTTCCCAGAGCGTCACCGTCGAAACCACCCCAAACTCACATTGCATAAACAGACCGGTACTGTTCTGGGTGAAGACTTAACACATACCAGTTTCTTTGTGCGAGATACGGTTTCAGTGATATACGATGCAACTCAGTGAAGAACAGCGGATGATTCGAGAAACGGTCCGGGAATTTTTAGAAAACGAGATCGCACCAGATCTTCCCGAGGCGGACCGCAAGCCACTGACGAAAGCACAGGCCGTCGACTATATGCAGAAAATGGCGGAGATCGACCTCGGACCATACGCTGAAGAATCGTTCACGGATCCAGTGACGGATGCGCTCATTCGAGAGGAGGTGTCTCGCGTCTGGCCGAGCCTTCAGGTAACCATGGGAATGTCCATGGCAGTGAGCATGTTCGAGATATTTTCTGAACGCACTCGGTCAGCGTACGAATCGGAGTACGCCAACGACGAACTCGTTGGGTGCTTTGCGATCACCGAACCGGCTGGGGGCTCAGATACGAAAGTTCCGGACACGACCGCCGAGAAAGACGGCGACGAATACGTCATCAACGGCGAAAAAACGTGGGTGTCGAACGCACCGATTGCAGACGTCGCAATCGTTGTTGCCTGGGACAGTGCCCAGGAGTATCGTGATATGTTTCTCGTGGATAAGAAAACGGCTCCCTTCGAGACCCGCTCACTCGATAAGCTCGGCTGGAAGGGTTCTCCCACAGGGCAGCTGTTTTTCGACGGCTGTCGGATTCCAGCCGAAAACAAGCTCTCGACAGCGGTCGTGAACGCGATGGCCGACGGCCGTCTGGATCCCGAAGATTCGTTTTTGGGGAGTGCAACCACCAGCGGGAACCCCCTCAACACGCTGTTTGCCACGATGCGAAACGGCATGGCCTCAATCTCTGTTGGGATCATGCAGGCCGCCTACGAGGCAGCCCTTGAGTACGCCACCGATCGTGAGGTGTTCGAACAGCCAATCGGCCAGCATCAGTTGATCCAGGAGAAGCTGTACAACATCCGCGCTGGTCTTGAGACGGGTCGGCTGTTGAGTCGCCACGCCGCAGAACGAATTGCGGCGGGTGATCCCGAGGCACGGATGCTCTCTTCGCTGTCAAAAGGATGGGTCTGTGAGAAATCAGTTGAAGTCACCAGCGAGGCGCTGCAGGTGTACGGTGGGAACGGACTCTCGACGGAGTATCCCCTGGAGCGCTACTACCGCGATGCACGCACCATGACGATTCCGGACGGCACCACCGAGATCCAGAAGCTCGTGGTGGGCTACGAACTGACGGATCTTCAGGCCTACACCTGAGCCATCCGCCGAAACGATCAAACCGATATCACTCCAACGGAACGTATGGAGGTCATTTCGCTGTCGAACGCGGAGTTCGAGGGAGAAAACAGTGTGTATCTACTCAGGGGCAACGATTCGGTCGCCCTGATCGACACCGCAATCGGAACGTCAGCTACCGAACGCCGGCTCCGAGACCAACTCGCAGAGTACGATGTTGCCCTCTCCGAGATCGATTCGATCGTGGTCACCCACTGGCACCAGGACCATGCCGGTCTGGCTGGCGTCCTCCAGCGCGAAAGCAATGCGACCGTCTACGTCCACGAGGCCGATGCCCCGCTTGTTGCCCAGGAGGACGACGCAACCGACGCGCTGTTTGAACGCCAGCGCCAGCAGTTCACCAGCTGGGGCATACCCGAAGACCGGCGAGCGGCCCTGCTCGATCGGCTGGCCGGAACGGCAGCGACAACCACGGTTGCGCCCACAGTGACGCCAGTCGCTGCTGGCGATCAACTCACGGTTGCTGGAACCGAACTCACCGTCATCCACGCACCGGGGCACACGGCAGGGCAGTGCTGCTTTGCGTTCACGGCCGAAGACGGCAGCACACAGGCCTTCGTCGGCGACGCAATTCTCGGTCAGTACACACCAAACGTCGGCGGGGCCGATGTCCGCGTCGAACAGCCGCTTGATCAGTATCTTGAGACGCTCTCGCGGATCATCGACCAGGAGTTTGCCGTCGCCTGGCCGGGCCATCGGGACGCGATCACGGCGCCATCAGATCGGGCACGCGCCATCTATGAACACCACGTCGAACGAGCCACGCGGGTTGCAACCGTCGTTGAAGCGCACGGTCCGATGAACGCCTGGGAAGTGAGTGCTGAACTGTTCGGTTCGCTCGAAGGCATTCACGTGATGCATGGCCCGGGTGAGGCTTACTCACATCTCGACCATCTCACGAGACACGGCCGGCTGTCGGCGGCAGATGGTGTCTACCAGTTCATCCCCGATGGACCAGCCGTGGCGGAACTCTTTTCCACTCCTGAATAAGTCTACATAGTGGTAGTTACCAGTAACTATTATTTGGTGTGGGATGCCATACACTGCATGGATTTTAGTGAGCCATCCGAGGCAGTCCAGCTGAAGCGGGCGCTCGACGATTTCATCGACCAGGAGGTTGCACCGCTAGAGGCCGAACACGAGGAGTTTCTCGGCCCAGATTATGAGCGCCATATCGTCGACAGCGACAATCGACAGGTGGATGCGTATCGTTCGGTACTCGAAACCGTCCGCAAGCGCGCGGTGGACGCTGGGTTCTACGGCATGTCGATGCCAGAATCGGCAGGTGGTGGCGGCGTCTCAACCGTGACACAGGGAATCGTTACGGAACACCTCTCGAATCGGCCACCGGGCTTTCACTCGGCGATTCTCGGCGGTGCGGGCGGACCGACGCCAATTCTGTTGGCCTGTACGGACGACCAGCGCGACCAGTATCTGGACCCATTGATGGCGGGTGAGCTCACGACCTGCTTTGCGCTCTCTGAGCCCGCACACGGCAGCGATCCACAGTATATGGAGACAACAGCACAGAGAGACGGTGACGAGTGGGTGCTTAATGGGACGAAATACTGGATTTCGAACGGTCCGTACGCGGATTTTGCGATCGTGTTTGCCAGAACGAGTGGCGAGTCAGGCGACTATCACGGCATCTCAGCATTTCTCGTCGACGCGTCCACCCCTGGCTACGAAGTGGGGCGAATCCACCGGACGATGGGATTGACGCCGGGGAGTCAGTGTGAGCTCCAGTTCACCGACTGTCGGGTGGGAGACGACCAGGTGCTCGGCGAGATTGATCAAGGCTTTACTACGGCGATGAACTGGATCGGCGGCGGACGAATTTCGATCGCGGCAGCCAGCGTTGGGAGTGCCCAGCACCTGCTCGATCTGGCCGTCGAGTATGCAAGCGATCGTGAAACGTTCGGCAAACCGATCAGCCAGCGCCAGGGAATTAGCTTTCAGCTGGCGGATCTGGCGACCGAAATCGAGCAGGTCAGACAGCTGTATCGCTACGGTGCCTGGTCGCTTGATCAGGGGAATGAGGCGCGAACGCTGGTTTCGATGGCGAAACTCCGCGGTGCAGCGCTGTACAACACCGCTGCTGACGTTGCAATGCAGGTTCACGGCGGTGCCGGTTTCATGAAGGACCTGCCGATCGAACGGGAGTATCGGTCGGCACGCGTCTATCGCATTTTCGAGGGAACGGACGAAATCCAGCGCCGGTCGATCGCCCAATCCCTGTTCTGACGCCCGTCGTTCAGCTGTCGTTTTCGACTTCGAGTTTGTATTTCTGGACCTTCCCCGACGCGGTGCGGGGGAGTTCCTCGACGAATTCGATCTCACGTGGGTGTTTGTACGGCGCGATCGTGTCAAGCACGTACGTTTTGAGCTGGTCAGTCGTCACGGCTACGTCTGGACGACACACGACGTACGCCTTTGGTATCTCGTTGCGTCGTTCATCAGGCACCCCGATCACGGCACATTCGGCGACAGCTTCGTGTTCGGTGAGCACTGCTTCGATCTCGCTGGGATAGACGTTGTAGCCGGCGCTGACGATGACGTGTTTTTTCCGGTCGACGATCTCGTAGTAGTTGGTTTCATCTCGCTGGGCAATGTCTCCGGTTCGGAAATACCCATCCTCGGTGAACGCCGCTTCGGTCGCCTCCGGGAGGTTGTGATAGCCCGCCATCACCTGTGGCCCGCGCACGAGCAGTTCGCCCGGCTCGCCGACCGGCAGCTCTTCGCCAGCTTCGTCGACGATCTTGCAGTCGGTCATACGCGTTGGCTGCCCGACCGTACCGGGTTTGAGCCCCATTGTCGAGCCACGCTGGCTGTGGGTTGCACCGTGTGTTTCGGTGAGTCCGTACCCCTCTCCAATATCCACACCGGCCGTCGTTTCGAACTCCTCCTGGATCGCCCCAGAGAGCTTTGCGCCGCCTTCGGCGGCCATCTCCAAACAGGTGAGATCGTACGATTCGAAATCAGCTGCCGTGACCATATCGACGTACATCGCGGTCACGCCCACAAAATGCGTTATCGATTCGGCTTCGATCAACTCCATACAGCTCGATGCGTCCCAGTTGGCGGCACTTCGGAGGTAGACCGCTCCACCGCGGATAAGGGGCTGCAGGGCGCTGTGCGTGAACCCAGTAATGTGGTACATCGGCAGCCAGATCAAGCTCCGCACGGCTTCGTCGTCGACCGATTGCCGCCCTGTAAGCGTCGCCGTGAGCTGTGCCCGGACGTTGGCGTGTGTGAGCTGAACGCCTTTGGGTTGGCCCGTCGTTCCGGACGTGTACGGCAACAGCGCTACATCCTCGTCGTCGCGTTCGACAAGCCGCTCAGAGGCCCGTACTGATTCGAACTGATGAACATCGTCGCGGCTTGAAGCAACGGCGATCACCTCGAGCTCTCGATCCATCGTCGAGAGCGTCGCATCGATGTGTTCGAGTAACGCGGCGTGTGTGAGCACGCCGTCCGCGTCCGTATCTTCGATCTGGTGTGTCAGCTCCCGAGTTCGATACTGTGGATTCACCGGCGAAACTATGACCCCCGCCCGAAACGCACCGAGTGCACCGATCAGATACGCCGGGCAGTTGGGCAAATACACCAACAGCGTCGAACCCGGTTCGAGCCCGAGTTCATCAAACCCCCCGGCAAATCGAGCGCTTTCAGTCTGCAACTCAGCATGGGTAAGCGTCCGACCGTGATACTCCACCGCTGGGCTGGTGCCGTGATGCCGGACGGTTTCGTCATACAGTCGAGCGACGTTCCCGGATCGTGCATCGTCGGCCACGGATGCGAGTTCCATGCAACAGCGTATGATGGGTAACTAATAAATGTTACTCAGAAATAAGTTGTTGCGGGCTACGATTCGTTGGAGACGGTTGCGTTGCCGGAAAGTACCGTCCCCCGTTCCGTTTCTGCAGTGAGTTCGATCGTGATGTCGTCGGACACCGCGTTCACTGCTCCGGATGCAACGATCGTCTCTCCCGGGAACACCCGTGATTGAAACCGGACGCCGAACGACTTGATTGCATCAATTCCAACCCAGTCGGTGAGCATCCGCCCGGTAATACCGGCAGTGAACATTCCCTGTCCGAACACGCTGGGAACGCCGGCGGCCGTCGCGTACGGTTCGTTGTAATGAATCGGGTTAAAATCTCCACTGGCTCCTGCATAGCGGACGAAATCCTGCCGAGTGAGCGACTCGACGGTGATCGTCGGACCGCGATCGCCGACGGCGAGTGCATCGGTCGTGTCGAGTCGTTCGGCTGGAGGTGTGGATCGTGGCTGGATCGATCGGGCTGACAACCCGCTCACTGAGGGTGCAGTACCACCAGTGCTGGCCTGACCGCTGTCGTCGTCGGAGTGAGTCGTGTCATCGACTGGTTCGGTCTCGATCGTCGTCGAGCGCTCGGTGAGAACGTGTTCGCCGTGCTGGTCAGTGAAGGTTGTTTCAAGCTCGGCAAACGTCATCGTCCCGCCGCGTTGCCCCTCCCGTCGATACACGTCAGTGAGCGTCGTCGTTCCCGAGAGAACGTCGCCAACACGAATCGGACGGTCGTACTCGTACGACTGCTCGCCATGGAGCAATCGTTCCGGATCGAATCCGATCGCAATGCCGTATTCGGGTGTGTTCGGTGGTCGATACCGATCAAACGCGCTCACCGTGGTGAACGTTGGTGGCGCAGGCATTCGATCGTGGCCTCGCTCGTCAGCGGCGGATTCGTCCAGAAACACCGGATTGGAATCGGTGATCGCACGGGCGAACTCCGCGACTTTCCCAGCAGTAACGGCGAACGCCTCGACGGTCACCACAGAATCGCCGACGCGTGATTCGAGCGCCGAGAACGACTCATCATTCATCAACTGATACTCAGGTGGAGATACACGTAACTCTGACGACGAAACACGTATGGTGTCGGGCGAAAACGAATCGATTGTCGTCGTGAGTAGCACGTATATCCCGTCTCAGCAGCGCAATCGCAGGCAGACAACCACGCAGTCAACCCTGACCAGGGTGGGTCGGCGATGAGCAATGACCACCACTACACGGAGCGAGAGATCCGAACGATAGCGCTGGCGGTAATCACCGGCGTGTTTTTCGGCGGCGTGGCAACGGGAGTGGCGTTCCCAACGCTCCCACTGCTCGACGATCACCTGGCGATCAGCGCCGTGATGCTGAGCGTGATTCTCTCGGCGAATCGAATCGCTCGGCTCGTGATGAACACGCCGGCCGGTGCGATCGTTGACCGTCTCGGCGCGCGCTGGCCAATGATCTGCGGGCTGTTCACACAGGCAGCAGCGCCGTTTGGCTACATCATCGGATTGGGAGTACCGACCACACTGATTGCCCTTCCAGGGGGAGCGACGATATCGATACCTGGCGTTGTGTTCGTGCTAGCGCGCCTGTTCTGGGGGATCGGCAGCGCGTTCGTCTTCATCGGGGCGTTCGCGACGATTTCACACGTCACGACGAACCAGAACCGGGGACGGTGGATCAGTTACATGCGCGGTGGCCAGTCACTTGGCTTTCCCACTGGACTGGTCGTCGGTGGCGTTGTTGCCGATCTGTTCGACATCCAGACGGCGTTTCTTGTCGCTGGCGTTCTGGCGCTCGCTGCTGGCGTGACGGCAGCACTGGTGTTGCCAGACGTCCATCGTGGTGGCGCAGACGACGGCGTCACGCTTCGATCGCTCCCTGGACTGGTGGCGCGACAACCGATCGTCCTCGCCGTCGGTATCGGCAATTTCAGCGTTCGATTCCTGTGGGGTGGGATCATCCTTTCGACGATGGCCAGGTTCGCGAGCGATCACGCGATCCGACTGGCTTCATTTGAGGCGGCCGGTATCAGCGGGCTGGTGATGGCAATCGGTGTCCTCTGTTCGGGGAGTGCAACGCTCGCAACTGGGAAGCTCTCCGATCGCGTCGGGAACCGGTCAATTCTCACTGTGCCGGCGTTCTGTTCGATGGCGGCCGGCTTTGTCGTCCTCGCCATTGGTCGGTCGGTCGAGCCGTTGGTCGGTGCCATCGTCTGTATCGGCCTCGGTATGGGCGTCGCGGCTCCGTCGCTGCTGGCAATTCTGGGAGATCTCACGCCGGGCGATGAACTCGGCCGGATGGGTGGCATATACAACGGCATGGGTGACGTGGGACTCAGTCTCGGGCCGCTCGTTGCTGTGCCGGCCGTGGATCTCTGGTTTGGCTACCGGAACACGTATCTCCTCTGTGCAGTGTTGCTCTGTGGCTGTCTGCTGGTTGTCTCGGTGCCATTATTCCGTCGAACAGCAGCTAGCAGGTCCAACGCTACCGTTCCTACGGATGGCGACGACTGAATCACTGCCCACGAGTCGTTCTCGAAATACTGCACACGACGAAAGAATTAACAACTACATTTCCAATGTGGTATCATGGCAACCGACACGGCTGGTGATCCCCCACCACACGATAGTGTGTCATCTCCACGGTGGCACAGAATGCTTCCCGAATCTGTCTGGGGGTGGCTGTCGATCACGCCGGTACTGCTGTTGTACACCATCGTTGCACTGTGTCCGATCACGTTCGCCGTCGTGGCGTCGTTTCACGACGTCCACCTGTTGAATCCAGAGTGGACGTTCGTTGGCCTCTCGAACTACGCCGAGGTCTTCCAGATCGATCGATTCTGGGGCTCAATGTGGCGTGGCGTGCTGTTCATGATTGGATCGACGCTCGTCCAGTTCGTCGTCGGCGTGTGGATGGCGCTGGTGATCGATTCACTGTCGCGCACCAGCCGACTGGTGAGTACGCTCGTGTTCACCTCGTATCTGGTCCCGACGATCGTCGTCACGGTCGTCTTCGAGTTCATGCTCGATCCGTACGACGGCGTTGTTCACGCGGCCGGCTCGTCGCTCGGGCTGTGGAACAACTTTCTCCTCGGAAACACCGACCTGGCAATGGCCGCTGTGGTAGTGATCTCTTCCTGGAAGTTCGCGGCATTCGTGTCGCTGTTTACGCTTGCCCAGCTTCGATCGATTCCTGACCGGTTCTACGAGGCAGCACAAGTGTGTGGAGCAACACGGTGGGAGCAGTTCCGAGATATCACGTTCCCCCGTATACGCGGCGCGCTTGCTGTCGTCGTCTTTCTCCGTGCGATCTTCATGTTCAACAAATACGACGTCATCTGGCAGCTCACCGAGGGTGGACCGGGATCGGCAACGACGACGATGCCGATTCTCGCATTCAAAGAGACGTTTCAGATGAACGCGTATGGACGTGGCAATGCGATCGCCGTCATCATGTTTCTGGTTCTGTTCGCCGGCGGGGTGCTCTACTTACGAGCGATGAATCCCAGCCAGGAGGTACACACATGAGCGACGCAGATTCGCTTGGCCGATCGGTTCGGCTTTCGTTCCGACACCGGAACCGCCTCTACAGAGTCGGCCTCTCGGCGAGCGCCGTCGTGCTCGTCGTATTGCTTGGCTTTCCGCTCTACTGGATGGCTGCGAACGCCGTTCGGACTCGTCTTGGCGTCCAGGACGGCGGTTTGCTCCCCGCGCCCGACGCTGTCACCCTAGAGCAGTTTGCGGTCATTACTGATCCGACGGTCGGACAGTATCTCATCAACAGCACGATCGTCACCGTTGGCGTGGTGCTCACCGTGCTGGCGATATCGCTCGTTTCCGGCTACGGTCTCGCCCGGTTCGAATTCCCGCATAAGATTGCCGTTGCACGATTCTTGCTGCTGGGCTACATGTTCAGCCCGATCGTCCTCTCAATTCCCCTGTATCTCATCTGGGATCGGCTCGGGCTGTTGAACTCGTATCTCGGACTGATTCTTGCGCTGAGTGCAATCTCAATGCCGTTTTCGGTCTGGCTGATGTGGAAGTATATCCAGACGATTCCAGAATCAGCAGAGGCGTCCGCGTGGGTGGCAGGCGCGTCTCGCTGGCGGGCGTTTGTCGACATCGTGATTCCACAGACGAAACCGGCAATGATCGCCAACGCCATCTTCGCGTTTGCGATCGCGTGGGGTGATTTCACGTTCGCGTACGTGTTGATGCCGAACAACGATGCCACCACGTTTCCGGCCGGACTGTTTCGGTTGCTGGGCTCACAGTGGGATGCGAGCTGGGCGGAGTTCATGGCGATGAGTCTCATGCTCACGCTGCCCCCGCTCGTGTTTGCATTCTTCCTGCAGTCGTATCTGCTACAAGGCTTCAAAATCAGGGCGCTATGACGCGAATACCACCCATACCAACAATACACAACACATGGTTTCAATAACACTCGACGGTGTGACGAAGGAGTACGGCTCACTGACTGCAGTTGATGATCTCAGCCTCACGATCGAAGACGGCGAGTTCGTCTCGCTCGTTGGCCCCTCTGGCTGTGGGAAGACCACGACGCTCAGAATGGTTGCGGGCCTGGAAACCGTCACGAACGGTCAGATTCGGTTTGGCGACCGGACCGTCACCAGCGCACCAGTGCAACAACGCGGCGTAGCGCTGTTGTTCCAGGACATCGCACTCTATCCACATATGACGGTCGAGGAAAACATTGCGTATCCGCTGAAACTCGCTGGCGTCAATGGGAGCGACCGCCACGAACGGGTCGTCGAGACGGCATCGCTGTTGCAGGTCGAAGACCAACTGGAAAAGTATCCCGGCGATCTTTCGGGCGGACAACAACAGCGCGTGGCGCTCGGCCGATCGATCATCAGGGAGCCCTCGCTGTTTCTGTTCGACGAACCGATGAGCGATCTCGACGCGAAGCTCAAACACGAGCTACGCCCGCTGTTCGCTGAGATTACGGATCAGGTCGGCTGTCCGACGCTGTATGTCACGCACGATCAGGAAGAGGCGATGACGATGTCCGATCGGATTGCCGTGATGAATGACGGCCAGCTTGCCCAGATCGACACGCCAGACGAAGTGTACCGACGGCCGGACACACAGTTCGTTGGTGAGTTCGTCGGCCGACCCGCGATGGAGTTTTTCGACGTTCGGATCGAAAACGGTGCCAACGGACCCGAACTGCTCGCGGGTGAGAACCTAACGCTCGCACACAACGGACTGAACGGCTACGACGGCGATGATTTGCGCGTCGGTATCAGGCCACAACATCTCCGGGTAACTGAACGACACTCCGGTGGCATTCCCGCCACGCACGTGTTCGATGAGACGCTCGGCGATCGGACCCACAGCCTGTTCGAGACACCAGTGGGTCGTGTGACCGTCGAGACACCACCCGATTTCCGAGGGGGACAAACGGACTACTCCATCGAGATCGACGTGGAGAAGCTTTCGCTGTACGATCCTTCGAGTGGCGTCCGAATCGGTTGAGCTCGATTCAACTCACTCGCTCTCTAGTATTTATAATTATCATCGAAACACTTATGCTCTAGTTACCAACACTGGAGGTGTATGTCACGATACCAACCAACACGCCGTAGCGTGTTGCGAGCCACGGGACTGGCAACCGCGACGGCCATTGCAGGCTGTCTTGGAACTGACAGCGGTGGTACAGACGACGGTACTGGTGACGGCGAGATCCACATCTTGACGGATCTCACCGGCGAGCAGTGGGAGCCCTACTGGGAGGACGAACTCATCGCTGGATTCGAATCGTCCGCCGACGCGTCGGTGTCGGTGGAGTACGCCGGGATGCAAGGCCAGGGTGGCCAGCGTCTGGCGACACTGTTGCAGTCGAACACGCCGCCGGAGTGTTATCACGCGACGCAGACGGAAATCGGCGACCTGTTCAATCAGGGGTTGACTCAGTCCGTTGATTCGGTGATTGACGAGCTCGAATCCATCTGGGGTGAGACGCTGTTCAAATACACGATGCAGCCGTTCAACGGTGATCGCGACGAGGAGATGCACATGATCCCCAACGGGATCTATGTTGGCGGCGTCTTCAACTACCGAAAGGACATCTACGAAAAACTCGGTCTCTCAGTTCCCACAACCTGGCAAGGGCTCGTAGACAACGCCAAAGCGATCCACGAATCCGATGACGTGCAGGCGGCTGGCTTCGGGGTGGCTGGAACGCCGGCTGGCAAATCCGGGTCGGACTTTTCGAACTGGCTGTTCAACGCTGGCGGCCAGACCTGGAAATCCGCCGGCGATTCGATCGAACTCGCGTTTGAAAAAGAACACGTGATGGCCGTCCTGGAGGTGCTCCAGGAGCTTGCAAACTATTCGCCGGACCCATCGAGTCTCTCGTGGGCAAAGACGATCGAGTACTGGGCCGGTGGCCGCATTGCGCAGTGTTTCATGAACAATGCCTGGCTCTGTGGACCGGCGTATGCGGCTGGAGCGACCGAGATTGCGCGCAACACGGAACAGGCGTTGATTCCCATCCGTGAGGGGGCCGATCCCATCACCCGTGGCTGGATACTCGCCAATGGAACGCCGATCATCAAGGGGTCGAGCAATCCCGAGGGTGCAAAGGCGTTCAACAAGTACATGTTCGGAGAAGAACACATGATTCCGGTATCGCAGCTTGAGCCGATGCGGTTTATCCCGCCGTATGCGGACGTGATGGACGCCGACGCCTACCGGAACGCGGAGATCTTCCAGGTGGAGGACGGCATCTTCCTGGAGAAAAACGAGAAAATCGTCTCTGAGATCGTCCCAGAGCTTGATAACGCTGACCTGCCGAGCTCACCCGAGACCTTGCACGTCGGAACGATCTACATCCAGGATCAGATGGTAAATCGTGTCCTCATCGAGGGCCAATCGCCCGAGGCAGCATACGAGTGGGCGCTCGATGAGTACGAGACACAGATTTCGAACGCGCAACAGCAAGCCAACTACTGAGCGTCGTCGTCTCGGAGCGCGTCGTGGAGATGCTCCTGGTTGAACGTAGGGAGGACGTCGAGTTCCTCTGTTTCGACGTCATCGAAAGCGTGGCGAGCGATCGACCGTCGATGGACCTCGTCTGCGCCATCAACGATGCGGAACGAGCGAACGTGCTCGTAGAAGTGTGCAAGCGGCAGATCGCGTCCGATGCCGCTTCCACCACAGCACTGTATCGCCAGATCAACGACATCATTGGTGACGTTCGCGGTGAACAGCTTCGCCATTGCCACCTCAATGCGGGCTTCGCTCCGGTCGAGCTCCCGGGCTGCGTGGCGGACCATGGTACGAGCCGCGTGGAGCCGCGTTTCTGCATCCGCAATCCGATGGCGCAGCGATCCTTTCTCAGCGAGCGCACTGCCGAACGCGTCACGCTCTGTCAGATACGCTTTGGCGATATCGAGCGAGCGCTCTGCCATCCCCGAATAGCGCATACAATGCGTGAGCCGACCGCCACCGAGTCGCATCTGGGCGATCTGGAATCCGTCGCCAGCCTCACCAAGCGTGTTCTCGACGGGAACGCGCACATTATCGTATTCGATCTCTGCGTGGCCAACAGGGTACTCCGTGATCGATTCGTCGCCGAGATGTGGAATGTCCCGGACAACGTTCACACCGTCTGCATCGCTCGGAACGACGATGATCGACGTGCCTGCATAGGGATGTGCGTCGAGGTCGGTACGTGCCATCACCAGCAGAATGTCGGCGTTCATGCCGCCGGTCGTCCACCATTTGTGCCCGTTGAGCACCCATTCGTCGCCATCACGAACGGCGGTCGTTTTGAGCATTTTCGGATCGGACCCACCGCCCTGTCGTGGTTCGGTCATCGAAAAGCCAGAGGAGATCTCGCCCTGGACCAGCGGCTTGAGCCAGCGGTCTTGCTGTTCAGGCGTACCGACGGCCTCAAGCGTGTGCATATTCCCTTCGTCGGGCGCATTTGCCCGGATTGCGAGCGCTCCTGTCAGCGTTCGCCCGACCGCTTCGAACGAGGGCAGCATCTCTTCAAACTCCAGGCCCTGGCCGCCGAACTCGGTCGGCACCTGGGGCGCGAACAGGTCGCGCTCTTTGGCTTGCTCCCAGAAGGACTCGATTTCTGCGACCGTGATCGGGTCGGTATCAGCCAGCGCGCGTCGCTCACGCGGGATGATAACTTCGTCCATAAACGTCCGAACGCGAGCAGCGACTTCGGTGGCGGTCTCCGAATCGTGATATCGCATATCTCTTCAAACGGCTGAACGATAGTAAAACCATCTCACACGAATCCGGCATCGGCTGTGTGGTTGCGAACAGCTAAGGGGCCACCACACCTGTCCGTATCTATGGCAGGCAACGCTGTCGCCGTCATTGGAGGCGGTATTATGGGCAGTGGTATCGCACAGGTACTCGCACGTAACGGCTACGAGGTTCGGGTTCGCGAACTCAACGACGAACTCGTTGACGCTGCCCGCGAACGTCTCATCACCGGGAGTTTCGGCCTCGATGACGCCGTCGAGGGCGGCTATCTCACCGACGCAGAACGCGAGGCAACGCTCGATCGGCTCACGTTCACGACTGATCTTGCGAGGGCAACCCGGGACACCGAGTTCGTTATCGAGGCTGTTACCGAGGAGCTTTCAATCAAAGGGCAGGTGTTTCGAGCACTGAACGAGGTGACCGACGACCAGCCGCTCTTTTCCAACACGAGCGGTTTTTCGGTGGCCTCGGTCGCCAACGCCGTTGACGATCCGTCACGCGTCGCGGTGACGCACTTTTTCAATCCGGTGCCAGTGATGGAGCTCGTCGAAATCGTCAGAGCGCCCGAAACTGATCCTGCTGTCGTCGAGCGCGCCGAGTCGCTCGCTGATGAACTCGATAAAACGGCGATCGTCGTGGATGACGATCCCGGCTCGTATGGCTTCGTTGCCAATCGGATCTACGGTGCGATGCGTCGAGAAGCCCAGCGCGTCGTCGATGCTGGCGTAGCCACCGAAGAACAGGTGGACACCGCACTTGAAGCGGGCTACAATCTCCCCGTCGGACCGTTTTCACTGCGCGGCATCGGCGAGGAGTGGGACTGAACTACCGACCGACGAACTCCGGCTCCCGATTTGCAGCGAACGCGGCCGCGCCTTCTTCGAAATCTTCGGTGTTCAACAGCGAGTTGAACTGCTGGCGGTCGTAGCGCCGACCCTCCTGGCGTCCGGTGTTGACCGCCGTTCGTGCCGATCGTTTGATCGCCTGGACGGCCAGTGGTGCCTGGTCGGCCAGTGACGCGACGAACGAGTCGACCGACTCGTCGAACGCTTCGCTCTCGTAGATCCGATTGATGAGTCCCTTTTCGTGCACCCAGTCGGCAGTCACGTGCTCGCCAGTCATTGCGAGCTCCATGGCAACGGCCGGGCCACAGAGCTTCGTCACGAACTGCACGCCGCCGGCCCCTGGCAGGAGCCCGAGATCAACTTCCGGAAAGCCAAACGTCGAGCGATCGCTGGCGAGCCGGAGATCACACGCCAATGCCAGCTCGAACCCCCCGCCCAGACAGTACCCGTCGATTTTTGCGACGACTGGCACCGGAAACGCCGGAATGAACTCGTGGACTCGTCGATCCGAGCGTCCACCCTCGTTTGCGCTCGAAAAACCGTTGATGTCAGCTCCAGCGCAGAACGCCTTCTCTCCAGCGCCCTCGATAACAACCACACGAAGGCCGCGGTCGGTTTCATCTCCCTGTGTCTCCAGTGATTTGAGTGCCTCGACGATCTCTGCGGACAGCTGCTCGCTCAGAGCGTTGAGCGAATCCGGCCGATCCAGCGTCACGTGACCGACGCCGGTCTGTGCGTCGAACTCGACGGAGACGGTTTCGTACTCCATGGTTCTCGATTGGTGGCGATTGCCAAATAACTGCTCCATTGCAGGACTGCTCACGCGTTCGTGTTCACATTCGACCCTCCGTGATACAGTGCGCTGATGATGCGGCGTTCGATCCGACGAAGATGTTGACCAACCATACTCGAACTGCAGTTTAGCGTCTCTGCGAGCTCCTCGTGGGACGTCTCCCGTGGTATCCGATAATACCCGGCCTCAATCGCCGCCTCAAGAACGTCTTGCTGGCGCTCCGTGAGCACACCGGCGTATCGAGTCGATGCTGGCTCATGCCGGTAGACGCGATTGATTCCGACGGTTGCGATCGTCCGCGTCTCCTGAATTCGTTGGTGGAGCTCTTCACGCGGCCCGATTTCAGTGAGTTCGATTCGAAACGGATCGTGGTGCACGTAGTGGATCGGGAACACAACCGTAACGCCGTACGAACGGTGAATCCGGAGAATATCGTCGAGTGGGTGATCCGGGATGAATCTGATCTGGGCAACGAGCGGGTCGGATACTTCACTCACAGCAAATTCCAGAACTTTCCCCGATCCATCGTTCAGACACCGTTTGAGTGTCTCCCGATTCCCATCGATTTCGTAGACGATAACGATCGAACCGTCTGTGAGAAATTCGATCGATCGGACCGTCTCAAGCACGACATCGTGATCGTACAGAATCTGCTCTGCACGATCGAAACGGCCACCGTCCGGTTTGATGGTGTACGTTACCTCCCACATTGGTGCTCACCGTGCCGGTGTGGCCCGTTCGTGAGCAGTGGTACCGCGACACATTATTACTGCGTTGGATTGCTCTCTGATAAAATTGATGGGGGCCCTGGCTGGCACCGGCACAGCACCGTAATAAAGACGTGGCTATAACCATAATAGAAATTAATTATAATCGTAGCAATTGGTACGTTGCCGCATGAAAAAACAATCCGACCGATCCGACCGACCGCATCGAACAGCACGATCGATGACGCGCCGGGGTGTTCTCACCCGAGCCGCTGGCCTGACTGCAGTCAGTATTGGTGGTTTCAGTGGAATTGGAGCCAGCCAGCCCGTGACGACGGTGGAGGTCTCAGAAGGGTTGCTTGGCAATTTCTACACGACCGACGATCTACCGGTGGTTGATGAGCTGCTCGTTTTCGTCCACGGCTGGTTTGGTGATTCGACGGTGGTGAGTCAGACTGCTGACGTCCGCGATTCGATCGAGGCCGGTGGGTACGAACCGGACGCTGTCGTCGCGGTCGAATGGCCAGCAACGAACTTTCTCTACACCGATGCAGAGAGTGACACCGAATCGGTTGGGGAGGTTGTCGCGGAACTGATTGAGGACTTTTCGGACGCTGGCGGTGGCAGTATCAGACTCACCGGCCATTCGCTCGGCGGCCGAATCGTCTACTGGGCGAGTTCGAAAATCAGTACGGGCTACACGATCGACACGGTTGGTGCCATGGGCACCGCAGCCGAGGGCTCGAACGTCTGTCTTGGTGGAGATTGGGATGAGGGTATTGCCTCCGGCGCTGGTATCGTTCGCAACTATCACTCGCTGAACGACACCACCGTCGGCAGTGCGTACGGATTTTTCGGCCAACCAGCGCTCGGCACGGAGGGGGCTGCGTGCTCGGGACCAGGCAACTACACGGATGTCGATGTTACCGGAACTGTCGGGAGCCATCTCGGCTATCTGGGTGATACGCAGGTCGGCAGTGATTTCGCCGCTGTGGTGCTTGCAGACTGAGTCACCCACGACGATCGTGACCGACGACTCACCCCCTTTCTAACTTATCTAAATATAAACAAAAAGTATTAACATAATAAATAATAATGTATGGGTGGAATGTGGAACACTACCGAAACGAAAGACGGAGCGGAATCGAGCAGTCGACGGATGGACCGCCGGACGGTGTTGCGGGGAATGGGTGCGGCGATAGTTGCGGGGCCGGTTACGATGGCGCAGTCCACTGCCGCGCAGTCGGTCACAACAATCCAGTTCACAGAACAGTCTGATGGCGTGTTCGTCACGGATGGAACGCTTCCAGTGGCCCAAGAGCTGTTCGTTTTCGTCCATGGCTGGTACGGCGATGATTCGGTCGCGGGCCAGGCAGAGTCAGTCCTTGGATCGCTTTCAGCGGCGGGCTACACGCCGGATGAAGCGGTTGCCATCGAGTGGCCGGCCAGCAACTGGTGGTATTTTGATGCTGAGGCGGACACCGAGGGTGTTGGGGCAACACTCGCGTCGCTCATCGAGTCCACAATCGACGACGGAACGACGAACGTCAGGCTCACCGGCCATTCGCTCGGCGGTCGAGTCGTCTACTGGACGGCGGACAAACTCACAGCCGGATACACGATAGCGACGATTGGCGCGATGGGAACGGCGGCAAACGGGTCGACCGTCTGTTCTGGTGGCGTGTGGCACGATGGGATCGGCGCGTCGGCCCAAACCGTTCGTAACTACCACTCGCACAACGATTCGACGGTGGGATCGGCGTATGGCTGGTTCGGCGAACCGGCGCTTGGCACGGAGGGCGCAGACTGTGCCGGCCCGTCAAACTACGCCGACGTTGACGTGACGGACAGTGTCGGTAGCCACTCCGAGTATCCGGGTGACGAGCAGGTTGGTAGCGACCTGGCGAGCGCCATCGACACGAGCTGACCACCCTCCGGTGCATGTTGCTGGTTTCCTCATACCTACGATCGCCCCTTACATGATTGTCATGTGATGGATATCACAATCGAACTACTCGACCGGGGGCACATTCGGGCGGACAGCAACCACGTCGTGAGTGGCGCAGTGATGGGAACGGCGAAGGAGCCCGATCCACAGACCGTGATGGGTGAGAGTCCGGTGTACAATCTGGTGATCGACCATCCCGAAGCGACGATCCTCTGGGATACTGGCTCACATCCGTCGGCGGGCGACGGCTACTGGCCACCAGCGCTGTACGCCGCGTTCGAACATTACGACGCCGCCGACCACGAACTCACAGCGGATCTGGCGGCGGCCGGATACGATCTCGCGGAGATCGATGCGGTCGTCATGTCGCATCTACACTTAGATCACGCCGGTGGGCTCTACGAGTTTGCAGGGACGGACGTTCCCATCTACGTTCACGAGGAGGAGCTGAAATACGCTTACTACAGCGCCAACACCGATGCCGGAAGTGCCTACGTGGCGTCGGACTTCGATCACGACCTGAACTGGGAAATCGTCCATCAACAGTCGGAAACCCACTTCGAGGGTATCGAGTTCATTCATCTCCCCGGGCACACGCCGGGGTTGTTGGGTGTACAGATTGCACGTGACGGCGAGACAGTGATCGTCGCCGGCGATCAGGCGTACGTCCGGGACAACTACGACCAGGAACGCCCGATGAGCACCGGATTGCTCTGGAGCCGAACGCACTGGTTCGAGAGCCTCCAGCGGCTCAAAGACCGCGAGCGACGCCACGACGCCACTGTTATCTGTGGACACGACGCGGGTGATGTTGCTCGCTTGCGCAAGGGTATCGGCTCAGAGTAGCGAATCGGCGATGATGTTCTTCTGGATCTCGCTCGTGCCTTCGTAGATCTTCGTGATTCGTGCGTCGCGATAGAACCGCTCGACAGGATGGTCGGTGACATATCCGGCCCCGCCATGAACCTGGATCGCCTCGTCTGCAACGTCAACGGCGTGCTCGCTGGCAAACAGCTTCGCCATCGACGCATAGCGGGCGCCCTCACGGTCGTCGCCGTCCATCACGTGGCTGGCAGCCCTGTAGGTGAGCGATCGCGCCGCTTCGACGCTGGTTGCCATCTCGGCGATCTTGTGACTGATTGCCTGATACTCCTTGATGAGCTGACCGCCCTGTTCGCGTTCTTCTGCGTAATCGATCGCCGCATCGAGTGCGGCCTGTGCGGTGCCGAGCGCCTGGGCAGCAACGTTGGTGCGTCCGCCGGCGAAAAAGCTCATCAGCTGGTAGAACCCCTGATCGACCTCGCCGATCACATTCTCTTCGGGCACGCGAACGTCACTGAGCGTGATTTCCGCCAGATCGGAGGCTCGAATGCCGAGTTTGTTGTCGATTTTGGTGGCCGAAACGCCGTCCGTTTCGGTTGGCACCAGAAACGCCGTGATGCCGCGATGGCCGGCTTCTGGATCGGTTTTGGCCATCACGACTGCTACATCGGCGACCGTGCCGTTCGTAATCCACATCTTCGAGCCGTTGATGACGAACTCGTTACCGTCCGATTCGGCGCGGGTTTCGATCCCCGCCACGTTCGAGCCGTGTGCTGGCTCTGAAATACACGAACAGCTCGCCGACTCACCCGACGCAATCTTTGGCAGCCACGTCTCTTTCATCACCTCGTCACCGAACTGCCGAATCATGCTCGATCCGAATCCGCGCGAACCGATCGCGCTGCCAATGCCGGGATCCGCCCGCCAGAGCTCCTCGGTAACGAGCACGGAGCTCAGCATATCCATCCCTGCACCGCCGTACTCCGTCGGAATCGTGGGTGCAATCAGGTCGTACTGTGCCGCCTGTTCGATCAGTTCGCTGGGATAGCGTTTCTCTTCGTCGTGTTCGCGTGCAACCGGGCGAATCTCATTTTCGCCAAATTCCCTGACAACGTCACGGATTGCCCGCTGTTCGTCTGCTAGCTGAAACCCCATAGCTACGCTCTCGGTCGCCACAAAGAAGTAAGTTCCTTCCCGGAACGTACCGCGCTACTCCGTGCTGGAGTGCTCTTTGAGCTCGAACTTCTGGACTTTCCCGGTCGTCGTCCGGGGTAGCTCCTCGACGAATTCGACCGTCCGTGGGTGTTTGTATTCCGCGAGCCGGTCGAGACAGAACGATTGCAGCTCGTCTTCGGTCACGTCTCCGGACGGGACAACAAACGCCGCGACGGTTTCGCCTCGGCGCTCGTCGTCAATTCCGACGACAGCCACGTCTGCGACGGCCTCGTGCTCGAACAGTAGCTCTTCGAGTTCGCGCGGATAGACGTTGTAGCCCGCGGTGTTGATCATATGCTTTTCACGATCAACGACGTAGAAAAAGCCGTCCTCGTCGTAATAGCCGATGTCGCCGGTGTGGAACCAGCGCTTTCCATCGGCCTCGGTGAACACTGCTTCGTTGGCGTCTGGAAGGCCAGCGTAGCCTTTCATTACGTTTGGCCCGCTGACAACGAGCTCGCCGGTGAGTCCGTCAAGCTCCTGGTCGTCACCAACTGGCCCCTTCGTGACTGGATCGATGTCCTCGAACGACGAATCAACGATTCTGGCAGAGACGCCCTCCAGTGGCTGTCCGATCGAGCCCGGTCGTCTGTTCCCCGGGCTGTTCGCGTGGGTGACGGGACTCGTTTCTGTCAGTCCGTACCCTTCGTAGAGTTCACACTCGAACGTCGCTTCGAACCCTTCAAGCACTTCGATCGGAAGCCCCGAGCCACCGGAGTTGACGAAGCGTAGCGAGGAGAGATCGTACGCGTCGCTGTCCTCGAGCCCGATCATGTCGTTGAACATCGCTGGCACGCCGTGCATCACGGTGATCTGCTCGCGGTCGATGATCGAACAGACGGTGTCGGCGTCCCATTCTGGAACCGGATAGTATGATGCCCCCTCGAATAACGTCGCAATCATCGTGATCGTCATGCCGTAGATGTGGAACAACGGCAACACGCCGAGGAAACGGTCGTCTTCGGCGATTCCGTCCGGGATCAGCTTCGCAGCGGCACGCGCATCCCAGCCCAGATTCTCGTGTGTGAGCAAGACGCCCTTGGGCGTTCCAGTCGTCCCACTGGTGTATGGCTGGACTGCCACGTCGTCGTCGCCGCGCTCGACGTATTCGTCGGCGACGGGCGCGTTGGCGAGCACCGCATCCAGTGTTTCTGCCCCATCTGCCTCGCCAACGCTGAACACATGCTCGACGCTCGTCTCCTCGACGACGGCGTCAACGTACCCCACCAGATCAGCCAGTGTAACGACGACTGACGTCTCGCTGTCGGCCAGCAGATGTTCGATCTCTCGCGCTTTGTACTGAGGATTCAACGGCACGACGACCCCGCCAGCATGGAGCGTGCCGAAAAAGCCGATCACATACTGGGGAAGGTTCGGGAGATACAGCCCCACGCGATCACCGGGTTCGAAGCCTCGTTCCTGGAGCGCTCCCGAGAACCGTCGAACCTGCCCCCAGAACGCCTCGTAGCTGCTGTCCGTCCCGTCGTAGGAGAGTGCCGTCCGTTCTCCATCCTCTGCAACAGCCGATCGTACGTCACTGATGAGGTTTGTCATTATCAACCACAGCTATACTGGAAAGTGACGTCCCAAAACGCTTTTGCTACGTGTGCCGGTCGGAGACAATCCTGATCGTTCGTCATTGTCGAACAGTTTATGGTGATAGATCGGTACGTTTGTTCTATGGACACCACCGATGGGCCGTCAAACACGCTCGGATCGGTCGAAAAATCAATTGCGGTGCTTGAGACGCTTTGGAAGCTTGATGGAGCGGGCGTCACGAGAATTGCCCAGTCACTCGATCTCTCGAAATCCACCGTTCATGACCATCTTTCGACGCTAGAGCGAAACGGATTCGTGGTGTCGAACGACGGCACGTACGAACTCGGGCTCCGGTTTCTCAACTTCGGGGAGTACGTCAAGCGGGCCCAACCCCTGTATGCCGTGGCAAAGCCGGCGGTGACCGAACTCGCCGAACAGACCGGCGAGCGAGCGTTCTGTATGGTCGAACAGCACGGTCTTGCAACGGTGATCTGTCTCGCCGAGGGCGAGCAATCAGTCCAGACCAATCTCCGTGAGGGTACCCACTCGTATATGCACTGTTCGGCGGCCGGAAAGGCAATTCTTGCCCATTTGGATCGAGACCGAACCGAGGCCATTCTCGATCGATGGGGGCTCAAGAAATTCACTGACGAGACGATTACAGAACGGGACGACCTCTACGACGAACTGGCAACTGGCCGCGACCGGGGCTGGTTTGTCAATCGAGAAGAGTACCGGCCAGGGGTAACGGCGTTTGGCGTCCCGCTCCGCTCTGACGGCGAGGTTACGGGAGCTATCTCACTCTCTGGGCCTGCAATGCGGCTCGTTGGCGACAAAGAGGACAGGGAACTTCTCACACAGATCAGATCAACCGCGAACGTCATCGAAGTTGATCTTTCGTTCCAATAATAATTCATACCCAAGATTGCAGCTCGTCCGTGACCATTACAACGGTACATCTGTCACGCTCTGCTATCACCAGTCGTGTTCGGCACCACCGAACGATCGCCGTATGTCCACCCCTTCATGGATCGACGGTGGGGGGTTCGTCGTCGTCCATCGGTTCAATCGGTTGTTTTCGCTCCATTGCAGCCCTGACAGCGGGTTCGAGTTCCTGGTGCTTTTTGGCTCGATGCGCTACATCCCGCTCGTGGAACGGTTCGAGCACCTCCTCTGCGAACAGTTCGAGTGAGGCACAGATATGTTCGTGTCGATTGTTGCCCCCTTGCTGAATGAAGATCACCTGATCGACACCGGCGTTTTCGAGCCCGCGCAGCTGTGTTCGCACGTCGTCAACAGTGCCGATCGCACCAATTGGCTCGTCGCCTGCGCCATCTAGAATGGCCTCCGTGCCACCAGCATCTTCGAACGCCTCCCAGATGTTCGTGCGACCCGGCTGATGGGCGCCCGCTCCGTAGTAGTGAGCGAGCGCGTACTGAAAGAACGCAAAGCCCGACGCGCCCCGGTCAATCGCGGTCTGTCTGTCCTCGTGGACGGAGAATCCGGTCACCATCGCGATGTTTGGATTGACGGTGTGGCCGATAGGAGTACACTCGTTTTCAAACGTTTCGTAGTAGGTATCGACCCACTGTTTTGCGGTGTCCGCCGCCGCGAAGTCGAAACACAACGCACCCATTCCGAGTCGGGCCGCCTGTTTGATCGTAGAGCGCGACGAGCAAGCGAGCCACAGCGGTGGGTGTGGCGACTGTGCAGGCTTCGGAACGACGTTTCTCGCCGGCATCGAGACGTATTCGCCGTCATAACCGGGATACGGCTCCATTGTGAGCATGTTCGTCACCTGCTCAGTCGCTTCGCGCCACATCGCTTCTTTTTCATCACGATCAATCGCAAAGCCACCGAGCTCGACGTTTGATGAGGACTCTCCCGTTCCAAACTGCACACGACCGTTGCTCAGGAGATCGAGCGTGCTGATCGTTTCTGCGACGCGCGCGGGATGATTGTATGCTGGGGGCATCAGGCGGATGCCATGGCCGAGTTGTATCTGCTCAGTTCGCTCGGCGGCGGCCGCCAGAAACACACCGGGGGCAGAGGAGTGGCTGTACTCCTCAAGAAAGTGGTGTTCGACTGCCCATGCGTAGTCGTAGCCGAGGCTGTCAGCGAGTTCGATCTGTTCGAGCGCCGCTTCGAGCAGCTGCTGTTCGTCGTCTGGCTTCCACGGCCGGGGCAACTGGTGTTCGTAGAAGATCCCGAATTGCATGGCTTGTATCCGGTCTGGCCGGCGATTGTGTCGCCGGATTTCGGTGTACCAATTCATCTCATGTGAGCTATGTAATGATACTGCATCCGATACGAGGCCAGTTATGGCACTCTCACGCACCGATACGTTTTACTGTGTGGTATGTGTTGGCTCAGACCGACGTATGTCCGAGCCCACGTTCGATCCAGTCCCCAGACGCGCCGATAGCGTCGACAGCGATCTTGAGCCAATCCTTGCAATGATGAACCAGCAGTCGATGGTGCCGATATCATCCGTGACGCCCGAACAGGCCCGCAAGCAGTTCGAGGCAACTGGTGGGTTCGCCGAGTCCGAACCCGTCCACGAGACCCACGAATTCGACATTTCGGGACCGGCCGGCCCAGTGACGATCCGAGCGTATCGCCCTTCGAGTGCCACAGAGCTGCCGGTAGTGGTGTATTACCACGGTGGCGGGTTCGTCCTTGGCAGTCTCGACACGCACGACGCGCTCTGTTCGGCACTGTCGAATCGGGCAGAGGCGCTCGTCTTGAGCGTGGATTACCGACTGGCGCCGGAGCATCCGTTTCCAGCCGGGCTCCGAGATAGCTATACGGCCCTCAACTGGGCGGCGACACATGCCGAATCGCTCGGAGGCGACCCTGAAACGCTCATCGTCGCCGGCGACAGTGCGGGTGGGAATCTGGCGGCCGCCTGCTCACTGCTCTCGGCCGACCGCGATGGCCCACCGATCGACCGCCAGCTACTGCTCTATCCGACCGTCGCCAGTGGCCTGGACGATCCTTTCGAGAGCTACGCTGAAAACAGCGAGGGCTACTTTCTGGAACGCGCGGATATGGAGTGGTTTTCGGCGGCTTATGTTCAGGATTCGATACACGCCCGCAACGAATATCTCTCACCGTTGTTAGCGCGCGATCTGTCTGGACTGCCCGATGCAACCGTCGTCACTGCCGGCTACGATCCATTGCGCGACGAAGGAATCGCCTATGCGAACCGTCTCGCTACTGCTGGCGTGGAGGTTTCACACCGCCACTACCCGGCGTTGATTCACGGCTTTGGTAGCATGTTTGGGATGGTTACAACCGCAGATGATTGCCTTGATTCCATTGCTGATTCCATCGGTGATAAATAATGCCGTGAATACGACGGCACAGCCTCATGTGTCTCCGACAGAAACTGTGAGCGCACTGGTGCCACCATTGCATGCACACACTCACATTCGAACGGATTGACCCCGTTCTTGACGGCGATGAATCGACCTTTCGTGCGAGCCGTCCAGCAATCGTCGAGACGCTTTCGGACGACGCTACGCTGGCAACGCTGTTGCTGGACCAGCCGACGCTGTATGCGCGCTTTGGCAGTCGACTCGGAACGATGGATGCACCAGACGCTGTGACAGAGACGCTCGAACGGGCCGTGACGATCGTCTTCGATGGAATGAGCCTGATCGCGGCCGCGTCACCGGCAGTCCAGAAAGCGATCACCGCCTCCATCGCCGTGAATTTCATCGTCACCAATAGCGATATCGAGTGGCATCTCCAGACCGACAGGAATGCAGGCTCCATTTCGGGCGGTCCAACCAGCCTGTCTGGGGCGTCCGTCACGGTTAGCGGACCGGCAACGGTTATCTGTAGTCTGATCTGTAACGAATCATACAACAGAACGCTGGCGTTTATCCAGAATCGATTCGAGCTGACAGGCTCGCTCCAAGACGCCCGTCGATTCAACCGTATCATGGACGACGTTCGAGCGACCGCTCAGAACCTTCCAGCATCCAGCTGAGAGCGCTTCATCCAATGACTTCATCCCACACCACCACACGGCCGCCAGGTCCCCGACGACTTTCGTGGCTTTCGGTTGCCAGACAGTTCATCACGGACGACACCACCACGACGCTCAGTCGCCTCCAGCAGACGTACGGTGACATCGTTCGCGTGTACTTTCGCGGAGAATCGTATCTAATTGCCGACCCGGACGCCATTCAGCAGGTGCTCGAAACGAATCAGGGCAACTACGGAAAATCCGACGTGTATGACGACCAGCTCGCCGAACTGTTCGGTGACGGCTTACTGACCGCTTCCGAGGATCATTGGCGACGGCAGCAGCGCGTGATTCGGCCACTGTTTCGCCCTGCTGCGATCCAGACGTTCACCGAACTGATTCGTGAGGAGACGCGGGCGATGGTTGCTCGCTGGCACCAGCACGACGGACCGATCGATCTGCTCGCAGAGACCGAGCGGGTAACGCTCTCGATCATCGGCAAAGCCATGTTTTCGACGGATATGACACCCCACGCCGACCGACTCCGCAACGCGCTCGCGACCGTCCGTCGTGAGTTCCGACGGCAGGTTGGTGGATTTGGACCGTCCGTTCCGCAGTGGATACCAACCAAACACAATCGCGACCTCGCCGAAGCAACGGAGTTTCTCGATTCGCTCGTCTACGACCTGATCGAACGGCGCAAACACTCGGCAACCGGAGCAGACGATATGCTCTCACGGCTACTCGCGGCCAGAACGGACGATGGCGAATCGCTCTCCGATACGCAGATTCGCGACGAACTCATCACCTTCCTGTTGGCCGGTCACGAGACGACAGCCACCGCGCTTGCTTGGTGCTGGTATCTGCTTTGTCACCATCCATCAGTTCACCGCGACCTCTATGCGTGGACGCAATCGACCGACTGGCTCAGTGCGACCACCCCTCCGGTCGATGAATCGACGCTCGCCAAACGCTGTGTCCAGGAGGCGATGCGGATCTATCCACCAGTGCCGGTGATCAGTCGTGAACTACGTGCGCCCGATCGCCTCTGTGGGTACACGCTCCCGTCCGGGAGCGACGTGTTGTTGAGCCAGTTTCTAATGCATCGCCACGAGGACTACTGGGATTCCCCGCTCGACTATCGGCCAGCACGCTTTGCGGGTCCGTCCGATCGCCCGACCTACAGCTATTTCCCGTTCGGTGGTGGCGCTCGAATGTGTATTGGCCGACAGTTCGCGCTGTATGAGGCACAGCTCATTCTTGGGCTGGCTGTTAGCGACTGCCGACTCACGCTGGAGTCGCCACGCTACGACTCGTTCGATGCAATCGAGCGCGAATCTGCCGTAACGATGCAACCAGCCCCGACGATTCTCACCAGCGTCGACTCCTGGGAGTGAACCGTTCCGAGCAACCCGAACTAGCAGTGGTTTTCACCACCGTCCTGTAGCCGGCTGCTCCATCGACGTCATTCTGCAGTACCAATGTCGACTCCAATAAATCACATTCAAATGATACTAATCCAAATACTAACTAGTACACTCTGTGTCCCATAGCTGCTCCATCCATTCAGACGAGATCGGCGGCTACTGTCTGGGTTGTGCTCTGATCACTGTGGTGAATCCCAGTGTTGGTTGTATCACACACATATTCAGCATTAAATTCAAAAAAAAAACAAAATATCTTGATATTTGTGATTGTACATGGGAATTTTGGAATCTAGTGGAGCTATCAACTATTTTCCCATGAAAATTTGTCTCCAATCAACTATGTATGAAACGTGATCACACTAGAAATATGAAATTATTTGCTAGAGTGTGGTAGCGAATCGGTCTCGACAATTTCGGCCACAAAATCCGTCTCGTATCGAACGGGGTGGGAGCGTGGTTTGACCAGCAGTGGAGCTGTCCTACTCACCGGTTTCGACGGCACGAGCCTTCGCTTTGAGCCAGACCCGAGTTGCGTTGTCAGGCACTGCAACCGACTGCGTATTCTCTGCCAGCGTGGGATAGCCACCGACTGCCGCTTGGCTGTCGATGTAGCTGTCGACTCCTCTTCGAACGTTCTCGATGATCCGGCGGTCGTGGTCCGTCCGATCAGCGGCCCGCGCACCAGCATTTGAGAGATTGTGTGTGATCGTCCGCTCGACAGCGATCCGTTCGAGCCCGTCTGGCCACAACGGACGCTCGTTAACAGTCGTGACGTTCGAATCCACCATTGGAACGTCACCGTTCGTGTAGTTATCAGCCAGATGAGCGATCGCCGTTTCGACACCATCTTCTGCGAAGACGTTCGCCGAGTCCGATCGCGGATCGAGATAGACGTTCCCCTCGATTGTGGCGGTGGTATCGGGATCGAGCCACGTGCCATCGTCGTAGTTGTGGACGAGATTGTTGACAACAACGCTGTCGGTGCCCGTTTTCAACCGTGGATGTCGATCCGTGTTTTGCGACCAGACGTTTCCGAGCAGGGCCACATTTGTGGCCCCGTTACCGATGAGCGACCCGTAGCCGTGCGAACCCTTGGGATGCACGGAATCGTGCAGCGCTTCGGCGATCAGACAGTTTGAAACCGTCGTGTTGGTGGTGTCATAGCCAACCGAGAGCACTTCATCGACGCTCCAGCTTGCCGAGACGTGATCGATTACGTTGTTTTCAGTTTCGTCGGCCGTGTTGATCGCATCGAGCGCCCACTCCTCGGTCGGTTCCTCGATACCGTTGTCACCGAGACGGACGCGGATGTGTTGTACCACACAGTCGTTTGCGTCGATCGTGAGCCGACCCCTGATCAACGTGATTCCCGGTGACGGAGCCGATTGTCCGGCAAGATAGAGGTTGTCCGTCGCAACAACGAGATCACGGCCCGCAAGGTCGACCGTTCCACTCGTCTCGAAGACGACGAGTCGTGGACCAGCAACGTTCAGCGCCGACACGAGCTGGCGTCTGGATGGCTCCCGGATTATGATTACGGGGGTTGAATCGTCGAGCCAGGGAGCAGCTTCCGCAAACCCATCGCCGGGACCGAACTGTGCGCTGCTGGGTGGTCCAGCAGTGGGCGGTGGTCCACGACCACGCCCCTTCGTATCGGTGCTGAACACGGTCGTTGCCCCAACGGCGGTGTCGCCATCACTCGTCTCTGTGATGGCCCTGATTTCGTAGTAGCGTCGGCTGGTCAATCCCGAAATCGTGGCGCTGAACGCACCCGGCGCATCGAGCGTGTGCGTCTCCGTAGACGTCCACTCCTCGGTTGGAACTTCACGGTACTCGAAGCGACACGCTGCCGTGCTGGCAGCACCGAGGTCGGTCACATCCCCCGTTATCGTCGCCGTAGTCGTCCCTACCGAACTGATGTCGCCTGTCCTCACGAGCGGAACGCCTGCCTGCGTGTCGACGCGACCAGCAACCTCTACCTGGCCGATATCCTGACTGGTGTCAGGCGCAACCCCAGACAGCTTCTGGAACGTCGCCGTACACCGCTGTCCCGTTGCGTGGCTCGTGACGGCTAGCCCAACCGGCACGGTCTCTGGGAGACTGATATCGTCCGGTCCAAGTCGTTCGATGAGCGTCCAGCCCCCCCGATTACTCGCGTGATATGTTTCGATCGTCTCACCCGTACGGACGAGTCGGAGCCAGTCTGCCTGCGTTCCCCCTGTACTGTCCGTCTCGGCGCCAACGGATGGACGATACTGCATCGACGCTTCACCGTTCGGTCGTCGGCGAACCAGGACGTTCGCTGCCTGCGGGTCTGTCGATTCCCTGACCATCAGTCCCGCTTTTGCCCAACTGTCCGTGTTCTCGACGCCGGTGTTCTGCACGACGACGTCGAAATCACCACTGACAGCTTCGTAGTAGTACTGGAAGACGTCTCCAGTCCCCCAGATGTCAGCTCCCCCACCTTCGAGGGTGATAACTGTTGCTCCAGCACTGGGCGTGCTGAGCGTGCCGACAGCCACCGTTCCGAAACTTCCTACCCCGACTGCTCGAAGAAATGAACGTCTATTGAATCTCATTGCGTTCGTATCCGTTCTACAAACAGCTACCAATACATAATAAATATATTCAAAGTTATCAATCATATTTGTAGTTGATAATAATGGCGACGTTGTTCATCCCCTCGGTGCATCGGTTTGCCTAGGCCGAACAGCATTTGTCACCGATTGCTGGGGCTGCAAGCCCTAAAAATCGCACCGTTGTCTTCGTTGGGTGCGAGTCACCGTTCCGATGGTGGGTGGAACTGCCCCGATTCATTACACTGGTACGGATGTAATGTGATGGTTCCCCCATGGGGGACAGAGTCACCAATTGGGGCGTCAGGTGGCCCAACCAATCAACGGATCACGCTTGGAACTGGCACCCTTTGTGGATGACTCAGTCCGATTCGATCTCCCGAGACCCGGCGTGAGTGAGCAAGCCGGCTTCCGTGGCAACGCTCGCGATTTTTGGTCTGAACGCCCAGGCGGTACACCCGAGGATCGGGAGCATCGACGCGGCGACGATCGCGTATCCCAGGTGATGGTTTCCGAAGAGTGCAGCCGAAAAGACGATCGGATACACCATTCCGCCAATCGTTCCCACGCCACCAATCACTCCTGCGACCGTTCCGGAGTTGTTCGGAAACATCGCCGGTGCTTGCGCGAAGATCGACCCCTCGGCAAACGCACACCCCACGCCGACAAGAAAGCCAGCACCAACGGCGAGCAAGACGACACCGGACTGACCGGCCAGGGTCATGACACCAAGCATGCAGACGATGAAACACAGCGACACGAACGTCCACTGTTCGCGATACCGACCGGGAAACAACGGGATGATGTTTCGTTCTGTTCTGGCGAGCGTATCGCTGATATACCCGCCGACGGGCCGGAGCAGCCCCGACGCAATCGAGAAGGTTGCTGCAAACGAACTGGCCAGCACAAGATCGTCCGTCCCGAACGCTGTGCGATAGTACGTTGCCAGCCAGCCGTTCATTGCCAGCTCCAACCCGAAGCTCATCAGATATCCACACGCGAGCACAAGGGTTCCATAGCGGGTGGCGGTGTGAATCCAGTCAGTTACGCTGGCGTTTGCGCGTGTTTCGCTGCGACGCTCCTCGGAGCTAGCGGCTTCTCCCAGCACGTAGTAGCCGATGCCGAGCAGTATCGACAGCACGCCGGTGTAAAAAAAGACTGCCCGCCAGTTGCTCGCGAACAGCGGCCCACTCCAGTTGGCGGGGAACAGCCGCGGCAACAACAGTGCGCCGCCTGCGGCGCCTGCATTTCCAATCCCGGCGTAGATCCCCTCCGCCGTGCCGAGTTCGTCTTCGTCAAACCACTCCGAAACGTGTTGAATCCCGACTACGAAGGTGATTCCGGCCGTCGAAACGATCATTCGCTCGACGAAAAACACCGTGTAGGAGGTCGCAAACGCACTCGCCATCGAAAACAGGCCAACGTAGCCGAGGACGATGGCAAACACTGTCGGTGCGCCGTACCGATCGGAAAGCCACCCGGTCAGGATTCGACCGAACGGTGCGAGCCAGATGGCCGCGCTAGAGAGAATTCCGATCTCGGCGACCGATAGCCCGAACTCCTGGCTGATCGGCCCGGTGAACGGAGCAAACGAGAACCAGAGCAGAAACGAAACGTTGAACGAGACCGTAGCGAGCACGAGTGTACGCCTTTTTGTCATCTTCATGGCATACACCCCATTCCACTGTTGCCACACTCAGTGTCAGCCATCGTCGCGCAGACTTCCGATCCAAACCTCTTCCACATGGTTGCACACATTATGACTGTATTTCTGTATTCCAGCCAGGATAGTAATTGCTATCGTTGAAATTCATGGACTATTACAGGAGATTTCCCCTCATCCGCTCTATTTCTATATGTGGTTAATCAATGCAAATTCGTAATTGTTAGATTTATGGGCTCATTTCACAGCCGCATTCGAATTTTCCAGGTTGATTGTGTGAATCGATTGCTTCGGTGCGCATCCTGCGTACCGAGCGGGGACCGAGCACGTTCATCTGATTGAGCAATTGCCTAGACAGTACAGTTAAGTGAAGTTTGATTGTAGTAAACATACATGAAAATTGTATCCGTTGATGGATATGCACTGTCCTCTCCGATCGAACCGACGCAGGAGCGGTATTTCCACGGTGGGACACGCCGACTTCACAAGCGCGATGTCGTGCTAGTTGTGATCGAGACGGCCGACGGCGAGCGGGGGGTCGCGACGGCTGGCGCGAGCAGTTCGGCAATGCGCGAGTTTTTCGACGACGCATCACAAGCGACGTTCGCCACGCTGGTCAACGGACCGGTGGCCGATATCCTCGAAGGAAGGACGGTCTCCGAAATCGAATCGCTGCCCGGAATACTCTCGGCGGCGTCACTCCCAGCCCATCTCCACCACGAAGCCGTGGCCGCCCTGGAGGTTGCGCTGTTCGACTGTCGTGGTCGTGAGCTCGGCGCACCAATTTACTCGTTGCTCGCCGATCGAAGCGACTGTTCGCCGACACAATCAATGGAGCTCTACGCTAGCGCCGGCATGTATATGGAACCCGAAGGCTACGCCCGGCAGGCAGCACAGCTTGAAGCAGTTGGCTTTGCGGGCTATAAATATCGGCCGGGGATTGGGCCGGCCGCCGATCGGCGGACGATTGATCTCCTCACGGAGACGGTCGAAGAGATGGCGATCCAGCTCGATGGCCACACATGGTGGAAGATCGAATCCGGGTACGATCATGAGACCATCCGGGATATCACCAGCTATGCGGCCGACCGCGGCGCACTCTGGGTTGAAGAACCAGTCGCGCCCGATGATTACGACGGCTATCGCTCGCTCGCTTCGACCGGTGCGCCACTGGCAGGCGGTGAGAGCGAACCCTCACCGACGGGGCTGTGTGAACTGATTCGGACCGGTGGTATCGACTACTGCCAGGGCGACGTTCGCCACCACGGCTATCTGGGCTGTCTGCAGGCTGTCGAAGCCTGTCGGACCGCTGGGATCGCGTTCGTTCCGCATAATTTCGGCACCTGGCTCGGGCTCGTTGCGAACGCACATCTGGTTGCCGGGACACCTGGTTCACAGCTGCTGGAGTATCCAGTCTTCGATGGCGATCCAGCGGTGTTCGATGCCGGCTTAGACGCCGCGGCCGGAATGTATCCGTTCGATCTGGCGTTCGACATCATCGAAGAGACGCTCTCGATCGATGGTGGGACGTTTCAGGTGCCAGATGGACCGGGGCTCGGCGTTACCGTCGATCTCGATATCATCGAATCGTATCCGTTTCAGGAGGGTCCCTGGACCGAGTTTATCTACGACGACCAGTAACGGCGGAGGCATACCCAACTCGACTGCCCACAGCGTTTCACTGGTGGTCTGTGTCCCAGTCTGAGCGATAGCGTTCTCCACGACCGAACGCTATTGCACCGTTGGCCCCGCTGTGCAGTCCCATCATCTTTGACCCTCGCGAAATCGACGGGCATCCACCGTTCACTAGTCGCATGTGTATTTGCGAGCGTCGAACGTCGTTCAGCGTGGGCGCACCATTCACCAGTGGGGATGGTTTTTTATACGTAGCATCGAAGAATCGTTCGTGATGCGTACTGAATCGACTACTCCTGCCGTTGCGTGGGAGCAGCTTTCGTATTCCGCAATTCGTGAGTGTGGTGACCGCGACGGGTCCGTCCTCGTGGTTCCGATTGGGAGCATCGAACAGCACGGCACCCATCTGCCAGTCGGCACCGACACGCTCCTCGTTGATGCCGTTGGCTCGGCAGGCGCTGAGCGACTTGCTGACTCGATACCGCTTCTCGTAACGCCACCGATCTGGACAGGGTTTTCACCCCATCACATGTCCTTCGGTGGTACAATAACGCTCGAACACTCACACATGATGCGCCTCCTAGAGGATGTGTGTGCGAGCGCCCTTGAGAACGGCTTCGACGCGCTCGTCTTGCTCAACGGCCACGGTGGGAATATGGCAGTAATCGACAGTCTCGTCAGCACAGTGGGCGTCTCAAATCCCGACACACGGATTCTTGGCACGACCTACTTCACCCTCGTTACCGACGCCATTTCCGACGTGAGAGACAGCGAACTCGGGGGAATGGCACACGGAGGCGAGTTCGAGACCTCGCTCATGATGCATCTGTATCCGGAACTGGTTGGAGATGAACCTGAAGGAACGATGATGGATGAACCGTATGAAAAAGCCGGACAGGACCTCCATGATGGCGGTGTGCTCAGCGTCTATCGAGGGTTTGAGGAGTACTCTCGTACTGGTGCGATCGGCGCACCGGAGCTGGCAACCGAGCAAAAGGGACGTATCATCTTCGAGCGGATCGTTGATGAATTCAGTTCGCTTCTGGTCGATGTGCACGAGGAAAATCGGTGACGGCATTGAAAGCAGACGAACGTTCGATTCTATGCGGTTGATAGCGCTCACACTGCAATTCACCACAAGCTATAAATCATACTTGTTCCACTATGGTGGTGTCACGTGAGCAAACTGCTGGTGGGTCACGGGCACGACGGAGTCGTTCGGAGCCCCAGGTAGCTCACGGTTACCCCTTGATAATGACAGCTAACAGATGAACTTTCCTGAAAGCAGTTAGACTCGGTCTCGCAAGCTCTCCGTTTGGTGTCCAGTCTGCAAACGCAGCAAACGCCACAACAGCCACAATCGAGTCCGAAGCCGTGTCGGTGACGGTGGCAGCGGATCCCCCCGGATCATCGAGTACGCACACACAGACGGGGGGCCAGTTGTACGGCACCAGTGACCAACTTTCGACCGTTCTGATGACGGGACGGCGTATTCGCTGTCGGTTAGCTCCACCGTTCGAAACGATGCGATCGAGTACCAACTTGTGATATCTTCCATATCGGTAACGATCAACTGCTCGATTCAGGTGTCGGAATCGACCGTTGCGTTTACTGTCACTGCCATCCAGGAGGGTGGCTCGGAAAATGGCGATTACTTCGATTCAGTGGCAGATCGCTCCGCGCAGTCTGAACTTGTTAGCTGGCCGTATGCGTTCGGCCATCACGCAGATTCTGCGACGCCGATCACCTCGCTACGACTGCCCTGGGTCGCGTGTCGGGATTCGCTTTTCGAGACGTTCAATGGCGTGAATCGGTCGCTCGATGCGGTTACTGACGACGGCTCGCTGTTTGGCCTCGACGATCTCTTCGCGTATATAGAGCGAACTGACGCCGCCCGGCTCGCACTGGCGGCTACTGGGGCACCGTTCGATGGTCACGAACGGTTCTGGGGCGTTGCAAAAACCACGTTCGCTGCTGTTGCGACCGCCGATCTCGTGGAAACGTGCTATCCAGACGCTACTGCAGCGCAACCGTTCAGTGGTCACAGTGAGCTCGTTTCGACGTCGAAGGCCGATCGATTGCTGGGTGGAAGCCCACACATTGCCTATCTTTCGACGAACCGGTAACGCCAACCGTCGTCCCTGAGTAATTTTCAGGTGGGTGAACCACGGGCGCTACAGAGCTCTGACTACATATCAATGGTCCACTATTCTCGCTCATCTCTCGTTCCATCGAGAATAAGTGTATATTAGATAGAATTTACATGTTGTGTGATGCTGGTGATGAATCCACATTTGTGAGTACTACTACGTATGGATATAACGAGTGTGCTGTATTCATAATTGAAATATGATAGAAAATGAGTACACTATCGCCCCATAGACAGCTCCAACGCATCTCTTTCAAATATAATTAACTAGTATATTTTTTTTATCGAATCCCGCGCACGAACGATCCGAATACCGCTGCGAGAACAACACCACCGACGGCGACTATCGACACCCTCGACATCGCACGGAACGTATCGAGATCACCTGTCATTGCAAGCGAAACGAGAAATACACCAACAAAGAGCATGCCAAAGCCAATTCCTGCAGCGATTCCGCGACCGACAGTTCGTTGGACTAGCGCAACGAGTGCCGCTCCAACGTATACGCCGAACCAGTGCATCCATCCGAGACCAATACCGACCACGACCGCCACCGCGGTCGCGAGCCAGCGCTGTCGCGTCGTCGATCGCAACTCCTCCAGGGTATTGGGGACGCTCATTGTTCGCCCTCCGTGAACGTCACCGTCGGTTCATCGGGCATCTCGAGTCCAATGTTCATGTACTTCACGTCGGCCCAGCGTTTGAGTTGATCGTGGTAGTGATCAGACATCGGATTGCCGTTGTTGCCACCTGGGAAGGTCCCTTCCGATGGCCCGTCGGATTTGTCCATCGGACAGATCTGTCGCCAGCTGCTTCCGATGGCAGTATCTCGCCGAAAATTGTTGAGCGACCCCTCCCCGCCGTCGGTTGGTATGGGTGGATACGCCAGCCAGTCCTGCTGCAGTTTGTGTTTGAAATCCGCTGTGTTGAAATCGCCGTACGTCTCCCAGCCCTCCTTTTCGAGTTCCGTGGCCGTTCGCTCGAGTGCTTTTTGAATGGCCACTGGCCTGCCCTCCGGGAACCAGTCCGAGCCAGGATCGAGCGTCACCGTCACCCACTGATCGCCGTAGTACTCCTCGGGATCGCGCCGATCGTCGAGCGCCTCCGCAAGCCTGGGCTTAAAAACCACATCCCGATAATGCGGAATAAAACGCGAGAAGATCAACGCCGCTCGAGAATCTCGATCCATGTGGTAGTCCCAGTCCGACAGCGCTTCGAGCAGTTCGGCCGCCTTCTCATCGATTTCGTTGCTTGCCGCGAGCATCTTCGGGACGAATATTGCCGCCCGTTCGTCGTGAGTGTCTCGCTGGAGCGATTTCATGAACTCCCGATCGATCGGCTCGCCGGATGTGACGCGCTCGTCGAGACGTTCGTTGAGGCGAATTCCTCGAAACGGTGTCGCATACGACGCGGACAGATAGTGAGAGAAAGATTCGTCATCGACGATGCGTTGGTTGGCGGTACCAAGATACTCGGGATTGATTTCGTGGGGCATCTCCTCAAACGGGATGACGCCCCCGTTCTCATCCCATGTCGAGATTCCATACGGCGTGAACCCGGGCCACTCACCCGCTTTATCCGAGCCGTTGAAGACGCGATTCGCCGCGACTGGTTCGCCATCCGTTTTTCTGATCGGCACCTTCCCAACCACCTGATACAGCGTCTCGCCGTCGCGATTGGCGTACACGAAGTTCAACGACGGCAGATCGAACAGCGAAAGCGCTTCGCGAGCCTCTTTGAGACTCTCGCTCCGGAGTAAATTCAGCAGGCCCTCCCCGGTTCGGGTTGCTGTCAGCCCCGTCCAGGCAACCGCGATCGGCTCTTGTAACTCGTCGCCATCGGACTCGTGGTCAACTACCGGGCCGTGTACTGTCCGTTTTACAGTCACTTCCTGATCATCACCGTCTGCGACTGGCACCGTTTTCGTCTCGGTGTCGAACGATCGGTACTCATCACCGTATCTGTATTTCCCGTCGTTCGTCTCGTAGCTGTAGAAGTCGATTCCGTCGGTGTATGCGACAGTCACTCCCCAGGCACAGTGCTCCGTTTCGCCAACGATCGGAAACGGAATGCCAGAAAGGGTGACCCCGCGAACGTGGGTTTTTGGCCCCTTCAGATGCATCTCGTACCACACCGGCGGTGCCAACAACGGAACGTGCGGGTCGTTTGCCATCATCGGTGCGCCAGATTCCGTGTGCTCTGGTCCGATAACCCACGAGTTTGATCCGATCCCCTGCGGTGATTCGAACGATGATAGCCACTCGGTCAGTCCCGGAGTTACTGCAGTGGGCCGTATGCGATCTGTTGATCCGTTAGCATTCCCTAACTCGTTGTCATCCAGAATGGTGGCATCGTGGTCGTAGCGATGAGGGTAGAGCTCATTTGCCACGTCCTCGCCCATCTCAGCTGCGATCGTTGCCTTGCGAAGCGTCCGGAAACTTCCAGTAAACGACCAGGCCGTTTGTTTTTCTGCCAGCATCGTCGCCACGGGAGTCCATGGCTCGGGTTCATAGTCGAGCAAATCGAACTCTGGAGGAAGCGGCCGATCGAGATGTCTGTTGACTCCCTCGGCAAACGCCTCCATCAGCGTAGCCGACTCCATTCCTTTCATCCGCTCCCAGGTCGCCTCAGCTGCAGCCTCGAAGTTCAGCTTCGTGTGGAACCGGTCCTGAGCAACGACTTGCTCACCAATCACCGCTGCAAGCCGGCCACTCATCTGCCGACGGACCAGATCCATCATGAACAGCCGGTCGGCTCCCTGTGCGTAACCCGCGGCGAAAAACAACGCAGCCTCAGAATCGGCTTCGATGTGCGGGACACCGCTGTCGTCGTAGCTGATTGTAGCCCCTCCGTACGGGCTCGAGACCGAAGCGGGAAGCGATCGATCGCGCGTGTCCCACAGCGATCCGCTGCCTGCAGCGAACCGATCGAGTAGATCTCCACCACCCGCCCCCATTCCGACTGCACCGATTGCGGCAAGGCTCCCAAGCACTCGCCGCCGTGTTATCTCTTTATCCATGGAACTTGGTTTCATTGGTCATTATACAGTCTTTCGATCTATTCGGTGTCACACTCGGATCGCTGGAAGTTCCGTTCGGGTCCCACGCATCAAAACCGTGATACGTTACTCATACTCGGCCAGTGTACGCATCACAGCGTCGAGATCCACATTCGCCGGCGGAGCTGTCGTTTCCTGAGGGCGAAATATACAAGTTCAATGACACTATAACAAATAAGTAATCCTACGATCGCCGGTGTCTGATTCGCCGTGATCAGGATGAACACGACTGCACTTACTAACGTTCCGAGCCCGAGCAGTTTGAGCGGCCTCGGCGTGAAGGTAACCGCTGCGTTCTTCCACAGCGCTTCGAACACCACGGGGAGCCTCCGGAGGGCAACTGCCTTCAGACTCACCACAATGGCAAGAAACACCGACAGGACCACCGACGGATTCGCAAGGCCACGAAGAATGACCGGTGGAACGCCAAGCACGAGTAGTGCCACGTGTGGCGTCTCAAACCGTGGATGGACCGGCGGCGACGGATCGAGGAATCACGTCATCACGAGCGGCGCGCATGAGCGTCCGCGAGAAATCGGTGTACGTGGTACTGATCGAGTTAGTCCGCCGCCGACAACACCGACCGCGAGAAACGCAGCCAGTGGTTCTGGCAGGAACGTCCGGCCGGCTTCGACGACGGCACCCTCAACATTGACGAGTGCGCCGTGATGAACCACGCCAACGAACACAGACACCAGCAGCGCAAACAGCGTCAGTGTGATGGCGGCTGCGTAGCCGAGCACCCTCGGAATCGATGTTGTGGGATTGTGAAGCTCCTCATCGAGCGCAACAATCATCGAAAAGCCCAGCAATGGGAAATACAGCGAGACCACTGCGAGTCCAAACTCGCCGACGCCGTGGGGAAACAGCGGCGTATAGTTCCCTGGATCGACCACGAGGGCGCCGGGTACGATGAACACCCCCATGCTCAGGAGGAGAATGGCAAATATGACGCTCGGACCGGCACTGCCAGCGAGTGGTCCTGGGAGGGTGAAGATGCTGACCCCGATGACCTTGCCGACGAGCAGCGCGGTCGCGCCGGCCGCCGAGAGGCTGCCAGTCGCCAGCTGTCGATTGCTGGCTGCCATTGTCAGCGAAACCTCCGTCCCTCGCTGGCATACGCGGCGGCCGATGCGTAGATGTTCTTCGACAGCAGATCGTCTGTCCGATCGGCACGGCGCTCATACACGTCCATCACGACGGATTGAATTCGCTCGTTGTCAGGGGACGCCTCAAGTGCGAAGTCTGCGAGATGACAGGCACGCCGGAGTTCACCGTTGGCTGTGAGCGTTGCAATGCGATCGAGAACGGCAGCAACGCCGCCTGCGAGGCAGACAATCTCGGCTGCTAGATCGCTTCGGGCTGCAGGCTTGAGCTCGCTTGGTCGCCCGGACCACCAGCCGCCGTAGCGCCGAATCACGTTTCGAACGATAAACGCTCCCGCGTCGTACACCTCCTGCAGCCAGGGTTCGCCGGGCTCAGGAAGCTCAATTTCTGATACGATGTCGACGTGTGGCGGAGCGCCATCATTGAGCAGTTCGATCGTCCGGTCAACGATGGTGTCGAGATACGCAGCGCCCGTTTGCAGACGCGTTGCGATTGCGTCGGGATCGTCGACGATTGGTTCACCGTGGCCGGGACAGAGCGTGCCTGGGTTGCATGCCGCAATTCGGCGGAGTTCATCGGCCCATTCGGTTGGATACCGCTGTACCTTCTGCGGATTACCAGCATTCGGGGCCACGGAAATGACGAAAACCCCCGAACAGACCACGTCCCGTTCTGGACAGTAGAGCAAGGTGTGGTCGTCAGTTTCTCCACGGCCGTGATGGAGTTCGAACGTGAGTTCGCCAACTTCGAGTGTCATCGCCTCCTCGTACGTCGTCGTTGGTGGGTGTGTCGGCCAGCCGAATCCGGATTGCTGGCTAGCATCCCCGGTCGTCCCGCCAAACTGCCGGCTGTTAATCGCATCGTTGTGGCCGGCCGTCAGCTCGTATCGATCGAACCGGGCTTCGATCGCTTCGTGGCCGATCACTGTCGGTGGCTACTGCCTGTCTGTGAGATACGCGTCGAGCCCAAAGGCATGGTCCATGTGGCCGTGCGTGTAGATCGCCGTGTGAACCGGCGCGGTGGTCTTCTCGCGCAGGGTGCGTGCGATTTCGTCGGCCATCGCACGCAGTTCGGTATCGACGAGCACGAGCCCATCCTCGGTTTCGAACGCCGTGACGCCGCTGAACGCCGTACAGTAGTGGACGCCATCTGCGACCGTCGTGCAGTCAATTGATTCGATGAATACATCGATCGCGAACGCGTCCATGCTTGCGTGTGACACTGGGCTACGTTCGCGATTCGAATGGTTACCTCGTTTCCTTCACATGGCAACCCCTTTACGTACGATGGCGTGCTGTCGGCGCTTCCGAGGGGTGGTCGATACGCTCTTGGACGATCTCGTTGATGAGTGCGTTTTCGATCCGTCGGAGGGTGTCACCGACGTTCGCTTTGGTGCACCCAAGCTGTGTGGCAATGTCATCGTAGGTTGCTCGTCGTGGCTGTTCGTAGTAGCCCAGTTTGTGTGCCACCCCTAACACCTCCCGCTGGCGTTCGCTAAGCGTTGCGATGGTTTCGAGCTGTCCTGGTGCGTATTGGTCAACGCGCTTGATCGTCGTGCTGACGGTATCTGGTGTCGCAGCGAGTGCTCGCTGAATGGCTTCCTCCCGTCCGATGAGCGAGAGCTCGACGCCGCCGTCGTCGTGAAACCTGATCGGGCCATCAACCAACAGGCCGTATGCGGCTGGCGACTGTATCATCCCAGCGACCACCGGTGTCGGTTGGAAATGTATGTAGGCGATGATGGTATCACGCTTCTGTATCAGGCGAAAGTCCGTGGTTGATTCTGCAGTTTCGAGAATTGACCGCACTGTCTCTCGGGCGCCTGCAAGTTCGTACAGTACCACCGCCGTTCCGTCCGTGAGAATCTGGGGGGAATGGAGCGCAATCGGTGTGACGTCGTCGCAATTTGAAAATCTGGCTCCCAGTGACTGGAACCAGCCGTCTGAATGTTTATGAACGATAGTGGCAAATATCATACTGAATGCATGTGTGAACGAACCTGGAACATGTGATTGGTTTTGATACTGACTGTTACAGCACGCGGTCTGGAATGGTCCCGGTTTCGATGACGTGCGGTTCACCCCCTGTTGGAATACGGGTGACGATCTCCTGGCTCGCGTAGTTGATCACGAGGATTTCGTTGTCTCCTCTCACGGGAACGAACGCGAATCGACCATCGGCCGACGTTTCCACCCAGTACGGGTGTTGGCCGACATCGATTCGTCTGACAACGCTGAGATCTGCCCGTCGAAGAACCGCCACATACCAGCCCGTCGTTGCCGCGACACAGAGATACTCGCCGTCGCCGGAGACGCCGATTCCGTGGTGGGCCGCCTGCATGGGATACTCCGCCGGATCGGCGGGGACGTGCTCGGTTGTGGGCAACGATTTCGTTCGGGTGATCTCACCGCGCGCGATATCCACCTCGTGGAAGCCGTGGAAATACGACTCCTGGCAGTAACAGTATCGGCCATCCGGAGAAAACGCAAACGGTCGCACGCCTTCGTCCAGCGAAACTGTCTGGACTGTCTCCAGGGTGGTTGGGTCGATAAAGGCCAGGCGGTGAACGAATGGATCACCAAATCTGGTGTCCGGGAAGATCATGTTGCCCAGGCTGCCGTTAACGAGGATTGGGCGGTTGTCAAAGGCTGGGAGCCGTCGAAACTGCACGCCGTGCGGGAGGTTCGGCGCGTACGCTGTATCGACGATGGCCCCCGTAGCGGCGTCGATCATAGTGATCTGGTCGGTAAGAATGTCGGCCGTATACACGTACGCACCGTCCGGACCGACCGTCTGGTGGTCCGCGCGAAAACCCGTGAGCGAACGCTCCCATCGTTTTTCACGAGTTACGAGATCGATCGCTACCACGTCACCCACATGCCCACGGGCGATATACACCGTTCTTCCATCGTGTGACAGGTTAGCGTGTTCAAGATAGTTCGCCCTGGTGAATGCGTTCAACACCGCTCCAATCGTGTGCTCAATCGCATCCTGAAGGAGATCCTCTTTGTCACCGATCGGATACGCATCGATTGTTGCCAGCGGTTCGTAGCTTGTTGCATCGGCAATCGTCACCGTTCCGTCGGCTGCATTGGAGCTGAGTAGCACCCGACGAGTAGTGGTCTCAGCACTCGAACGGCCCACCACGGCGAGCCCTGCAAGCCCCGCAGTCGTTCGTAAGACGGTTCGTCGTCGCCAGCCACCATCGCGCGGTCGTTGGTGTGTCGGTGTGGTCGTCATATGTGTGTGCGTACTGCTACCGTTTCACTACTCTAGCCAGTGGCTATTTGCTTGAACGTTGTCACGGCAGTACACGCCTTTTTACAACAGCATCAAACGACCACCGCCAACCGAAGTGGGGATCATGTCACTAATAGCAATACTCAACTGTCAGTCCTCACAACGGAGCCTATGAAGTCGCAGACAGGGTCGTTCACCCAACAACTCATTCAGATGAAATACGTCTGGACATTTATTTTTCAATCTGTGCTGTGTATGCTGCTGTTGTTGTTCGGCCTGCTCGTGATTCTTTCTCCCCCGTCGCCGAGCTACTACAGCACGGTGATCACACTGGTGATCGGTGGGTTTCTCACGCTCTGTTCTGGGGTCCGTTGCTACATTGCGTACAGACACGAATCGCCGTAAGCCCAATCAGTTGCTGGACGTTACTGGTTTTGTAATATCGAGACAGGTTCGTTCTCTGCGATGGCCGGACGCTCCCAGTATTTGTGATCGTCTTCAGTCGACCGATAGCAGCTCACGCAGTGTGTTTCGCTCGTTGATTCCAGCGCTGGTTTGTGGTTCGTACAGTGCTCGGTCGCTTTCGAACACCCCGTGAGTGTATCTTTTTCCCGTAGTAGTTGTTCCACTGGATCTTCTCCGGGTTGGCTTCGTCGTACATGGTGAGCGTGCCGTCGGCGAGTCCACCCTCATCACCATCGTTGGATACCCCAGCACAACCGCGAGTGCAAGCGTCGCCCCGGTTCCCATCACGTGGATGGCTCGCCGCCGAGAGATCCCCATACTGCGTCTAGTTCACTGTTGCCATCTGTTGGCATAGATATTTGTTAGACCATAAGTATATGTAGGTCATATTATTTTTCAACTCAATTACTTCGGAATTCTAGTGCTAAAGGCGTGCGTATCGTCCTGTGACATCCAGGTTCATAACAATCTGATTGGTTTGTGCCCCGCTTGGCAATGAAAGCCAGTATATTTATCCTCCTTCCTCTCACCTTATGTGATATGCCATGGAAGTTCAGACATGTTGCTGGCCCGTTTGCGTTCACTGAAGGCCCAACATGGGACGGAACCGGGGTGTTGTTTTCAGATATTCCGACGAGCAGAATCCTTCGATATGCCCCCGATACCGGCGAAACGGAGCTGTTTTGCACCAACACGAGAGAAGCCAATGGTCTCAAGATCGGTCCCGATGGAGCGCTGTATGCGTGTCAAGGGCCGCCTGGAAAACGCATTGTTCGCTACGAGGACGGGACCGAAACCCCTGTGATCGAAACGTACGATGGCGAACCGTTCAACAGTCCGAACGACCTGGGGTTCGACGATGCTGGTCGACTCTGGTTTACCGACCCGCGATACGGCGATTACGACGACCTTCCACAGGACAGTCAGGCTGTGTATCGAGCAGATCCACGCTCGAACGATAGTTGGGAGGTGACCCGTGTGGTTTCGGACACAACAAAACCCAACGGCATTTTGGTCTCGCCCGATGGCGAAACGCTGTACGTCGCCCAGACTGATGGCGCCCCGGACGCGCCGATGGAACTTCGCGCGTATCCAATCGAGAACGGCACGCTCGGAGCGTATCGCGTGTTGTTTGATTTCGGTCCGCATCGCGGTATTGATGGTATGTGCCTCGACGCCGATGGCAACGTGATAGCAACGGCGGGATCGGACGAGAGCGGTCCGGGACCGATGCTCTACGTGATTGCCCCATCCGGTCGTGTACTTGAGACCCATCCGTTCCCAGGTTCGTTTCCCACGAACTGCACATTTGGCGGCCCAGACCACCGGACGTTGTTCGTGACGGGTGATGGCGCACTGTACGCAGCAACGACTGACCGGCAGGGCTATCGCACTGATCCGCCGAATCCACGAACGAGCTGAGACCAACTGCGCACCACGACGCTCCAAATGAACACCACACCCACAGCCACGGAACGCGTGATAGAACGGATTGAACAGTTTCCAGTCAGGATACCCTTCCGAGACGTTCCTGAGCGAAATCTCCAGCGTGAGCTTCCACACTGGCGATACCTCGAACTGTTCGAGATAGAAATTGCCTGTGGGGCCATCGGACACGGCGAGGCGATGCTCTAGTACATGAATGGTCCGATTGAACAGGCGACGATCGACCGTCTTGCGGGAACGGATGTTCTGGACGTTCCGTTCGACGATTCTCTTGGCCCCGGGATTCAAATCGGGGCGCTCGATGCAATCGGTCGTGCCGAGTCCGTTCCCATTCATCGATTACTGGGTGAACTGGTTCACGAGACAGCCCCGCTCGCCTGCTGGTGTATCGATATGCCACCGGCGGACTGGGTACACGAGGCGACCCGCGCGATCGACGCTGGCTACACGACCCTGAAGGTGAAAGGACGACCGTGGTTCGATCTCGACGCGCAGTTGCAGACGCTGTCTGCGTCCGTCCCCGACTGGTTCTTCGTGTCAATCGATTTCAACGCCACGTTACACACCGCAGAGAAAGCGCTCGATAAACTCCAATCGGTGGAGCAGTATCCGTGCGTCAGCCATTTCGAGACGCCGATCGACCCCGGCGCAACCGAGGAGTACGTTCAGCTCCGAGCTGCGCTGTCAACACCGATTATATTACATTATGGACAAATAGAGCCGTTCGAGGCGATCGCTGCTATAGCCTGCGATGGGCTCCTATTGAATGGGGGTCCCGGGGCGATTCGCCAGCATGCAAGGGTGGCAGCTGTGGCTGGGCTCCCAGCCATGCTTCAGATCGTGGGCACTGACATTTCGGCCGCGTTCGGGCTTCACTGTGGCTCTGTCTTCGAGCAAGCACGCCTTCCGGCGGTCAACTGCCACCAGATATTTGAATCCACACTGCTTGTGGATCCCCTCGAAGTAGATTCTGGAATGTCGTCGGTGCCGGATCGTCCAGGGCTGGGCGTTACGGTTGATATGGCGGCCGTTCGCTCTTGCGAAACTCCCATTCACGAGTCGCGGCCATCGCCCGAGCGCGTAATCGAAACGAGTTGGCCCGACGGTAAACGCCAGAATCTCGGCCCAGAGTCGGTGAACGCGCTGTTAACACACGCGCGTGACACTGAACAGATGCCGTTTTTCGAATCCAGCGTCACCACCCGGTTGATCAGTTCGCTTGCGGACCCAGCCGTCCGAACGCTGTACGACGACGTTCGAACGGAACTAATACTGTTTGCCCCCGACGAAACCCAATGACACCAAAACAACCACACGCTGATCGTCTTTACACCGCTATCAACCCGTCCGACATGCACCGATTTCGGGACACAACCGTGCTCGTCACTGGCTCAACACGCGGAATCGGAGAGGGAATCGCTCGCCGGTTTGCTGCGGAAGGCGCGAACGTTGTCATCACCGGTAGATCGTCTGCTGCGGGCCAGGCAGTCGCAGACGACCTTGAGAACGGCAACAGCACGGCCACCGTTATCGAAGCTGATCTGGCGGACACGGATCAAATCGAACGACTCGTGACACAGACAGTCACCCAGTTCGGTTCGATAGACGTCCTCGTCAATAACGCGGCTGCCTGGAGCCATGGTCACTTTCTCGATCGGACGATCGATGACTGGGATACCGTGATCAACGTTAGCCTCCGTGCGCCCTGGTTATTGGCAAAGCACGCGATCGATTCGATGCCGGCGGGTGGGTCAATCCTGAATATCTCGTCCGTTCATGCGATCGCATCAGATCCACAGCGATTTCCGTACAACGTGGCAAAAGCGGGGCTCAACGGGATGACGCGGTCGATGGCCGCCGATCTCGGCCCGCTTGACATCACCGTGAACGGGATTTTACCCGGCCCCATCCAGATCAAAGACGATCCCGGTGATGATCCACTCCTCGAACATCGGCTCGAAGGACTCCCAGCGGATAGATACGGCCGGCCGGCCGACATCGCCGCGCTCTGTGCCTTTCTGGCCAGCACCGAGGCGCGGTTCATCACTGGCGCGTCGATCCCCGTCGATGGCGGCTGGACAGCCTGTCTTCACGATGATCCGGCGGTCTACACCACCCGCCATGCAGTGGACTGAGGTCAATCCCCAAATCGAATTTGACGATGCCGAAACCGCTCGGAATCACCCCGAAATTACAGTAGTACCAGCGTAATGGACGGTGCCGAATCGGTACGGTCGCGACGGAATCAGAACGGCGACGTTTTCGTCTCAATGTTTATTTCGATGACATTGGCTGCTTGCATGACACGGTTGGCCATCGTCTCGTTAAATTCGGAATCCTGGAGCCGCGTTGTGGGTGCTGAAAGGCTAATCGCACCGATAACAGTCTGGGATTTGCCGATCACCGGAACGCCAATCGCCCGGACACCCTTGATCGACTCTTCGTCGTTTTGAGCGAATCCTCGATCACGAATCAGCGCCAGCTCCTCCCACAACGTTTCTTCATCAGTGATGGTATGTTCCGTCCGTCCTTCCAACCCATACCGCTGGATGATCTGTTCACACCGAGATTCTGGGAGATGAGCGAGAATTGCTTTGCCGGCAGCGGAGTAATGGAGATATAGCTCGGAGTTCTGTCGGTTCTGGATGTAGAATGCGGTGCCAGCTGCTTTCTCGCCGAAGCTCTCATAGAAAATGACTTCGAGCCCCTCGTGCTCTCCAATGAGGTGGATCGACTCGCCGGTCTCTTCGGCGAGCTTATCTGCGACCGCTTTTCCAGTTCTAAAAAGAGGGGCGTTGTTTCGTGCGTAATCGCCGTAGATGATGAACTGTTCGGACAGTCTATACTCATGGTCCTCTTTCAGTATCAGTCCTTCTTCGTGGAGGGTTGCGAGATGTGTGTGAACGGCACCCATTGAGAGCGAAACGTCTTCAGCCAGTTCGGAGACCGTTGCGCCATCGTGCTGCTGGACGGCCCGTAGTAGCGCACACGAATGTTGTACCGATCGAATACGGCGTGGATTCCGATCCATTACCGACATGCTTTCTCATAGGTCATGTTTGATAAGTACTTTACTATCGTCAAATATAACTGATTGTATCGACCGAGCCCAGTATATTTATATCACGGTACCTGCAGTGGTGGATATGGAACTCACGGACATAACAGCGATAATGGTCGAAATATCGCTTGTTGGGGCTGCTGAGCCGCTTGATATCGCTCCGTACGTCATGAATCACGGGGAAATATCCTCGGTGAAGCGGGTACTGGTCCGTGTTGATACGAGCGATGGCGTCTCTGGGTGGGGGGAGATGCGCCCGTTTTTGTCGGCTGGGGCGACAGCGTCGCTCATTGAAGACGGTGTTGCGCCGCAGGTGATGGGCTAATTGCCATTCGACCGTGAGCGAATTCGGAACCGTGTCACGATCGAATACACCAACGTGGAGATGTTTTTCGCGGCGATCGAAACTGCCTGCTGGGACATTGTTGGCCAGACAGTCGGTCGGCCAGTGTATGTACTCTTCGGCGGTCGGACCATTCCATCACAGACTGACAGTGCTGTCGCTTCGATGACGGATCGGACCGTCGAGTTCGCGTTCCGTTTGGGGATCTGCTCGCTTGAACAGTTTCGAACGAAGGCAATTGCCGCCAAACGGGCCGGTTTCACGACGCTCAAAACGAAGGGTGGCCGCGATTGGCAAGCAGATGTTGAGCGAATTATTGCAATGGACGCGGCGACTGACGGCCCCCTCGAATTTCGGCTCGATCCAAATCAGGGCTGGCGCCCCGCTCAGACACTCCGTGCTGCCGTGCACTTGCGGATGCTGGCATCTATCTACAGTATCTTGAGCAACCGATCCGGACCGAGATGCATGCTATATTGTCGAGCCTCAGATATCGGACCAGACAGCCGATCGCACCGAATGAGGACACCTACGCTCCTCACAATCTCCAGTCGCTCATCGAACACAACGCACTTGACGTTGCTGTCCTCGATCTGACGCCGGCAGGTGGCCTCAGTGGCCTTCGCAAGCAAGTGGCAATCACAGAGGCCGCTGGCATTCCAGCCGTTCATCACTGTGGATTCGACCTCGGCATTCGAACAGCGGCGATCTGCCACGCGATCTATGGACTGTCGGGTTCACACTTCCCTCAGATACGACCTACTACTGCTGGGCCGACACCATCCTTGCGCAGCCATTCGAATTCGACAACGGCTGTCTGACCGTCCCATCCGATTCCGGACTCGGCATCTCAGTTGATATGGATGCCGTGAATTGCCATCGTGTGTAATTCGGTTTGATTCAGGAACGGAGTTGGTCATGAATCCTCAGAACGGAAGTCGCTCGTGGTGGTGGAACATTCTACAGTTATAACGGTATACACAGTATTAACAGTACACACAGTGCAAACTGTGCATCTTGGGCCCGTGGTCGACCACGATGTGATTAATCAGGGCTCCACCACCAATCCAACGTGGCCCTCCACATATGCACTCCACCAAGCACACTGAATTTACAGTATTGATTGATATTTGTTGAATATCAGACTGAGGCTCTATACAACTTTCATGGCGTTTTGGCCCAATTTTTAATATTGCAGAGATCTAATTAGATATGTTCGGACTCAACATGTCTTCATTGCTCGTACGGACGGTGTTCGGGTGTGTTTCGTGGTTGTCAAATATCCAATAATTGTACCTATGATTCATGGACGATCCAGTGTCGTACTCAGTGTCGTATGCATCGTTATCATCGCAACGTTCGTTCCGGTTGGGGCTCTCGGGGCTATCGATCCGATTCCAGGGCTCGACTGGTCGGCCGGGCAAACGGCCGATCTGCGGGCGTCGGACACAGAGCGGGCCGCCACCATCGCGCCGGCACTCAATCAGTCAAATGGAACTGTCGAAGTGATGGTTGAACTCGAGTCGGCGAACACCGCACTAAACACGGAGTTTGAGACCACTCGGACAACGCTTCGACGCCACGCCGCAGAAACCCAACGGCCGGTCGTCGAGTTTGCCCGCTCTCATCCTTCGTCGGTGACGGTTGAGCGTCGGCTCTGGCTAGCAAACGTAGTGTTGTTGACGGTCGACACAGACCGCATCTCATTGAACCGGATTGGGGCCGTTTCGGGTGTCGAACGACTCTCACCGAACGAACGGCTACAGACGCCGCGTCCACAGCCAACAAATGCGAGCCGAGCTGCCGTGAACACAAGCACCGCAGGCGAATACAACACGACCTACGGAGTCGATCAGGTGAACGCGCCTGCCGTCTGGTCGGAGCATGATACCCGTGGTGAAGGGGTATCGGTCGCAGTTCTCGACAGTGGTGTTGCCGTTGACCATGACGATATCGAGCTCCATACTACCAATTCATCCGATCCGACGTATCCCGGTGGGTGGGCGGAGTTCACGCAAACTGGTGGGCGCGTCGACGATAGCAATCCACGGGCAGTCTGTGGCGATCATGGAACGCACACAAGCGGGACCGTCGCTGGCGCAAACGCCAGTGGTGAATGGATTGGCGTGGCACCGAACGTCGAGCTCCTGCACGGAGCAGTGTTGACCGAATCCACAGGCTTTGGCTGTGGCGGCTCGACCGTGCAGGTGATTGCCGGGATGCAGTGGGCAGTAAACAACTCCGCCGACGTGATTAGTATGAGTCTCGGCGGATCGGCTGACGGAGAACTGGTCGATCCGGTCAGAAATGCCGAGGCTGCCGGAACGATCGTCGTTGGGGCCACTGGAAATAGTGGTGACGGAACTGCCGGCTCACCGGGGTCAGTGTACGAAACGGTCGCGGTTGGCTCGACGGCGAACGATCGCAGCGTCGCCGGCTCATCTGGCGGGATGACAGTCGAGGCCAATTCCACATTCCCCCACGCACCCGAGGGATGGCCGTCAACGTACGTCGTTCCCGACGTGGTCGCCCCCGGGGTTGACGTCAAGAGCGCCGTACCGAATGGGGGATACACAACCCATTCGGGCACCTCGATGGCAACGCCGCACGTTGCTGGCGTGATCGCACTCATGCTGTCAAGCAGCACTGACGATCCAACGCCAGCCCAAATCAAGCAGGCGCTCTACTCCACAGCAATCAAACCCAAAGACTGCTCGCCAAGCTGTTCACCGCGTGACGGCAACGACACCAGATACGGAGCTGGAATCGTTGATGCGTACGCGAGCGTCTCCGCACTCAATCCAGTTCCCACACACCAGATCGGTGACGTTGACGAAGACGGGTCGCTTACGGTCACTGATATCCAACTGCTCCAGCAGTATCTAGCGGATTCGTTGGCTGAAGACGCACCATTCAACGAGGAGCTGGCAGATATCGACCGTGATGGGAGTATCACGCACAAGGATCTCCGATTGCTCCAACGGTCGGTGCTTGGAGAGCGATCTGCTGGCCGAGTGGAACTGTCTGCGTTTGATGCACCGGACGCCGTTGCAGACGGTGATTCAATTTCGGTGTCTGTTACGGCGACCAATACTGGTGGACGAGGCGTCATCGAGGAGCTCTCATACCAATTTGGCAATCGTTCTGACCTCGGAACGAATGCGACGGTGGCGAGTGAGGTGGTGGACCTAGGTCCCGGAGCGTCGACGACTGTCACGTTCGAGCACACGCCCGACGTTCGTCCGGGAGAGTATCACCACACTGTGGTGAGCAACACGGATGCGGTGAGTGATCAGCTGACGATCCGCGGTGGATCGTTCACGATTCAGTCAGTTGCGACGCCATCATCGATCGCCGCCGGTGAGACGGTTCGCTCGAACGTAACGGTCGAGAACACCGGCAACGAGAACGCGACCCACACGGTTGCGTCCACGCTCGAAACGATCGGGACGAGCCGTCAGAACATCACGCTTGCTGCTGGAAACAGCACGACCGTACCATTCTCCCACCAGATTCCGGCAACGACCCAGAGTGCGACAATTGAACAGGTCGTAACAACACCGACGGATGCGACCACCAAATCGGTGCGAATTGATTCACCATTTTTTAGCGTTGGTGGCCTCTCTGGGCCCTCACCCGTCGCCCTCGGTGAGCCCGTCTCCGTTTCGACGACGGTCACGAACACCGGCAACGCAACCGGGTCAACGCCAGTGACGTACGATCTTGTTCGCAAAGCCACGTCAGTCGCCGTCGTCGACACCGAGCATGGCTACGGTGACCAGGTGGTATCCGCACTCAACGCGACGCTGCCCGACCGGTACACCATCACGTTGGTTGATGATGCAGCGGCTATTGACGCGGTCGATGCCCACGACGTTGTCGTCGTTCAGGACCTCAATCGCCAATCACTCGACGTTCAGCAGTTCGTCGACCGACTCAACTCTTCCGCCACCGGGGCCGTCTGGCTGGATAGTTGGGGTGTGTACAGCGATGCCATTGTCGAGCGGTCGGTCGTGACCGGCACCCCATCGAGTATGAATGATACCGATACGGGTCAATCGCCGGTCAGTCTGACCGCAACGGCCGAACATCCGATTCTCAACGATGTTGTCGCAACAAACGAGTCAGTGGCGATCCACCACGGCCAGTACGCGGACCGGTCGTGGTTTCACGGCTTTGATGGCCGTACGATCGGAACGGTGGGCGCTGAAGGGAGTCGCCTGGGTGGCCCCGCAGTAGCCGTCGATTCCGACAGTGCAACAGTGCTCGCTGCCACGTTTGGCCGCGAATATTTCGTGCAAAATCCGTCGTTCACTCACGCCGCAGATCACATTCTGGCCAATGCCGTCCGCTGGGCGGACAGTCACACAACAGCCAGCACACCTACGACGACGAACACCACCCGCCGGGTATCTCTCACTCCGGGAGAGTCCAAACAACTCTCATTCTCGTCGGAAATTCCATCTAGACTGGATCGTACTGAGCAGTGGTTATATTCTGTGCAAACACGCGATGATCGGAATCGAACCCCAGTAACGGTTCAGAAACGTACTGGGCGGGTTGCAGGCATTGTTACCGACAACACAACGAACGATCCCGTCTCGAACGTGACTGTCAGAATCAATAGTACAAATGGATCAACATCCACCATCACGAACGAAGACGGCGAGTACGCCGTTGGCACAGTTCCGGTTGGTGACCAACAGCTCGGCCTGGATTCTGATCGATATCACGCGCCGAATCGGACGGTGACGGTATCGCACAACGAAACCACCACGGCCAACATTTCTGTCTCACCAGCGAACGGTACGATCACCGGCAGCGTTGTCGCCGCTGACACGGGAACCCCCCTTGCAAACGTCACGGTCACACGTACCGACGGCAACGATACCACACAGCGGGTTACCACCAATGAGTCCGGTCAGTACTCAATGACCGTTTCGCCTGGTCGGTATCTCGTCTCGATCGGTGACGCCCCAGACAATTATCGCTCGCAGTCGGTTGTCACTGTTGGGCCGGGTGAGATGGTTTCGGGCGTCGACTTTCAGCTCACTCCGAAATCAGGAATGCTATCTGGGTACGTGCGAAATGGTGCGGGCGAACCGATCGAGGCGGCCACAGTCACTGACGTGGACGCCGGTGCTTTCGAAACCACGACGAATGAAAGCGGATATTATGAATTCGACGGCCTCGATCGTGGGACGTACGCAGTCGTTGCAAACGCCAGTGGCTACAACGAAACGTCAATACAGTTCCCCGTTGTTCGACCGACTGAGACGACAACACAGAACTTCACGATGGGGGCGTATTTCGGCGTCTCGAATCTCTCGGCTCCCGAGCGCGCGGAGACAAACGAGACGATTACCGTCTCAGCAACCATCACCAACACTGGCTCCGAAACGGCGACCCGGTCGGTGTTTTATCTCCCGCCTGGAACCGACTTCGGCGCGTCGAGTTCGAACGGATCGATTGAACGACGGGTAACGCTTGCTGGTGGCGAACAAACGAGGGTGTCGTTTACGATTCCGGTTGCGTCGTCGCTGGACCCCGGAACGTACCAGCATGGCATCTCAGCCGACGAAGTGTCAGCCACGACGATCACCATCGATTCGCCCACTGAGACGCCACCAGCCTCGTTCGAGATCGTCAACGCCAGCGCACCAGCCTCGGTTTCGGCGGGGGAGCAGTTTGCAGTGAACGTAACTGTCGAAAACAATGGAGAAACCCCAGGCGCGACGCCGGTAACGATCCGTCGGAAGGACGAAACGCAGACGAAAACGACGGCCACACTCGACCCTGGCGAACGACAAACAGTGTCACACACTGTCACGGCACCATCCGAAACGGGACCAGCAACGTATGAGCTCTCGACACACAACGACTCGGTCGAACGCACTGTCAGCGTTGCGGCGAACGATTCTGGGCCAGCGTATTTTGCGGTCTCGAACGTTACGGCCCCGGATCAGGTTCCAGCCGGATCCCAACTCAGAGTCAACGCCACCGTTGCGAACACTGGCGGAAATGCGACAACGCAGTCGATTTACTGCTTCATCGAACCGTCTCAGAACGAGACTGCCGATTCGGCTCGACGGTCTCGGTCAGCGACGCAACTTACCCTCGCACCTGGTGAGTCCAAACACATCTCGTTTTCAACGGAGGTCGGGGCTGCTGACTCGCCAGGTGAGTATGTGATAGCCGTCTCATCACTGCAAGAAACAGACACACGACCCCTCACCGTCAGTCGTCCAGCGGACACAATGAACCAATCTCAGAAGTCTGTCAGTACACCGTAGCCTGACCGGCGGCGGTGCGATCCATATCTATCCGTACTCCTTCCCGGAGAACTGGGCGTATCTTCAAAAGTAAATATGAATACGGATATTATAATACCCACTATACCAATTAGATTTATAATAATATAGAATAAATTGGTAGTATGGTAGTAATCGACGCTTTCACCGAGTCGATCGATGCCGTGCGAAACAATCCGATTCTGGTCGCCGTTCCTATTTTGCTCGTTCTGGCGATGGTCCCGTTCTGGATTGGGGCAGCAATCGGTCAGCTACTCTTTTTCATATTTTCGTTCTTCTGGATGTTGCTCTCCATTGTCTTTTTCACGTACGCTATTGGTGGGTTTTTGGGGATGTGCGACGAGGCATTGGACGGTTCAACCTCGTTATCGACGTTTCTTGATGCAGGAAAGGCGAATTTCGTCGACGTGTTCGTCATCGCGCTGGTGAGTTGGGTGGGACTCTTTATGATTACTGTCGTCGCGCAACTGTTTGGGTCGATCGCCCTCATTGGAGCGATCGATTCGGGTAGCAGTGAGTCGTTTGCCACGTTCATTATGAGCATTATACTTGCATACTGGTTTTTGATTGCGCTGTACACGATTTTTGGATTCATCTTCCAGTTCGTCTACGCCGCCGCGGTGGTTGATGACAGCGCAGTCGGGACTGCGTTTTCCCGCAGCTATCAGGTCGTGAAAAACAATATCCTCGACACGATCGGGTACAATATCGTCGGTGGTATCGTCTATTTCGTCTCGGTGATCGGTACGCTGTTTATTATTTCGCTCGTGCTGTCCCAGGTTGATCCATCCCTCGTGTTGGTTCTGTTCGCGTTGTTGGTAACCCTCCTCGTTGCTGCGGTCGTCGTGCCCATTCTATCGACGTTCCACGTTGCGTTTTATCGGCGCGCCTCCGAATCGATCGAGCAATCACCCAGCGAATCGTAGCCGTCCTCAGGCGAGGTTCTCGGCTTCGATCGTGTCCCAGATCTCGTTTCCGTGGTCGGTGATGCCGTACACGCGCCCTTTTTTCCGATCATCGGAGACGAGCAGTTCGACGAGGTCCTCATCACGAAGCTCGCTGAGTGCGCGCGAGATGTGTGACATGGAGACGTCAGTGTCGCTCGCAAGCTGTGACGGCGTTGCTGGACCGGTCATCAGTCGTTCGAGAACAGCGACTCGGTACGTGGAGGCCAGCACGAAGCTGACCTCATCCCAGTGTGATGTCATCCCAAACTACCAGGTGATCCTTTGGTAGGGATATACTTCAGTACGTCCTCCTTACTAGACGATGTTCGGGACTTACTGCACCGATCGGTGATTTTGTGGCCCCTAACCGAGGCTGTTTCAAACACGTTCGACTCATGTTTGTGAGCCTCCCCGAGTGGCTGGCCAGTGTGCGCCTGACTGGGGTGGCGCTGGGTGTAACTAGGCAATGGAACGACCAGGTAAGGACACCCTATCGGCGCTGTTCGGCCTGCGTACGACTCTGAGATTAGAGCTCGCCGTTTACAATGTCTCCAACGCGGTCACGATCAAAGAGCTCTTTCTGGATATCGAACAGTGCACTGCCGAGTCGTTCGGTGAGGACCATATTCGTGATTGGGCCCTGATAGAGCCCACCCGCACGATACACATCGCCGTTCGAAACTGCCGTCAGCTCGCTCGCCGTCGGATGTGATTCGAGGAACGAGACGACAGTGTTCTGGAACTCCGTGGCCGTTTTTGCTTCGTAGCCACGGAGCAACAGCACTTCTGGATCGACTTCCAGGATGGTTTCGAAATCGACCGCGGTTCGACTGCCATGAAAGTCGCTGACGTCGCTGTTTGCCAGTGCATCCGAGACGCCCAGATCGCGCAGATGTTTGAACCCGGTTCCGTTCCCGATGCGGTAGGGGTAGAACTCTTCGGGCGCGTCGCCTGTTCCCCAGAGCACGGCCCCCGCACGGGTGGGCTGTTCAGAGACGATCGGTTCAAGCGCAGATTGGAACTCGGTGTGCAGTTCGACAAACGCGTCATAGCGGTCGGTTCGTCTGAACACCTGCGCGAGCTTTTCGAACCCCTCGTACAGAGTGTAATACCGATATTCCTCGTGCCAGGGGTAATGCTGGGCGTAGATACAGTTGCCGAAAAATGGCGAGACGTTGGTGCGAATCTCGTCCACGTCAGATTGTTCCCACCCCTTGAACCGATTCATCAGGAAATTTGGATCAATGACGTGAACGTCCGCGTCCAGGTCATAAAACCGCTCTTTGCTCACCCCATCCTGATACAGCGACACCATCTCCTCTTTCGAGACCGAGACTTCCGGGATCGCGTCGTAGTACTGCGTGTGATAGCGATCGGTCATCCACACGCCTTTCGGTGGCGCAAGACCGAGCGCGATTCCCATATCTGCCCAACTCCCATTGTTGGCCACCCACGTCTGTGGGACTGAATCGAACGACACCGATCCCATCGGCTCGATCGACACCGAGTACGACTCGTCGGCATCGTCGTTTGCGTTCGAATCAGTGCCGGTCGTCGGTCCGCTCGAATCATCCGTACAGCCAGCAAGAACCGTTCCAAGGGCCGTGAACCCGGTTGCAAGATATGTTCTTCGCGTTGGACGCCAGTTGGGGCGCTTCGTTCCGTCCATGTTTTTAGGCTTACCTAAGAAAGTAATACCCTTTCGATTTTTAGGCAAACCTAATAATTGGGGCCCGGTACCAGGACCCAGGAGCGGCCGGCGATTGGGTGTTCCGTTGGTCACCACAATGTCTACACGAACGTGTGTATTGCTAGTATACAGCATGTACAGACGGACGGTACTTACGAGCGTTGGTACAGCCGTGTTGGGTGCTCTGGCCGGCTGTGCCGATATTGTCACGCAGCCTAGCGCGCCCGTTGGAACTCCACCAACTGCCAGTCTTCGAATGACGCCACTGGATGCGGTTGAGCTCTCATCTCGGATAGTTCCCCCGATCAGGTCACGGCAACTCACTGGATACACGTCCAGGGACCTCGTGCAGTTTCTTCGAGATTCATCCGTTGTCGAGAGCGTTCGCCCTCCGTTTCCCGACGGAACGCATTACCTCTACGGAGATGCAATATACGAACTCAGCTACGACATTCGTGGGCAAGGTCCTGCAACCCAGTACTCGATGCTGATCAATCCGGTGCAAGAGACCGCTACGCCGGACGACACGGTGCAGTTTGCAGCGTTACCCTCGGTCGATCAAGCCCAGTTTCGAAAAATTGGAGTCGCGGATGGTGATACAGACGGTGTTAGCGCCGAATTTTGTTACGCTGACGACGAACGCCAACGGTCCGTGCTGGTTTCTGGACCGGAGTATTCGTACATTTCGTGGGATGATAGCACAGTAGTTGCCGTCAGGATTGTACGCATTGGGGCGGTTACGATCAAACGGTTCGTGTATACTCCAACGCGGATTGGAACTATAGCCGAATACGACAGCCGATTACGTGCCCGGTTCACGTTTTCTCTGTCCGGGCTCGGAGAGGACGCCCGTGCTATCGTCCGGAGGGCAGTCAGCGAGGACGCAGTTTCTGTCGCCACAGATTCCACACCGTCGCCGGCGTTCATGTCGGTTGTCGATCGATTTCGTGGAAATCCGAACGTTCAACCACTTGACACCAGACCAAAGACGCAGCTCGGTGGTCCATATCTCGCAAAATTCGACGGTGTGTCGTTCTGGTCCGTTCTGCATCCCCCGCCTTGAGTGTACTCCACGACGGAGAGACCTCCTGAATTTCGTTCGACAGCAACACGAGGGACACTACCTCGAATGGACCAATGGAAGTATCGACGGTACGCCTCACTGCGATTGTGAGCGTCCGAATCAGCCGCGACCATTAATATTCTTACAGTATACAGAGGGTAACAATGGGGGTACTCTAGATAGTCGCTGCTGCAGCATGAAACGAGCAACGATAGCAGTAGTAGGGGTCGCGGTACTGGTAGCGCTGATGGGTGTTCCATCTGGCGTTGCTACGGCCCAGAACGACGCTGAGACGATCGAATCCTGTACTGAAATCACGTCCTCTGGTTCGTACGAGCTGACGACGGATCTCACCAACAAAGACCGGGATCCGTGCATCTCAATCCAGGCGGATGACGTGACGTTCGACGGCAATGGCCACACCCTCGATGGTGTTAATACATTGCAATCGATCGGGATCGAAACGTCGTCTTCCAGTTCGAGCAACGTTACAGTACGTGACGTGGCGATAACGGACTTCGGCGTGGGGATTTACGTCTTGGATGCTGATACCACGATTACGAACGTCCAGACCGTCTCCAACATGGATGGAATTGATATCGCCAGCGCCTCCGGGATCACAATCACGGACTCAAAAATCGCACATAACACGAGACAGGCGATTAGTGGACAGAATGCCGAGGGTGCAACAGTAACCGACAACGTTATTAAAGGAAATGACGACGGAATGTATCTGCATGATTCTCCCAATTCGACAGTCCGAGACAACACTGTCGAACACAACACTGAAACTGGCCTCAGTGTCGGTGGGACGTCGTACAATAGTTTAATTGCCGACAACAAGGTTTCCGGCAACGGAATCGGCGTTTCAGTCGGCAAATCGGACGACAGCCGTGTTGTGGATAATACGATTCAGAACAACAACGGGAATGGGCTGTTTATCTCTCCGGGACAGACCCCGAGTGCCAACAAGCTCAACATCACTGTTGCGAACAACCGAGTTCACTCCAACGAAGATGATGGTGTGTATCTCCATTTCGCCAGTAACAATCTGCTCACACACAATACGATCTCCCAGAACAACGGTTCGGGTGTCGTCCTGCACGGGAGCAATGACACTGTTGGCGAAACGCTCGGCGATGCCAACAACAACACTGTTGCCCACAACGAGATTGTGAACAACCACGAAGCACCAATCATTGACGATCAGTACTCTCATTACAACACGATCTACAACAACACACTGGCCTGAGCCAACACACCATCTCCATCGTGGAGATTCCATCTCACTGGTGATCGGATGGCGCAAGTGGACTGGTCGGCTACAGATAGGCGCCGGTTGGGATGACTCCCAGCAGGGCCCCAACACCAACACCCACCATACATATGGTTATCGCCATCGCCGGTGGGTCAACGTGTGTTCCAGAGTGGGCATACATCACTCGCTGTGTTATTTCTCCGATGAGCCCCGAAATCGTCCCGAGCAGGCCACCGATGAGGAGGATGATAACCACACTTCCGGTCAGCTCTGCGGCGAGTACTGCCCCGACGGAACCGAGCAACGTGATGTGATGGGTGACGGGAATTTTCGCCACACCAAGCGTCAAAAATGTCAGACTCATCGTCGAGAGCGCGTAGCCGAGGAATATGCTCCCGGTTTCCATCCAGATGTAGCCGCCGAGGAGACCGCCGATAATGCCGATTGTGGTAACGCCAGCCCAGCGGTACTGGTGTGCGAGCCATGGCTCGGTGGCCAGTCGGGTTTGTTCTGTGCCACCGTCAGTCAGTGGTTTGCGGTCACCGTTCCGGAACGGACGCATATCAAACCAGGAATCACCCGCTGGCGTCCCAACCAGGGGGTAGCCAAAGACGATCCGCGCCAGGAGTGCCGTCGCGACGACCGAGAGGGCAATTGGATCGGTTGGGATCGAGCTGGCTACGGCAAGCCGTTCGATCACGTGGCCCAGCAGTCCAAATACCGCACCGACAGCGAGGATGTCCGGCTGTGTGCCGTATGCCTCCGTGATCACTTTCCCCGGGTGGTAGTCCCAGCCATCGGGCTCCAGTTCAGGATACTGTTTGCCCATGTATGCCGAGGCCGCAACACCGCCAGCGAACGCAACATGCGGGCCAAACACCACCCCAAACCCGATTGATCCCGTCAGCCCGACATCGAGCGCAGTTGCGTCAATCCCGCCGAGCGATCCCACTGACGACTCTATAATTTCAAGGCCTTCGCCAAGAAAGACGACGAACCCGGTGAAAACGAACGCCGGAAGTGCGCCGATTGCCGCACCGAACGCGCCGCCCGCGAGTGCCGTGATGGCGAGCACAAGCATAGTCTCGACTCCATTGCCCATGATTGCCACCTGCAGTCCCATCATCTGTCAGTGCTCCTGTGCCCAGTCCTGGGCACGTTCGAGCGCGTCCGTCCAGCGCTGGTATCGGTCGTCTGCCGTCCCGTCGTCATCGGCCGTGAACGTGCGGTCAACCCGCCGGTTGTCGCGGAGCTCATCTAGATCGTTCCAGTAGCCAACTGCCAGGCCGGCGGCGTAGGCCGCACCGAGCGCCGTGGTCTCATCAACTGCCGGTCTGTCGATCGAAGTTCCGACGATATCCGCCTGCTGTTGACAGAGAAAGTCGTTTTTCACCGCACCGCCATCGACCTTCAAACTCGAAATTTCGAGGCCAGCGTCGGCAGCCATCGCCTCGGCAACGTCACGCGTCCGGAACGCAATCGATTCCAGCGTCGCGCGGACGATGTGTGCGTCGGTCGTTCCACGGGTTAAACCAATGATCGTCCCGCGTGCTCGGCCGTCCCAGTGTGGCGCCCCAAGGCCGGCAAACGCCGGAACGAAATACACCCCGTCAGTGGAGTCGACTGACTGGGCCATCGTCGCCGACTCGCTGGCATTCGAAATCAGGCCGACATCTTCGAGCCATTCGATTGCTGCTCCCGTGATGAAAATTGAGCCCTCAAGCGCATACTGCACTGGTTCGCCTGACTGTTGAAACCCGACCGTCGTCAGCAGTCCGTGGTCGCTCTCGACGGCGTTCTCGCCAGTGTTGAGCAGAAAGAACGAGCCGGTTCCATACGTATTTTTCGCGTCACCTGGATCGAAGCAGGTCTGTCCGAACAGCGCTGCCTGCTGGTCGCCGAGCGCGCCGGCAACCGGAATCTCTGCGCCAAGAAAGCCGTCTGGGTCGGTTGTCCCATAATAGTCGCTGTCGGCCGAGGGACGGACGTCGGGCAACATCTCGCGAGGAACGCCAAACTCCGACAAAAGCGCATCATCCCAGGCCAGTTCGTGAATGTCGAACAGCATCGTTCGCGATGCGTTCGTCACGTCGGTGACGTGCTCGCCCGTCAACTGCCAGATCAGCCAGGAGTCGATCGTCCCAAAACAGAGCTCGCCAGCCCGTGCGCGGTCTCGCAACGAGACATCGTCGGTCTCGGTCTCCACCGAATCGAGTAGCCACTCCACTTTCGACGCCGAAAAGTACGCGTCGGGTTCGAGGCCGGTCTTCGCACGAATTGCGTGCCCCGTATCAGTGGCTTCGAGCGATTCGATCCGTTCGGTCGTTCGCCGGTCCTGCCAGACGATGGCGTTGTACACCGGTGCCCCCGTTGTACGGTCCCACACCAGGGTGGTCTCACGCTGGTTGGTGATTCCAAGCCCCTCTAGTTGCTCGGCGTCAATGCCAGCGTCGTCGATCCCAGCACGAACGACCGTCCGGGTGCGCTCCCAAATCTCCTCCGCGTCGTGCTCTACCCACCCCGGTTCCGGGTAGAACTGCTCGTGTGTTTCGTAGGCCTCGCCGATCACGTGGCCGTCGTGATCGAACACCATACACCGGGTGCCGGTCGTTCCCTGGTCGATCGCACCAACATACCTCTCCTCGCTCATTGCTCACACCGAGTCTTTCGATCCCGCCGCCGGTAGTTGTTTATCCGTACCATGGCTTCGAGCGTAACCAGCATGTTCTATCAGTATAAATCTATCGTGAGAAAACACCTTCGACACAGATCGGGTGGACAGTATCGATCAGTTCGAATCCGCTGTCGATAGCGTCGATAATCCATCGAGACGGCGGAAAACACGCGTTGCGAACCGTGGCTCGATGGTACTCGGTGTTCGACCGACCCACTCGTCTGTCGGCTCTATCTGGATTCGGTGTGCAATCCCGGTGTCTGCGAGCTCATACAGCAGCCGCTTGACCGTACTGGATGAGAGGCCAACGGCGGGATGATCTGCGATCGAGGTTGCCGTCGTTTCGATTGGTGCGGTGTGATTGCCTTCGATGAGCGCATGTAACACCCGTCGGCGGTTTTCTGCGAGCGCAAGGACGCGTCCGAGGGCGGCCCCCCCGTTCGGTACGCCGTCCATTCCGGCGTGGAGATCCCGGTCACGAATGGTGTCACTCCCTGTTTCGATGGCGATGTCAGCCGCACAGAACAGTGCACAGAGGGCGTCGTGTGCGTTGCCATCGCTCCAGGTGGCGATCGTTCGCAGCTGTTCGTGTGCTATCGCACGACGGGCGAGCCCATTAGTCGCTCGCTGTGTCAATATATCAATCATAATGGGGACACGATACGCTGGTAGTTCAATCGTGACGGGGGGACGGACCGTCTGGGAGAGCGTTCTGGGGGGTGCTCTGGCGATTGCCACCCAGGAAAGACCATCCCCGACGTAGCCACATGCATCCGCAAGCGTGGCGAGATCGTGTGCGCCTGGCTCACCGACGTGATCAAACGCGACCAACAGGGTGTTCTCCGTTGTCTGTAGATGCTCCTGTAGCCTGTTCCGTAGCCGTTCGGTTCCAACGCCGTTTTTGGGAACGTCTTCGAGGACCGCGTCGAGGATTGACTGATACACGCCAAACTCCGTGCTTGCGCTCCGACAGTCCACATAGACCAGCCCAGGGGTCGTTGTCGAATCGACCCGGGTTGCCGTGTGGATGATCGTATCAGTGTGTGACCGAATCTGTCGGAGTCCACGAAACAGCGCAGTGATAATCGCAGTTTTCCCACTCCCGGCCGGTCCCCAGAGATAGGCGTTCGACGGAAGCTGCCCGTCGAAAATCGGTTCGAAGTAGTCGAGTAACCGCTCGATAATCGCCCCACGACCGATGGGTTCTTCTATATGCGCAACCGGATTGATCGGTTCATACTCCTGTATCAGTCGCGTCTCGGTGCTTGATTCTGCCCGTCGACGAATTCTCGACTGCAGATCCATCGACCGATTCATTGCTGGTCTGGGTTCGTGCGTTCCAGCCGAATTCGTCGGTTGGACGGTCTCGTGAGTGGCTCTGTCTGTCCCATTTCGCCCCGTCGGCGCTCGAGTGTCCGACTGTTGGTATCGATGCTTGTCCCATTCAGCCATAAGTCTTGAGCAATCGACGCCCCACAGGTCTCCGGCCTGAATGATAGTTACGGCTGGTATACATCCATCGGTAAAATAAAGTGTGTCGGCACTAACCCACGGACAATTCGATGGATACGAAAACCGAGGTGCTCGTCATCGGTGGTGGGTCGACCGGCTGTGGCATCGCCAGAGACCTCGCTATGCGTGGTGTCGCGGTCACGCTGGTTGAACGCGGGACGCTCACCGATGGAACCACCGGTCGGATGCACGGGCTGCTACACTCCGGCGGTCGGTATGCGGTTTCGGACCAGGAGAGTGCAGCAGAATGCATCACTGAAAATCGGATTCTCCGTGAGATCGCACACCACTGTGTCGAACCGACGGGGGGGCTGTTCGTTTCAAAGCCAGGTGATTCGGAGGAGTATTTCGAACGGAAGCTGTCTGGCTGTGCTGCGTGTGATATACCAACTGAACGACTCAGTGGCGAGCAGGCAAGAGCCGTTGAGCCGTATCTCGCACACGATGTTGAGCGGGCGATACGCGTCCCAGACGCTGCGATCGATCCGTTTCGGCTCTGTGTGGCTAACGCCGCAGCTGCTCGGGAACACGGTGCACGAATCGAGACCCACGCCGAAGTCACCGATCTGCTTCTCGATGGTGATCGGGTTGTCGGCGTCGAGCTAGCACACGAGAACGATACCGGGCAGTCTGTCCCGACAGAACGCATCGAGGCAGAGCACGTCGTTAACGCCACTGGCGCGTGGGCCGGGCAGATCGGTGCCATGGCTGGTGTCGATATCGCCGTGCGGCCGTCGAAAGGTGCGATGACAGTGATGAACTGCCGCCAGGTTGATACAGTGATCAATCGCTGTCGACCAAAGGGCGACGCGGATATCATCGTTCCACACGAAACGGCGTGCATCCTCGGAACGACCGACGTGGAGGTGGATGATCCGGACGACGTTCCCGAATCGCAGTGGGAAGTCGAGTCGATGATCGAGACGCTCTCGGAGCTCGTCCCCATTCTCGATGGGGCACGCACCCTTCGGTCGTTCTGGGGGGTGCGACCGCTGTATGAACCGCCCGAGACGAAGACCAGCGATCCCACGGACATCACCCGACAGTTTTTCTTGCTTGATCACGCCGATCGTGACGGCCTGGCAGGTCTGACCTCGATCGTCGGGGGAAAGCTCACCACCTATCGTCTGATGGCCGAACGAATCTCCGATCACATCTGTGAGCGGTTGGGGGTAGATGCAGTCTGTCGGACCGCAGACGTGGCGCTTCCTGGGAGTGACAATCCAATGCGATTGGAAGACGCGATGGCGTCGTTCGACCTCCGCTCACCGATCGCCCGTCGGAGCATCCAACGGCTGGGAAGTCGGTCGTCGTCGGTGCTTTCAATCGACGAGCCCAATCCGGTGATCTGCAGCTGTGAGGCGGTTACCAGGGCGGAAGTTGAGGACGCACTGTCGGAGGTGGGCACCGATCTGAACGCGGTCCGGATCAGAACGCGTGCGTCGATGGGTAACTGTCAGGGCTGTTTCTGTGCGCACCGAATGGCAGCGCTGTTACACCCCGACCACACTGTTGAGACAGTACGCAGCTCACTCGATGCGCTGTATGAAGAGCGCTGGCGTGGACAACGCCACGCGCTGTGGGGCGAACAGCTTTCACAGGCCATGCTCACGCGATTTTTGCACGCAACGACGATGAACCGGGCGCACTCACAGACGGCGTCTTCGGAATCGATTGCGTTCGAGCGATTCGATGGGGGCGATGACCGTGGCGATTGACGCGGACGTGTGTGTGATCGGCGGCGGACTGGCGGGCATGACGAGTGCGATCGCGGCTGCTGAAGCGGGGGCGTCAGTTCGACTATTGTCGCACAAAAAAAGCACGCTCAGACAGGCAAGCGGTCTGATCGATCTGCTGGGCTACACCCCTGCGGGTGAGATCGTTGCCGATCCCTTCGATGCAATGGCCACGCTCCCGGATCACCACCTCTATCAACGTATTGGCGAACAGGCAGTTCACGACGGATTCGATCTGTTCGACGCCGTCGTTGGTGAGAGCTATTCGGGCGACCACACTGCAGCGAACGCGCTCGTTCCAACGTACGGTGGCCGAATAAAACCGACCGCTCGCTATCCCACGATGACGGCAGCCGGACTGGCAAGCGATCGCTCGCCAGTCTTATTTGTCGGTTTTGAACGATTGACTGCATTTGATGCGCCATATGTTAGTGCATCGCTTTCTTCGGACGGGATGCCTGCGCCGACGCGAGGGGTAACGATCTCGGCTCCTGGATCGCATCGGCCGGACACACGGCTCCATCGGCTGGTTCACGCACTCGATGTGAACGAGTCCGTTTCGACTTCGACTGGATCGCAGCCGATACGCGATGCCCTCGCTCGGCGGATTGAGCCACATCTTGAGTCGGCACAGCGTGTTGGCCTTCCGGCACTCCTAGGCCTTGAGAACGCACCCGACGTCCGCCGAGATCTTGAACGACTTCTCGGCGTTGACGTGTTTGAACTGCCGATGGGCCCGCCAAGCATCCCCGGTCAGCGCCTCGAACACCAGTATCTCGACGCGCTCGATGACGCTGGCGTCTTTCGGACGACTGGCAATCCGGTTGTGGCGTTCGACGCCGACGCTGGTCGGATTCAGCGGGTGTACATCGACCGAAACGGCAGCCGCGTTCCGTATACGGCCTCGCAGTTCGTGCTTGCTACTGGTGGCCTCGTCGGCAAGGGGCTTGCGTCCGACCGAACGGCACTTTCGGAACCGGTGTTCGGCTGTCACGTCCCACACCCTGCAGACCGAGCCGAATGGTACGGCGACGACCCGCACACTGACCAGCCATTCGCACGGTTTGGCGTTGCCGTGGATAGATCGCTCAAACCGTGTGACGATTCGGAAACCCCCGAGTACGATAATCTACGGGCTGCTGGTGGCGTTCTCGGTGGTACAGACGTGACCATGGAACTCTCGGCAAGCGGACGTTCACTCGCGAGCGGCGTGCGGGCAGGCCGGCTTGCGGGAGAACGGAGTAACTGATTCAGTATGAGTGATACAGACGACACATCTTCGTTCGATCCAGTAACGGTGTTCGAACCGACAGAACAGGACCTCAGATCCGGCTCTGACGATTGCTACAAATGTTCGACGTGTGATAGTGTTTGCCCGGTGGCGGCCGTCGATTCGTCGTTTCCAGGCCCAAAGTTTCAGGGGCCAGAACAGTGGCGACTCACACGCAAGGAAGACACGGAGATTGATGACTCCATCATGGGCTGTTCGAACTGCATGCGCTGTGATGGTGCCTGCCCGTCATCCGTCCCATTGAGTCAGATGCATAACACGGCCCGCGGCGCGTATGTGGAACAGCAACGCTTTGCGAGCGATGCAGTGGCTGCACTCCGTTCGGGAGCGTTTCGCCGCGCCGCGTCCATTGTTCGGGACGGCGTTGCAGATTTCCGTGAACGAATTCGAAACCGGCTACTGGCAAACTACTACACGGCTGGACGATTTGCGAGCAAACTCCCCCGCGTTGCAAACGCGGCAACGAACTTCGGACCAACGCGGTGGCTTCTCGAACGCGTGCTTGGAATCACTAGCGAGCGGTCGTTTCCGTCATTTGCCACCCAGACGTTTCGTGAGTGGTGGGCCGACCGCGGTGGTTCCCACGTCGAAAATCCGGATAAGCGGGTGGCCTACTTTCACGGCTGTTATGCGAACTACAACACACCGGCGGTGGGAAAAGCCATGGTTCGGGTGTTTGAGTCGTTCGAGTACGAGGTGCTTGTTCCACAACAGCGCTGTTCGGGAACGCCGATGTTTGCGAACGGCCGGCTTGATGATGCCAAACGGCATGCAGAGACGAACGTTGAGTCGCTCGCAGAAGCGATTGCGGACGGCGCAGCTGTGATCGCCTCGTGTACCTCATGCTCGATGGCGCTTCGAGAAGAGTATCCTGAACTATTCGATATCGATGATATCGACGCCGTTAGTGAGCACACGTATGAATCGCTTGAGTATCTCAGACACAATGAGGATCTTGACGCCGTCCTCTCGGAATCATCTGGTGACGCAGAGGAATATGTCTATCACGCTCCGTGTCACGCCCGCAATCAGGGCCTCGAACGGCAGGCCGTTGAACTGTTTAGCAGCGTTGATGGCGTAACAATCGAGGATGTCGGTGATTCGTGCTCCGGGATTTCAGGGACGTACGGCTGGAAAACCGAGAAGTACGACAATTCAATGGCGATCGGTGATCCGATGTTTACAGAGATGGAAGCGGCAGCCGGTGAGCAGGGGATGACCGAATGTCCAACGTGCGCAATGCAGATGTCACACGGCACCGGCTATTCGATCACGCACCCGCTCGAACTGCTTGCTGACATTCTCACCGACGACCCGTCGGCTTCGTCCGATCGGTGAGGGGCGAACTGACTGCACACCCCGTGCACAATTCATTCGTATTGTTACCACTGATTGTTTCCAAAACCCAGATCTGAGTCGTCATCCGTGTCCGATCCCTTCTCTTCGTCAGAAAAAACGAACCCGCCCGTTTGCTCATCGTCGGAGCCTTCTTCCTCGGTTGTGGCGGCTGAGGGCGAGTCAGTCTCCCACTCTTCTGTCTCATCCGTAGACCGCTCTTGCGGTCTGAGCATCCACCATCCGATTCCGACCAACGACAGCAACAACCCGAGGCCAACGAACACCAATCCCAGATCGTTGGTGGCAAGCACGACCAGTTCCAACACAGTTACCGCTTCCATATTCGCACTACGGTTCCATTACACTATTGTATTGTGGCTGCCCACATTGCTTGGCACCAATTCGTCCGCACCATGATACTAATATCATAATTAATTCTACTATTTGTAGGGTGAGATAGAAGGGTCGCCACAGCCATCTTTGGTATTCGTCACGATTTTCATTCCGTCGGTCAAATCACCGCTTGAATGGAATCGCAAACTGAGCACAGCCCGTGGACCAAACACGTTCTCAGTGGTGGTCGCTGGCTGGTGTTGCTGGTTGTGGCCGGTGGCTGGCTGTCGATACTCGGTGGGCGCTATCTGTTTCCGGTGTTGCTTCCATCCGTCCAGCAGTCGTTTGGGCTCTCTGCTACGAGTGCTGGGATCGCGATAACGGTTCTGTGGGGGGCGTATGCCCTGATTCAGTTTCCAGCGGGTGCCCTGACGGATCGGCTTGGTGAACGCACACTGCTAACGACAAGCCTTCTCGTGGCTGCTGGGGCGATTGTCGGAGTGAGTGTCGCACCGACGTTTGGTGCATTCGTCGTCGGGTGTGGGCTGTTTGGATTGGCGAGTGGGCTGTATGGACCAGCACGTGGGACCGTGCTCTCGAAAACGTTCGGCTCCTTCGATGGCACGGCGATCGGCATCGTACTCGCCATTGGCTCGATTGGGTCAGCCGTGATTCCTTTGCTGGGTAGCCAACTGCTCACATCGTTTCACTGGCGAACGGTGGTTTTGGTACTCGTCGTTCCGCTCAGTGTCGTTGGTGGTGGTATCTGGTTAGTGATTGACGCACCAGCGTCGCCCACCACAGCCCGCACGTCCACCATTCCATCCGTATCAACCCTCTTTGGAGCCCTCACTCGTCGGTCAGTCCTTGTGGGCACAACTGCAGCCACGGTGTTGTTATTCGTATTACAGGGGTTGACCGCGTTTCTTCCCGTGTACTACGTTCGCGCGGGTGGCGTTGGGCAATCGACTGCAGCGTTGTTGTACGCCCTGTTTTTCACCAGTGGTGCCGTGTTTCAGTCGCTTGGTGGGACGCTTGCCGACCGATTCGGTGATCCAGCCGTTCTCAGGGGGGTGACAGTAGTCGCATCGATTGGCCTGTTTGTGCTTCCGTTCGTTAGTGGACCACTCCCACTGGCGATCGTCACACTACTGCTCTCTAGTCGGCTGGCGATAAACTCCGTGAGCAACGCCTATCTTATCGACTCGCTGCCAGCTGACAATCGAGCAACTGTGTGGGGGTTGTTGCGAACCGTGTTCTTTCTTGTCGGTGCAACCGGTTCAACGGTCGTTGGATTCTTCTTCGATCACGGATACGAATCTGTCGCGATGTACGGCCTCGGTGGGCTCACAGCGGTGGGGACGGTGCTCTATCTGTTTCTCCCCCAGCGGACTGATGTGGCCACCGCCGAGGGGTAGGTGCGGGGTGTCATAGCACGATGGTTCCCGATCCAAATTCTTTTTGGGCGGATCCGCGAGAGTATCTATATCCTTGAACGGGCGAATGCAGGTCGTGCGGGCGCTGGCAAAGCAGGGGTACAACGCCGATCGAGCGGCTGTATCGCTGATAGCCTCAACTGAAACGCCCGCGAAAGTCATACAGGAAACAGTAGCCGCAGTTCCAGCGGGAACGCTTCGTCTTACGGTTTCGCACGTAGAATCAGCACTTGATTCGCTCGAAGACGTGTCTCGACCGGAGCCAGTGTCTATCGATCCGGACAACGTTCCGGATTCTCACGGTGGCGAAACGTCTAGCGGCGATGGTTCGTCAGCTGTGGGCGCTACGGCGACGATGCAGACAGAACCAGGTGGGACAGAACAGCCATCACAGTCGTCCCACCCATCACAAACCCTTGAGATCGACGGTGATGTGACTGGCGACAGCACTGGAACGGGGACGTTTGAGACGTTTCTACAGACGTTTCAGGACCGGTATCAACGGCTTTCGAGCATGTTGCGCGGCCGTTTGAACCATCGGCCGGCAGAGACCCTGGCATCGATGGAGGGTGGGTCCGATGGGGCAATGATCGGTCTCGTTAACGACATTCAATCCACCAAGAACGGACACTGGATTATCGAACTCGAAGACACCACGGGAACGTTCCCCTGTCTCGTGATGAAAGATCGCGATATTGCGGATGTTGTGTCCGAACTCTGCTTTGATGAGTGTATTGGCATCGAAGGAACGCTTTCGAATGATGGAGAGATCTGCTTTGTCGATTCAATTCACTTCCCTGATATCCCCCGAACCTTCACACCGTCGACGGCTGACCGACCGGTCGAGGCGGCGTTGATCTCCGACGTTCACGTTGGGAGTGATGAATTCCATGGGGCTGCCTGGGAGCAGTTCACGTCGTGGCTCCACACCGAAGCGGCCGAACGCGTGGAGTATCTCCTCATTGCCGGCGACATGGTTGAGGGCGTTGGCGTGTATCCCGAGCAAGATAAAGAGCTCACAATTGTTGATATCTACGACCAATACGAACGGTTTGCTGAACTGCTCAAGGACGTGCCTGGTGAGATGGAGATCGTGATGATACCTGGCAATCACGACGCCGTTCGGCTGGCTGAGCCCCAGCCGGCGTTCGATGAGGAGCTCCGCTCGATCATGAGCGCTCACGATGCCCACATCACGGCAAATCCTTCTACGGTTACGATCGATGGGGTTTCAGTGCTCATGTATCACGGTGTGTCGCTGTTTGAGGTCATCATTGACACCCCTGGATTGGAACTGGATAACCCGCATGAGGCGATGTACAACCTCTTGAAAAAACGCCATGTTGCCCCGCAGTACGGTGGACAGCTCCGGCTTGCCCCAGAGGAGGAAGATTATCTGGTGATGGATGAGATTCCCGACGTGTTCCACACCGGTCACTTACACAAGTTCGGGTATGGATCGTACAATACAGTTCTCTCGGTCAATACTGGCTGTTGGCAACAACAAACCTCATATCAGAAGTCGCAAGGCATCGTTCCTGATGTTGGGTATGCACCGATTCTTGACCTGCAGACGCTTGATATGACGATTCGAAAGTTTTCTGGATAATCCTTCAAACTGCAGCCCGCAATTCGATCGAAGCAGCTATTGGACTGGTCGGTCCGGACTGTGGTATGGCTCCAGTGACTTACACCTGTCAATGTGGCTTTCGACTCCGATATCGACAAGATCTCGAACAGGAACGTACGCTGACAACGCCCTCATGGCGGTGTTCTGATTGTGGGACGCCCGTTCCAGGAACAATCGCCGAGCAGATCAAACACCAACATCCGTCTTGACACAGTTGTTGTCGCCTCGTCGTGAGACGCGTGATGAGCACTGGGAACGCACTTTCTAATACCGTACGAACTGTATGAACTACATATACAGCGCATACCGTCTTTCCTGTCTATACTGCCTATACTTTCTATACTGTCTTCACTGTATGAATTCCAGTACGGTGTCGACGTTGTAACCCCCCATAGTATCCTCGCAAAATCAGTATCCGCAATTAGTCGTTTTCGAGCGCTTCGGGTGCTATATCACGGGCTTCGAGGACGAGCCGTGTGAGTTCTTCGTGGTTTTCGTGCGCGAGGCGAACCATGGCGTCGTGTGCTTCGCGAACTTCGAAGTCGTCGTATCCGAGCCCGAGGAGTTCGTTTTCGACGCTGTTGCAGAGAAGCTTGATTCGTCGGGCAGTCTGTGCTTCTGGATAGATTGAGAGTTTTTTGCTCTCACCTGCGGTGAACGCTGGTCCCCCGTCGGAGGGAGTGTTCTCCTCCGTCGAATCGTTCTCCACGGATGGTTCAGGTGGTTCTGGGGTGGATTCGGGTTCATTTGCTTGTTCGTCGTCCGGTGCTGCTCCTTCTTTGACCTGATCCAACTGGTTTCTCAGATTGCTGCTGTCCATATTAAGCACGCTCCGCGACGATATCTGCCAGGGTGTCGAAGTGTTCTAGTTGATCGCACGATCCATTGTATGCCCCAACCGGCATATTGTTCGAGAAGGAATCCGAGAGCGCATCACGTTCACGAATTCCCGGTAGTGGAATGTCTCCCCGTCCGTTCTGGTCGATTTTCTCCCACTGTTCGTCGGTGATTCTGGCGTACGGTGGAAGATAGTCGGCCCAGTTGCGGTTGAGGTCTTCGAGGAGTCGTCGGTCCGGTTTGTTTGGCCGGATGGACTCACTCAGCATGTTCGGCGTGATGGCCAATATATCTGCGGCCCCATCTGTCGCCTCGATGATTGGCAACAGTTGGGTTTCCATGATACGCTCTAGGCCACTGATTGATCCCTGCCCTGGGATCACCGGAACGATGAAGCTCTGGGCTGCGACGAGTGCGTTGTCTGCGACTTTCGATGGATCACCCGGCGTATCAAGGACGACGTAGTCGTAGCCGTCGTTTCGGAGTGGATCGACAACCTCGTTTTTCAGGATCACGTCCGCATTCATCTGGTTTTTCATCCGATCGTTGATGGTGGACATCTCCGTGGAGCTGGGAACCACACCGAAGCCCCATTCGGTATCGATCACCAACTCCTTTGGATGCAGGTCCCGGAAAATGACTTCTTCGATGTGACCGTTCTGGTTGTACGCATCGCCAAATCCCAGAAATTCCGTTCCGTGCCCGTTCTTATCGACATCCACGTACACTGTGTCGCCATGTTTTTCCTGTAATCGGTGTGCAAGGTTGATCGCTATCGTCGATTTTCCCATTCCGCCCTTCAGAATACACACTGCGACGACGCCATTTTTCGTTGTCTGTGGTTTCATAGTCGACTGTCTGAACAGTGGCTACACAAAGTGCACTGTACAAACGGTGTATAAAGTGGGAACATCATAATAATCCCGGTCCTGACCAAAAGCGTATACACTGTTTTAACAGTACATACTGTATAGTAATGGGTGTGAAGGATCACGTAACGGTACGCCCTGATCCCTGTCGCGTTTACCACCGGTTCGCTGGAGCACACTGTGAATACTGCATATACAGTGCTCACTGTTCAAACTGAGAATACTGTATAAACAGTGGAAATACTGATCACGATATCCATCGTTAACCAGGCCCGAAGGGACAGAGGATTATTCCTCGCTTTCTACTGTGTATGCTGTCTATACCGTGCAAACAGTATAGAATGAGCACACTGTTCTAACAGTTTGAAGTGGTGACCAAAGCCAGCAGTGACTTTCTCGGCAATCCGATCTCCAGCAGGTGGTGTCGTTATACAGTGCATACAGTGTATAGTGAGCGAACTGTCTCAACTGTGTGGGCTGTTGTTGCTGTGGTAAGCTTGCTTACTGTGCTGACCTTTTACACCGTATTACCAGTATCTACTGTGTTTCGTTGGACCGGCCGATCGGCGCCCGAAACACCACAAGTACCGTTCCTCGGCCTTGAATCAAACGCGGCACAGTGTATACTGTTCAGACCGCTTCTACGGTATATACTGTTGTAACAGTGTAATATTTGGGGACTGGACTATTCTACGGAGTTCTTTCGGGATACGAGGTGCTCCCGTTTCGGCACAGGATATACTGTTTCCACAGTTCTCACTGTCTAAAACTGTATACACAGTGTCTACTGTATCAATGGCTATCTACAGTCCACACTGTAGGGAGTGTCCAGATTACATCCTATTGTTGATACAGACTGTGTAGACTGTGGCTACTGTATGAACAGCTTGTTTCATTTTCACAGTGTCTACAGTATACACAGTTTGCACTTCTCACGGTGCAGACGCCACATTGACTGTAGCACCGCTAGTACAGTATACGTGAGGTAAACTGTGTGCACAGTGTTAACCGTGGCTACTGTACAGAAGTTGCGGACGCTATGAACTGTTACAACAGCACAGAGTAGTCAAACAACTGCTGCTGTGAATATAATGTATAGACTGTTTGCAAATCTTACACAGTCTGTACAGTACTAAGGCCTGGTCTGCTGTGTCCGATATTGGGAGCGATAGATATACGCTCCTATTGTACTGTATAGACTGTTCCAACCGTATATACTGTCTATAAATAATTCGGAGCTCCGCATCCAACAATCAGCATAATCTTACTGTTGTTACTGTAAATAAAGTGGATACAGCAGAAACAGTGTATACAGTTTGAATATCCTGTTCGAATCCTTTTGACCCTCTACCAGCAGGCAAGGCGGTGATGCAATCTCCTGGTTTCGGAACTGACTCGCAACTCACTCTCCCTGGATACAAGAACAGCGTATTCGATCACCACTCATTCTACACTGTTCGAACAGTTTGCACTGTGTATACTGCACTCACTGCCGATACAGTTATTTCTACATTACCGGACAAAATCAGCCTGACCCTAGGGTTGCAAGACGACTTTACCAACGGAGCGTCTGTCTTCGATATATTCATGGGCGGCTTCCACTGCGTCGAGATCGAACGTTTCCCCGACGATCACCGATAGCTCCCCATCGAGAAGCAGTTCGGTTAGTTCTGGGACGGACTGGAGGACGCGTTCAGGGTTGTGTTGCATTGATTGGCCGAGATGAAAGCCATAGACGGAAGCATTGTTGAACAGTATCGTTCCGGTATCGACGGCACCGGGTTGGCCACTGGCTGCGCCGAACGCAACGAGAGTCCCGAACGGACTGAGACAATCGAAGCTTGCAGTTGTCGTTGCTCCCCCTACGCCGTCGAGAATGAGATCGACACCGCTCTGGTCAGTGAGATTCGAAATTTCATCATCGAACGCTGTTTCGGTGTAGTTGATCGGATGGTCAACACCGAGTTTGTCGGCGAGCTCTAGCTTTTCGCTCGTGCTGGCGGTGCCAAACACAGTTGCATTGGCATTTGCGGCGAGCTGGGTTGCTGCCGTCCCAACACCCCCTGCCGCTGCGTGGATCAGAACACTATCTTCAGCCGTCAGATCACCGAGCGTGAACAGTGACGCATACGCGGTCAAAAACTGAACAGGAAACCCCGCCGCTTCTTCGAAGCTCATCGAAACTGGAACGTCGAAAACAGCACCTGCAGGGGCAACTGCGTATTCTGCGTACCCACCAGTAGTCATGGCAACGACTCGGTCGCCGACGGATCGGTCCACACCCTCTCCGATTGCATCAATGCTGCCCGCAGCCTCCATCCCTGGAACGTATGGGGGCGCTGGACCACCGGGATACTGTCCTCGCCGCTGCATGATATCTGCAAAGTTTATTCCTGCGGCCTCGACTGCAATACGGAGCTCTCCTGGTCCCGGTTCGGGGAGCTCTCTTTCAGTCGGTGTGAGCACTGCTGCATCCCCATACTCTGGGACTTCGATCGCTCGCATACACCGTCATGGGGAAGTATCCGATTAACCGTACTCACCAGTTACTGCTGAAAATTCTCCACGTAATCTGGTCGAGTTTCGTACTCGATCGGATCCCGGATGCCAATCCGCTGAAACGCTTGCAATCGATACGCACACGCATCACAGGTACCACAGGCAGGGGCTTCACTACGATAGCAACTCCAGGTCAGATCGAACGGAACAGAGAGGTCGGTTCCCCGCCGGGCTATATCAGTTTTGGATTGTTCAGTAAACGGAGCTTCGATGGTGATTGTTGTGTCTTCTTTCGTCCCTGTGGAAACTGTATTCTGAAACGCTTCGAAAAACTGTGGTCTGCAGTCGGGATAGCCCGAGAAGTCTTCCGAGTGCGCACCGATGAAGACGGCTTCACAGTCGTTTGCTTCGGCGTACGATACTGCCATCGCTAGCAGGTTCGCGTTTCTGAACGGAACGTAGGACGACGGAACACCGTCATCGTCCAGATCAGCATCTTCGATTTGTTCGTTCGCATCCGTGAGACTCGAATCACCGATCTTCGAGAGATGATCTGTCGTTAGCCGAAGGAAATCACGAGCGTCAAAATGGTCTGCCTGTGCTTTTGCACACGCGAATTCCTTTGATTCCGTTTGTTGGCCATAGGAGGTGTGGAGCATGAAAAGTTCGTATCCCCGTTCGGCAGCGACTGCCGTGGCGGTGGCGCTGTCCATGCCGCCTGAGGCCAGTACAACGGCGCGTTTAGACATTATTCTCACCGTTGGAAATCGATTTTCGTGACGATACGACTACCATACTGTGGTGGTGGCTGATCATAGGATTACGTTTCTGGAGCATCGTTCCATAGATCGACGTGCAGGCGTGGCGTATACCGGTATCCATATTCGATTGCGAGTTCGGCCACGGTCTGTTGTCTATCAGCGAGCTGCTCTCGGGTCGTCCCTTCGGGCATGAGGAGGATATCTTCATTTTCGATGGTGGTGGTACTGTTCGCGCGAATTTGCGCGACAAGCTCGTTGATCTCTTCGAGATCAGTACGGTCTGTCACGACGAACTTGAGCTGCGTTGAATACGAATCGACGAGCTGTCCGAGTGCGTCCATATCGATTCGCTCTGTCTCGTGTTTTTTGTTCCATCCATCGACGTCGTCGGCTGGTGCGTTCTCCTCAGTGGGAGTGCTTGATTTGAGCTTCGGAGAAATGCTTGCGAGATCTATCGGTGCGTCGCGGTAGATCGTGCCGTTCGTTTCGACAGTGGTGTGATATCCTAGTTCGTTCAGCCGTTCGAGCAACGCCACTGCTTCGGGATGAATCAGGGGTTCACCGCCGGTGAGGACGACATGTGAAGCAGAATCAAACGATTGTATCTTCTCAATAATCGTTTCGATCGAACAGTGGGCATACACCGGTTCCCAAGACGTGTGATACGAATCACAGAACCAGCATCGGAGATTGCACCCACTGGTGCGAACGAAAACGCTGGGTGTGCCGGTCAGCTTTCCTTCTCCCTGTACTGAATAGAAGAGTTCGTTGAGTGGCAGTCCCGAGGCTGTGTCATCATCGCCAATCGTTTCGGAGACAGCATCGCTGACCGGCATCAGTGGTCGCCCGTTGCACAGAGCTGTGCTGTTTCCCGGACACGCACCGAGATATCCGTGATTCGATCGGGGAGCGCTGCCGTGAGAGCCCCCTCTAGATAGACGCTCATCACCTCTGCTGTTGGTGGATCGTCTAGTACAACCACTGCATTTTGATCGCCACTTTGCTCGAATGCGTCAATGAGTGGATCGCCGCTCTCAAGCAGGAATTTATGATCCCATCTATCGATGACGTCAGTTACATCTCCTTTGTCCACTACCCACCCAGTTTCTGACAACGTTCCCGTTATAGATACAGATATAGCATAGTTGTGGCCGTGTGGCTGACTGCATTTACCGTCGTGGTGAAGCAGTCTGTGGCCGGCACTGATTCGAATTGGGGTTGAGTCACCGATGTAGAGCGTGCGTTCGACTGATGAGAGCTGATCTGGCGTGTGTGAACCTGCAGTCATAGATATGCGCCCAATATACGCTCTGTATTCTTCACGGAATATGAAGTCCCCGATAGGGGCTTACGATTTGATCGAAATCATCTATCAATGCCAGTCGTTTGGATTCGTTCGGCTACCTTGCGCCGACAGAGATAGAGAGCACAGAGAATCACTGGATAGATCACCATTGTGCTGGCGATGGTAGCGGGTGAAATTGCAACGGGCGTGTGAGCCCCCAACTCGACTCGGGATTGGGTAGCAAATAGCCCGGCCGCGATAACTAACGGCGTTATCATGGCGACATTCCAGAATCCAGGATGAATGTGATATCCGTGATCGAATCGATCACGCCATGGAATCACAGTCAATGCCCAAATTTGAGCGACTGCACCACCAAATATACTGATAATCATTACTGATCCAATACAGACATTTACCAAATTTCCAATGTGGATAGGGCCTACTATATGCGGGGTTACCCAGGGAGAAGATGTTGCTATCGAAGCGGTTGTGAGAAGAGTCTCAAATGAAAATATCCCTCCTATCTGTGTATATCCAATGACTATATATATTAACCATATTCCAAAAAATGTATATCGAGGCCGATTTCTATCGGATTCGTCGAAATACCCAAATAAGAGCAGGATTGATAGCACAATCCCAACCCCGATGCCGATGAGTGAAACTGAAATAACAGTGTATGTGAAACTGATTGTTCCAAAACGGGCACCTCCATCTGGCGTACCAGCAATTGCTCCAATCCACAGCAACACCAGTCCAAAAAGATGAATGCCAATGAGTGGCCAGAGAACGAATCTGCTCCGAGAAAAGCTGTTGATATCATCGATTCGTTGGTGCGTGTAAACCACCTCGTAGGCTCCGTAGCTCAACCAGAGGCCCCCGACGAGTATAGCTAGTTGAAGTGATGGTGAGACGACCATAACGCTATCGAGTGCAGTGATAACTGCCACTGCGATACAGACCGTTATGACCAAACGCACGGCGGTAGGACCGCGCACCATCCCGATGGGTCCCCGTGTGTTGGCCATAGAGAGCGTCCGACGCCACTCCGAGACAATCTGTGGTCCAGCGGACCATTGCAACCATTGCGTCTCCTCTTCTGTTGAGGTGGCGCCAGTGGCTGCGCTATCAGTCTGGATGTCGTGTAGCCGGTCGTAGCGTGCTCTCGCTGTGTCGTCGAGCAGTGTCTCTTTGGCTGCCTGGAGCTGTTTTCGCCGTATCTCTGTGTCGTCCGATTCGTCCAGCGCGGCGATTTTTCGTTCAAATGCTGCTTCTATCTCGGTTGCATCCGCATCGTGGCTAACCTCCAGTATTTCGTAGTACGTTGTTGTCATTGTATGGCAATCATGTACCCTACCGTAGCGGCGGTTGTGATCACCGTTCGTTCGGTCGTTCCTTCGACTGGGATAGATGGTATAACGACAAAATCACCTGTAAAGCTACCGGCACGCAACTGGAATGATCCTGGTATAAACTGATTCCCTGTAGAATGATAATGACGTCCCAACCAAAGGGGTTTTTTATAGGATACACCGATCAAATGGTATGCGGATTGGATGTTGCGCTGGAGTAATGTGGTGGCAGTTGTCTCCGCCGTTGCGCATTCTGCCTGTTCGGTCCTCGATTACAGTATGCAGTCCAACCGTTGGTTACGCATTTTCATGAATACCAGACGATATAGAACGCTCCTTGGATTACTCGCACTGGTAGGCGGGCTAACTGTCTGGCTCGTCGCCTCGGAGCTGTTTCCGTACCATTCGATCAATCACGATGAAGGCGTTTATCTCCAACAAGCGTCGCTGTTACTCGACGGAACAGTCACGCTGACCCCGGATCTGCCAGGGCTTTCTCGACCGTGGTTTTTCGTCGCTGATGGTTCACAGCTGTATCCGAAGTACGCACCCGTTCCTGCTGCGATGTTTGCCGTTGGGATGGGTGTAGGGATTCCTCGACTGTCTCTGGTGCTGATTAGTATGGGGGTGCTCGTACTGATTGGTGCGATTGGCACAGAGCTGTTTGATCATCGAACGGGAGTATTGGCGACGATCCTCTGTGGATGTTCGCCGTTATTCATTTTCTCATCTGCAGTGTATCTTCCGTACGCACCCACGACGTTCTTGAATCTGCTGTTTGCCTACAGCTATCTTCGCGCTCATTCAACAGCGAGCACAGTCTGGGCGATAACCGGGGGGCTGGCGATTGGTGCGGCATTTTTCTCTCGACCGTACACGGCCGTTCTGTTTGCAGTTCCGTTCGTGATCCACGCCGTGTGGGTCCTCTCGCAGGATCGAACGTCGCTCTCGTGGATCGGTCTCGTGGCCGGTGGCGGAATTGCTGGCGTAGCAACCGCATTGGCGTACAACAGTGTTCTTACTGGCGATCCGCTCGTGTTTCCATTCAAAGCGTTCGCTCCGGAGGATGGCCTTGGCTTTGGCCAGCAAAAACTGCTGTCCCATGAACTCGACTATACGCCGACGCGAGCGGTCACTGCCAACGCTGCCGTCCTCGAATCCTTCGGCACGTCCTGGTTTGTCGGGGGACTTGTTGGTGTTTTCGTCGCTATGATCGGCATGGCAGAGACCGTCATTGAGCGGAATGATCGTCGACTTCTCCTGGTGGGTGTTTGTGTGTCGGTAGTCTGTGGGAACGTCTACTTCTGGGGAAATTTCAATCTACTGGGGTCACTCGCCCAGCGTGGCGATGGGTTGATCGCGTATCTGGGGCCGTACTACCATTTCGACCTGCTGCTTCCACTCTCAGTGTTCGGTGCTTGGGGGCTCTGGATCGTCGTCGATCGATGGCGAATGCTTACAGAGCGCTTCAATCGCCAGCGTGTGGCTATCTTGGGGTGTGTCGGGCTGCTTGTGCTTGCCCTTTGTGCTGGTTCAATCACAGCGGTTACCGTTTCGTCGGTGGTTGACCGGAATGCAGCGGCGACTGACTCATACGAGCGTGCGTACGAACCGTTTACAGAACGCTCGCTCGACAATTCGCTCGTCTTGCTTCCGCGGACCTACGGCGACTGGCTCAACCATCCGTTTCAGTATCTTCGAAATACGCCGAATTTCGATGGGGACGTGGTGTACACCACGGATGGTGCGCCGCTTCGGTCGGTGAGCTCGTATCCTAACCGCACGGTCTACCGATATCGCTACCGTGGACCCTGGAATCCCACAGGAGGAACTCCAACTGAAGGTCGGCTCCAGCGAGTCGACAGCATTCGTGGTGAAACCATTTCACTAGACACCGATCTCACGGTTCCAGCTCCAACTGATGAAGCTACCGTCCGTGTTGGAACTGATAGCAATCACTCGATTTCCGTCAATACAGGTCGTTCACAGTCACTCACTGTTTCGATCACTGCAGATGGCGGTGTGGTGCAGACCGCAACCGACCACCGCCAACTCCCGATTGGGAACTCGACAGTGGTCACGATCACCGCATCCGTTGATCGACCGGAAAATAAAACCGTCACCACGCAGCTCACGCTCCCGGTCTCCGTTTCCGGCTCGACAGTGCGAACGATCACTCCCCGGATTGATTATTGCACCGGGGAGCAACTCTGTGGCGACGGCTCGACGTATCTGCCACTGGAATCGGACGAATACGCATCTATTACCGGAACGATCGAGGGGACAGCGACTGGTTCCGATCGATTCGCTTCAGTTCGGTCGGCCAAAAACGAGACTCGCGAGTCACAGTTCGAGTGAGGACTGCGGCCGTGTGGCGTTACTCATCGACGGCGGCTCGCCACCGGATTTAATGATGGTAAACGCTCGCATTAGATCCGTCCGCGAGATAATTCCAATAAGTGTTCCATCTTCTGTCACGACGGGTAATCGACCCACGCCGGTGGATTGCATCTGCTCGAATGCTGCCATGGCATCCGTTTTTGGCTGCGTGGACTCAACGTCCCGTGTCATTACTTCGCTCACTCGATAGGCGTCCTGTTCGATTTCGTTTATTTCTGCGGCATCAGAGAGCGTCACCACGCCGACGAGCTGTTCGTTTCTGACGACTGGATAGCCCATATGCCGATCTTCGAACATTCGGTCCATTAGCTCCGTTATCGAAATGTCCTCAGGGACGGTTTTGAGATCCGACCGTGGCGTCATGATGTCGCTTACGCTGACTCCCTCGAACGACGCGCGGAGGCTGGTTTGTTGGGCTTCGCCCGAGGCAGCGATGTAGATGAAAAACGCCAGCAGAATTAGAAACCAGTCGGTAAAAATCCCGATGATGCCGAGCAAAAACGCAAAGAACTTCCCGACTTCGGCGGCCTGTTGTGTGGCTTTTGCGTGCGGTCGAGAGCGCGCAAGCAGTGCGCGCAGAATTCTGCCGCCGTCCATCGGAAATGCCGGCAGCAGGTTGAAGATCGCGAGCATCACGTTGAGAACAGCAAGATAGCCCATCACCAACTGCGCTGCTTGGAGTCCTGGGCCCAAAAACAGAAATACGATGTAACAGCCAATCCCGATCAGCACGCTCACGATCGGCCCTGCCACGGCGATAAGCAACTCGTGGCGCCAGTTCTCTGGAAACTCTGTAAAACTTGCCACGCCGCCGAGTAGCCAGAGCGTAATTGAGTCGATCTCGTACCCAAATCGTTTGGCGACAGCCGAATGGCCTAGTTCGTGTAACAACACCCCAACGAACAGTCCGATCGCCGAGGTGAATCCAACGATCCACGGCGTGTTCCCGCGTGCGATATCTCCTGGGGTAATCGATGCACCGAGTTCTTGTTTGAGCAGCGTCGCGATCGTTTCGACATCGAAGGCAATGAGCGCCCCAAACAACGGGAGAACGATGAGGAACGACCAGTGAAGCTTGATCGGTATGGACGACACCGATCCGATCCGGATCCCTCGCATAGTTCACTAGTATGCAAGCGGATGCTTAAAGCCACACCCGGCGACGCGCTGTTGAATTGTACTGTGCCCACATTCTTTACAGTGTGAACAGTATTAGCTGTCCAAACTGTCGACTGTGGCCCTGTCTCGGGAGTCATCAGGATTTGTTGCCCCTCCTTTCTGAGCGTTGATTGCAGTCGGTGCCGACGGGAGTGACAACACAGTCCAGTCGATCGGGTGTGAGAAACGCTTTTGCCTCTGTTTTCGGATCAACAGTCCGACGCTCAAAGGTAGCCTCGGAAAGACAGACACGGAGAATCTCGGTGAGTTCCGTCGTTGCAAACCGCATACCGAGACAGTGTCTTGGTCCGCGTCCGAACGGCAGATACGCGGAACATTCCTGTGGAGATCGATCTGTCCATCGATTCGGCATGAACGCGTCGGGCTTTGTCCACCACCGTCTGTCGCGGTGCAAAGAGTATACTGGCAATTGAATAGTGGTGTCAGCTGGCAGTCGATATCCGTTACACTGAACGGGTTGACGTGGCGTTCGATACAGCGAATGAATCGGTGGATACAGTCGGAGCGTTTCTGTAATTGCATTTTCGATGGGAGCCGTGGTCTCGGGTACTGCAGATCGGATCTCTGTCGCGACTGATTGTGTGCCAGCGATCAACCAGAGTGCGTAGCCGAGCGTTATGGCGGTTGTCTCGTGGCCAGCGAACAACAACGCAGTCAACTGATCTCGAATTGTCGAGTCATCGATATTGGGCTCGGAAAGCAGCGCTGATAACACGTCCTCGGGTGGATTCGTGGAGTTTCGTCGCTCCTCAAGAATCTCGGCTACGAGGTCGTCAAAAGCGGCCATTGTTCGCTTGTACCGTCGCTCGGTGGGCGTGGCAGGCATCCAGTCCGGGAGCAGATTTCCGAGCGCACCCAGATTCGATCGTTTGTGGATTGCGTTTGCGACCGAGCGAATGACCGTGTGTCGTTCGTCTGATTGGTTGATAGAAAACAACGTATTACAGAGTATTGTGAGCGTCAGCTCCGTTGCAGCGGTGTAACAATCCACGACATCCGCAGAAATCCAGCGATTGAGGGCCGTACGTGTGGCATCTCTGATTGTTTCGCGGTGGTTCTCCAGCTGTTCCGGACGAAAAGCTGGCCCCATCGCTTCCCTGAGCTGTTTCCATTCGGTTCCAGAAGCTGCGACGACGTTCGTCGGACCCAGGAGTTCGAGAAATTCAGTTTCGAACGGTCCCTTCTCGAACAGGCCGTTCTGTTCGAGAAGCACCGTAGATACCAGGGTGGGATCGAACAGGACGACGAACTCGTTTCCAACGGCGTGGTATCGAACGATGTCGCCGTACTCCTTGAACCGTTCGAGCGCATCGAGCCCACCAGTGAGAAATTCGATTGTGTTTCCAACAACCGGCAGTCCACCGCTTGCGGGTGGTTTTTCGCTAGCTGTAATTGTGGTGGAAAACGGACTCTGTGTGTTCTTTGGGGATCGTCCGGGATCGGTCATCGATTCAATTGACGGATCGGGACTGTGTGGTCGTTCTGGCGAACTGATAAGCCCTTTCAAGAGGAACCTATCCTATGCGTACGCTCGATTGTACGATCGGGTTGGGACCGGCATACCAGCTTTCGGTACCTGAGGAACTTTCGGTTGGGCCGGTCAAAGAGGAGATGCTAGCGTGGTCACTGGATGAACAGCGACGCAAAATCTGTTTTGTTGCTCGGATAACTTGCGAGCAGTCTTCAATCGAGGCCGCAATCGCAGAACTCGATCCACTCATCAGATATGAGATACTGGCGACGTCCACAGACCAGTTCGAAGTGTATGCAGAGATGGAACTATCTGACACGGATCGAAGACTCTTTCGGTCGTTTGACCGGGCGCAGGTTGTTCTTGTGGGGCCGCTCACGTACGTCGATACGGCAACTGTAAAGTTCACGGTCGTCGGTACTGCTGACGGGTTAGAAGCGATGATAGGTGCATTTCCATCGGCAATCTCGATCTCAGTCGATCGAATTGGCTCAGGCGTCGAGAAACGATGGACACCAGGGAGCGATCTCACTCACCGGCAGCTCGAAGCACTCAGATTAGCGCTCGACTGTGGCTACTACGACAATCCTCGATCTGCATCGCTTTCGACCGTCGCCGATGCGCTTGACTGTACGACGGCCACGGCGTCTACTCACCTCCGCAAGGCAGAACGAACGGTGATAGAAGCGGCGATCGGTTCATCGAGACGTCGCTGAGACTGTGCGTCTGCGAAAAATGAGGACAGGGGGTGGGGTATGCCGGGTCGCCAGTAGGGCCTTCCCCAATGATAGCCACGATTGCTGTCCATTCCATCTTTACCCCTCAACTACCGCTGCTTCGAATAGTGTCAGGAGTGCCTGTACTATCTCAACTACCGAAATAGTGTCACCATTTGCCCGGTTCAGATCGACGGGGGCTCCCGGATTCGACTGCACTGACGCCACGTTCACATATTTATTCGAACGGTAGCATAACTGTATTTAGCGTCGGCTGTGAACCACGTAGACAGCTCAACGCCGTTGGCCGGTGAGCGTTCGTCGCTACACATGCTAGATCCAGTCATTGCCAGTCGGCTACAGTTTGCTGTAACAACGATCGTCCATATCGTATTTCCGGTGATATCCATGGGCCTTGGGCCGTTTTTGATCTACTTCACCTGGAAATCGATTCGGAGTCAGTCGCCGGTGTACGAACAGCTCCGACGGCTGTGGACACGCGTATTCGCAATCACGTTCGTCGTTGGAACGGTGACCGGACTCGTCCTCGAATTCGAGTTTGGAACGAATTTTGCGGCGTTTTCGTCGTTTGCAGGTGAGCTGTTTGCTGGACCACTGGCGTTCGAGGGTCTAATCGCGTTCATGCTCGAAGCCTCATTTCTTGGAATTTTCGTGTTCGGCCGAGACAAAGTGGGTGACCGGGGGTATTTTCTGAGTGCCGTGGCAGTTGGACTCGGCTCCTGGCTCTCTGCGATCTGGATTCTCATCGCCAACTCCTGGATGCAAACCCCACGTGGGTATGAGATCGTTCAGACCGGCGGACAGGAAGTAATCCGACTCGTGGATCCGCTGGCGGCATATTTGAACCCACGATTCATCTGGATGTTCGTCCACATGCAAACCGGCGTGGTGGAGTCGGTTGCGCTGTTGCTCGCAGGAATTGCGGCGTATCAGCTCTCGAAGCGATCGAGCGATGACTCAGGGGTTCCGCTCTGGCGGGCAACGCTGAAAGTTTCGCTCGTGGTGTTGCTCATCACAGCCCCATTGCAGGTGATTCAGGGGGATCTGTACGCACGACACATCTATCACACGCAACCCGAGAAATTCGCCGCGATGGAGGCAATCTGGGAGACTGGTCGATACGTTCCCGAATACATCGTGGCCGTCCCAACGACCATTGAGGGATTTCACACGCCGGATGCCAAACAGCTATTTGGGCTGGGTATTCCAGGCGGTGCGTCGTGGCTTGCCAGCGGTGGGGATCCAAGGGCGGTTATCCGTGGCCTTGATTCGTTTCCAACACCGCACCCGCCGGTCGCGATCGTGTTTTGGGCGTTTCGGATCATGGTTGCACTGGGATTCTGGTTCGTCCTGCTCGCGTTCTGGGGTGGGGTGCGACTCTGGCGGGGCGGCCTCTATCGAGATCGACTCCTGCTTGGCGCACTCCAGGTGAGCGCACCGCTTGGCATCCTTGCGGTCGAACTCGGCTGGATCGTCACGGAGGTCGGTCGACAGCCGTGGGTGGTCCAGGGGCTGATGAAGACTCGCTCAGCGGTCTCGCCAGGACTCAGCTCCGGGGAAGCAACGCTGACACTCGCTGGCTTTGTCGTTGGCTACCTGGCACTGCTTATCGTCTACATCGTCGTCATACGACGAATTCTCAATACTGCGCCGCCGGCGGTAGGACCGGAGACGGGCGGTACAGACCAGATGGAGGGAATCGACAATGAGTAATGGGTGGCTGGGAACTGAACCGTGGTTTGGGCTTCCGCTTGCCGATCTCTGGTTCATCCTGGTGTTCGTTCTGTTCGGAACGTTCCTGTTGCTCGATGGCTTTGATTTCGGTGTTGGCATGCTGTATGGCCTCCGCCGTGACGAGGCGGTTCGTGAGCAGTTACTCGCAGCAGTGTCGCCGTTCTGGGATGCGAATGAAGTGTGGCTCGTGGTGTTCGGTGGTGCGCTGTTCGCTGGCTTTCCGAGTGTGTATGCAAATCTGTTCAGTCGACATTATCTGCTCATGTTTGGCGTGCTTTTGGCACTGATACTGCGTGGGCTTTCCCCCGAACTCATTGAGGCACGGTCTGGTGCCAGATGGACCCAATTCTGGCAGGGTGCGTTCGTCGGCGGGTCAATTGCGAGTCCCCTGTTGCTCGGCGTATTTGCTGCAAACTGGCTGATCGGAGCGCACCAACTACAGTGGTTCCCCGGCCTGCTCGTCGGACTCACGCTCTGTTTGCTCTGTCTCGTCGATGGCGTTGCGTACCTTGGATTCAAAGCCCCATCGTTGCGACCGTCGCTGCCACGATATGGAACCCGGGCAATGGTCGGCTATCTCGGTGGCGTCGTGCTCACACTGGGCTATCTGTACGTCGTCGTTACGCCGCTTTCTTCGGTCGTGTTTTCGCCGATCGTCCTCGGTCTGGTGGTACTTTCGATTGTGTTCGCCGGCGTCTATGTCGTTGCACTCGCCCGCGAGCAGTACCGAATCGCGTTTCTGACGGTTGCCAGTCTCGTATACGCATTTATTGGCGTCGTTATCACCGTGATGCATCCGATGGTCGACCGGGCTGATGGTCTCACCGTCTCGGAGGCCATTGTTTCTCCGCTTGCATTGAATCTGTTAACGCTGGTGACCGTTGCGATTCTTCCGTTCATCACCGGTTATTTCATCGTGTTGTATTCGATCTTTCGCGGTCCAGCCTCCAGTGCAGAGAACTACTGATCGTCCACAGGTAACGAAAATTACAGGCTCTATAACGATTATTTGTCCAGTTTAGCGTGTAATATGTCCCGTGTACTCAAGTGCGTAGTAGCCGAACGAGTACACTGTGTTATGACGGAACAATGGGACGAGGTAAGCTTTGTTCTCGCATCGACGTATCGGGTGGACGTCTTGCGACGACTCGCAGACGGCTCTACAACACCCTCTCAGTTGGCCTCCGAATCGGATCTGTCGATCTCTCACGTTTCACGCGCGTTACGAGAACTCCGCGACGAATCGCTCGTCGAGCTACTCGTCCCTGAAGATCGGAAGAAAGGCCGGATCTACGGTATAACGGACAACGGCGAATCCGTCTGGGAACTGATCGACGAACAGAATTTGGCCTGATCGGTTTCCACTGTCCAACGCACCGATTTTGGGTGCGATGTGAATTGGGATTGGAAAACAGTGCTTATTAGATATTTTTGGTCAATTATACTTGGAACTATCTCATCTGGATTATGATTTATAGTAGTTTCATTGGGTATTATATACCAATCCAATGGTTGATATAGGCGACTACAACTAGCTACAGTATCAAAAGATTTGCTATTATTGATAATCATTGATGGTTGTCAATAGTTTACCCATACATACAAGGGGGTTGGCCTGAGAATGACTTCTAACGGTGAACGTTAGATGGGCAATCCATTTATTGATGATTTGAATGACACATTCCGGGGGGTACGAGTCCGTGTCACGACGGCCAGCCACACGTACGAGGGATGGGGTGGTCGGTGGAACTACAGCAATCAGGCGTTTCTGGTGTACGATGCAGAACGCGACGATGGTGAGCACTTTGGTGCCGTAACGGTGGGAACGCCCGAATCAGTCGAACGACTCGACGATAGACTGCCGATCGAAGAAGTCCCGCTCTCCACGGTAGCGCCATCTCCGTACAGCGTCCGAGCGACTGACGACGTGGATCATGCCGAGTTCGTGAAGCTCACGAGAGAGCGTGGCCACCTGTTGACCTATCCGACGGTTCGGCCGTTTTCCGCCCCCGAATACGACTACGAGATCGTTGGCGGCCACCGTCGATACCACGCAGCGCGCAAGGCCGACCTGTCGACGATAGCCGTTGAGCTCGTTGAACTCTCGGACTGGCAAGCCGTCGTCTGGTTTGTTGATGAACACATTCCCGTTCAGGGGGGATCCGAATCGGATATGTACACCCAGTGTGAGATCAATCGGGCGATTGATCGGTTGCGAACTGAGTGGCCAGACGACCGACTCCGATCGCTTTCGGTCCTCGAACCGTATCTCACGGACGCGCTTTCTACGACACGTCGCGAAGCACTCCGGACTGGTCATGCGACGAACGGCTGTCCATGACCGTCGACGAAACCGTGTGCAATGGTCACATCCCATCTACGAGGTTGCAATAGCGAACGGATATATTCGTCCATTTTCTAGTGTGGCTACATGCAATCGAACGCAGAGAGCGACGCGCCCGCAGCCGATTTCAGTAGCGAAGCAGTGATCGAGGCCATCCACACCCGCCGATCTGGCCACAACTTTGATCCAGAGTCAAATGTTGATGATGAAACTCTTGAGTCCATCATTGAGGACGCCACGCTTGCGCCTTCGGCGTACAATCTCCAGCCGTGGGAGTTTCTCTGTGTTCAGGACGAGGCGTTGCTCGACTCCGTCGTTGATCTCGCCTACGGCCAGGAACACGTTCGAGATGCTGGAACGGCCATTTTCGTGCTGGGTCACACGGAAGCATTGACCGCCGATACCGTTTTCGAGCAGTGGGTTGGGGCAGGTCACATGGACGAGGAGACGGCAGCCGAGACGAAAGCACAGTCGGTCGGGATGTACGATGACGAGCAGATGGGTCGTGATTATGCGATTCGAAACGCATCACTGGCTGCCCAGAACCTCCTTCTTTCTGCACACGCTCGTGGGCTCTCTGCCACACCGATGATCGGTTTCGATCCTGAGGGCATCTGTGAACTCTTCTCGGTTCCTGACTCGATGGTTCCGGTGATGCTCATTGCCCTCGGACCAAGCGGCGGTGCTGAACCAGACCGACTTCCACGACGCGACGTTGCAACCGTCCTTCACCGCGACGGCTTTGAGGAGTAAGGAGCGCTTTTCGGTTACGGAAAATTCGATGCGAAAGCCTCGCCCTTCAGGGCGTCACCAGAACTGCAGAGCAGTTCTGGTTGCCCGCCAGACGTAGTCTGGCGACGGGGATGAAGCCGACCCGATAGTATTCAACCGCCGACGATAGCACAACTGGGGTTCTAACGGTATTTTTAAGCCGTTCGGATTTATGGTATACACAGATGGTCAAGAGTACTCGTCACGCGACATACGAACTCTACTACCACATAGTGTTCATCCCGAAATCTGGCGGGACCGAAGGTCCCGCTGACCTCGCGGAACAGAGTTCCGCGCAGTATCGGGAAGCGTGCCTGACGGGGAAGACGAAGGAACGTCTCAAATCCATCTTCGCGGAAATCTGTGACGACAAAGGCCTCGAACTCGCCGAGGCTGAAATCATGCCCGACCACGTTCACCTGTTCATCGGGAGTCCGCCGAAGAACGCTCCCTCGCTCATCGTCAACTGGGTGAAGGGGATTTCGGCGCGGTGGCACAACCAACGCTACGACGACCGTATCAAGTGGACACGTTCGTACTACGTCGGCACCGCTGGTAATGCGTCCCGAGACGCCATTGAACGGTACATCGCCGAGCAGGAGGACCGTTTGTGAAGCGAACCAACGTCTTTGAGGTAGTCCCCCGCTCCGACACCGACGCCGAGTGCCTTCGTCGGCTTCTCGACGCGTCGGCATCCATGTGGAACGAAGTGAACTACGCTCGCCGCCAGCACTTCCACGGTGAGGAAGACGGCGGTGTATGGGACGCTGATACGGGCACGCTCGAAGGCCAGTACAAGAGCGTCGTTGGGTCGGCGACCGCCCAACAGATGATTCGAAAGAACTCCGAAGCATGGCGGTCGTTCTTCTCTCTCAACGAGAAAGACGGCTACGTTGCCCGCCCGCCTGGATACTGGGGCAACGAAGACGATGGACGCGAACTCCGTACGTATATCCGGAACAACCAGTACACCCTTCAGTGGGGTGAACGTTCGCGTCTCGAAATTCCCGTCGGGCAAGAACTCAAAGACGAGTTCAGTCTCGGATACCACGAACGCCTCCGTCTCGAAGTTCGGGGCGACCCGAAATGGAACGGTGAACAGGGGCGATTGGAACTCGCGTACGACGAAGTGAACGACACGTTCAGGGCTTTTCAACCAGTCACCGTCCCGAGAACCGCGTTGCGGTTCCCGTGGGCCAATCAGAAGCCTTTGGCTTCTGATGATGCACCAAATTCTCGACTGGATACACCACTGGCTTCGGAAGAGGCCGCCCTTGACGTTGGCGCGAACAATCTCGTCGCGTGTTCCACAACGACAGGCTCGCAGTTCCTCTACGGCGGGCGGGAGTTGTTTGGCCGGTTCCGCGAGATGACCGAAGAAATCGCCCGCCTTCAGTCGAAACTCCGCGACGGGCGGTACAGTAGCAATCGTATCCGACGGCTGTACCGTCTGCGTACTCGGCGACGTGACCATGCTCAAGACGCGTTGGTCCGTGACCTCATCGAACGGTTGTACGACGAAGGCGTTTTGACGGTGTACGTCGGCGATTTGATCGACGTATTGGAAACGTCATGGTCGGTTCGGGCGAACGCGAAGACGCACAACTTCTGGGCGTTCAAGAAGTTCATCCACCGTCTCACGTGTACCGCCGAGGAGTTCGGTATCTCGGTCGAAGCGAACTCCGAAGCATGGACAAGTCAGACGTGTCCTGACTGTGGTGAACGCGACGAGACGGTTCGACACTCGGATACGCTGACATGTCCATGCGGATTCGAGGGCCACGCGGACCTCACGGCGTCAGAGACGTTCCTTCGGAGGAATAGCGATAGCGAAGTCAGGCCGATGGCACGGCCCGTACGGTTTGAGTGGGACGACCATAATTGGTCAGAGTCACCACACTCTTGTCCCAAAGAACGGCGTACAAACCCGCAAGTTGCCTCCGTGGAATCGGCATAGCCGAACCCCCAACGGAGGGATCTCGCCCCTTTAGGGGCGGGAGGATGTCAAACTCGACGCTGTGTTCCACGAACCGAGTCGATCGCGAGCAGTTCGCCGTTTCGTTCGACGAGCCAGTAGAGTTTGTAGCCACCCGTCTGTCGATTGATTTCGATGTCGGGGGTGTCCAACAGCACCGTCTTTCGCATTGCCCATTTGAATGTGGCGTCTCTTGCGAGCTCTGTGGCACGGCTGTCAGTGATCGACGGTCGCATCACCACGAGTTCATCCACAGATTTCGTGGTAAATTCTGGGACGCTGTCCGCGCGGAGTGGGATCGATCGAACCGTATCGACGGCGACGATGCGCTCGTTCTGCGTGCCTGGACCCACCGGCCCGTCGATGCTCGTCGTCACGTCAAAACACTGGTGGGGATAGGCAACGGCGATAACGCGCTCGTCGGGCGAATGTTTCACCGCTGTCCGGGAGATGGACGGTTCGACGATCGCGAGCGATTGTGAGCTCGTCTCGATCTGTTCGAGCACAGACTGCTGTTTATCACCCGCAAGGCGAGTGAGAATCGATTGTTGGATGCGATCGGTTTTGGTAGCAATCGTCGAGTGAGCCTGACTCGATTGGGCCACAATACCACCATCAGGTGCGAACTCGTCGACCCGATCGTCTTCGAGCACCGCAGAGAGTGGTTTATCGAACAGTTCAAATGACCGATCGACCCCCTCTGGTGGGTCGGTGAGTAACGAAACCAGAATCAACACACAGACTGAGAGCACAAACGCCGGAAACAGACCATACACCGTTACGAGCCCGTACCAGAAGCTAGCGGATTCGGCTGGCATTGCGTTGAGCCAGCCAAGAATGGTCGGGAGCTGTGTCCAGAGGACCATCGTCATTGCTCCAGTGAGCATGCTGGCAACGGCTCCCGCTGCAGTGGTGCGTTTCCACCAGAGCGCTGCGATCACTGTCGGGCCGATCGCAGCTCCGAGCCCACCCCAGGCGTAATCCAGCACGAGCGTGTAGATCGATGTGTTCCGGGCAAAGTACGCAAAGGCGATCGAGGCCATACCAATCCCGAGCGTGGCCAGGCGGGCGTACCGGACGAGCTCTGCTTCAGTTGCATTCTCATTTACGAATCCGTGATAGACGTCTTCAATGGCTGCACTTGTCGCAACGAGGAGCTGTGAATCCGCACTCGACATCATTGCCGCCAGTGCTGCCGCGAGGATGATTCCGGCAATGGCGCCGGGTAACAGCTCCAGTGTTAGCATTGGCATCACTGCATCCCCGTTTTCAATCGCACCACCGCCGAACTGGACGATCGCATAGAGTCCAACGAGTGCGGCTCCGATGTAGGCGACGAACATGAACAGCTGTGCGACCAGTGCGGCGGTTCGAACGTTTTTCACCCTGTCGATTCCCATAAATCGGACCATGATGTGTGGGTTTCCGGGGACGCCGAGGCCGATCGCCGCGTAGCCGATAATTCCAAACACCGCCGCCCAGCCGGTTGTGCCCCCGGTGATGCTTACCGTCGCATCGCTGACGGTGGCGAGCTCATCGAACGGGAGCCCGAACTGCTGGAAGGCAATGACCGGGAGTGCGATGAACGCAAGCAGAATAATCGCTCCCTGGACGTAATCGGACCAGGCGACCGCGAAATACCCGCCGAGGAAGGTGTACCCAAGCACAATTGCTCCACCGATCAGGATACCGATCCAGGGTGCCATTCCTGTGAGGATCTCAAGGAGCTCACCCGCAGCCACGATCTGTGCGCCGACGTATCCGCCCTCGAAAAGTAACAGTACGAGCGCGCTCGTTGCCTTGACACGCCCGGTGTCATCGCCAAGGCGCTGTTCGAAAAACGTTGGCAGCGTCACCGCCCGGACGATCTCTGAGTATTTTCGGAGGCGTTTTGCAATGCCGGCCCACGAGAGCAGATCTGCAGGTATCATTCCCAGACCGTTCAAAAATGCCATAATTCCCGAGCTGTACGCATCGGAGGGTACACCGAGTGTCAACCAACCACTCATCTCGGAGGCTCGCTCTGAAAATCCCGTGACGACTGGGCCGATCCGCCGGCCACCAACAACGTAGTCGCCAACAGTGTCCATAAACCGCGTCGCGTACAGCCCAACACCCAGCAACACCAGCAGATACGCGCCGAACGTTAACAGCACCCAGTTACTCGCTCCGCCGGCGATCGCACTACTCGCCATGTGTCTCCTCCGAGTACGAGGCGCGAAGCGTTCGTTCGCGTCGACCCTCGACAACGTAGTAGCCGAGCAACAACACGAAGTAGACGGCGTATGGACCGACCAGGCCGATCCAATCCAGTGTTGACAGTCCAGACATATCCAGTAGAGAGTATTAATTGAACGAAATAAATCTATGGGTGGGCCGGTATCGGCATCCATGCTGTCTGTGATCGGTGTTGTATTGGAAATGTACTGTATGAATCGAAGATGGATCGCACAATCAAATCTGTACGATCTCACATCGTATGCACGTCTATATACCACACATAGTAGCAGTTTTTTCGAACGCGCCCAACGAATTGCTGAGGGTAACGCTTCAATGCACGCAGAAAACACACCTGCTTCGAGCGAGCGTTCGGCTGTCCACCGATCGTATCCACTTGCTGTTTCAATCGTCGTCGACTCAGAGGCGCCGGCTGCCGACCGGTATCAGTTTGTGGCGCCGGACCATGTCGGGAGGGCCTGGCCAACGGCGTCGCCGGCTGAACTGTACGCGGACGTGTATTTTGATACGAACGGGTTCGTTGAAGCAGAAACTGGGAGCAGGGGCGTTCCCCCAGAGGTCATCCAGGCCGGCCGAGACACGCTCGCGGCCTATCTTTTGACCCACGACGCGCTCGATAGGAACTGGGTGGCGTCGTATTTCGGTAAATCCCCCGCGGTGATTGATCGATACGTCGAAGCCGTCCAGCAACGGGCCGAGGAGATTCGTACCCAGATCGAAACGCGCGACCAGCCGCAAACGGAGTAGGTCCAACGCCAGTCGATCTTTGGGTGTAAACTGCTCCTCCGGCCGAACGCGTTCGATTTCTACTCGCGATAGCTCCTCTCCCATCCCGTTTGGGGGTTCAGACATCGAATCGCGATCGTCAACCATAACAACTGAGCCACCAGCCCCACGCCACCGAATCAGTATGGAGTGCTACGTTAGGGCCATAGATGACAATAGCCATTCCAATACTATCAATACACTATTAGAAAGAATTAATTTCCCAACAATTTGAATACCGGTTGCATGGTGGAATTCACGAGGCGCGAGTTGCTTGCAACGTCAGCGGCAGCTGCAGTCGGCGCGAGCGTTTCCGGTGTGTCGTCGGCAGCAACTGATGACGACGCCCCGCTCGTTCGTGGCGATCTCAAGCGATTTTCTTCGACAGCCCTTGGTGCGGAAGTCACCGGCCCGTTCGTGTTCGATGATGGCACGCTGTTGTACAGCTTGCAGCATCCCAGCGGGGAGAACCAGGCGCCGTTTGACCGCGGTGGCGTGGGATATTTCAGTGGGTTTCAGTTTTCGATGACGGGCACCTCCGACGAGTTCGAGGAGCTTTCACCCCCATCGACGACTACCGAACGAACGCGTGTTCGATCCGCTGAGGGGGCCTATGAGCTTCTCGGCGTTGGTGGGGAGACGATTAATGACGGAACCGAACGGCTTGGCGTCACACAGACCCCCGACGGAACTGATATCACCCGGTCGAACTTCACGGGAACCCAGTATGGCACCCCGGGTTCGAATCCGGACTGTAATCAGTTCGTCCCAACCGAGGCTGACGGCACAGCGGGCTATCTCTTCACGAACTGGGAGAACAGTCCGGGCAACATTTCTCGTATCCCGATCGAGCGATCCGCCGATGGTGAGATTGAAGCCCAACTCGATGCGGCGATCAATCTCGCGAACACGGCGGCGTTTCGTGCGATTGGTGGCACGCGAATCAACTGTTACGGCGATCTGACGCCGTGGGAAACGATGATCTCCGCAGAGGAGAACTACGCCCACACACGCGTCTCACTCACGAGCACGGTCGGTGACATTATTGCCGACGGCACTGGTGTCGGCCACATTGGGGGTGCGCAGTTCTGGAACCGACCGAATCCAACGGAGATTCAGTCGGCCATCGATTCGTACTACGGGGAAACCGCCTGGACTGTACAGGGATGGTGGGCTCTGGACGGCGTGGAGTTTCTGGCCTACTATCTCGGCGCGGATGTTCCTGATGGCCCCCAACAACCGATTGACGAACAGTTCCCCAACCCCTATCGGTACGGCTACTTCGTTGATATTCGCGAGCCTGCGGCCGATGTTCCCCAGCCGGTAAAATACTACGTGATGGGCCGAGCTGCCTGGGAGGCACCGGACATACAAACCGACGGTCGAACGGTGTACGGCTGTTCTGACGGCGATAGCAAGGGGATTTACAAGTTTGTCGCAGACCGGCCGATTCAGAGCTACGACGACCCGATGGAGATCACTGGCACGCTGTATGCACCGGCGATTACCAACGAAGCCGCCGCAAGTGACGCGTCGCCGGCGTCCGTGGGGCTCTCAATCGAGTGGCTCGAACTCGGCCACGCGAGCAACCGGGAGGTTGCATCCTGGATCGAGGCGTACGATGACATTACTCAGGCTTCGTATCTAACCGCCCACACGGAGGACTACTCGATTGGCGATCCGATTACGGACGAACTCCTTGAAGAAGCCGATCGAACGGTTGTCGAGAATGGCAATCAGAACTATATCACCAACGAGGAGATCGTCGAGTGGGCCCGACAGCACGAACAGGGTTCCGTCGATCCCGAGCTTCGCAAGGTTCCATTCCTGGAAACACGCGCGGCCGCCAAAGAGATCGGCGCGACCATCGAGTTCAACAAGGCAGAGGGTGTTGACAGCCACGCATCCGCTGGACCTGGTGATCCGATCTACTTTGCGATCTCAGAACTCAATGACGATATGGCCAGTGGTGGTGATATAGCACTGGAACGGGTCGACGGGGGCGTCGTCTATCGTGGCATTCTGGACCATCAGTTCAACGTCTCCACGCTCGAACCCGTGATCGTCGGCCCGAACGCGAGTGATCCAGCAGCCATCGCAGACGATGCGCTGATCAATGTGGATAACATCGCCGTGATGGATGACGGCCGGGTATTGTGCTGTGAAGACGCCGATCAGCTGGGCCGGTCGTACAGCAACGATTGTCTCTACGTGTTCGAACCGGAGGAAAACGATGCGCACCACGGACCACCCTGGAACGGTGAGCATCCCGGACGTCCGTCTTGGGACGACGATCATCCTGTGGGACCCCCCTTCGATGACGGTCATCCTGGTACCATTCCCTGGAATGACGACTCTACTGATGCGTCCGACAGGGATTTCGTGCCGCCGGGCCATCAGCACAACGACGATCGTAACGACCGATAACCCGCTTTTATCCTGTTTTTGGCTGCTGGCTTCTGATTCCTATTCAAAGTACACTGCCTAGCGCCGTACGAATTAGACTAGTCTAATCATAGGATTAGAAGAGAACAATTATATACATTGATGACAGCGATTGCATATGGACGATGTATCACAAACGGATCGATCGAGGGTCACCCTGACCCGTCGGAAGGCACTGGCAGTGGGCTGTGCGTCTGTAACGACTGCTCTGAGTGGCTGTCTCTCCGGGACGCTTGGTGGATCCTCGACGGACGAATCGGGGCCTGTTGCGGTCGCGTCATTTTTTAGCTTCTACGATTTTGCGCGGAAGATTGCCGGTGAAACCCCTATTACGGTCCGGAATCTGATTCCAACCGGCCTTCACGGTCACGGCTGGGAACCAAACGCAAAGATCACACAGGATATCATCGAGGCGGACGCGTTCATCCACGTTGGAGCGGATTTTCAGCCCTGGGCAGATCGGGCGATACAGACGATCAAAGACGACGGCGTCGATACCCAGCTAATCAACGTCAGAGAAGGAATTGAACTGGTTGATCTGGCTGCGAGCCTTGATCGGGATGAAGAGGGCGTTGGAAACAACCGAGCGAAAGATCCACACTTCTGGCTGGATCCCCTGCGGGCGAAACAGGCAGTCGATAACATCACCCAGGGGCTAACCGAACTAGCGCCAAAGCACGAACAAACAGTTACGGAAAATGCAAATAGATATAAATCTGATGTGTTAGATCGGATCCATGCGGACTATCAAACCGTCTTTGAGGATCCACCTCGGCGAGTGACACAGCTTGCCGCCCACAACGCCTTCCAGTATCTCGGCGTTCGGTACGACATCGAAATGCACCCACTTGTCGTCAACCTGGCCGCAAGTGGCGACGTTAAACCCTCGGACATCACTGAAGCTAAACGCGTAATCGAATCGAACGATATCAAATACATCGCAGCGGCCGTTTTCGAAACTCGCAAACCGGCCCAACAACTGCTGGCAGAAACGCCGGTCGCGGCCTATTTCCCGGTTACGCCATATGCCGGCGTTCGAGAGGAGTGGGTCGAACAAGGCTGGGGTTACGAGGAAATCGCCCGCTATATCAATATCCCGACATTCGATGTCGTCCTTGGAAACAAAAAACCATCAGCAGTGGGACCTGATGGCTGGGATGAAAAATGGAGGAACTACGAATGACAAAACCGCCAGTCATCGACCTTGACGGTGTGACATTTGGGTACACTCAGACGCCTGTGATCGAAGACATCTCGATTTCAGTTGCGGGTGGCGAGTATGTTGCTGTAGTTGGTCCGAACGGTTCTGGCAAATCGACGCTGATGAAGCTTTCACTCGGACTGTTATCTCCTGATGATGGTAACGCCAGGCTGTTCGGCAATCCCGCAGCGTCGTTCGACGATGGCCAGCGGATCGGTTACGTTGCACAACACGCGAGTGCGACTAAAGCAATGCCGATCACGGTTCGCGAAGTGGTGAAGATGGGCCGCTTCCCCCACGTCGGCTTTGGTAGCCTGTCGGCGACTGACTGGGAGATCGTCGATCGTGCCCTTGAACGGGTCGGCATGAGTGCGTTTGCGGATCGGCGGATCACACAACTTTCGGGGGGACAGCGACAACGAGCCTTTATCGCTCGGGCACTCGCGGGAGAAGCCGAGCTGCTCGTTCTTGATGAACCCACCGTCGGTGTTGATGCAGAATCGGTCGTCTCGTTCTACGAACTGCTCGATCAGCTCTCTGCTGATGGCATCACGATCCTCTTGATCGAACACGATCTGAACGCCGTCACTGATCACGTCAACCGCGTTATCTGTCTGAATCGAACGGTGTATTTCGATGGGCCTACTGAGACGTTCGTCCAGAGTGACGCACTCGATCGGGCGTTCGGAGCGGTGAGCGTCCAATGATCCCCTCGACGCTCTACACTGGAGTGCTGTACGGGCTGCTTGAACTGTGGTACTGGGTGATGACCCAGACATGGAAACTAACTGGCCTTGCGATGATTAGTCCCGAGTATACGTTCATGCATCGGGCAATCCTCGTTGGGCTCTGTATCGGCGTGATGGCCCCTGTGATTGGGACGTTCCTGGTTCATCGCCAGCTTGCACTCATTGGTGACGCGCTTGCACACACGGCGTTCGCTGGTGTCGCTGTGGGATTGTTTCTCAACGGTGTGTTCACAATTGGCGTTTCGCCATATCTGACCGCCGTCGTCGTTGCCGTCATAGCTGCGCTGAGTATCGAACTGATCTCCGAAACGACGGATGCGTACAACGATGTCTCGATGGCGATCGTGCTCTCAACGGGTTTTGCACTCGGATCAACACTCATCTCTCTCAATGCTGGTGGACTCGCTGTCGGCATCAATCAGTATCTGTTCGGAAACCTCTCCACTGTCTCTGCTGACAACGCGGTCATCCTGCTCGTGTTGTTCGCGATCATTGTCGTTACGGTGGCCATTACGCGGAACCAGCTGCTGTATGTGACGTTCGATGAGACTGCCGCCGCTGTCGCTGGGTTTTCTGTCACCTGGTACAACCGGATCATGGTGATGCTGACCGCGCTCGTCGTCGTGGGCGCAATGCAGATCATGGGTGTGATTCTAGTTGCGGCCATGTTAGTCGTGCCTGTGGCCGGGGCGACACAGCTCTCTAGAAGCTTCAGGGAGTCAATATTTGTCTCAATTGCACTGGCTGAGCTGGCGGTGTTGCTCGGGATCGGCCTCGCGTACTACGCTGAGGCAACGGCTGGAGGAGTTATCGTGCTGGTCGCCGTCGCGTTGTATGGTTGTGCGGTGGCCATCGGCAAACTTCTCGACCGACTGGGTCCGGAGTCGTCGCCCACGGTCGCACCGATTCAGGCCGAAGACGATACCACAGCTGACTGACTGAGCGGTTACCCTGCTGTGTGTCGTTGGGGCAACGATTAATCTCCTGCTGTGCGTCTGTCCGCTCGATGACAACGCTCGATCTTGTTTTACCAGTCGACGAGTACGATTCGCTCGACGAACTCACAGCACTGGCCCATCGTGCAGAACGCGCCGGCTTCGATCGCATCTCTGCCGGTGAAACGACCGGTCGAGATATGGTTACTACCTTTGCGATGCTCGGCGATCGTACCCAGGACATCGGCATTTCAACGGATGTGCTCTCACCATTTGGCCGCAAACCGACCGTCCTTGCCCAGACGGCGCTCACGATGCACGAACTGACTGGCGGCCGGTTTAGACTCGGGCTCGGGACGAGCTCGCCCGCCATCGCCGAACGCTGGCACGGCGATGCGTTTGAGACGCCGCTCCGTCGACTCCGCGAGACGATCGACGTCATTCGAACCGTCTACGATGGCGGCGCGGTGAGCTATGACGGCTCAGTCTACGAGCTTGGTGGGCTCTCTTATGAGCGGCCAGTTCCGGACTCACCCCCACCGATCGACGTGGCCGCACTCGGCCCGAAAGCAACGGAGCTGACCGGTCGGTTTGCCGATGGCTGGGTGCCACAGCTGTTTACGCCCGATGGGCTCCTCGATCGAATGAGCAATCTCGAACGAGGCTGTCAGCTGGGTGATCGATCGATTGCGTCGATCCGGGTCATGCCGCTCGTGCGCTGTTTCGCCGGTGACGATGCTGCGAGTGCCCGACAATCGATGCGTTCGACGCTCGCGTTTTTGATCGGCGCGTATGGACCGTATTACGGCAATTCAGTCGCAAATCAGGGATACGAGGCCGAAGTTGCTGCGATTCGGTCGGCATGGGAAGACCGTGATACCGAAGCGATGACAGCGGCCCTTCCAGAGAAGCTCATGGACCGACTGGGTGCGGCTGGCTCCCCTGAAACAGTACGGAACCGTGTCTCGCAGTTTGCAGATCTCCCCGGGGTTGATGGCGTGCGCGTCGGGTTCGTTCGAGGAATGGAGCCAGCAGACAGGCGCAAAACGATGGCCGCACTGGAGCCGTTGCTTGATTAGTCCGATGTGTGTGCGACTGCACGCACCGGGCTACCGTCGCCACCGCGAATCGGCAGCGGTTGTACGTGGAGTTCACACGTCGCCGGGAGGGCGGCTAGGTTCGTGAGGTTCTCAACAATTCGTTGGTTGGCATCAAACAGGGCGTCGTGTGCCGGAAAACCGTCGGGTTCTGTGTCATTGTGACGGTCGGGGTCGACGCTTGGCGTTGGATCCGGGCTGAACGCGTCGATCCCAACGCTGTAGTCGTGCTGGGCACACCACTCTGCGACATCGGCTGACAGATATGGATGATCCCAATACCGGTCCGTTCCCCAGTGTTTGGACCAGTCGGTTCGAAAGCACAACAGATCGTGATCTGTGGGGTCAGGGAGTACCGCGGTCGTGATTGGCTCACGGTCAGTGATCTCTGTGCAATCGATCACAAGCGCGTCAAATACCCAGTCAGAGACGTCGTACGCATCGAGCGTGGGACCCTCTGGCTCCATATGACTGGGTGCGTCAACGTGTGTTCCCACATGACTTTCGAGCGTTATGCCCGTGGTTTTGGCGCCATCTGAAGCTACCGTACCTGTTGTTGAGAGCGACACCGGCTGACTCTCCGGATAGACGGGCATTCCAGATTCGAGTGGGTGTGTGCAATCAATATAGCCCATACGTTCACTGGGGTGACCTGCCGAATAGCTATACTGGTCTGCGTGACTGCATTTGACCACTATTACGCTTCTGTGATACTGTTTCGCAGTGTCGAACCATTGTTTAGTTGATCGGAGTGATTGGTACGCTCGTAATGGCTCACAAATCGTACACACCTGCGTCGATCCCAATGAATCGCTGAGCTAACCGCTGGTGCGGAAATTTTCACGGCAGTAGTTCCCACGACGTTGTCAGCCTCACGATTGAATTTTCAGATTTGCTCCCTGCAGGTTGGGAGCTCCGCTCGAACACATGTCACGTTACGTCCCCTCAGAACCGAGCACAGAGTACGAACGACGCCGTCCAGCACCGCCAATCCAGTTCTCTATTGGGGCGTGTGCCGTTCTCGCTACCGGTATCTTTGCGTTGTTTTTTCCACTTCCCGGTCTTTCGCTTTGCTTCGGATTGGTCTCTGGTGGCCTCATCGAACGATGGCGATGACCGCAGCTGCGTTCAGGGTGAACTTGGAGCCGTTCGGTTGGTAAGCATGAGAACTGGCCGCGCTGCGATCACTGCGATCAGGAGTTCAAGGCCACCCGCTGCCAGAAACGCGGGCAGATAGCCGGCGGTTGTCGAGAGAACGCCACCCAGCACGAATCCACTCAGCATTCCGAGGCTTCCGAAGACGTTGAACCCGCCCATTGCCACACCGCGTTCGGATTCTGCGGCGACGTCGGTGACGAGTGCCATCGTCGTTGGTGAGACGAGCGCGCCGAATCCGCCAACGACAACCATCAGCGTTGCTCCAATGAGATAGGTAGGTGCCATTCCAACGGCGATGATTCCGAGTCCGTACATGATGGAGCCGACCACCACCGGGATGAACCGACCGATGCTGTCGGAAAGCAGCCCGGCGGGATACTGCAGCAAGGCGAACGGAATGAAAAACAGTGCGAGCGTGAGCCCAGCTTGTGCGGGATCGATAGCAAACGTGTCTCGGAAGAATGCGACGCCAGTTAACGCGAAAAAGCCGGCTGTCAGCCGGTCGATAAAGCCAAAGGCGTATGGAACGCCGAGAACCGGCTTGTTTCGGAGTCGGTCGAACGGCGCGTTCATAGCTCCACCGCGGTCGGGGGCGCGGTCCGGGATCGTTGCCCCGAGGAAGGCACTGAGTGCGAGCAACACTGCACCGCCGTACAGCGGTGCCAGCGGCGTAATGGTGGCGAGCTGACCGCCGACCACGGAGCCGATCGCCGCGCCCAGTCCGATCGCGGTGCCGGCGACACCCATGTTCTGGCCATGGCCACCGCTGAGATCCATCAACATCGTGATCGAAAGCGAGAACGCACCGATCGTGAATGCCCCGCCGAGAAGCCGACAGAGCAGGACGATTTCGTAACCAACACCGAACGCCGGTGCGCTCACAACTGCCAGATAGCTCAGCGTTCCTCCGGTGGCGCCGACCACCACGAGCGGCGTCCGTCGGCCAAGCACGTCGCTCGCAGTCCCCCACGCTACTGCGAAGACAACGAACGCCACAAACTCCGTCACCAGAAACAGCGTTTCTGCGTAGGCCATCTCTGCGCCACCAAGCGCGCTGACGGTCTCGTCAAGGCCTGGATAGAGCAGTACCTGCGAAACCAGGACGGACCAGACGATGATTGCGAGACGCGTTCGCGCACTCGGAATGATTGCTCTCATTTGGGTGGAACGGATGCTATGTTGCTGCAGACAGTTCGAACCGAACGAACAAATGGGCGTCGAAGCAGGACGTTTCCCCACCGTTCCAACTGCTCGAATCGTGGGGCCAGAACGAATTTGTGAACGGTCATCATCAAACTGGTATGGGAAACACACGGTCAGTGACCGTGATCGGTGCGAGTGGGTTCGTCGGTTACTCATCCGCTGACGCGTTTCATAGCCTCCCTTCGTAGAGCGATCACGGGTCTCGACCGGAACTATCGAGTGTTTGATCATAGTATTACTGTTGAGACAGTATACACTGTGTAAACAGTATAGACAGTTCACGCTGTTCAAGTAAATATACGATAGTTGATTATAAAGGTATCGTCTAAACTGAATATACTGTTCTGATCATCTATAGCTTGAACTCCGTTGTGGAGGATACATACAGGCAAAATAAGCCATATACGTGATCCGGAACTACGGCGGTGACTATCATTGATGGATAAGTTATCATTTTGTCATCCAGAATCTATTATGATTAGCAGATTTGCCATCCTCCCTCTCGAATTGAATGACGGGACAAATGCATTTTTCACTAATAATAAACCAGAGTACTGTGAACGAACTCCTGCCGATAGGGCTGGGTACGTGGCAGAACACGAATCCAGCGGACTGTCGTTCGAGCTCTCAACGAGTAGCATCCACAACCATCTCAACACGATAGAGACAGAGCGATACGTTATCAAATCGGGAAAACGTACCGTATTGGACTCCGATTTCTCAACCGTGGGGGCCACGCTTGACACGAGATGTCGTTGTATCACGCTGCGAAACCACCCGACAGTGCCCTGACCGGCCAAACTGGCGAACAGGCGAATTTGATCGTTGAAAAGCACGGACGAGTGATCTATCTCCACAATACGGCGCTTGGAACTTCCTGGCTCATCTGCCAGGAGAACGGGTCGAAGCCATCACCGAGGAACATGGGTTGCCCGCGAAGCCGGTTCGTTGACGGCCGCTTTCGTGAGGAGATCCCCAGGCAACCCAAACAAGCAGCGAACATCATCGAACGAACCGTCTCGTACGAGTGAGTCGGTCGTCAAGCAATAGTACGCCGACGGTAGTTTTTCTGCATCCGTTGTGGTCTGTGTACAGTTTTCCGTCAGTATTGTCGCTGTTTACGATGGTACGGATGTAATGGGAGATGTGATGAATTGCATGCAACGCTATCCCATATAGAGATATAGACGCAACTCATCATTAGTGTAACTTCACACAGGTATACTGTTTGTGGTGATCGCCTGCCGTCCGAGCGAGGAGCTATAGATTGATGCTCTGAACTGTATTGGTGGCTGAAACAGCGTTCATACCGTTTGTCTGCGAAAGAGAGGTGTGCAGTTTGAACTGGTCGGCAGTGGTCCCTCGTGGTGTCACCGCACGCATTCGTCTCGGCGGCCATCGGATCGATTGGGTGATCCGATGTGGTCGTAACTGGCGTGTTTGAGTGGATCGGTGGATTTGGGCCGCTCGTTCAGGGACTGATCGGTGGGTGTATCATCACGGCGTTCAATCTGCTGGGAGCAACCCTGGTGTTCGTCTGGCGCGATCCGTCCCGTCGCGCGATCGATGGGGCGCTTGGATTTGCCGCGGGGGTGATGCTCGCAGCGAGCTTTACCAGCCTGATCATTCCGGGGATCGATCAGTACGCACACGGGAATCCGGTCCCCGTGTTGGTCGGTGTGGTATTAGGGGCGATCTTTCTCGATCAGTCGGATGCGCTCGTCCCGCACGCTCATTTCCTGCTCACCGGGCAACAACGACAGGACGATGGTGGCGCTGCAGGACGACTTCCGGTGACTGATACGAGACTTGAGGGAACGATCCTGTTTATTTTTGCAATCACGCTCCACAACATGCCCGAGGGACTCGCTGTCGGTGTCGGCTTTGGCAGCGGGAATCTCACCACGGCGATTCCGTTGATGCTCGCGATCGGCATTCAGAACGTTCCGGAGGGGCTCGCGGTGTCGGTCGCCGCGATCAACGCCGGGCTCAATCGACGCTTTTACGCCGTGCTCACGGGCGTCCGGGCCGGCCTCGTCGAAATTCCCCTTGCAGTGATCGGCGCCGGTGCCGTCCAGGTTTCAACGGAACTGCTTCCCTACGCCATGGGCTTTGCGGCGGGGGCGATGCTGTTCGTTATCAGCGACGAGATCGTCCCGGAAACTCATGCGATGGGTAACGAACGGATCGCGACGCTCGGAACCGTGGCTGGCGTTGTCATCATGATCTATCTCGACGTGAGCCTAGGATGAGACCGCCACAGACGCCAGCAACATATTCCGCAATACACACGTTCAGGCGCTGGCTATCAGTGCACTCGGTATGGTAATGGACTGGCTCGGAAAACTCCGACAGCGTCCAGGAAAGGCCCTCTACGACGCCACCGCTCGCCTTGGCTTCAGCGGCGCTGTGATGTATCAGTACCAATTTTCGTGTGACAGCCCCACGTCGGTGTCCACTCTGCCCTCTGCGATCACGCTTTCAGTGACGACGGTTTCGCAGTTCGATGGCTCGCTTGGCTTCGAGCACGTCGAATCCGAACTCACTCCAGACGATACGGTGATTGTTGCCCGCGATGGGTCGAAAATCGTCGGCACGGTGGTGCTTTCTACCACCAGGTCGGTGTTCGTAGACGTGCTCGACTCCACCGTCGCGACCGACCCATCGACGGCGTATCTCTGGGCGCTGTTTGTCGAACCCTCTCATCGTGGTCGAGGAATCGGTCGGGCACTCGTTGAACGATCGCTGGACGTTACGTGCGATTTGGATATGCGCTCGGTCCTCGTCCTCGTGGCGATCGATAACGGCCCCTCTCGCGGACTATTCGACGGATTGGGACCGACAGAATCCGCACTGATTGTGTACGGTCGGTGTGGACGGTTTGCGCGTCAATTTCGCCGCTAAACCGAGCGTCCGGGATCAGCCCGAACTGCTGGTGTCGTTTTGTGCGTCGATGATGAGCTCCTGATCAGGGCTAGTGATCACTTTGTCAGTGGACTTGATCGCGTCAATATACCGGTCCCGGAGCACAATCGAGTTGTTATCAAGGGCGTCACCGCGGATTCGAATTACCTCGGCGTCAGCGTTGGCCTCTACTCGCTTTCGCTCGGCCTCCTTTTTCTCAACCTCGATCTGATTTTCTTTCCGATCAATTTTCACCTTCGAATTCTCCTTTTTCGTGAGCTCCTTCTGGTAGCCTTCGGGGAGGGTTACCTCACGGATCTGCACCGCTTCGAGAATGATGGCCTGACTGCTGAACTGCTCGGTGAGCGCGCTCTGTGCCGATTGCTGTAGCTTCGTTCTACCGGTGGCCGTGTAGATCTGCGACGTTCGGATGCTTGAGGCTTCATCGCGAAGCTGTGAACGAACCGTTGGTCTGATCAACCGATCTTCCATCTGTTCTTCGTCATTCCACTCTGAAACGAACCCCGAGCTGTTCGCACAGTTCACGCGGTAGCGGATGGTGATGTCGACTCGATGTGTGGTGCCGTTTACCGCTTGGACGACAACAGCGTCCTTCTGTATCTCCTTTTCACCTTCACCTGATTGATCGGACATCGTGTACGTTCGAGGACGACACTCGACCGTCTGCACTGCTTTCCACGGTGCAGTGAAGTGGGCACCAGCTGCGAACTGCGCGCCAGTGACCGCACCGAACTCCTTTTCGACGCCGGTGTGGCCCTCGGGCACCTGGTGGTAGGAAAACGCTGCTGTAAGCAGAAGGACACCAATGAAGGCGACCGCTACGATCGCGAGCAACTGTGCTGAATAGTTCCTGGATGATGGCTCCATAGTGTGTTGTATTGAACCGTATTGCCATCTACTGCATATATGTTCACATTTTAATTGGAAACTTGCGATATGAGGTCGTGAGCAGTGGACAACTCTGTGTAGCAAACGCTTACTAGTCTGGTGGGTTTGTAACTGGTAATGAATTTCATACTGGATGGAATGGTGTCTCAGTGGGTGCAAAATCTGGGCGTCTGGGAGTCGACCCTGTTGTTGTTGACGGTCTCGATCGGTGGAGCGATCGTTCTGGAGTTCGTGGTTCTCCGTGCGTTACTCGAATACACGAGCCGCACCCGAACCCAGTTCGATTACATCGTCGTTGGGGAGCTTCGGATTCCACTGGTGGTTACTGCGGCGTTGGCTGGAATTTTCGTGTTGACGAACGTCAAGTCGATAACGGACAGTGTGGTGCTGGGGCCCGAACAACTCGATTATTTCTTTGGTAACCCAGCACTCACCGTCATTGTTGGGACGTGGGCGCTGGCTGCCAATCGAATCATCAATCGGTTTGTTGATGAGGTGAAAGATGAAACGACTCGATTCCAGTTTGCGCCGATCTTCTCGAACGTCTGGACGTTCGTGGTAACGGTGGGAACGGTCGCAACGGTGCTTCGGATCTGGAACGTTGATATCTCTCCGCTGCTCGGGGCGGCTGGCATTGCTGGTGTTGCCGTCGGTTTTGCCGGCAAGGACGCCGTTGCCAACTTCTTTGGTGGCATCGCGCTGTATTTCGATGACACGTACAAGCTCGGCGATTTCATCGAGCTCGAAACGGGAGAACGGGGCACGGTGGTCGCCGTTGGCGTGCGCTCTACGACACTGATGACGCGTGATGAGGTGTTGATCACCGTCCCGAACTCGATGTTGAACGCTGCGCGCGTCCGCAATCAGTCGGCGCCGAATTCGAGAAAGCGGATTCGGGTGCCGGTTGGCGTTGCCTACGGAACGGATATCGACAAACTCGAATCACTCGTCGAAGAGATCGCCGTAGAAGAGTCTCTCGTCCTTGACAGTCCAAAACCCCGGATGCGATTTCGCGAGTTTGGTGGATCGGCGCTGCAGTACGAACTGCTCTGCTGGGTCCACTCACCGACGCGTGGGCCAAAGGCCACCCACGAACTGAACCGTGCGATCTACAAACAACTGAACGAGGCCGACATCGAAATTCCGTTTCCACAACGCGACGTGCACGTGCAGCCTTCAGATACGAACGGAACTGGCGCTGGCAGACCGTCCGCTGGCGAACAACTGGACGCGATGGAATCGAACTGAACGACCCGTTCTCCCGTCGTCGGTGGCTACAGCGCTCAGTTTTCACCAAGCAACTTCTCAAGTAGGGTCCGTCCCGATGGTCGTTCGGCGAGTATCACTGAACTCTGGACGGTGTCACTCACATCCGAGTACAACGAATCCGTCACGAGACGTGTCAACAGGCCCTCTTCGCTTGCCCCAATGAGGATCAGCGGATACTCCGGGGCACGACGTTTGATTGCCCGCTCGACATCGCCATCGGTGTCGACAATGAGGTCTGCTGATTCGAGCCCGTGTTTCTCCGACCAGGAATCGAGAAACGCCTCACCGTCTGCGCGGTGTTCGGGACCATCAACGACGTGCAACAGTGATATCGACGCGTCAGTGACCCTCTCGTAGGCCAGTGCGACTTCTGCGTTGAGATCTGATGAGGGACCACCTGACGTTGGTACGAGCAGGCTGTCTGGATCGTGCCCCCGATCGCGGACGATCACAATGTCGCTCGTGAGCTTTCCGGTGAGCTCATCGAACGTCCGCTCGGTGTTCGTTCTCCGACTGGAGCGGTTTTCATCCCAGCCCATCACTATGAGGTTCGAATTCACATTGCTGGCCGCATCGTAAATCTCCTCGAACGAGCGGTGAGAGACGATCGTTGAGGTCTCGCATGGAATCTCGTACTCCTCGATTGTCGATCGAATATTTTCCATCTGTTCGCTTGAGCGGTCGATGATGCGTTCGTACTGCTCTTGGTCGTAGCTACCGTGGCGTGATTCTACAATGTGAACGGCGTGTATCGTTGCTGGCTGTCGATTCATGGCCATGATCGCGGCTACCGTCGCGATTCGTGTCTCAGTGCGAGGATTATGGATCGGGAGCAAAATCCGATAGGCATCGTCATCACGAACGGTCTCTCCGGCGGTGTCGATCATCGAGACGTATGAACGACCGACGAACCCCCCAAGCGTCCATTCTCGCAGGGAGAGCTGCCGATTCGCGCCGTCAAACCGGGCGGACTCCAGGCGATGTTCGGTCGTTTGAAAGTAGTTCACGACGGTTACCAGCACAATTCCACCGAAGGTGTTGCCGACTAACACCGGCAGCACAAAGTGTATGACTCCCTCCGACAGCAGGAGATGGCCAGCAAGCACGAGATAGATCATCTCTGTAAACGATACGACCACGTGGAACAGATTTCCCATCGGTATTGCAAGAAACGCCAGATACACAACGACAAGCCGAGAGATCGTATCCTGGACGGCGTAGACGATCCAGACGACGCCAGCGACGATCAGCCCTGCGAACGCCGCTTTGAAAAACAAGGAACTAACCGGGGTGTGAACGCCAGTTTCGGCGTGTTCGAGGGCAGCCTGTGCGGCTCCGGGTGAGAACACCCCGCCCCACGTGAGCGTCATGGCACCCATCGCACCGCCAGTGAAGTTTCCAATGAGGACGATGAACCAGTGACGCAACAACGCCGGCATGCTCGCCAACCGGTCGAGCGTCAATGCGACCGGAGGGAGCGTGTTCTCCGTATAGAGTTGATAATTACCGATAATAATATAAATGAAGCCGAGTGGATAGAGTATCGTGCTCAACACCGGATCGCCGTCGGTCTGTGCCGTCATCGACGCGTATAGCAAAAACGTGATCGTGATGGCAAAACCGGCTGCCAGCGCGCTGAAAAACAGCTCTCGACTCCCCGAAGTGATCTCTTCATCGGCAGCAGCCACGATGCGTTGAAACACCTCATCAGCAGAGAATCGGTCCCGAACGACCCGTCCCGCTGCTGGCGCACCACTCCGCGACCGTTCGAACACGTCACGGAACGCGTCTTCTGACTCGTCTTCCGGCTCGTCCATTACTCACCGTTCGGTGCACGCTTACTAATGAATTGTTTCAAATTATTAGGTTCAAAATGTTACCAATCCAGTGATCCTCCACTCTGATACTCCGTAACTTGCGTTTCGAAGAAATTTTTCTCCTTGTTGAGGTCGATCTGTTCTGACATCCAGGGGAACGGGTTGTCGGTGCCGTACTGTGCCGGCAAAGAGAGCTGTTCGAATCGACGGTCGGCGACGTGTTCGACATATTCGCTGAACTGTTCGGGGCCCATTCCGAGAATGTCGTCCGGACAGGCCGCACGCGCGTACTGTTGTTCGAGCGCAACGGCTTCTCTGAGCAACGCGATCAGTTCGTCCTCGAACGATTCCGTGAACACGCCGGGGTGTTCTGCGCGGAGTTCGTTGATGAGATCGACGCCAAAGCCCACGTGAAGCGATTCATCACGCATGATATACTCGAACTGCTGGCCAATGCCGACCATCTTTTGCTGGCGTTTCAATCCGAGCATCATCGCAAAGCCGGCATAGAAGAAGATGCCTTCCATTATTACATAGAAGCCGATGAGGTCGCGGAGAAACGCCCGGAGATCGTCGTCAGTGTCAATAGTGAACCCCGGTCGGTCGATTGCCTGTGTGAGATCGACGACGAAGGCGTCTTTCTGTTCAATAGCCGGAATTGTATCGTACATTCCGTAGAGATAGTCGGGATCGAAGCCGAGCGAATCACAGCAGTAGATGAACGTGTCGGTGTGAATTGCTTCTTCGTATGCCTGTCGGAGGAGATACTGTCGACACTCCGGTGCGGTGACGTACTCATACAGCGCGAGCACGATGTTGTTCGCTGTCAGTGATTCAGCAGTGGAGAAAAATCCCAGATTCCACTCGATGAGCTGGCGTTCTGGTTCGGTGAGTGCATCGCCGTTCCACTGGGTGATGTCATCTTGCATGGGTATCTCTTCCGGAACCCAGTTGTTGTTCACGCCCGCGCGGTAGTATTCGCGTGCCCAGTCGTACTCAATCGGGAGTATCTTGTTCGGATCGTGTTCGGTGTTGGTGTCGATGAGTGCCATAGTGTTCCGTGTGTTGATGGTGTGAATGCGTTACTGACAGGATTCGCAGGTCGGATCTTCGACGGTGCAAAGCTCGTCGTCGTCGGTGCCCTCGTTGCTCCCATCGCGGTGTTGGGTCTTTCCGTATTCGGCCATATCGAGCGTCGATTTCTCTATCTGTGAGGCACCAAGTGTGCGGAGATAGTAGGTGGTTTTCAGCCCAAGCTCCCAGGCCGTCCGGTAGACGTCGTCGAGCAACGAGCCATCGGTCGAGGGGAAAAATACGGTGTGTGAAACCGACTGGTCGATCCACGTCTGTCGATGAGCAGTCAATCGCAGCTGGTGTCGTGGATCGATCTCGAATGCGGTGCGATAGCGCTCTTTGAGTGATTCGGGAATCGCGTCGATTTCCTGGATCGATCCGTCGTGGAACTTGATGCGATCGAGCATCTCCTCGTCCCAGAGCTCACGCGCTTTGAGATCCTCGATCAGTGCTTCGTTCACGATCGTGAACTCTCCAGACATGTTGGATTTCACATAGAGGTTCGAGTAGATCGGCTCGATCGACGGCGTCGTCCCGTTAATGGTCGATATCGTTGCTGTCGGTGCAATAGCCATCGTGTTTGAGTTGCGCATGCCGTGGGTGGCAATCGCTTCGCGGACGGGCTCCCAGTCGAGCGCTGGCTCGCGGTCGGTCGGAATCGCCGCGCCGCGTTCGTCTTCGAGTAGATCGACCGTATCCTGGGGCAACAGGCCACGGTCCCATTTCGAATCGTCAAACGAGGGGTACGCACCCCGCTCTGCGGCGAGTTGTGATGAATTGTAGATCGTGTGGTATGACACGAACTCCTGCCATCGATTGGCTGTTTCGACGGCGGCCTCGCTGTTGAGTGGTATTTCGAGTTCCATCAACGCCTCGTGGAATCCCATCGTTCCGAGTCCAACGGGTCGATGACGGTGGTTCGACGTGGCGGCTTCCTCCGTGGGGTAGAAACAGAGATCGACGACGTTGTCGAGCATCCGCATTGCAGTTTCGATGGTCGATTCCAGGTGGTCGGTGTCCAGTCCACCGTCCGCAATATGGGTGACGTAGTTGATGGAGCCGAGATTGCAGACGGCGGTCTCTTCGTCGCTCGTGTTCAGGGTGATCTCCGTACAGAGATTCGAGGAGTGGACGGTGCCAGCGTGATCTTGGGGCGATCGGACGTTCGATGGGGTTTTGAACGTCACCCATGGATGGCCAGTTTCGAACAGCCGAGTGAGGAGCTGTCGCCAGAGGGTCGCTGCCTCGACCCGTTCGAACTGTCGGAGCTCGCCAGCATCGGCCATCATTTCGTACTCCCGGTAGCGAGCCTCAAAAGCCGACCCTGTCAGATGATGGAGATCGTCGACCTCATCCGGACTGAACAGTGTCCACTGCTCGTCGTTCTCGACACGTTTCATGAACAGATCCGGAATCCATGCCGCCGTGTTCATATCCGGCGTGCGTCGCCGTTCGTCGCCGGTGTTTCGTTTGAGGTCTAAAAACGCCTGGAAATCGAGGTGCCAGCACTCGAGATACGCACACGCGGCCCCCCGACGTTTGCCGGATCTGTTGATTGCGGCCGTTACGTCGTTGCTGATCCGCAAGAACGGAACGATCCCAGTCGATTCGACGCCGGTCGATTCGATGAGCGACCCCGCTGCTCGCAGATTCGTCCAGTCGTTACCGAGTCCGCCGCTGTATTTCGAGAGCTGTGCGTGCTGTTTGTAGGCGTCGAAGATGTCGCCGAGATCGTCTTCTACCGTCGTGAGATAACACGAAGAGAGCTGCGGACGCGTGGTGGCGCTGTGAAACAGGGTGGGCGTCGAGGGCGTGAATTCGAGCTTCGAGAGCACGTCGTAGAACTCCAGGGCACGGGTGGTGGGGTCGTCCTCTTCGAGTGCGAGTCCCATAGCTACCCGCATCCAGAACGCCTGTGGTAGTTCAAGTGGTTCGCCACCCTCCTCTACCCGGAGGAAATAGCGCTGCGTGAGCGTCGACAGCGCCATGTGGTCGAACACGGTGTCGCGGTCAATTTCGAGCGCTGCTGCCAGTTCCTGCAGATCAAACTGCTCAAGCAGGCGCTCATCGAGCAGGCCGGCGTCAATCCCGCGCTCTATGTTCGCGACAAACGTCGCCCGGTACGATTTCTCAAACGCCGATCCCTCTGGCAATGATCCGATAACCCGTCGATAGTAGCGCTCTCTGTACACTGCTCCGGCGAGCTCGCTGTACTGTGGGTCGCGCTCGATCCGCTCGGTGAGCGTCTGAATGATTGCTTGATAGCGCTCGTCGGTTGACGCCCCCGCATAGCTCTCACGCTGGATTCGTTCACAGAGCTCGTCGCGTTCCGTGTCAGAAAGTGTGGCGTCACTGTCCGCACACGCCCGTTCTAAAATTGATTCGATCTCGGTGGTGGTTAGTTCCTGGGTCATGATGAGTTTCGATCATCGTCTGCCTGCCACACCGTCTCGTCATCGAGCACTGCCTCAAGCTCACTGAGAAATTCAACTGGATCAGCGAACTTCTCGTACACTGAGACGAATCGAATGTATGCCACTCGGTCGAGTTCGTACAGCCGATCAGCAACGATCGCACCGATCGTGTCGGTGGCAACGACACGAGCACCATCGTCGGTGATCGATGCTTCGAGATCATCGAGCAGCTGGCTGATCGTTGCGGCTGTTATCGATCGCTTTTCGGTTGCCCGCTCGATGCCGGTGCGGACTTTTTCGCGCTGAAACGGCTCGATCGACCCATCTCGCTTTCGTACCTGGAGGGCATCCCACTCGGGATACTCGTACGTGGTGAATCTGAACGAACAGGCCGTACATTCACGGCGCCGACGAACGGTCGTCCCGTCGGCCGTGCTCGTCGTGGAGACGACGCGAGTCCGATCGTGTGTGCAGTCCGGGCAGTGCATGTGTGATACTCGACGGTGTGTGCGACCCCCACATATTGGGGGGTGCTGGGACAGCCGATAGCTGTGCAGGGGAACGGTGACACCTTAAGACTTCCCCAATTGAGTTGCAATAATACAAGTGAGATTGTGTTATGTCATTCCGTCTCGGCGTCGCGGGCCCGCCTGTTCGAACGCCGTCTGTCGAGTGCTTCCTGTCGGAGGTCCTTTTGGGCTTCTGTGGGACACTCCAGGGCTGGAACCTGCTGTGCATTTTCGGCACCGTCGAGTGCGACGAATGTGAAAAACGAGCGTGCAGCTTGTTCTGTTGTTGCTGTTGCTGGGCGTTCGACCGAAACGGTAACTGTCACGTCCAGGCTGGTTCGACCGGTATCGAACACGTAGCCGGTGATCGTCACGATATCTCCAAGCTCGATGGGGGCGATGAAGTCGACATGGTCCATCGAGGCGGTTACAACCTGTGTCTTAGCGAATCGCCGTCCGGCAATCGCACCACAGATATCCATCCAGTGTAAGACGGCTCCACCGAGCGCCCGACCCAGATTGTTCGTCTCGTTGGGCATCAGAATCTCGCTCATCTCCGTGAATGACGTCGAAAGCGTCGATGTCGCTCGCTGTTGCTGTTCGATTGGCATATTCGAGCCTACGACCAGTGCGCTTTAAACTCCATCTATTTTGAACTATTACAAGTCAGGTTGAATTCGGGGCGGCTGATGAGCAGTCTGTACAGTGCAAACAGTAGGGACTGTTCACTGGCGGGTTTCGATCGTCTCCTGTCGTGTGCGTGGTGTCGTCGTATCGTCGATTCGTTCGCTACCGACGAGCTGATTCACTTTCTGTTCGAACTCCGCTTCGGTGATTTCGTCGTTTACGTACTGTTGTTTGAGCTCTGCGATCGCTTGCTCAGTTCGTTCTTCGGGAGTTGGTTGTGGCGGCCGGAGGAGATCAGCGAATCCGAGCGACCGGACCGTGCTGTTGTGTGATTCGGCGAGATCGAACAGCGTCGCCAGTCGTTCACTCTTTGGGAGCGAGGCCATCTGCACGAACGACCACAGCAGTCCAACGGCCGAGAGGCCAAACACGACGAGCAAGGCGCCGATTCCGAAAATTGCCGGCGGAGCGATGTCAACGAGCGTCGCTATGATTGGTGCGCCGTTCGCAATGCTCAATCCAACCATTAGCGCCAGATAGCCACCGACCGCGACCAACAGCCCGCCAGACACCACGATGCCGACCAGGGACGTCCACAACAGTGTTTTGTTTTTGATACCCATTGTTGATTCGGTGTACGTACCGAACTGTTGTATAACCGACGACCGGAGCCAGTCTCAGCCCGGATCAACGACGCTATCACACCGGCTCTCTATCATCTCCGAATGATGATCCTCAATCCGGTGTTCGAGGTCGTGAACGCGATCGGATTGATTGCGTTCGCACTTGTCGGCTCTAGCAAGGCAGTGCGTGAGGAGTTTGACCTCTTCGGGGTGCTGATCGTTGGACTACTCACCGCATTCGGTGGGGGAACCGCGCGAGACCTTCTCGTTGATAGAATGCCGATGGTGCTCCAGTCAGAATGGAATGTGCTGTTTGGCTTTTGTGGCGTTCTGTTGGCGATCGGGCTCCGGTATGCGATTGCTGTACCCGACGAACATCGGATCACGGTTTGTGCAGACGCCGTTGGGTTGGCCGCGTTTGCCACGACTGGGGCAATTATTGCGAGTGACGCGGGGCTTCCGGCGTTCGGGGTGGTAACAATTGCGACAATTAATGCGGTGGGTGGGAGTGTGCTCGCTGACATCTGTCTCGACCGACAACCATTCATATTGTTTCAAGACTTTTATGCGAGCTGCGCAGTACTCGGCGGGAGTAGCTTCTGGATTGTGGCGGGACTTACCCCCGGGACGACCGTTGCAGCCGCCGTCTGTGCCGGGACAACCGTTCTCATCCGATTCGTAGCAATAGGGCGTGATTGGCGGCTTCCGTCCGTCTCAGGGCCTGTTGTTGACTGATCGGCTGCGTTCGAAACTGCCCTTCAGTGGTGGCCGCTGTACCATGGGTGTCCACCCGTTCCAACCGCTGTCGGAGATAATAACTTGCATTATTTTGGTCGGAACTGACCACAATATTCCGCAGGGCAGAGTGATGCTACGGACTGGGATGACAGCTGTACATCTGTCATGGTCTCTGTCGTACGCAACCATTTCCAACAACGATGCGATCGTTTCGTATGTCGAAAGTCTCTGACCTCATCGGTTCGTTGCTGGCGCTCTGTGGTTCTGCATAGAATTGCGGCGAACATGTTTTGCGTTTCAACTAGTATGGGGAGATACTGAATGATCTTCCAAACAATTATCGGGTTCGTGCTTTCGTGTTCGCAACCACCCATTCACCGCACCCGTGGCAGTGTGTATATTGCAAGAATAGGAATGCTTTTCTGTGGGGAATGGTGTTCTCACATCGAATGGTCGAGTGTACCCTTGAACAGTGCAATCGGATGGATGCAGAAACGTTTGTTGAAGAATTCGGAGACGTGTACGAATCCTCGCCGTGGGTTGCAGAGCGGGTAGTCGGTGACCGTCCGTTCGAGTCCGTCTCTGGGGTTCGCCAGGCGATGCAGACGGCTGTTGACTCGGCATCGATCGACCGGCAACGAGCCCTGTTGCGTGCCCACCCCGATCTCGGTGCGCAGACTGAAATGACCGACGCCTCCGTGGCAGAACAGGAGTCGGCTGGCCTCGATCAGCTCTCTAAAGCGCAGTACGAACGGTTTCAGCGGCTCAATGACCAGTATCGCGAGCAGTTTGGCTTTCCGTTTATAATGGCCGTGCGGGATGCTGACCCGGACACGATTGAGGACGCAATGGCAGACCGCGTCGAAAACGATCCAACGGAGGAGTTTCAGACCGCGCTGGAGCAGGTTCACACGATCGCAAAACTCCGGCTCGAAACTGGCATAACCGAGTAACGCCACCCGGTCCGTGACGACTGTCACTAATAGCGGTAAAAATCACCAATGATGACAATGCTTATACTATTCCACGAAGCAATGGGGAACGGATGGAATCGATAGCGCAACCAGCCGATAGTGTATGGCAGACGAACAGTCGAAGCTCGCTCCGCGGGGTGTGTGGCCGATGAGTCAGCCGACGCCCCCCCACGACGGCGGCGATCGAACGATGACCTACGGCAAAGAGAAGGTGGCGGTCTACCGGACGTATGCGACGCCGCTGACGGGCATTCGTGAGATCCCCGAGTCGTCGTTCGACGGCCGAAAGAACACCTTGTTCGGACTGGACGTTCGTGTTCAGCTTGAGGGCGAGGAGTTTTTGCCGTCGTTCAGTGAGGGCGATAACAGCAAGGTCGTTGCGACTGATTCGATGAAAAACTTCGTTCTCCACCACGCTGGTGAGTATGAGGGCGCCACCGTGGAGGGCTTCTGTTCGTTCATCGGCTCGGAGTTCTTAGAGACGTACGGTCACGTCGATGCAATCGAGGTTTCTGCGACGGAGTTCCCATTCGATGAGCGTGAGGTGCCGACCGATGATGGGTTCGAACCAAGCGAGCTCGTGTTCCGTGTTTCCGACGACGAGTCGGGCTTCGGTCAGATTCGGCTCGACCGCGAGAACGACGGTCCCTCCATCGTTGAGCAGACCAGCGGCGTGACGGGCCTCGAACTGGTCAAGGTGTCCGGAAGCTCATTCACCGAGTACGTCCAGGACGAGTACACGACGCTGCCAGAGCGTGAGGACCGGACGCTGTACATCTCGCTCGACATCTTCTGGACGTACGAGGACGAGTCCGATGCGCTCGGCGAGTCGCCACGAGAGTACGTTCCAGCAGAGCAGGTTCGCGACATCGCCCACGTGGCGTTCGATGAGTGTAACTCCAACTCGATTCAGGATCTGCTCTACCAGATCGGCCAGCGTGTTCTCAAGCGCTTCGAGCAGCTTGAGTCCGTGAGCTTCGAGGCAAACAACCGAACGTGGCTAGCTGAACGGGACGACCTGGAGGGCAACGCTACCGTGCTCAAAGAGCCGCCGCGCCCAACTGGCTTCCAGCAGTTCTCGATGACCCACGACGATCTCTCGGACGACGAATAATGAGTGGAGACCTGACGACACACGTGCTCGATACGGGCCGCGAGGGCCCAGCTGCTGGCGTCACGGTGACGCTCCAGCGACTCGATGAAGACGGCCAATCCGAAACGATCACCACCGCCGTCACCAATGACGACGGTCGAGTGGATTCCCCGCTGCTCGAAGGGGAGTCAATGGTCGCCGGACAGTATCAGCTGCTGTTCGAGGTCGGCCCGTACTACCGTGAGCAACAAAATGAGTCGTCGTTCCTGGAGACAGTTCCGGTCAGATTCGTCATCGACGAACCAGACGAATCGTACCACGTACCGCTGTTGTTGTCTCCGGGTGGCTACACCACGTATCGGGGAAGCTAAGGAACCGAACCGCGTTTTTTGCGATCGATTAGTCGTCGTCAGTAGCAGCCGTTCCCTCCTGCGTCGGAGTCTCCGTTACTGGTGGGTCATCGTTTGGAATGAGCAGGTTGAGAATCAACACGGCGAGGCCACCGGTGACGACGCCAGACCCGAAGAACGTCCGCACCATCTGCGGGAAGTTCGCGAGCAGTTCTGGCCGAAACGTCACGCCGAGTCCGAGCGCCATCGAAACTGCCAGTATCGTCAACGATCGGTTCGTCAGTGGGACCTCTCGATCGATGATCTGCAGCCCGCTCGTGAAGATCATCGCAAACAGGATCGTCGCACCCCCACCGAGGACTGGCGCGGGCATGGTCGTCACGAGCGCGCTCACCTTCGGAACGAATCCGGCAATGAGCAGGATGCTCCCAGCGATGCCAACCACGTGTCGACTCGCGACGCCAGTAAAGCTGATGAGCCCGACGTTCTGTGCGAACGATGTGTTCGGGAACGCTCCGAACAGCGAGGCAATCGCACTCATTGCCCCGTCTGCGAAGACCCCGCCTCGGAGCTCACTCGTTTCTGCCGATCGGCCCGTCGTCGCGATCGTCGCGGAGATGTTTCCGACGGTCTCCATTGAGACGATCAGATAGACCGCTGCGATCGCGAGAATGGCATCTGGATGGAACTCCAACCCAAACTGCAGCGGCACCGGAACGGCGATCCAGCCGGCATTAGCCACCGGTCCGAAGTCGACAATTCCAAAGGAAAGTGCCATCACGTAGCCGATCAGGATGCCAAAGAAGACGCTTGCTATCCGCAGGATGCCGCGGAAAAACTGGTTTAACACCAGCGTCACGAGAAACACGGTTCCCGAAATTGTGAGTGCCGTCATCGATGCGTAGTTGCTCACGGACGCAGGCCCACCTGAAGCTCCTGCGGCGTAGTCGATCCCCGTTGGGATGAGCGTGAGCCCGATCAGCATCACAACGACGCCGTTGACGAGCGGCGGAAACAGCACTTCAAACCGCTCGTAGGTTGCGCCGATGGTGAGCTGGACAACCGACCCTGCGAGTGCCGCACCAAGGATGGCAGGGAGTCCGTACTGGTTGCCAATCACTGTCAGCGTTCCCAGAAACGCAAAACTCGTCCCCATCATGATCGGAACCTTGCCGCCAATCGGCCCGATTGGATAGACCTGTACTAGCGTCGCCGCCCCGGCAATTATCAGTGCAATCTGGACCAGGAACGTTGTGTCACCCTCTGATAGGCCGAGTGTCGTGGCCAGTATCAACGGCACTGCAACGTTTCCCAGGATCATTGAGAGTACGTGCTGGAAACCAAGCGCCAGCGACTCTCCAATCGGTGGTTTGTCCTCAATATCGTAAACCACCTCGGTCTCAGCTGCGTGTTCGCTCTGTGTCATGCGAAACCTACGCAAGTTCTCTCATACTATCAAATAAATATATTTTAATTTACCTTACCAATAATAAGAGAAATTAATCATCGACTGTGTTCGTTTGGTGGTGGATAGGCCGTTGAAGCGTGTTATTTGGACATACTTTTTTAGTGGTTGCTTCCTATCGGAGTCCATGGGACTCGAAGAGGAGTCACTCGACTACCACAGTCAGGAACCGGCCGGGAAGTTGGCGATTTCGTCGACGAAATCAACGAGCACACAGCATGATCTGAGTCTGGCGTACTCGCCGGGCGTCGCCGCGCCATGTCGCAAAATTGCAGCGGACGAGCGTGACGCGTACCAGTACACCGCAAAAGGGAATCTGGTCGGCGTTGTCTCGAACGGCTCAGCGGTACTCGGGCTGGGGGATATTGGCGCGCAGGCCTCGAAACCCGTGATGGAGGGCAAGGGCGTGTTGTTCAAGCGCTTTGCCGATATCGACGTGTTCGACATTGAGCTGTCTGAGACCGACGTGGATGCGTTCGTTGACGCCGTCGCGGCCATGGAGCCCACCTTCGGTGGCATTAACTTAGAGGATATCACTGCACCAGCGTGTTTCGAGATCGAACGCCAGTTGCGCGAGCGGATGGACATTCCGGTGTTTCACGACGACCAGCATGGCACTGCCATTATCACTGGTGCGGCGCTGTTGAACGCGTCTGATCTCGTCGACAAGGAGCTTTCGGAGCTCGAAATCGTTGTTTCTGGTGCTGGAGCGAGCGCGATCTCGACTGCTCGATTCTATGTCTCGCTGGGGGTTCGCCCCGAGAACGTCACAATGTGCGATTCGACGGGGATCATCACCACTGCCCGTGTCGAGGAGGAGGATCTCAACCCGTACAAACGCGAGTTTGCGCGCGACATTCCGGGTGGCGATCTCTCGACGGCAATGGAGGGAAAAGACGTTTTCGTCGGGCTGTCAGTGGGCGGCATTGTGAGTCCGGACATGGTTCGGTCGATGGCCGCGGATCCCATCATCTTCGCGATGGCGAATCCTGACCCTGAGATCAGCTATGAGAGTGCGAAGGCCGCCCGCGACGACACCGTCATCATGGCAACGGGCCGCTCTGATTATCCCAATCAGGTGAACAACGTGCTTGGCTTTCCGTTCATCTTCCGTGGTGCGCTCGACGTGCGCGCCACCGAAATTAATGAGTCGATGAAAGTCGCTGCGGCGCGAGCGCTCGCTGCCCTAGCCCGGGAGGACGTTCCCGATGCGGTGGTGAAGGCCTACGGCGACGAACCGCTCCAGTTTGGGCCCGAGTATATCATTCCCAAGCCACTGGACACGCGGGTCCTGTTCGAGGTGTCGTCGGCCGTTGGCGCCGCTGCAATGGAGAGTGGCGTGGCGAGAACGTCAGTGACGGAGGCGACGTACCGGGAACGCCTGGAGGCGCGGCTCGGCAAATCCCGTGAACTAATGCGGGTTGTCCACAACAAGGCCAGGCTCGACCCACAGCGCGTGGTGTTCACCGAGGGAGATGACGAGACGATCATTCGTGCGGCGTATCAGCTCGCAGATCGGGAGATTGCAATCCCGGTGTTGATCGGCGATCGACAGACGATTCGGTCGAAGGCAGCCACATTGGGGCTCTCATTCGAGCCTGAAGTCATCGACCCGACGACGGATGAACTCGCTCCGTACGCTGATCGGCTGTTCGAGCTCCGAAAACGGAACGGAATGACGCGGGACATCGCCAAAGAGACAATCCAGACGCCGAGCTATCTGGGGAGTGTGCTGGTCGAACTCGGCGATGTGGATGCAATGATCACCGGATTGCGACACGATTATCCGTCTGCGTTGCGGCCGCCGCTCCAGATCGTCGGCACGGCCCCAGACACCGATTACGCCGCTGGCGTCTACATGCTCACACTCGACGATCGGGTGGTGTTCTGTGCGGATGCGACTGTCAATCAGAATCCATCCGCTGACGTGCTCACGGAGGTGACCAACCACACCGCTGCACTCGCTCGGCGGTTTGATATCGAGCCACGCGCAGCGCTGCTGTCGTACTCCGATTTCGGCAGCGTTGATTCGCCGGCCACGGCCATTCCACGTCGTGCCACAGAGATCCTCCGCGAGGACCCAACCGTTGCGTACCAGGTTGATGGTGAGCTCCAGGCTGATACCGCCGTCGTCGAGGAGTTGCTGACCGATACCTACGCGTTTAGCGAGCTCGACGCCCCCGCGAACGTGCTGGTGTTTCCGAACCTTGCCGCGGGTAACATCAGTTACAAACTGTTACAACGACTCGGCGGCGCCGAAACGATCGGTCCGATGCTCGTTGGCATGGACAAACCTGTGCACGTGCTCCAGCGCGGCGATGAAGTGAAAGACGTGGTCAATCTCGCGAGCATCGCGGTGGTTGACGCACAATCGTCTGACTGATCGCGACCACACGAGTGCGTGGGTGGAGCTGTCAATTGCTTCGACCGTCAGTTTTTTACAATACTCAAAGAATTGCATAGCTATGGATACGTACGACGTAGCCATCATTCCAGGTGACGGTATCGGCCCGGCAGTCACAGAGGCGGCACTGTCGGTACTTGACCATCTTGGCGAGACACATGGCTTCGCGTTAGAACGAACAACCTACGACTGGGGAACGGAGCGGTATCTCGAAACCGGCTCGATGATGCCTGACGACGGCCTTGAGAAACTTGAGTCAACGGACGCCATCTTCCTTGGGGCCGTTGGCCATCCAGAGGTACCAGACCACGTGACGCTCAATGGCCTGCTGTTGCCGATCCGCAAGGGATTCGACCAGTACGTCTGCAAACGACCGAACGTACTTTATGAGGGCATTGACAGCCCGTTGCGAGGGTACTCGAACGGCGACATTGATCTGGTTGTCTATCGAGAGAACACTGAGGGTGAGTATGCCAACATCGGCGGGCGCGAACACCGTGGATTCGATCACGAAGTTGCCGTCCAATCGTCCGTGTTCACGCGGTCGGGCACCGAACGGATCGTGCGCCGCGCGTTCGAGGCAGCCGATCGACGAGACGGACAGCTCACCTCGATCACCAAATCGAACGCGCAGGCTCATTCGATGGTGTTCTGGGACGATGTCGTCGATGAAGTGAGCGAAGAGTTTTCCGACGTATCTGTCGATCGGTTGCTCGTCGATCGGGCATCGATGGATCTCGTCCGACGGCCGGAGTCGTTCGACGTGCTCGTGGCGTCGAATCTGTTCGGCGACATCATCACCGACATTGCCGGCATTGTGACCGGGAGTCTCGGACTGGCGCCGTCGGGGAACATCAATCCGGACGGCGCCTATCCGTCGATGTACGAGCCCGTCCACGGTAGTGCGTACGATATCGTCGGCGAGAACTGTGCCAATCCGCTCGCGTCAGTGCTGACGGGCGCCATGCTCCTCGACGATCTTGTTGGGGGTACTGTCGGTGAGACGCTCAGGGAGGGCGTCGAATCGCTCCTCGCGGATCCAAACGCACCGAAAACGCCTGACCTCGGTGGCAGTGCCAGCACTGATGCGGTGGTTGCTGCGCTGATCGATCGACTCTGAATCAGACGACGCGGTTTTTCAACGGCTCTCCAGATTGATATCGGCGAACGTTCTCCGAGACCAGCCCGGCGATATCCAGATGGTATCGATTCGTGGCTGATCCGCGGTGTGGCGAGATAATCACTTCGTCCATCTCCCACAGCGGCGAGGACGATGGGAGCGGCTCCGTTTCGAACACGTCGAGTGCCGCCCCCGCAATGGCTCCCGTTTCCAGGGCGTCGATTAACTGGCGCTCGTCGACGACCGGGCCGCGAGCCACGTTGATGAGATAGGAATCCGATTGCATTGCCTCGAATTCTGCCGACCCGAACAGCCCGTTTGTCGCCGGCGTGTGTGGAACTGCAATGGCGACAAACCGGGCGTCAGCGATCGCTTCGTGAAGTTCGTCCGGGTGATACACCGTGGAGACACCTGGCACGGACGCATCGGATCGGCGGACGCCAACCACATCCATCCCGAGCGCAGTTGCCCGCGTCGCAATGCCTTGCCCGAGCGTCCCGAGTCCGACCACGCACAACCGTTCATTCTCGATCGTGAATGGTCGTTCGTACGGCGGTTCGTACCAGCTGCCGTCTCCCTGGTGATCACGATACGTGTGCAACAACCGGGCGAACGAGAGCATATAGCCCACGGCAAGCTCTCCAACCGTCGATCCATGGATTCCCGTGCTGTTTGTCAGTGGTGTTCCAGCGCGTTCGTACTCGTTCGTGTCGAACGCGTCGTAGCCGGCGCGGATGACGTGGACCCAGGACGCATCGAGAAATGCCGACCGTGGTTCGAACGACGCAACCGCGTCGGTTTGATCGAACGTTTCGTCGTCATCGACGAGATGCACCGGTAGCGAGAGATCGTCGAACGCCCCATAGAATCCCTCTGCAGGAATTTTGTTCCCAACTGATTCGTGAATACAGAGCCGTTCGAGTGGCGTACGGTCTGTCATGTGGTATCAGCATGGGAAAGGAAAGCCTCCTATTTGGTTCTATCGGTGGGTTTATGAGTATAAACGATGAAGGTTATAGGTTGAGGGATAGTTTTATTATGACGCCATATAGTCACATAGATGGCCATCGAGAGATGGCGGACTACCATGAACGTCACCGAGTCACTCGTTGCGGTATTGGAAGCTGAGGGTGTAGAGTACTGCGTAGGGTTTCCGAGCAATCCCTTGTTTGATACCGGGAAAGCGGAGGAGGCCGGCATTCGGACGATCATCACCAGACAGGAACGGACAGCGCTGCACATGGCCGATGGCATCGGTCGCGTGAGTTCGGGTGAAGAGATCGCTGCATTCGCGTGCCAACACGGACCGGGAACCGAGAATTCGATTGGCGGTGTCGCGCAGGCCTACGCTGAATCCGCGCCGCTTGTTGCGATTCCTGCTGGATATGACCGGTCGGGAACTGATGTCGATCCACGCTTCAACTCGTTTCTCACCTACCAGCCGGTGAGCAAAACGTGTGAACAACTAACCGACCCGGAGGCGGTCGATGAGACGATGCGGCGCGCGTTCAACGCGGCTCGCAATGGTCGACCGCGTCCGTCCGTCGTCGAGGTTCCGAAAGACGTGTTCAGTGAGGAGGTGTCGTCGTTCGACTACACGCCTACAGAGGCTACCAGACCCGGACCGGATCCAGAGGGCATCGAGGAGATCGCCGACGTGTTGCTCAACGCGGAGAATCCAGTGCTGTACGCTGGCCAGGGCGTCCATTATGCCCAGGCGTGGGAGCCGCTCCGGAAACTGGCCGAAACGCTTGAGGCCCCTGTTGGGACGAGTCTCAACGGCAAAAGTGCGTTCCCGGAGGACCATCCCCTGTCGCTGGGTGCCGGTTCGAAGAGCGAACCCGCAGCCCTTCACCAGTTTATCCAGGAGTCGGACGTGATCTTTGGCGTGGGATGTAGCTTCACGGACACGGCCTACGGCATCACCGTGCCGGAAGACAAGACGGTCATTCACTCGACGCTGGATGCTGGTGATATCGATAAGGACGTCGTCTCGGAGTACTCGCTCGTCGGCGACGCCAAACTCACGCTGTCGTCGCTGGTGTCTGCTGTGCAGGCCCGTGTTGATGGTCCTCGTGGCCGGCGGGACGACGTGGCAGCCGAGATTAACGCAATCACGGAGTCGTGGCTCGAACAGTGGCGTCCGAAGCTGACCTCGGATGAGACGCCAATCAATCCGTATCGGGTTGTCAACGAGCTTGACAGCGTGCTTGATAAGGAAAGCAGCATCGTGACCCACGACGCTGGCAACGCGCGTGATTTCATGGCGCCGTTCTATGAGGCAACAGAGCCGCTCTCGTACGTTGGTTGGGGCAAAACCACGCAGCTTGGCTACGGGCTCGGGCTCATGATGGGTGCAAAACTTGTCCATCCCGATAAAACCTGTGTGCACATCATGGGCGATGGTGCCATCGGTATGACCGGAATGGACTTTGAGACTGCTGCTCGTGAGGAGATCCCAATCATTGAGATCGTGTTGAACAACTTCGAGATGGCGTCGTACGACACGCCGTTCTCGGGCCATTACGCAGACTTCGCCGAGTCGCTCGGTGGCTATGGCGAACGCGTCGAGCGTCCCGAAAACATCGCCGACGCGCTCGAACGCGGTGTCGAACAGACGAAAAGCGGGACGCCAGTGTTGCTCGAGTTCCTCACAGCCAAGGAGACCGATAAATCGATCTTCTAAGAACGCAGTTGAGGACAGAGAGAATCAGTCGTAGGCGACGTTCAACTCGATCACGTTCCGGGCGTTGAGTAATAGCTCCGGTAGCTCGGTTTCGAGGGTCTCGGCCTTCACTCGTGACTGCGGACCGGAGATGCTGATTGCACCGAGAGCACCGCCGTCTGGCGCCGTAATTGGTGTCGCAACACAGCAGAGACCTTCGAGGCGTTCTTCACGGTCGATCGCAAAGCCTTGCTCTCTAATTGTCTCAAACTCTGCATACAGCGTCTCACGGTCTGTGATCGTGTGTGGCGTCTTCTGTGGGAGGCCATGCCGGTCGATGATCTGATCGACCCGCTCTAGGTCGTATTGGGCGAGGATCGCCTTTCCCATCGCGGTGGTGTGCAGATACACCTCTCGACCAGCGTGGGTGTCGAGATTGACCGCCCGACTGCTGTCCGCTCGATAGAGAAACACGCCGCGACCGTGCTCTTCGACCATGAGATTTGCCATCTCGCCGGATGATTCTGCCAGCTGTTGGATCTCCGGCTTTGCCGTCTCGTAGATCGGCTGCTGTCGACGCGCCCCAACCCCGAGTGCGAGAAATCGAAGTCCGATCGTGTACATGCCCGTTTCGTCGTGCACGACGTAGCGTTCGGCTTCGAGCGTTCGCAGGTGTTTATAAACGGTGCTTTTTGACATTGCCAGTGCGTCGGCGATCTCTGATATCCCTGCGCCCCCGCTGTCGTGGAGATATTCGAGTATTCGAAACGACTTGATGGTTGTCTTCACCATGCGTTCGTCATCTGAGCCCATGCGTGTATCATATACAAACAACTCTGTCACACTATAAAGTAGTTGGTTTCCGATGACCAATCGTTCCCGCGTTTGATCGCCCGTCGTGTGGAATGGGTGTGGTCCGGCTGGCCATGTGGTTGGACCCGGCCGACGTCTCTCACACTTTTGAATAGTCCGATTTTCGGATGCTGTCGATACCACTGAGCGTTACTCGGGACGATATCACCCGATTCATTCGTTCGACGATGGTCGAAATTGTGGATCTATCAGGTACAATGACACCGGTTGTGTTGTCTCACGAACGGGATTGCTATTACAACCGTACTACTGTCATAGCGAACGAGACGTTTCGTATATCGAACGCGGGAATCGACCGCAATAGCGCATCGAATAACCGGTATAGCTGACTGTCGGGTGTTCTATCGGGTGTCTATTGGAGAATTTTTTCGTACGTCAACTCGAACGGTGGATTGAGAATACCGCAACTTCGTTATTCGTGCGCGTTGGTTCGCACTGGAACCTACTCGTCGATGCGTGCGGTTTCGCCGGCCAGATCTTCGATGATCTGCATCACGCCGGAGTTGTCATCACGCCCTCTGCCGGTCGTCTCCATGCTCTTATACAGTTCGTGGGCGATCTGGGTCTGTGGCATCGGCGCACCGAAATCCTCGCCGGCGTCGGTCGCGATGCGAAGATCTTTGTACTGATACGAGGCGAAAAAGCCGGGATCGAACGATCCCCGGATCATCTCCTCGGCCCGATTATCGAGCGTCCAGCAGCCTGCTGCACCGCCGCTGATCGCATCAACAACCGCCTGCAAGTCCGCACCGGCCTTTTCTGCGAACACGAGCGCTTCGCTCACAGCCACCATCTGTGCTGAGACCACGATCTGGTTGCAGGCTTTCGTCGTCTGGCCCGCGCCGTGTGGCCCACAGTGGGTGATCGTCTCGCCCATCGCCTCGAACACCTCACGATGGTCGTCGAACACGGCCTCCTCGCCGCCGACCATGATCGATAGCGTCCCCTCGATTGCGCCCGACTCGCCGCCGCTGATCGGCGCATCGAGCATCGCGCCGCCCGCGTCGTTGATCTCTGTGGCGAGCTCCTCCGTGACGGTCGGCGAGATCGTCGACATGTCGACAACCGTTGTCCCTTCGGTCAGCCCGTCGAGAACGCCATCCTCACCCCGAATGATCGATTCGACGACTGGCGTGTCTGGGAGACAGGTGATTACGGTGTCGGCGTCGCTCGCAACGGTTCGTGGATCAGCCCCGTCCGTTCCTCCCTCCGCAACCAGTGCCTCGACGGGCTCAGGCGACCGGTTGTGACCAATCACGTCGTAGCCAGCGTCAAGCAGATTCTTCGCCATTGGAAGGCCCATGATACCGAGTCCGATGAATCCAATCGTTCGTCCCATTGTGATAGCCAAGGCGGGTGCCCACAGCAAAAATGTATCGACCCGAACACCGCGCGTGGTGCGCGGCGGTTGTCAGTTGCCGACGGCAGTCGCGCGTTCGACCACGTCCGCACCGTACTGCTCAATCAGGGCGTCGTGCTGGTCCGGACGGTTGGCATAGACGTCCTGGAACAGCCGAACCGGCGTCATCGCGGCCTGGTAGGTCGCTTCGTCCCACATTCGTTCGGCGCTGCAATCGACCGCCACGTCGTCGATGACGATCGTCGCGGACCGTTCCATCGCGATCGCACCCGTACCGGCGTCTCGTGCCGCCTCGAACTGTTCCATCGAATCAACGATATCGTTCAGGCTCGGCACATACGCCGTGAGATCGAGTAGTTTCTCCCTGAGCGCAGTCTCATCGAGCAGCTGACTGTCACCGTTCACGGTAAGCTCGTAGCCATCACTCGTTTCGGAGAGCGCCAGGGCGTCTCCGTCGTAGTGTTGTTCGCCGTCACGCTCGGTGAGTGCTGCTGTGTCGTCACCGACCGTCACCAGCCACTCGCCGCGCTCTGGGGGCAGTGGGTTTTTGTTCGCCGCCACCACCTGTCCAGGAGTCAATGACCAGATGCCAAGCATGCCCTTTGCCTGGTTGGCCTCGATCCGGTCGTGGTAGCCGACCTCATCACGAATGTCGTCGTACGGACCGTCAACGGCGATACAGCCCGCGGCGCTTGCCGCACGAGAGGTGTTGTGTCGCAGTTCGGGCCAGGGTGGCAACTCGCCCGTCGGCGTCATTGCCCGCATGTCTTTCGTGTAATCGACCTCACCGTCAACGAGCAAGAAGAGTCGCTCAAGATTGTTGCTGGGCTTTCCCATCTCAGAGCGCAGCTCACCCATTGCGAGCTCTGCGGCGCCACTTTCGATGATCACTGACATGGCAAGCGACCCGGTCGTCAGTCCGTGTTCGTCCTCGATGATGGTGATGAACTCATCTGCTTTTTTCCAGTCATCGATCCCGCCAACCTCCGGAATCACGAAGCCATCGATCTGTTCGACGGCCCCGGCCTCGGGATCGGCTATTCGGAGCATCTGCTCGAACCCGGCGTTACGGGTGGACGGACTGTCGCGGTGCCAGACGACGCGGGGATGGATTTCACCCGGGAACGATGCACCGTTCTCAGCGACTACCTCGATGATGTTCTCGACACCCTCATCGCGCATTGATGGGGCGGTCGCATCCTCATTGTCAGGCACCCAGACGTCCGGTGCTTGCATGCCGCGAAGCGTTGATGCGCTGCGGAGCATTTTCGCCGAATCGTCTTCCCCCTCAACCGCCGTCGGCGAGGTGAAAAACGTCCGCACGAACTTTCGGTCGTGTAATCGCGTATCGAGTCTCTGTGAGTCACTCATGCGTGGTCACCTCGGTCCACACTGTACGACTGATATCGAACAGAGTTGTTGGTACCATGTGTCACCAGTATACTGGTTGGACGCCCCACTTTAAATTTCTGTTTACACAACCGCTCGCTCCGTTGGGGGGTCGTGAACTGCAGACGCGTCCACTATCAATTATTTGTTCAATCCTAACGTTTACAAGGAGTGCGACCACCTGAACGGATATGGGTCAACTACAACTCGAAATAGGTGAGAGAACGTTCACTGCTGACCTTCACGAAGATGATGCTCCCGTCTCGATTGAGACCGTTCGTGAGTTTTTGCCGCTCGAATCGGAGCTCATGCACGTCCGCTGGAGCGGACACGCGACGTGGGTCAACATCGACGAGATCGACCTTCCTGACGTCCCACGCGAGAACCACACCGTGTATCCTTCGTTTGGAGAGATCCTGTTCTATCCGGGCTACCGCAACGAAAAGGAGATTCTCATTCCGTGCGGATCGACGTGTTTCAAAAGTCCAGCCGGTGAGCTCGCTGGCAACCACATTGCGACGCTGGATGCATCGAAGGCCGAACTCAGAGAAATGGAACAAGAAACGCTCAAAACCGGCGCGAAGCCTATCCGCGTAACCGAGCTGTGAGCGTTATGCTTCCCAGGTCGGTCGGTCGCGTTTGAGGAACTGTCCCGCGGTAGGAGTCACAATTTCACCGTTTTCTGCGACGACTGTCCCCCTGAGAAGCGTCGTTTGTACGCGACCGGTGACGGTCCGGCCATCGTAGAGCGAGTAGTCGGCATGTGAGGCGTTATCGGTGGCGTCGATCGTGTGTGTCTCGTTCGGGTCGAACACCACGATGTCAGCGTCGGTGCCGGGTTCGAGCGTTCCTTTCTGTGAAAGCCCAAATGTTCGCGCTGGATTGGTGCACATCGTCCGAACCAAAAACGGATAGGAGAGGCCGCGACGGTTTACCGCCTCGTCGTGAAACACGGTGAGACTTCGCTGGAGACCGTTTGCACCGAACGGATCCTCCCACCACTCCGTCCGTTCCTTTCGTTCGCTGAGCTGGGCAACGTGGTCCGTTGAGACGACCTTCAGGACGCCACCTGTGAGCTGTTCGAACAACGTGTCGATATCCTCGGTCGTTCGCAACGGCGGCGTCAGCTTCGCCAGGTTGCCTCGTTCTGCGTGTGTTTCTCTCGTGAGTGTGGTGTGGTGGACGCAGGCCTCGCCGCGGATCTGGCTGCCGTCGTCGTGATAGCGCGCAAGCGCGTTTGCAGCGCTCCCAGCGGCAGTGTGAAAGCCGTAGTATTTCACGCCCGTTGCGGTGGCGAGTCTGGCGTAGTCGTCTGCAGCCATCGCCTCGGCGTAGCCCGGGCGGGCATCGGCGAGCCGTTCCGGGGCTGTAGCGTCGTTTTCCCGCAGTTGCTCCGTCAGTGCGCGACAGACGCTGTCGTCTTCGGTGTGGCCCACCGCAACGCCATCCTCGTTTGCCACTGCTTCGAACACCCGACGAGCGTAGCCGTTTGAGAGCCCGAAATCGTACGTACTGTACAGTTTGAACGATGTAATGCCGCTTTCGACCAGTGATGGAATTTCTGAAAACAGCGCTTCACTCTCGCGAAGGATTCCGCCGTGGAGGCTAAAATCGATTGCCGCGTTCGCTCCTTTCTCTTTTTTTCGTTCGATCCCCTCGGTGAGCGATCCCGGTTGGTCCCAGGGGCTGGACGGGCCGCCATACGCCTGCCACCCAAAATCGATTACCGTCGTTACTCCACCCAGGGCGGCCGCTTTCGTTGCTGTCTCGTAGGTATCGATCGAGACGTGGTCGTCGATGTGGACGTGTGGGTCGACGACGCCCGGAAACACCAGACAGTCGCTGGCGTCGATCGTTCGTTCTGCGTCCGGGAGCGTCCGTTCGTCGCCGATAGCGACGATCTGGCCGTCATCGATCGCAACACCGCCGTCGAACATTCCTGTGGGCGTAACGAGCGTCCCGTTCGCTATCGTGGTAGCTACCACCATTGCATCGCGGTTCACGCCAGCGATGCTTAACTGTTGTGTGGAATGAACGATTGCCGAGTGTCGATGTGGTGCTCCCCAAAAGGATTAAGCGCCCATCGGTCCAGTCTTCATCTATGGTTACACGAGGAGAACCAGCACCAGCGTTCGAACTGTCGAATCAGGACGGCGAAACGATTGCTCTGTCATCGTTCACCGGCGCCCCCCTCGTTCTGTACTTCTACCCGCGGGCGTCAACGCCCGGCTGTACGGTCGAGGCAAACGAATTTTCATCCGCGTATGAACAGTTGTCTGCGGAGGATGTGTCGGTTGTTGGCGTGTCGACTGATGCACCCGACGCACTCACGTCGTTCGCAGACGAGCAGTCGATTCCGTTCGATCTACTCAGTGATCCCGACGGTACCACTGCCAGGCGGTACGATTCGCTGTCCGACGGCGATGGTGCGCCAACCGCCGAGCGAAACACGTTCCTCATCGGTTCGGACGGCAGTATCGAGCAAATCTTCTGGTCGGTTACGCCAGACGGACACGCCGCAGAGATTATCGACGCGATTGAATCGCTGTCCTAACTGAACGGTACAATTCGGCCGTATTACTCGGAGAGCCCACCGGCCAGTCGAGCAAGGCCGCCGGTCAGCACGCGCGTCGTCGCCGTGGCGTCGCTCCAGTCGGTCCACTCCTGTGGGCTGTGTGAAATGCCGTCGCGCGAGGCGGCAAACAGCATTCCGGCGTCGGTAACCGTTCCAACGTGCATCGTGTCATGGCCGGCACCGGAGTGCAGTTTCAGGGTGTCGATCTCATCAGCGGCTGCGGCTGCAGACAACGCGTTCTGACACCGGTCATCCATTTCGATCGGATCGATGTTGTAGGGTCGTTCGAACGTCGTTTCGACCCCACGTTCGGCTTCGAGTCTGTCGAGCGTTGTGGTTACCTGGTCGATGACCGTCTCAATTGTCTCGGTTTGCACGTCTCGAACGTCGAGTCCAAGCGTTAGGGCCCCCGGAACGACGTTGATTGCGTTGGGACTGAGCGATAACGAGCCAACAGTTCCGACAAGCGACTCGCTCGTGTGCTCGGCGAGCTGCTGTGATGTGGCCTCAACCGTCAGTACGAGCTCACTCGCCGCGGCGAGTGCGTCGGTCCGGTCGTCCATGGCAGTGGATCCTGAGTGATTCGCTTCGCCGCTGATTTCGATGGAACAGCGGACCGTTCCCGTTATTGCGGTGACGATACCGGCGGGGGCACCCGCCGATTCGAGCCGTTCGCCCTGCTCGACGTGGAGTTCGAGCCAACTGTCCCACGATTCGGCATCGATTTCGTCGGATCCACTCGCATCGATCGCCGTCAGTGCTGCTTCGAGTGTTGTTCCATCGTCGTCTTCGAGCGCGAGCGCCGTGTCGACTGACCGCTTCTTGCAGGCTACTGATGAGCCAAGGACCCCATCAGCGAAACGTCCACCCTCTTCTTCGGTGAAACAGACCACTTCCACTGGCCGTTCGAGGTCGACTTCTGCGTCCTGGAGCGCTCGGATGGCCTCAAGTCCGGCGTAGACTCCGAGTACCCCGTCGAAAATGCCCCCCTCAGGCACCGAGTCGAGATGGCTTCCCGTCGCAACAGGTGCACGAGCGGACTGTGCTGATGTGGGATCGTAGCGGCCCGCAATGTTCCCAACAGGATCGATACGGATCGCTAACCCTGCATCGGTCATTCGCTCTATCAGATACTCCCGTGCCGCTCGGTTAGCCGGTGTCCCCGTTAACACTGTCCGTCCTTCACCTTTATCAACCGGAATCGACCCAAACGACGCGTTCGTTTCGATATCGGCCTGCAGTCGGTCACCATCAACACACCGGACTATCGACTGGCTGTCGATCGACATGCTGTTGTATAACATTGTCCAGTTGGTAAGAATATATCGGTGGATGTAATCAAATTTATATCAGTGTATTGATGTTAATGGCTGGTGGTCATTCGGCTCTGGTTCGACGCTATGGGCTCGACAACCCATCCGTTTACTAATATTAGATTATACCACTATTTGTGAAGGGAGCGAATAAAAATAATTGGAATATTTAATATCGACCTACGATTCAAAGCTATGAAGATCGCTATTATAGGTGGCATAAAGCGCTTATGGAGCAATGTGATTTATTAGTGTTCTACACACCCGCTAATACTATACGAACTACTATATTTGAATCGGATACTGTTCGATGGAACTGGAACTGATTTATTCGCTATATTTCAATTTGTCGGCTGTCATCGGTAGGAGCAGCGATGTGCCTTCTACTCTACTAATACGCGCGTGCGTGTAATCTAAAGTGATATAACCGTCTGATTGTTCGACGAATAGATGATCTGAGCGTATTACGGAGTATACACCGACCAACAATAGGCATGAACCAAATAATTATCCACTAGAAAGATAGATTTATTTATTATAATCCAAATAGAAATTATTAGATATAAGAATTCATATATGCCCTGCGTCGTTGATCGTCGCACCGTAGAATATTTTATAATTAATATATTTGTGGGGCAACCTTCCGTAAATCCGGTTATGATGCCGCATGAACTGGACTTGGGTATATTTATATATGTGTGGTTGTAGTCAATTTGGGGAAGCACCGACTATTCTCCAGTGACAGTTGTGAGATATTCACAGATACGATTACAATCAAAATATTTAATAGATGGCCATTGTTGTACCTGGTAATACCATGGCAGACGAAACACGCAATGTCGGCTCATCCGGATCGAGTCGTCGTGGATTTCTGAAGGCGACCAGTGCGATGGCCGTCGGTGCGTCTGCGCTGGCGACAGCCCCTGAACGAATTCAGGCACAAACGCAGGTTTCACGGATCAACGAGACCGTCGATACGCTCAACGGAGCGTATACAACGCTCGATTCCAAGTCGCTGGTTGATCACATTGATACCGTCTCGCGTACGTCCGTGGTGAATCTGCAGTCACAGATCACCGGGGCGACGCACACGGAGCTGTTGAATCTACTCACCTCTGCAGATCGAATGGATCTCCTCTCCGAGATCCAGGGGGCACAGAGCGCAGAGGATCTCAATGCGACGCTACAGAATATTGAGGGCTCTCACGCGGAGGTGGAGCAGGCAGCGTCGATTCTGCGATCGACGACCGACGCCATCCGCCAGATCTACGAGATTGCCGCTATCGACGGCCTGGACTGTCCAGTTCCGGAGGACAGTGGGAATTCAGGCGGTGACTCACCGTCGGACGAATCTGGGGTTGATAGCTCGACCGGGACGGGCGAAGCTGGGGACTCTACGGAGACGGACGAATCGACGGAAACGGAGGTCGAGACCGACACCGAGGTGGTTGATGATTCGACCGAGACTGACGATTCGACGGAAACGGAGGTTGAGACCGACACCGAGAAGGTTGACGATTCGACCGAGTCAGACGATTCGACCGGTTCGACAGAATCTAACCAATCGAACGGCTTGAACGGCACCGCGGAGGACTGTGTGCCCGACACCGACAGTTCAGGCGGGTCGTCTTCGTCCGGTGGGACCCCCGGCGCATCTGGATCTGACGGCAAAAATGGATCGACAGGGAGCTCTGGTTCCACGGGTTCAAGCGGATCAAGTGGCTCAAGCGGATCGAACGGTGGCTTCCAGTTCGGCGATGAGGAGAAAAAGCCGTCCTGCTGACGCTCACGCCACGACCGTCAACCGCGCGCCGCCGAAGTAGCTCCGTCCGCCGGCGACGGCGAGGAGATACCGGGATTCATCGGCGTTGTCAAACGAAATTTGTTCGGTGACGGATCCGGTCACCGGATCAATGATTGCACCGCCGAGATACAGTTCGTCGCCAGTTCGTGCACCGCCGCTGGTGGGAACCGACTGTACCCCTTCCGGTTGATCGATTGTCGTCCGCCAGCGTTCGCCACCGTCGCGTCGATCGAAGGCAATCACGTCGGCACGATGGGCGGCAGGCTGTACGTAGATCGTGTTGGTGTCGATCGCAGCGATCGATCCCGCTGATCTGGTCTCGGCTTTCGGAAGCTCTGTCCGCCAATTTGTCGCTCCACTCTCGTCGTCGAGTGCGAGCAGTTGATTCGTTGTCGAACTGCTTTTCGTTACAAAAATCGCTCCCCCTGCTATCGATGGAGCGCGCTCCAGCCCCGCTATTGATCGTTTCCACAGCTGTTTGCCGGTCTCGATGGCAACGGCTTCGATGGTGTCCGGTCCGGTAAGCACGACGCGGCCGTCGGCAACCGCAATCGGTGTGAGCGGCCCTGGCCGGTGCCACCGAACCGATCCGTCGGACGGTTCGAACGCAAACGCACCGCGACCGGTCTCGGGTGAAATTCCAGGCCCGCCCGCGAGAACGACCTGCTCTGTAACAACTGGTGGTGAAAACCCCGCGGCGTGGTCATCACCAGCGGATGTCACTCGCCACAGGGGCGACCCATCATGTCGGTTGCGGGCAATCAGTGCTGTTGATCGGTAGTTAGCGCGTGCAAAATCACCGTACCGTACGACGGCAACGACGGCATCTGTCGTTACTGCCGGATATTTAACGTACGGATCGTTGTCGCTAGCCTCTGATTCGTCCCGTACCGGGGCCGTCCACTGTGGCGTCCCATCGCTGGGAGACAGTGCTTTCAACGACTGGTGGTCACCGTAGTACACGCGGTTTTCAAGCACGGCAACACCAGCTGCCTCAACCGTTGCCGGGGAGTGCCACGCGATGGAGGGGGATTCGCGAGGACCGCTCCCCGAGGGGAGAAAGGAGGTGTTCGCCGCGGTCCCTCCCGATTGGGACCACGTATCGCTGGGTTCACGCTGCAACTGGTTTGCGATCCCCCTTCCAGTGAGCCCAAACACGGACAGTCCTGCAACTGCCCGCAGCATCGACCGCCGACCGATGGCCGTGGGAGTGGTCGACATGGTCATTCTAGGCAATCCGTGCGACATCAAAATCAGTTGTCGCCGAGATCTTGTGTATTGTTAACAATCATGCGCGATCGAATCAGCACATTCGTACCATCCCCGAACCAATTTATGAGCGCCGCGGTGGCTCGAATGACCACGTCCGGTTTGTCGGAGGCCGAGAGCGGTGTCGAGTGGTGTTGTTCGAGCGAGCAGTGACGAGATCCTGACCGTTGGCCCTGAGCTGATTCTCTCGAAGGACTGTGTTATCACTGGCCAACAGGAGAATGCCTTCGATTCGGTTGTTGGTGGCGACGTTGCCTGCCAACAGATTGTTCGAGCTGTGAAGCAAGCGTAGCCCAACGTTGTTGTCTGTGGCCCGGTTGGCCACCAGTCGATTGGCGTTCGTTTGATCACCAAGATAGATTCCGTAGAATCGATTCGAGACGGTGTTGTTTACCAGTGTGGTCCCATCCGACTCCGAACTCCAGATGCCAGCGATCCGATTTTCCCTGGCCGTGGTGTTCACAACGGTGGTGTTATCAACACCGATGATAGCGAGCCCGTGTTCGTTTCGAGACAGCTGATTCGACACGAGCCGGTTGTTCGATGCGTTTGCCACGAGTTCAATCCCAAAGAGCGTGTTCTCGGTCGCCCGATTGTTGATGAGGCTGTTGTTGGTGCTGTGTTCCTGGAGCGCGATACCGTACACCGTGTTCGAAGACGCATCATTGCTCACCAGTCGGGAGTGGTTCGTTCGCAGTACTGTGATCCCGATCCGGTTGTCGGCCGTGCGAGTCGCTGTAACGGATCCGTTGGTTACCCGAAGATACCGAATGCCGTCGTCCCAATCGGTGACGGTTAGGTTTCTGACTGTGACGTTTTCGAGCGGCGTATTGAATCCTCCGACGAGCACGCCGGCCGTTCCGAACGTTCCCTGTCCACCGATTCGGTGGTCGCCTCCTTCGAGTATGACATCATCGGCCGTAATACGGAGGCAGGTTTGATCGGCCACATCGGTGACGTTCGAGCGAAGGGTGTAGCGCCCCGGTGTCTCGATCGTCGTACACCCATCCAGGGGGGTTCCAGCGACAGCACGTTCAGGCGGATCCTCGTCAGTAACGCAGACGAAGCCGATGGCGATAGCGATACTTAGCACGACGGCAACACCGATGGCGATCGGCAGGCGACTGTCCCGTCCGGCCATTGGTGTTGCGGATGTGGGCCACGGTGGTAGGAGCTCTCGTTCTTGCAGTGATCGATTGAGCCTTCTATAGCGTTTTGAGTCTACTCGGCGACCATTCGGTATGGACTCGTTCGATGGGAGCGTGGCGGTCGTGACCGGTGGCGGATCGGGAATTGGGCGCACGACGGCGACGGCATTTGCTGAGGAGGGTGCCCGTGTGGTTGTCGCCGACATCGATGTCGCTGGCGGCAACGAGACGGTCGACTCGATCACCGATAGCGGTGGATCGGCCCTGTTCGTCGAAACCGATGTGACCAGTCCAGACGACGCACAGACGATGGTTGAACGCGCCGTCGAGGAGTTTGGACGGCTTGATTTTGCGTTCAACAACGCCGGCATCGGCGGCCAATCGGAACCCATCTTGGAGTACGACCCCGAGGACTGGGTCAGTGTGATTCAGGTCAATCTAATCGGCGTGTTCAACTGTTTACAGGCCGAACTCACGCAGTTCTCTCAACAATCAGATGGGGGTGTCATCGTGAACAATGCGTCTATTCTCGGCAAGGTGGGATTTGCGACGTCGTCTGGCTACGTTGCAGCCAAACACGGCGTCATGGGGCTGACCAAAACTGCCGCCCTCGAAATTGGTGACGGACCAGTCCGCGTGAACGCCGTCTGTCCCGGATTTATCGATACGCCGCTACTCAGCGATATGGATGCAGAAACCCTGGCGTTTTTAGAAGACCAACACGCGGTTGGTCGGCTCGGCCAGCCCGAGGAAGTGGCAGCGGCGGTGCTTTGGCTCTGCTCTGAAGACGCGTCGTTCGTCACCGGAACGGGGCTCGAAGTCGAAGGAGGCTATCTCGCTCAGTAGTTTGGCCGACGCATCGATTGTCGGTCCGTGCCAGCAATCACTCTGGTGGCTCTCGTAGCACGCCATACCAAAAGCGATAGATTGCCTTGGCAAAAAGCGATCCAACCCCGAACTGGTTTGCCGTGGCGAGCTGGTCGTTAGACTGTCGAATGAGCAGGCGTTGCAGTCCTTGCTGGGTGAGCCCCAGTCCGTAACCCCGCCACCTGTTAGTCCGAACGTTCCAAATGTCGTAGTCGGAGAGCCAGCTCACGATGAGCGTCTGCCCAGCACCGATTGCAAATGCGCGGGTGCGAACGAGTGGTTCGTCACGGTTCGAATGGAGTCGTAGTACAAACCTCAATAGCACCACTGAAAGGCACCATTCCAGCACTGCTTTCTGTCGTCTGGAGACCATACTGCAGGTATGTGATCACTATTCAATCAATCTTTGGCGAATGTCCCGATTACGTATTCACGAGGACGGGTCGGGGCCCCGTTGCACCCAATCGCGTGTACAAACCGTTTTGCGCCCCGGTCACGTATTCGGTGTGTGTCTCGTTCGAACCGTCTGCCACGGTGGGTCGCGATTCCCATGGGGCTGTGGCTGTTGCTGTTCGCTGTCGGCAGTGCCGTCCTCGTCATTCGTACAATCGGTGCGATTGTGATGAACACCACACTGGGGACCGTTCTCGTGGCAACGGTGGTGCTGTCGCTCGTTGTGGGGGTGTTGAGCCATCAGTCGAGCGGTGAACGGTTGCTGTCACGACTTCCCGTTTCGGAGCTCTCTCGCTCAAGAGCCCCGTCGTTACACACCAGCCTCGATCGGTTGCACGAACGAATGGCCGTTGATCGACCAACGCTGTATCTCTCGCGTACGAACTCTCCAACGGCGTTTGTGCTTGGCACTGATGCGCTTGTGATTGACAAGTCGTTGCTTCGGTTGCTCTCACCGGCAGAGATCGAAGGGGTGTTTGCCCACGAACTGGCACACCTCGAACGGAATGATGGGCTCCTGCGAACGCTTATCGAGAGCGTTCTCCGCGTGCTGGTGGGCCTTCTACTCATGCTCATCATTCCACTGCTGGTCGTGCTCACCATGTTTGGATGGGGGCTGTCGCTGCTCTGTGACCGACCAGTGAGTGGCCCCCACACCGTCGGCCACCGGATCCGCCGGCTATTCGTTCGGTGCACGCTCGTTCTGTTTATCGCTCCGACGCTGATGCTCCGAGCGTACGCCCGGCATCAGGAATACGCCGCTGATACACGCGCCGTTGAAGTGCTGGACGATCCGCTCGCGCTCGCCCTGGCGCTCGAATCGATCCAGCACGCAAACGAACCACCAGAGAGCATCGTTGCGGTGTTGTTCCCGAAACGTGATCGAAAACCAAACCGACTCCAACGCGCACTTGCAACCCATCCGCCGACTGATGAACGAATCAAACGTGTGCGTGCGCTCGCCAACAATGCTGACGATGCAACCGCAGTTTCGTACATCGACATCGAGTGATTCTGTCCAACTGACGCGCTGAGTGACGCAGTATCAGTCCATTTTATGTATTATTACTGTAAAATACTCTAGAATATGATTAACTATTGCTACACTGTTGGTGTGGCTGGTGAGCATCCAACATGGCTGAGCACGGCAGTGATGGACCGGCAACAGAAACCAGTTCGATCCCGATTGACCGACGGACGTTCGTCCGGTTGTCAGCGGCGACGGCTGGGGCGATTGCTGTCCCGACTGCACTGGCGCACCCATCGTCGGCCGCCCTGGACGGTTCCTCAGAGCTGTATGATTTCGTCATCGAACAGGTAGACGATACGTACGCCATCCCGACGCTCGTTACGCTCACGGAGCCGGCGTTCGAAGTGATCGAACCGTATGCAACCGATCGGTTTCGAACGACGACGACACCCCACCCAGCTGCGTGGCTGCGAGTGACAGCCGGCACTGCTCGTTCGCTCAGGGAGCAGTCGGTTGTCGACCAGTTGCAGTACTCGCCGGGATCAAATCCGTTCTGGCGGCTGGGAGCGTATCCGGATGGGATCTTTCCGTCGCCCGAGCAAGCCGTCGATTTCATCGATTATGAGCAGATGATCGACGGAATCGAGCACCTCACTGACCGCCACGGTGATCGTATCAGAATGCGGTCGGCGGGTGAGAGTCCTGGCCACCGGAATCTGTTCACGGACAGCTCAGATCCCAAGCAGCTTCGGGTGATCGAACTCACTGAGAACGTAACAGACCCGGAGGCGTTCGCAGCCAAAGAAAAGGCACTGTTCGTGCTCTCGATTCACGGGGATGAGCGCTCGGGTGCAGAGGCGGGCTTTCGGTTCATCGAGCAACTGCTTGAGGGCGAAGAACCCGCCATTGCATCACGGCTTGATGAGATTGCACTGGTGTTTGTCGTTGCGAATCCGGACGGCTGGGTCGCCCGAAACCAGCAGTATGCTGTGGATCTAGACGGCGACGGGACGGCCGAACACAACTCGTTCAAACGACAGACGGCGACCGGCGTCGATCCGAATCGACAGTATCCGACTGCCGGGTGGATCGATCCCGTCCATTTCCCGGCCGAGCCAGCTGGTGAGAATCTCATCGACGACCGACCGGGTGTCGATGGAGACTGTCACGATCGCTATCAGTCGGTTGTCCCTGACGCACTGGATATTGTTGAGTTTTTCCGCTCGTACGAACGGCTCGAAATCGGAACTGATCTCCATGGAATGTTCACCTCGGAGAACTTCATTGAGGGGTTGCTCGTCAACGACCAGTACGACAACGCGGATTTCCACGAGATTTATGAGTGGAATCGCCAGCTCAAACGCCGACTTGAAGCAACACTCGGCGATCGTCTTGCGGAGAACCGCGAGCGCTTCGAGGCGCTGAACGAACGACTCGGCGCTTCGACGCTTCCTTCTCGCAGCTATGATTACGGCACTATCTTTGATACCATCCAGTATACGACGACTGGGACGCTCATTAGCTGGATGAGCCAACCGGAAGCAACCGGTGGCCTCGGCATGACGATGATGGCACACGAGATGGGCTGGGACAATCGGGCGTTGTCACGACGCCCCTATCTGCCGTGGCTCACAGGGCTCTGGGTGGCGGGTTATCAGGCGGTCATCCGTTCGACAGTGGAACAACTCGATTCTACCGTGACGGCCACGATCGATCACGGTGGTCGAACGACAGCGGTTGTACCAACTGATGAACTCACCCGTCGGTCGAGTGCGCTTTCGTTCGTCGACACGGACGAACAGACTGAAACCGTCACGCTGACGGGGACGCGCCAGCCCGACACTCTGGCGGTGTCAGTACCGACGGAGACACTGCAGCTCTCGGTGTCGATTGAGCACACTACCCCCGTGCGATGTACGCTCCGTGCACCCGACGGTGGCGTGTACGCCACCTACAATGCGCTTTCAAACAGACACGCCCCGGAGTGGACGATTGAGAACCCGGACGCAGGCGAGTGGTCTGTGACGTACAAAACCGTCGGTCCAACCACACCGGCCGAGCTTGTCTGTCGATCGACGGTGCTGACAGGCGCGGGGAGTGACCCTGTATCAGCACCAGATCCGGTTGCGGCGCTTGGCTACCAGCAACGACCATACTCGGTGTCGCCGCTGGCGTACTTCGATTCGTACGCGGCGGCACTGTCAACCGACACGGTCCCAGCAGCAGGTGAGTCCGCACGCGGACCGACGAACGATCCCCTTGTCGATCGCTCCATTGAGGCGATCGCAAACGGGGCGCTGTTGAAGGGCAACAGCCACAGACGAACGGTCGATTCCGTGGTGATTTCCCATGATGATGGCCGATCCGTCGATGGCTATTGCGCACAGCTCGACGCATTCGTCGACGCGGGTGGCACGCTCGTCCTCACCGATAGAGGTGTGTCGTTGCTTGGCGATCTGGAAACGTCGCTTGGGGCGCCGTTTTCAGACGCTGCTATTACTGATATCACGATCTACATCCCGTTTTTATCAGAACGGAACGACGACCATCCGTTGCTTGCGGGCACTCGACCGATTCAGCGCGAACTCTGGAAGGTCGCACCCACAGGGTATGCGCTCAGCGTCCCCGGCAGTGCACCCCTGACCGTGCTCGATCCGGATCAGTTCGAAGCAGCCGGCGGAACGGTTGCTGGCTACACCCACGACGATCCGTTCGGTATCGAGGGCTCACCCACCCGATATGTGTCCGCTGGTTCGCTCACGGACGACGAAACGGGCACAATTCACTGCATTGGAAGCCTGCTTCCACCGGCGGAGCAGTCGAATTTGCACCCGTTTGGCCTCCTTGCGCACACGACGACGTTCCTTGGCCACACCATGCTGACGAACGCCCTTGGCTATCGCCAGCGCCGATTTGTCGATGGCGAGCTCGTCGCGACGTTTGGCTCGCTCTCATGAGTGCCATCTCACTGGGACCGGGTGTGCCAATGGTCAGGAATGGGACTATCGCTTACTTGTGGATGTGGTGCCGTCGGTCTCCTCAAACTCGTCGATGAGGCCGCCGACTTCAGTGTACCACTCATCAAGCATTGCTCGCATCTCTCGGGCAATTGTGCTGCAATCGCGGGCCCGATAGACGTGGTAATAGCCGCCGTGATCGTAGTTTATTTGCTCTTTTTCGAGCAGATTAGCCGCACAGAGCCGCTGGACCGACCGGTAGGCCGTCGAGCGTTCTCGTTCGATTGTGGCTGCTATCTCATCGATCGTCTGTGGGTCATCCGACGCTGTCAGCAGGTCGAAAATATCGTCGTCAATTCCATCGAGATCGTGAAAACACTCCAACAAACAGTCGCAGTCCACCTCCTGGCGCAGCATTTCGCTCACCGATTCGGCCATCGTTGCTCCTCGGTAAACGCCACACTTTCAAAAGCATTTGTATAGCATGCACAAAAACTCAGCTCCACGGCGGTCAGTTGTAGCCACGCCGTTGGGTCAGCGGCTTCAAATGGTCGCCGGTCGTACGCCCGCCAGGAATGGAACCGAAACTGGAGACAGAGGCGCTGTCGTACAGTGTCGGGGACGAAGCGATTATTGCGGATATTTCATTCGCCGTCCCCGAGCAGTCGGTGGTTGCGATCATCGGCCCGTCTGGTGCGGGAAAATCTTCCCTGTTGCGACTCCTCAATCGACTCGATGAGCCAACGGGTGGGACGGTGTATCTCGATGGAGTCGATTACCGAGCAATCGATCCACAGCGGCTTCGCCGCCGGGTTGGATACGTTCCACAGGAGGCCCCTCTCCGTGCCGGTACCGTCACCGAAAACGTCACGACTGGACCACGACTGCGGGGCGAAACGGTCGACAGGGATCGGGCCTCCACACTGCTTTCGGAATGGATCTGGCCGGCTATGGCGATCGCACCGTCTCGTCGCTGTCCGGTGGGGAACGCCAGCGTGTTGCGATTGCTCGGTCGGTGTTCAACCGTCCGGAAGTGCTGTTGCTTGATGAACCAACTGCGAGTCTCGATGACACTGCCGAACGACAGGTCGAAACGCTGCTTTCGGATTTACTCGCCGAGTTTACGCTCACCTGTTGTCTCGTCACGCATGATCACAGCCAGGCCAGTCGTTTAGCAGACCGGGTGGCCCGCCTCGAAGACGGTCGGTTACGAGAGTTCGATACCCCAGCTGCGGTGATCGAATGACGCTTTCAGAACAGCTTCAGGCGCCGATTGTCTGGCGCGGCCTCGGTCAGGTTGCGGTCGCCACAATGCTCGCGATCGTGGTCCTCGTGGTTTCATACGCCCGAAATCTCGATCTCGAACGCGAACTCGGCATGGCGTTCGTGCGCGGATTCGTCCAGGTTATCGCCATGGGTGCGTTCATTGGCATCCTCTTTACCGTCCCGGTGGCGTGGACGGCAATCGTGTTGCTGGTGATGATTGGGATTGCGGCGTGGATCTCGAAAGATCGCGGCGAAGCCGTGCCCAGCGTGTTGCGCGTTTCGTTCGTCAGCATTCTCTTTGGCGCGGGACTAGTCATCGTCCTCATGGTGTGGGCAGGGGCGATCGCACCGACCGTTCGGAATCTCATTCCGGTGGGTGGCATGATCATCGCCAATGCGATGAAAACGAACTCGCTGGCGCTCGATCGACTCAAAGGAGAGATCCAATCAAATCGCGCCCAAATCGAGTCGGTGCTCGCACTCGGTGTTCGCCCCGAAACCGTCATCACCGAGTATGTAACGAACAGCGTTCGTGCGTCGCTCATCCCGACGGTTGATTCGCTCAAGAGCCTGGGTCTCGTCTACATCCCGGGGATGATGTCTGGCATGATCCTTGCGGGTGAGAATCCACTGTATGCAGCCGAGTATCAGTTCGTCATTATGGAAATTTCAAGGCTAAAACCCCGTCCTTCAGGGCAGTCACAAGACGCAAAGCGTCTTGTGGGCCAACCGGAACTCTTTGAGTTCCGGTGACGGTTAACGAGAGCTTCTCTCTCGTTCGCCAGCCAGAATCGCCTTGCGATTCTGGTGACGGGGATACAGCCGACAACTCCTACACAACCCGCCGTCGATGGCACAATCGGATATTCCATGTCTCAGTCGTTACTTTTAATATGTTAATTCTCATAAGTGCTTATGAACACAGCCCGATGCTGGAAACAACTCGCACCTACCGAGCGAAGATCGTCAACCACTCTCAAGTGAGTGACGACCTCGATGACTGCGGGCACTCAGCATCCAAACTGTGGAACGTCGCTCGCTACCACATCCAACAAGAATGGGATGATACCGGCGAGATTCCGTCCGATGCCGACCTCAAGCGCGAATTAAAAGACCACGAACGCTACAGTGACCTCCATTCTCAGTCAAGTCAGCGCGTTCTCGAAGAACTCGCTGAGGCGTTCAACGGCTGGTTCAAAAAGCGCAAGAACGGCGACACAGACGCGAATCCGCCCGGCTACCGCAAGCGAGGCGACAACCACCCGCGTTCCACCGTGACGTGGAAGCAAAACGGTATCAAACACGATTCCAAGCATAACAAACTCCGTCTGAGCAAGGGATTCAATCTGAAGACCCACCGCTCGGACTTCATCCTCGCAGTGTACGAAACACGACCGGACGTGACCGTGGGGAACATCCAGCAGGTTCGAGCCGTGTGGAACGGCGACCACTGGGAACTTCACCTTGTCTGCAAGGTCGAAGTCCCCGTAGAAGACGCTCCCGGTGACAACACAGCGGGTATCGACCTCGGTATCAAGAACTACCTCGTCATTGCTTACGACGATGCGGACGCCGAGTTGTATCCGGGGAACGTGTTGAAACAGGACAAGCATTACTTCACTCGCGACGAGTACGATACTGAGGGTAAGAATGGACCGTCCCGTCGTGCGCTTCGTGCCCGACAGAAACTCTCGCGTCGGAAAGACCACTTCCTCCACGCCCTCGCCAAGCACATCGTTGAGCAGTGCATCGACCACGAGGTCGGTCGTATCGCCATCGGTGACTTGGGCAAGATACGAGAGGACGAGAACGGCGAATCTCGTAACTGGGGTAAACGCGGGAACAAGAAACTCCACGGCTGGGAGTTCGACCGCTTCACGACGCTCTTGGAGTACAAGGCGGAGGAACACGGCATACTCGTTGACCGCACGAGTGAGCGAGACACGTCAAAGACGTGTTCATGTTGTGGTCGAAAGCGAGACGCAAATCGTGTGGAGCGTGGTCTGTACGTCTGTGAGTCGTGCGGTGTGACGATGAACGCAGACGTGAACGGTGCTGTGAATATTCGCAGAAAGATAACTCAGAGTCCCCCAACTGGGGATATGAGTAACGGTCGTTTGGCACGGCCAGTTGCCTACCTGTTCAACCAAACCTCGGGGCGTTTCGCACCGAGCAAACAGGTGGGTTGCGAACCCTAATATCCCAACGCTGAGCAAACCGAAGGTTTGCGAGGTTCGAGAATCTTCGATTCGCTCGACTCGGGAATCCTCGTCGCCAGATTACATCTGGCGGGCAACCAGAACGCGAAGCGTTCTGGTGACGCCCTTTAGGGCGGGGAGGATGTCAAGGGGATGCTGTTTGCGGGCGGCGGGCTCACGAGCATGGCAAGCACGGCCCTCGTCGGTCGATACGCGTTTACTGATGCAGACCAGCTACAGCGATTCGATGGTGACACAGCCCACGAGGGCTGACCACAGGTCACACGCGATCGGTTACAGCTGCCAGCCACAGATCGGTCCGCTTTCACCCCCGAAATCGCTGGAGCCGACGTGTTTTTGAGAGCGTTCCACGAACGATTCGCATGAAGATTGTCAACGTATCGGCAATACCAGTTGACGTTCCACTCAGATCACTCGATGAGCCACTCGGGATCGCACCGTACGTCACTAACCATGGCCGTCTTGAGTCGATGGAGCGCGTGCTCGTTCGCGTTGAAACTGACGGTGGCACCACTGGCTGGGGTGAAATGCGGGTGTTTCTGTCGCCAGCAGCGACCGTCTCGATCATTGAAGACGGGATCGGCCCGCTCGTCGAGGGCCAGTCGCCGTTCGAAATCGAAGGCCTTCGCCGGCAGGTGTTCGTCGAGTACACGAACACGGACATGTTCTTCGCCGCCGTGGAGATGGCCTGCTGGGATATCGTGGGAAAAACGCTCGATAGTCCCGTCTATGAGTTGCTCGGTGGGTGGACGGCTCCATCGCAGACCACCAGAACGCACCGTCAGACGAAGCCCTCCGGTGTATCTGGCCCTGATGACGTTCCTGTGGCGTTCTGTCTCGGGATCTGCTCGCCGTCCGTCTCCCGCGAGAAAGCCAGCGAAGCGGTCGATGCCGGGTTTCGTGTCCTCAAAACCAAAGCCGGTAGGGACTGGCGGGATGACGTGGCGAGAATTGAAGCCATGCACGATGCAACCGACGGGCAATTGGAATTTCGGCTGGATCCGAATCAGGGCTGGACGCCCGACGAGGCCGTACGGGTTGGCTCGAAGCTTGAGCGGGCTGGAATCCATCTGCAGTATCTCGAACAGCCGATTCGGGTGAACGCCCATCGCTCTCTGGCCCGGCTTCGCCAGCGGTTGTCTCAGCCGATTGCTCCGAACGAGGACACGTACATCCCACAGAACTGTCGTCGGCTCATCGAGGCTGGAGCAATGGACGTTGGAGTACTCGATATGACTCCAGCAGGTGGAATCAGTGGGTTGCGAGCGCAAGCGGCCATTCTCGAAGACGCGGGTATTCCGTTTACACACCACTGTGCGTTCGATCTGGGTGTCCGCACCGCAGCAATCGCGCATGCAGTGACTGGGATTCCTGGCTTTTCTCTGCCACCGGATTCGACCTACTATGGCTGGGAAGCCGACATCATCGACGACCCACTGACGATCACGGATGGTGCGCTTTCGGTGCCGACGGCTGCTGGTCTGGGTGTGTCAATTGACGACGCCGCGGTGGAACGATATCGAATACGGTGACCTTCCGTACTCTACCGTTGATTATCACAGATCTGGCCGACCAGGCTCCTATACCACACAACGATTGAATACCATGGCGAACGCATGATTTCATCGATGGCAGAAACCACTGATTCGACGAGCACTGACGCGTCATTACTTGACGATGCTCGTGTTTCTTCTACCTACCGTGATGGAGACGGCGTCAGGCTCCACGTCGTAGCGGCTGGCGACCCCGACGGGCCGCTCGTCGTCTTGCTTCACGGCTATCCCGATTTCTGGTATGGCTGGCACAACCAGCTTCGCTCTCTGGTTGACGCTGGCTATCGCGTTCTCGTTCCGGATCAACGTGGGTACAATTTGAGCGAGGCCCCCGAGGGTATCGACGCGTATCGGCTCTCGAATCTTGAGGCTGATGTCCGTGCGCTGATCGAAAGCGAGGGCCGACACTCGGCTCACGTTGTGGGTCACGATTTCGGTGCGTACGTCGCCTGGTCTCTCGCGCTCAGCGAGCCAGACAGCGTCGAACGGCTCGCTATTTTCAACGTTCCTCATCCGACGGCGTATCACGCATTTATCCGTCGCTCTCCCCGACAGCTTGCACGAAGTTGGTACGCCCTTTTTTACCAATTCCCACGGCTCCCCGACTGGTTACTGGGCCGGAACGACGCAGCCTTGTTGGTGTCAGCGCTCAAAAAATCGGCAAACGCCGGTACGTTTGACGATGACGCTATTCGTCGGTATCGAGCTGCCTGGCGTCAACACGGTGTGACGCCCATGATCAACTGGTATCGTGGGCTCCGACGCTCGGAACAGCCAGCACGTGACACCGTCACCCAGCCCACATTGATTTGTTGGGGCGAAGCTGATATTGCGCTCTGTCCGGGGTTAGCAGACCGCTCGGTCGAATACTGTACGGATGGCGTTCTTAGGACGTTCCCGACGGCTTCGCACTGGGTACATCACGAACGGTCTGCAGTGACTGACGCCCTGCTTGAACACCTTCCCAGCGGTGAGGGCTGAACTGTCGCAGCAATTGATACGTATTACTGGTTTGCGTACCACAATCATTCCATGGAAATCAACACTGAACGACGCCGGCTGTTAGCGAGCAGTGGCACGGTTGTCGGCTCGTTGTTCGCCTGGCAGTTTCGATCCACGGGGTCACGACCCCCAGGTCAGGCCCCTTCGTCGGCGTGGCCGATGGCCCAGCGTGATCCGGGTGGAACGAGTCACGCTCCTGAGGCAACGCCGCCGAAAGATACGGTCTCGATCCGGTGGCAACAACAGATTGATTCCGTATTTGGGGCGAGCGTTCCGCCAACACCGATTGTCGCAAATGGACTGGTGTATGCTGTTGGCAGGGAGCTTCTCTGTGTGGACGCCACAACCGGCGAGGTACGATTCCGTGAGGACACCGACGGTTCAGGATCGCCGGCGGTTGCTCCTGCACGAGCGTATCGATCCCCGACGATTGCGTTCGCCACGGCTACAAGAGCAGTCGGTATCCACGGCCGTGGTGGCTCCTTGATAGCGGGGGTTTCGCCTGGGCACAGACGCTGGCAGACCCCACCACTGACGCAAGGGGTGTCATTATTTGGCAGTGGCTCTCACCGGTCTGATGCTGTGGCAGTTGATGAGACGGTGTTCATGGTTGTGGGCGAGAAACTGCTCGCCATCGATGCGAGCAGTGGTCGAATCCGCTGGCGTGCAGCTGGCGGTGGCAGTCGGCCGGTCGTTTATGACGGGACAGTTTACGTTCCGAACTTCGGGGTGGGGGTGATTGGGTATGACGTAGATACTGGCGAACGAACGTTCGGACCCGCTGATGGGACGTCGATGGCAGGATCTGTAACGGCGACGTCAGGGTTGCTCGTCGTCGGCACCGGCGATGGACTTGCAGGGATCGGATACGATGGAACGACTCACTGGGAGTTTGCCCCACCCCGATTGGACCATGATACTGGGGCCGTCGCCATAGCCAATGGTGTTGCGTTCGCTGGAATGATCGGAAAGAAGCACGATCAACTGGTTGCAGTCGATATCGAAGGTGGGACTGAACTGTGGCGCAGCAATATCCATCCCGAGAGAAGTCCGCGATTTGCGCCGCCCGCAGTCGCGGACGGCGTCGTCTATTACCCAACGGAGGATCGTGGTATGGTGGCCGTCACTGCGGCTGACGGACGAGTACGATGGCGATTCGAACCTGGTGATGCGTTCGGGCCGCTGTCGCCGGCCGCACTCGTGGGTGAGACGCTGTACGTGCACGGAAGCGGAACGCTCTATGCACTGACTGAAGCCTGAATTTCTGCGTGGGATCCCAGATCGTCCGTACCAGCGTTGCGCTCACGGTCGTGCCAACCAACCTCCATCAGTCATTATTACAGTGAATCGACGAGAAATCAGTGTACGAATGACGACCGCACCTGATGATGGTCCGAATCCAACGCTCTCGAATCCCGACCCCACGCTTGGTGGTCACCCCGGCGGGCCACACCACGACGAAGCGCCGTTTCCAGCCGTTGCAACCGCGGTTCGTGCGTCCCTCGCCTCCGATGCATCGGGCCACGACATGCACCACGCTTGGCGTGTGTTTCGGCTCACCCAGCGGTTTGCAGAGGAACTGGGTGGTGATCACGTGGTTGTTGGGTGTGCTGCGCTGACCCACGATCTTCACCGGGTGCAGGGAGATGGCACCGGCTGTGACCCCAGGGCGACGCTACAGACGATAGATCAGATTCTTACGGCAGTTGGAATCGATGCCCAGCGGCGTGAATCCGTACACCATTGTGTCGCAGTTCACGATGAACTCGAATTCCGCGGTGAGAATCCCACTCCTGAGACGATCGAGGCGAAGATTCTCCGTGATGCGGACAATCTCGACGCGATGGGTGCGGTGGGTGTCGCGCGAACGTTCGCGTTTGGGGGCGTTCATGGGACGCCGTTCTGGGATCCCACCGGTACGGAGTACTCCCAACTCTATCACTTTGAAGACAAACTGCTCCGTCTGCGGGACGAACTGCACACGGAACCTGCCCGTCAACTCGCCGGTCGCCGACACGAATTTCTGGAGGAGTTTTTCGAACGTTTTCTGGCGGAATGGCACGGCGAATCCTGAGCGACGAAAAAAAGCCTGAGGGATGGGGTCGATTGGCCGTGAGTGGGTTGTCGCTCACGGCTGTGATCCTTACGTATCGACGTAGAGCACCCCCGGTCGAACGACGACGTCGTCGTGGACGTACGATTCGACAGACCGTGTCGGCCATTCGCCTGTCAACGTGAGCGGTTCGTAACCCGACGCAGAGACGAGGACGGTCCCTTCGCTTTTCGTTCCCTGCAGCGTTGGGTTCCAGGCGTAGGCCATTGGTCCGCTTACTGGCGTTGAATCGTCTGGAGTTGCCACCCACTCTCGACTGGCGTAGCCGGCCGCACCCCCTTGGTGGTGGAGCGTCCACTCGTCTGGGACGCCAGCGTGTTCGTACGCGGACTGGATCGCCCCAAACACGTCCCCCGCCGTTCCATTGTTCTGGATCGCTCGCCGTGTTGCTCCGAGTGCGGTGGCGTCGACCCGTAACACGCGCTCAGTCCGGCGCTCGAACCATTCGGGCGGGTCGAACGCCACCGTTCGGGTACAGCTCGCGTACAGTCCAGCACGGCGGCCCACGACTGAGATCGATACGTAGCCGTTCAGCTCTGCGTCGGTTGGCACTGGATGGCGGTATTTCTGGGCGCGCTCTTCGCCGGCGACGAGCACTACCGGATGCTCAAGGCCGAACGCGTCCATCGTTGAGCTGACTGCCCTGGCTGCTTCTCGCTCGGTGTCATGGGGGCGGAGCGTCTTGCAGACGCCCTCTAGCGCACGGGCAGTGTCTTCACCGATCGATCTGTACATCTCCTGTTCGCGCTCAGTGAGTGGCTGTCGCAGTGTGGTGGCGGTTACGCGATCGAATCCTGGAACGTCGAAGTCAGCCGCTGCTGGTGTGGCGGCAACCGATGCGACGGTGTCTGCGACAGAACTTGCGTGCCAGCCGAACGTGACGATCTCTACCTCCGGGGAGCCACGATTGTGTCCCGGCGGGCCGCCGTGAGGATGGTTTTCAGTATTGTGGCCGCCTTTTCCAACACCGTGTGGCGGTCCATCGAATAACTCCTCACGAACGAGCGCCCGTTCGTCGTTGTCGACCACGATCGTAAGCGTATCGCCGTCATACCCCACCGCGGCGACGCCGGTCGATGAACTCCGGTCGATGATGTTACTGTGTCCGGTCAGCCACACGTATGAATCCGAGTCCGCAAACCAGACGGATTCCAGATCGTTCGACGACAGATACGTGTCGAGACGGGACAGCTTCGGTTGGTGATCGCCAGTTCCATGCCACGGTGGCCGCTCAGCTCCAGCCACACCGGACAGCATCCCGGTGGTGAGCGCTGCGCCGTTCGCTAGCTTCAAAAACGTTCGCCGGTCGAGCTCGAAGGGTTGGTTTCGTCCCACGCACACTGATACTATTGAACAAATAAATAATTTTTGATCATAGAATATTAGAATAAATTCGCTATGGTCGTATAGATTGAATGGAAAATGTGTTATATCCCGCGATGTCGGACGGATTTGACGGATAGATACAGATGGTAGAATTGGCATTTTTGAGCTATCCCCAGATAGTTGAGCTATCATCTCTGTCCCGCAGTCAGCGGGGGCTCCACCACCAGTTGCAGTATCTCGGAAGTGGGTCTTCCAATGGAGTTGTTTGGCACCTCGAACAACGATATTTGACACACTCACTCCTTGGCGCTGTCCTGAAGCGTCGCCCCACCGTTCATCCACTCAATTGTTTCCTGGGTGCTCAGCACGGCAGCACCGATTCCATCGATTTCCGCAAGCGCACGTGGATACGTTCCTGACGTCGCATCGGGGACGAATACGATTCGAAAGTCGCGTTGACTCGCGTCGTAGATCGTCGTTCGGGGGCAGTTCGGGAAATTACAACCACAGATAACGAGCGTGTCGATCGATCTGGTGTGTGCGAACGCTTCCAGATCGGTTCGGTGGAATGCGCTCCAGCGTGGCTTGTACATCGCCCATTCGTTCGGGCCGAGCGGCTGGAACGCCCCCGCAAGCAGGGTATCAGCGTCGAGACTCACTGCTGGCGAGGGTTTCAGCGCGTCAACAAGCTGTGATCCGTCTGTGTCGGGACGAAGCACGCCGGTGCCGTCTTCGATTGCGGCACGTCGACACGGATCAACGTTCGATCCATCGTCCTGATACAGCCGAACGACGTGGACAACTGGCGCATTCTGATCTCGAAACGTCGCCACCAGTTCTCGAATGCGTGGAACAACTGCGGCCGTTCCCTCGATCTCCCAGGGAGCACCGGGAAGTGAGACGTCGTTTTGAACGTCAATTGTGAGCAGTGCGGTCCGATTGGCATGGGGTCGAACGTAGCTGTCCATATCGATCATAGCGCTATCCCCGAGACGGAACTGTCCTCTTCAAGTGATGTTCGCACATCTGTAAACCGATCATTTTGATCGATGGAGGGCATCCCGAGATCGGCTGCTGTCACGACGTATGGATTGCTCGAACGAGGTTGGAATTCCTCTGAAACGGTTCGAGCGGTGGTGTGACGGGATATGATTTTATATTTCACATCCATATATGGACTAATATACCCAATTACTATGTTCATTTGGGTTATTGGTTATTGGATTACGTATCGTGGCTATCTCTCATAATTCTCGGATCCGTATCCGTTTTCACTGGTATTAATGAGTACTAACAGAGACACAACATGGATGATACTCCGACAGGCCTGGGCTGCTCTCAGACTTCGAACTCACGAATTCCCCTGTCGGTATCTGTTCGCGCAACTGTGAGGCCGCGTTCGAAACGGTGTTCTCCACGCAGGATGTGTATGTCGATATAATCATCGGCAGAGATAGTGTTCTACAGCCTGAACACTGCATACGACGGTGGATCGGCTGGGTGTGTCCTAGAAACCGAGGGTTTTGTCGGCGATCTGTGATGATGAAGGGTTCATCGATCAGTCAATCATGGTGTTTGGGGCTGTCGCTCTCACTGCCGTCCGTTGTTGCACGATTTCGTCATGCGCGCGCGCACGTAGCTGTGAGTGTTCGGAACGGCTATGGTGATCACAGTATCGCTCATACCAGTCCTCATTGTATATCCCTCCGTTGCGGTCCCATGGAGACCCGCAAGGTCCAGCTCTCGGGTGGTACCACGTACACCATCTCCCTCCCAAAGTCATGGGCTATCGAACAGAACATCGAGGCGGGTGTTGGATTACGGCTCTTCCCACAACCGAACGGTTCGCTCCGCATCGAAACGGCGCCGAATGACAGAGCGCAGAATCGGACGGCAACAGTAAGTGTCCGATCGATCGACACTGGCGCTCTCACGAGGACGATTGAAGCGTTCTATCTCGTTGGCACCGATTCGATCACGCTCATTGACGAAACGAATGGAGAATGGACATTCCACCGAGCGATTGCCCACGCCATCAGTGGATTAAGCGGGCTTGAGATCCTCGAAACGACCACCGAGCAAGTGGTGCTGCAAAATCTCATTGATGCAGGCGGCCGCTCGGTCCACAAGCGTGTCCTACGATTGAAGCGCCTCGTTCTCGCGATGGTTCGCGACGCGATCGATACCTTGCTGACTGGTGATGTGACGCTGAACGAATCTATTGCCGATCGAAAAACGGAGGTAGAGACGCTCTCCTGGGCTGTAGTGCGATTTTTCTGGCAGTCACTTTCTGATCTTCAGGCGGTCGAACGGCTGGGAACGTCCCGAACCGAGCTGTTTGGCTATTCGCATCTCGCACGCCAACTCAAGCGAGTGGCCGATTACGCGGTTAGCATTGCCAAACTCACCACCCACGCATTCGATCCAGAGGCGGCCACCGCCCAGAAACTCGAATCGATTGCAGATCGGGCCCAAACTACTGTCGAGCTCGGTGCTACCGTGTTCCTCTCTGACTCACACGCCAGTTTGGCGTTCGAGGCGACTGAAACGGCCGAACAGCTCGAAAGAGAGATCGATTCGTTTCGCTCCGAGCTATTTCGGCGCGACACACCTGCCGAGAGCCATCGCATCAGCCAATTGCTCGAATACACGATCCACATCGCCCAAGCAGGTGTGGAGATGGCTTCTATGGCGATCCAGCAGGCAGCACACCAAAACGAATTGGATGTGTGCTGAGCTCGCTCTTCCATTCACGAGTCAGTTCCACTGTTTGGATCTGGTGACCAGCTGTGGCTGCGGTGACGCGCCACCCCCGAGGTGAGCAATGGTACCGAAGAATGTCCTCGTACATACCAGTTTGCGATACTGTTGTACCGACGATGGGGATACACCACCCAACGGATCATGCTGTGCTTGAAATCCTCACCCGGGGAATGCGAATTTTCGTCGGACTGTCCGTGACTGTACACTCCCTTGATAACCGAACGACGGGTCTCCAGTAGCTAGAGGATCATTGGAGACACCCTCCGGAATCGGCTGAAATTGTCGAACGTATAGGGGCTGCGTCGCGACGCGATACTCGTGGGACCCTGCTTTGTGAATAATATTTTTTGATTCAGGTAGATTGTTTTTGCGCTCTCGAACATCCCTTATCGAATTAGACAGTCTTAATATGCAAAAGCAATAACTCTCGTGTGATGAGTAAGACAAATCAGGACTGGTGGCCAAATCGTCTAGAACTTGACATTCTCGATCAGAATGCGCGTGACGACGATCCAATGGGCGAGGAGTTCGACTACGCAGAAGCGTTCAAGAGCCTTGATCTTGCTGAGGTAAAAGAAGACATTGAGGCAGTGATGACGGATTCGAAAGACTGGTGGCCGGCAGATTACGGCCATTACGGCCCGCTTTTCATCCGGATGGCGTGGCACAGCGCCGGCACATACCGGACGACGGACGGGCGTGGCGGCGCCTCTGGTGGCCGCCAGCGGTTTGCACCGCTCAACAGCTGGCCTGACAACGCCAACCTGGATAAGGCGCGTCGTCTGCTATGGCCGGTCAAAAAGAAATACGGACGAAACCTTTCGTGGGCGGATCTGCTGATTCTAACGGGCAACGTCGCGCTCGAATCGATGGGCTTTGACACGTTCGGCTTTGCTGGCGGACGTGAGGACGCCTACGCCCCAGACAAAGCGGTTGAATGGGGTCCAGAAGAAGAGATGGAAGCATCAGAGCGATTCGACGAGGATGGCGACCTGGAGAACCCACTCGGTGCGACCGTGATGGGACTCATCTACGTGAATCCGGAAGGCCCAGACGGTGAGCCCGCACCGCTCGCGTCTGCCGAAAACATCCGTGAGTCGTTCGGTCGAATGGCGATGAACGATGAGGAGACGGTTGCACTCATCGCTGGCGGACACACGTTCGGAAAGGTCCACGGTGCTGACTCTCCGGATAATCTCGGTCCTGAACCGGAAGCGGCGCCGATCGAGAGCCAGGGCCTCGGCTGGGAGAACGAACACGGCGCAGGAAAGGGTGCGGACACCATCACCAGCGGAATTGAGGGTCCGTGGACGTCCTCGCCGATCCAATGGGATATGGGCTATCTCCGCAATCTGTTCGACTACGAGTGGGAAGCCGAGAAAGGACCAGGTGGCGCATGGCAGTGGACGCCAACGGACGACGACGCGCAGAACACTGCGCCTGGCGCCGAGAATTCCGACGAGAAGGTGACGCCGATCATGCTCACCACCGACATTGCGCTGAAAAAGGATCCTGACTACCGGGAGATCACCAAGCGGTTCTATGAGAACCCGCCGGAACTCATGGATGCATTCGCAAAAGCGTGGTATAAGCTCACTCACCGTGATATGGGCCCACCGTCGCGGTTTATCGGTTCGGAGGTTCCTGACGAAGAGATGCTCTGGCAGGACCCGCTCCCGGATGTCGATCACGATCTGATTGACGCGGAGACGGCCGAAGACCTCAAAGCCGAGATTCTTGACTCGGATCTCTCGGTGTCACAACTCGTTAAAACCACCTGGGCAGCAGCGTCGACCTACCGGGACAGCGACAAGCGTGGTGGTGTAAACGGTGCACGGATCCGACTCGAGCCCCAGCGGAACTGGGAGGTTAACGAACCGGATCAGCTAACGACTGTGCTCGATACCCTGACGGATATCCAGGAGTCATTCAACGGCAAACAGACCGACGGCACGGAAGTGTCGCTCGCTGATCTGCTCGTCCTCGGTGCCAATGGAGCCGTTGAGCAGGCTGCGAGTGACGCAGGCTTCGACGTGACCGTGCCGTTCGAGCCGGGACGCACTGACGCCACACAAGAACAGACAGACGTCGAGTCGTTTGAGGCACTCAAGTCGCGAGCGGACGGCTTCCGGAACTACTACGGAGACGACGCCGAGCGAGCAGCAGAGGAGTTGCTCGTCGACAAAGCAGAGCTGCTCGATCTGACGCCAAAAGAGATGTCCGTTCTGGTTGGTGGCCTCCGAGCGCTCGGTGTAACCTATCAGGACAGCGATCTTGGCGTTCTCACGGACCAGCCCGAGACGCTGACCAACGACTTCTTTGCGAACCTCCTCAGCATGGAGACCGAATGGGAGCCGGTGTCCGACGCTGAACAGGTGTTTGCAGGCTACAATCGTGACACTGGCGAGCAGCGCTGGAAGGCCACGCGTGTCGATCTCATCTTCGGATCGAACGCCCGGCTTCGTGCAATCGCAGAGGTGTATGGCGCAGATGACGCCGAAGAGAAATTCGTCAGTGACTTCGTCACTGTGTGGCAGAAAGTGATGACGCTTGACCGGTTCGACCTGGAGTAATCCCACCCGGCGTTTGTGGTATTGTCTGCGATTTTGAATCAGCTACTCATCTCGACCCGAACTCCTCCGATATTGCCGCTTCACTGTTCGAAATTCCGTTCGATACCTGCTCGGCTATCTCATCCTTATCTACGTCGCTTACGTGTCTGTAGATAATGTTCCGGAGACCGACCTGACCGCCGGCCGTTCGTGGATCTGCACTGGTCTCGTACTGGCTGATTCGTTCTCCGTCATGGAAAATGACGTACTTACACGGCTTCGTCTCGCCAGCAGTCATCTCGACGACGATGGATTCGGTGAGAGTGATGGAGACCACTGTTACCACCGAAGGGGATCGTCGCGAGCGATGGTCCCCGACTCAAGGACTGCTGCGTTCAGTCCGCCGCGGTGTGTAAGCGCCGCAGAGAGCCCGCCCTCTCCGACGAGTGCTTGCATGTAGCCACAGGGCTCACACAGCTGAATTCCTTCACAGACAGCGTTTCCGACCGTAAATGTTTCACCAACGAGGTGGTTGAGTGGAACATTTTTTGTCGTGACGTTTCGACGGTGTGAACCAGGCGGGAGTCGAATATCTGCGTCTCGTTCGACGGCTTTCAGGGCTTCCGTCTCGATAAATGTGATATCGCTTGCTTCTGTGTGCTCACGATTTGGATCTTCGTCGAGCGCGTTCCATAGTCCTCTGCCTTCGAAATATCGATCTCCCCGAAGTCCGCGGTCAACGACGGCCTCAACAGCTTCTTTTGCTTCCATCGGCTCTCCACTGTCCGGTGCGACAAAAATATCCGTTACCATCCCGCGGTTCATAGATGCCGTTCGAACAGAATTAACATATACGTTGTGGCAACCATAACAGATCCGTCGAAGATTCGTTCTACCTGTATACCGTACGAAATGAGCTCCGTCAAACCGGATTGTAGAGGCAGCTAATTGATCGTTGTGGATAATGATCTCACACCAATATCTTGAGATAATTTTATTACGAGACGAGTCTCATAATAAATGGTTATGGAACGTTATGTCGATGGATTCGTGCTCCCAGTACCGGATGATAAACTCGATACGTATCGTGAGATGGCCCAGGCGGCGGGAGAGCTCTGGGTTGAGCATGGAGCGCTCGAATATTTCGAAGGTGTTGGCGACGACATGGATCCAGATATGGGTCCCATGTCAGTCCGGCAGTTTCCACGGGTTGCACAAACTGACGGCGATGAATCCGTCGTGTTCTCGTTTATCGTCTTCAAATCCCGAGATCACCGCGATACGGTGAACGAAAAAGTGATGGCCGATACCGAAAAGGACCCAGAAGCGGCTGCAAAAGAAATGCCGTTCGAGATGGAGCGCATGGCGTACGGCGGTTTTCGGTCCATCGTCAGTTTGGATGCTGATGAGTGAGTGATCAATAGCGGGACCACAAATCAGGGGTGATGCGGGGAGATCAATCGTCCGCACATCCGCCACCGATCATCCCATTATTACGTGGAAAACGACAAATCCGGTGAGGAAAAACAGGATGATTGCCGCGAACGCGTGTAGCGTTGAGTGCATATCGATATTTGATAACAGCAGGTAGTGTAAGCCAGTGGCTAGTATGACTGAGGATACTACCCCGATGGCTACCATTTTCCAGTTTTGCTCTTCACCTGGCCCGTTTTCTCCGCTTTCAGCTGCGGTGTCAGATGACATTGTTGGTCCCCGACTGGCCAGTCACCATCTCGGTGGTGGCCTCTCCAGACGTGTTGGTGCGTTCAGTACTAATTGTCACAAACTTCACCAATTGAACGGCATCCTTTAACAAATGTACAACCATCCACAGATGTATTCACGGAAATAGAATTTAAATCTTTAGGTGGAACAGCATCATGTAATCTCCATACAACTACTGATGAACCAGTCACCCATTCGGGATAGCAATCGAAGCTGTGTCGCGTGTTTCTAATCGCTTCAGGCCAGCTATCCATACGATTTCTAATGGGTGGCCACAACCTTATATAATTTCGAAAATATACAGTACTTATTATGGGAGCGTCTGCACCCCTCACTCCTGATCGAATTCATGAACTCGTGCTGGAAAACCACGTAATTCGGGCCCCATACTACGAATCCGACTACAATGAGGACGTGTCGTTTACGGATCCAGAGCGGGGCCTCCAGTGGGGTGCTGACGTCATTCCAGCGTTGCTGGGCGTGTATCGGGTTGAACGAGACCCACGGACAGAGGATCCAGCGCGCTGGATCTGTTTTGCCAGACACTGGCGCGGTCAGATTGTACGGCTTGCTGTCACCCTGTTTGAGGACGCCGCTGTGTCATCGTCGATTCTCGTTGTCAACGAGATAGCAGCCGGTGAGAACGCCGTTGCGGAGCTGGAGAGTGAACCTGGCAAGCAGTCGGCGGATCCCCCCGAAGAGCAGGACTGGCAGGATCGGAGCAATCGATACCAACGCGTGCGCCGTGACGATGATACTGATGGAACGGCCGCTGTCCTGGCATACATTGGGGCGTTGCCTGGATGGAAGCAAACGGTAGCATCGCAGTTCGATGCGCTCGTTCAGAACGAAGTCCCAGCGGTACGACGCGCCGTTCGGTATCACCAACCCTTCTATGGGCGCGTGGATGCGGGATGGTTTGCTTCATTCAGCGCGTTTTCGAAACACGTGAAACTATCGTTCGTGTGTGAATCCTATCTCGATCCGGAACCGCCGAGCGGTACTGGTCCGGAACGACAGGCCCTGGATCTAACCGCCTCTGACGACTTTGATGAAACGAGGATCGCGTCATGGATCCGACAAGCCGCAAGCGAGCCGGGAATGAACTGGTAGCCGACGGATCTGTGTGGTCACAATGGGAATCTGTTACCGTCGCATGGTTGTATCCTCCAGTATGCGACACATAACTAATAGCTGTAGTTTTGACTGTTTAGCATAGCATGCGCAGACGGAAGTTCCTCGGTACCGTGACCACCGCTGTTGGCCTCTCAACGGTGTCTCTTCCACGGGTAGGTTCCGATATTGAACACCACGAGACCACAGCTCTCGGGGACCACGAACAAACGATACACGATCAGACGATACCTGATACGACGAGGGAGTCGCTCCCCTCCCTCGATCGATTTGTTGTAGAAGGCCGACAGCTAGACGATCTGGAAGCGGTGTCTCACTGGAGCGGCGATGTCACACCAGCGGATGGACGTTCGTTCACGGGATCACAGTCGCTCAAAGTCCAATCATCCACCGGCAAGGCGATTGCAGTCGGAGATTTTTCCGACGATCCGCTCGATCTCGAAGGGGAAGATATCTCGCTTGCCTACTATCCTGATCTTCCAAACGCCCAGCCATCGGTGTATCTAGAGCTGTTCGCGCCTGACCGTGCCAATCGGCTCCAGCTCAAGGGAACGTACGATGGACACGTTTCCATGGACTGGCACCGGCTCGATATCGCACCACACAGGACGTTTGGGGATCCTGATCTATCGACGGTTGAACGGGTACGGTTCATCATTGACGACGACTCTATTCGGGTGTGGATTGATGATCTACGCGCACATCCATCTCCTGACAGTGGGAAGGTCATACTCAGATTCGACGATGGGTCATTGCGCCACTACACTGATTACTTTCCACTGCTGTCGGAGTATGGCTACCCAGCGATTGCAGGCGTTGTCATCAACAGCGTGGGCAACGACTCGCAGATGTCCATCGAGCAACTCCAGGAGATGGAAGCGAGCGGTTGGGAGATACTCAGTCACACGATGGATCATGATGCCATCACCGACCTCTCGGCGGACGAACTCCGAGCGGATCTGTCGGCCAGTACTGAGTGGCTAACTGAGCATGGATTCGGGTCCTCGACGGGGTATTTTATCACTCCGTACAACAATTATGATGGCGATTCTCTCGACGTTCTGGACGAACACATCGATCTCGCGTTCACTGGTGGTGGTCCGACGAATGCGGCTCTCACGAGTCCGCTGACTGTTCCTGCAGTGAATCCTGAAAAAGAAGCGACGCAGACGTTACGAGCGATCGATTTCGCCGCGGAGCATCGCCAGCTGATCGTGTTGATGTTTCACGGTATCAACACCGACCGTCTGGAGACCATCTGTGAGCATATACAGAGCAAAGGCGACCAGTTGGACGTGATCACTGCCTCAGAGCTCCATGCGACGCTCGCACAACTGCATGGACTGTAGCGGTTTCCACGAGCTCTCAGTAACGATCGCACCGTATCCAAAGCGTCACAGCTGGAGCCGTCCCCCGTGGGACTGCTGTGCTATCTGATGATTGTCACGGAATCGGTGCCGGAATATCCGTGATTACCGGTCTCATCACGTTCCCACAGGAGTGTTGCTGTTTTGTCACCGCGGTCGAATCCTGTCTCCTGCGTTGGGAAGTGAAGGATGCAGCCGTCGGTTTCGTTCTCACTGTGGCCCCCATGTGCTGGCCGTGCACCATCTCCCTGTTCGACGGCGTCTTTCGACCCAAACCGATAGCGGACTGCTCGGTCCGTCGGATCGAACACGACCGTCTCGCCGTTATCGTCCGTGAATTCGGTCGTATAGACCGCAACTGGAATGACTCCCCTGGATTTGGCGTTGATTCGATTTCGTTCACATCCGGGTCGGACCTCCATCGCGAGTTCGTTCGGAAAATGGGCACTCCCCCGACGACTCAATCCAGGGATGGCGATCGTCGCTGTCGCGACACCGATACCTGATTTGAGAAACGTCCGGCGGCCAACTCGATATGGTGGCGAATCTTGCTCAGATTGCATAATTTGTATCGGTCTCGGCTGCTAATCACTGAGACCAGCTTGGAGTATGGAGAAACCGCTGGTATTGATTGTGGCTCGATCATCGAAACTGCCAGAAAATGTGAATACAGGCGCTCATAACTGCGTCTAACGGATTGTATTTGCCAGTTGGGTCGATCCGAAACGGACAGTGACCGTTCGATTTCGATGATGAAACCACAAACATTCTTTACAAGTGTATGTTTGTAATGGTAACGGTTCTCTGTTGATTGATCGTGTCGTGTGTGGAGAAACAACTGCCCAGTAACTCGAATACGGTCTGAACCACTCAGTAACTGGGCTGAGCGGGTTTGTCTTCACCATCCCACCGGGGATGCCCTCACTCCGAAAGAAGCGTATCGACGAACCGCATGAATCGGTCGACCAACCGATCGGGCAGTGCGGGAGAGATCTCCGTGAGAAGAATTGCTGTGTCATCTGGACGCGACGGGACGAGCGTGACTCGATTGTGCCAATCACGATGTTTTTCGACGAGATCCTGTTCGGATAGTCGATCCACGTGCCATTCCACCGTACTCCGTGCCAGCTCAAGTTCGCTCGCCACTGTTGCTGGAGCTGTTGGTCCGTGTTCAAGCAGATACAACAGAATATCCCGTGCAGTTTCGCGCCGAAATAACGCCAGTGAACTGCGCTCCCACTGCTCGAACCCAGGTGGGTAGTAGTGGGTTTGGCCGTAGTATTGCTCGGCAACGATTTGCCCTCTGCTACTTAGCTTCTTAATATGATACTGGACCTGCCCTGGGGCAAGATCGAGCTGTCGCGTGAGCTCGTTGAAATGCAGCCCTGGATGGGCGACAATATGGTCGTGAATACGATTTCGTTGGTTGGTCATGCGTTGGACATCAGGGAACTGTTCGGCGGTCGTTCATCGTCGGTGATCACCGCCTGCTCAGGGTGAGACTGCGAGGGTACTGGTCGGCCTGGCTGCGTATCGCTCCATTCACCGTGGTGATTGGGCTAGTAGAATGGATACACCTGAGCCCGTCGATACGAACTCACTTCTGCTGGTTCTGAACGTCCTGTGATACGGCTTGATTCTTGGCAGGCGCGTCATCGTCATCACCACGAACGGACCGCTGTGATCGACTCTGATAAACAGTTCCCAGCAGTAGTACAGCGACAAAACAATCCAGACCGTGTTCGAGAAAATGGTGGATCGTCATTGGGACGACTCCAACTGCCGTTCCCCAGCCGATGACTGTTCGGAGAACGAGCGCACCCAGGGCAAGCGTAATCAGTAGATATGGCAGTGATCGCCGCCGGTGTAGCGCTGTCAGTCCAATACAAAAGAGTGTGATGGTGCCAAGACCGGCAAGGACCAATCCGGCAAAGAGAAACGGAGCAACCGCAGAGCTAACCCACTCCGCGGCGAGGGTCATTGGCAACCCTTCGAAACTACTCACGATGGATTGTTGGCCTGGAAACGCTAAATCACTTTGGTCCATCGCGTGTGACCCGTTGGTTCGTGGCCGTTCTGGCTAGAACTCGTCGGGAACGGTTGGCTCTTGGATGACCGTTTCATTCCCCGATGGATCGGTGAAGGTAGCCTGAATTCCCCATGGCTGTTCTTCTGGTTCATCCTCGAATGTGACGCCGTTGTCGCGGAGGGTATCGTAGGTTTCCTGACAATCGTCCACAGTGTAGACGAGCCCCCAATCGCGACCGACGAGTTCAGCACGAGCATCTGCGTCCTCTCCCTCGATAAAATCGGGCGAGACGAACACGAGCTCAACTCCATCACCGTTCGGTGGCACAACGTAGACGAAACGGCCTGTTGGAGCCGGAACGTCAGTTTCGATCTCGAATCCAACCGTTTCGGTGTAGAATTCGACGGCCTGCTCCTAGTCTTCGACAACACGCGTCACGATAGACATCTTTTCGATCATGAGTGTGGGTTTGGTTTGCCAATTTTTAGCCGATTGGCTACCTTAATTATTGTGGGGAATCAGCATACGGTTTTCCCACTGATTGGTGCTGGCTTACGAATCACTCAGCAATCCAGAATACGCATTCATTCAGGCCCATGACAGTGAATAAGATATATGATTGCAAGCGTCCAGAAAAATTCAATTTGAGAAATCATTATGTGGACTCCGTTTAGAACGGTAGATAACCACTACAGCTTAGCATGCTTGGCTGCTACTAGTTGATCAATGAGTCCTTTTCCAGTCTGTTCGAGTGCCCTATTAATTTCTGGCGAGAGGAGCAGGAGATCGAGCTCATTGAGAAATAACCCCATCTTTGTTATCGCAGCCGCAATCGTCGTGTTAGCCAGCAACGGCTTCTTCCCTTCTCCGAACTCTTGTGCTAGCTCGACTTTCTCTTCGGCAATCGCCAGTTCAGCGTCGAGAACAACCCGTTGTATAAGTCCCAGCGACTCGGTCTCTTCAATCCGGGTACGGAGATCTGCGATTCCGGCAAGTGCTGTAGCAATCAGGTCCTGTTTGGTGCTAACGACGATGGAGAACATCTCAACGTCGCTTCCAGCGTCGCCAGCGTTGAGTTCGATCTCAAGTCCATACTCGCCGTCAGTGTCGTAGGAGACGACGACCTCTACGGTTGCGCGTTCACCAGCGGCGAGTGAGAGATCTGTACTCGTGGGCGATACACCGAGACCAGATGGTTGCGTCACATTGATCGTAACATCTTCGGCGGGCGCATCACCGACGTTTTCTACAACGATGGTAAGCGTGTCGGAGGTCCCCTTTGGATGTATTTCGCCGGGAAGGTCTGTGGTGAGCAACTGCACCACTGCCGGTATGGTGACTGTTTCGAGCGTGTCGGAAACAGTACGTCTGGCATCCTCAAGCGACGCTTCTTCCTCGCGTAGTTTCCGTGCCGAGTCAAGTGGTAGCGTTTGATCCACCGTCTCAGGGTCGAATACATAGGATGCACTCTGCAGAAGAAATCCCATCCGCATAAGATCAGCAGACATTGCCCGTGTGGTGTAGGTCTTGATTGCGTTGGCCTCCTGGTCTGTGACGTCGCGGGCTTCAAACGCCCGTGCGATGCGACCTTCTTCGGCGGCTTCCAAGGCGTCGTATCGATCGACAAGGTCGTGTAACGTCTCCTCTGCGGTGCGGTAGTCCTGGTTTTCGATTGCCTGCTCGAAGTCGCTGAGTAAGCTGGTAATTGTTGAACCCATGACTGGTTAGGGAGGGGTTCCGCTGATGATGTTGTCGAGTGTCGATTTGTGTCTGCCTGTGAGGTTTATGATTAGGAAATCTTTACCGTAATCGGCCACTACTAACTTTACCAGCGCCTTGCCCACCTTTTCAATGTAATTGCCGATTTCGCTAATGATCTGAAAGGTCCCTGAGGAGAATGGAGAGGCGTTCGTTCCGAGAGTGTTTAACCCATTTAGGGTTTTCGAAAGATTAGAATTGAGAAGATTATCAAATTTATCAAGTTTTCCCGACGCTGTGTTGAATGTGCTGGTAGCGGATGCGATGCCAGCGTCTCTTGATTGGGCTGCATTACCCATTGACCCTGAAAACGAGCGCTCAGTTTTCGGATTCGCTGCGTCAGTGAGATCAGTGAGCTTCTCCGCAAGTTCCTCTTCCAAAGAGTTAAGATACAGACCGCTAAGGAGACCACCAATCTCGTCCGAGAGTGTAAGGAGACGCTTTTCTATCTGTCCGGCCGAATTGCCGAATGCGATATCGACTATCTCATTAGCAGCATCATAGACCTGCCGAATGAGATTATTGTGGCTGTTTATTCCACTACGATTCAGAGCACTGTAGAGGAATTTCAGTGCTTTTTTAATAATATCTCCGAAAAAACTTTGGATCTTCCCTATGATCTTGCCAATAGCTGGAATTCGTTTACAAGTCAACACGGAGATTAATACCACGATCGCACCCTGGACCTGTAGCGTTGCTAGTCTCGTGAAGATATCGTAATCCTCACCGCCACTGAGTGGTGTCGCAGGGCCCGCTCCAACGAGTGTCCGCTCAGTCACTTCTTCACCGTATTTGAGTCGGCGAATGGCGTTGTTTGCCTTTTCAACAGAGATCGTTCCATCGGTTGCTGCGGTTTCGAGAGCGTTGATAGCAGTCTGAACCTGCTCGACCTCCTGAATCGTTTCTCCAGAGATCGCTTCGATCCGCCTTGCGAGGGTGAGTTTCTCGTTTTTGAGACGGCCGAATATCGGTCCTGGTTCTTCACGTGGTCCATCGCTAGGACAGTTGATGCCGGGATAATCCTTCGGCACATAGGCCCCAGCTTGGACCCAGTCACCTTTTTGTCCGGGAACAGAGAGGGTGCTTTCGTTACGGTTGATCACAAACCGAAGGAATGGGACGTCATATCCCACATCCGAGATAGGTCCGATCAACTCACCACGTTCAACGAAATCACCCTCTTCGACTTTGGTGGTTGTAGCATGGGTGGAGTACGATGTCGAGTAGCCGTCTTCGTGACTGATATCGATCTGGTAGCTACGTCCCGGACCACCTGGTTCAGCTGGAACGCGGGCGGCATACGTAACCTCGCCTGCACGTGGGGCGAAGACTGGTGTCCCAGTCTCGTTTAGAATATGAGCCGCGTCAATGGACTCCGATGGGTAGATAATCTTTCCATCAATCGGCCACACGAAATCACAAACTGGTTCCGGCTCTGCCCGCCCAACGCCGGACAGAGTCCCCGGAATTGAAAGCGATCCTACTGCGACTCCAGCCGTACTGAGAATCGATCGTCTGCTGACCGGGGTCGTCATCGTATCATACCTCCCTACAGACCTCTGTGACTGGGATAGAAACTGGCTTCCGTACCTTCAAGAATGGTCCCCTGGTCGAACTTGAAACGATCATCGGGCGGCGACGACAGGCAAGATGAGTGCTATATTCGGCCTGAGCGTGCCCCTGAGCAGTCCATTCGGATATACGGCTTGGTTGTTCCCTTCTCATTGTTTTCACGTCGCAATTGGAAATAATATGCCGAGTTATAGTTACCTATTCGTCTGAAAATTCACTCACCACTACCCCATCATATATAAATATATATGAACATATAAATAATAGGACGTATGAGACACCAGGCCTCGCCAATAATGAGTTTCACTGCCCTGGCCTCGTGTCGCTCCTCCATCAGCGTGGGACGATATTGAGTCGGCTCGTCTCGGCACCGATATATCCGAAGACACTCAAAAACTTCGCGGGATTCGAGGAATGGAAACTGTTCGACCCCAACGCTGTCTGTCGAAGCTACCGATTTTATCGGATCACTCACCGATCGCCGTGCGTAGCTCACATCCCATTACATATGACAGCATCCGTCTTTGGTTAGCACTCAGTCCTCGATTGTATGACAGTAGCGAGTGTCTCTTGTAGAACTGGTCATAAGTTGTGGATCTTCTGAGCAGCTTCGAACTATCTGTCTTCCAACAATGGCAGAGAGTAGCCGAGATACGCACTGAGTGCCTGGAGGATAAGTTGGGCCTGCAACCGGAACCCAGCGGTCAGGCGTAAAGACGATCTCATCGCCAGCCCGCTCGCTCACAAGTGCCAACATATCCCGTCAGCACCAACAGCGACAAGAACGCCGCGTACAGCAAAATCTCAACGATATGCTTCGTACTCGTGTCAAACTCGTTCAGTTCGTACTGCGTCTTCAGTTCGCGAAATGGCAGTTCTACCTTCCCTCGGCACTGGCAAATTGTGGTGAGATCGTCGGGAAAACGCTTCTCTGGGCAACTTCAGGGGTACTCGTTGGAGTTGTCCTCATTGCGGTCGACGACGCTGAACATCTTTCTGTCTCATGACTGCGTGCCTGCGTACTCGCATCGCTGAATCCGTGCTTCAACCGTAACATCGGTGTGTTGTCGGTAGTGGTCAGTCACGACGTTCTGGATCAGCTGTGTGGATACATGCTTCGAGATGACAGAACAGCTCCAAAACGCCCTAAACGAATGACGCGGTTCAAGTGAAGAAAGGACCTCCCGCCACTGGACCCATCGGCATCTGACCGACTCATTGCGCGGGTGAGCACTGTACTTGAGCGCATGCACTCAGCGCTATTCCGAGTCAACACTTCACGCTCAGCACCCGGTGAGAGGTATGATGAGGGCTGAAAGGGCTAATTAGCGAATCAAACCGTTTCATCTGATCTGGAGCGATGAAAACACGATGGCCTCAATCTTCCGGAGATGTTCACCAACGGTCGTCTCCGAGAGGCCAGTTGCCTCTGCAATGTCTTTGTACGTGGTGTTGCGTGGCTCCTGGTAGTAGCCCAGATCGGTTGCGGCACTGAGCACCTCGCGTTGGCGGTCGGTCAACTGTGAGATGACGTGCCGTGAGGTGGGTGTGTACGGACCCGTTCGTTCGACTTCGATCCTGACGCCGTCTGGTTGGTTGGAAACGGCTTCAGTAAATGCAGCTTCCGTCCCGATGTATGTCACCCTGAGGCCGCCGTCGTCTGTGTGTTCGACCGGCATATCCATCAGGGATGATGATTTTCGGCGGTCTTCGAGGAGCAGCCGGGTCAGCTCATCGGCCCCATAGCGTGTGTATGAGAAAAATCCACTATCATCTCCCGAGAGCGAGAATTCAACGACTTCTGGCGATGCTTCGAGTAGGTCTCTGAGGCCAGCAATGTCTCCCCGTCCTTCGGCGAACATCGCGACGGTATCGTCATCGAGCAGTTCCATGCGATGTGTTGCCCGATACTCCAGATCGAGCTCGTTAACCCGCCGATCCAGGCGATTAATCCCACCTCCCTGTGGATACGCGACGAACGTGATATACCGCATGCGTTTGCATCGGTCCCTGAGAACAAAATCGTTGATCGTATCTGTTCGATAGCGGGCGTCACTGTCTCCGCACAGATTACAGAGTGAACTGCTACTGTCCACCGGATCTATCTTCCTGGTGTGTTTCGAGATGTTCTCGAATGAGTGTTCGGTGACACCGTTTTTTCTCAGTATTCTCAAAGCAGACGAGAAACAGCCGTTCACCGTCGCTGAGTCGGTCTGAGAGCTTCCGGATGGCGGTGTTCGCAGCTGCATCCGAGCTGAGATGGTCGCGATACGTTTCGGCGAACTCGACTGCATCCCAGGCAGCGTTGTGTGCCCCTTCATCGCACAATCCCTGCAATTTGAACGTCTCGTATTGGTCTTTGAACGCGTCGAGAAGTGCTGGTGGCGGGCCAAGTGCCTGGACGTTTTCATCGACGGTGGCGTTGAACCAGCCCGTTGGTCGGCGGACGACGCCGACGAGTGTTGCGTCCGACGGAACTGTGATGAGGTCGTGTTGGAGCGCTGCGACATACGTCTCTCCGAGACGGTCGGTCAGTGACATGGATGTGTGGTGAGAGGGTCTCACAGGTACTGAAACCCTGGGCTGGTCACCAGTCGTAGTTGGCGTGGAGTTGCCGACCTTCGTCGTTCAGAAGTCCGCCGACCACGTCAGTACTGTCGCCGAGAATTTCCCTCGATCGTACCGTTGGTGTGGCTCCAGTGAACGTTGCGACCGTATCACTGCTAACGCTGTAGAAAATGCGCCCAAATCCGGCGGTTGCCATTCCTCCTGCACACATCGGACAGGGTTCTGTGCTCGTGTACATGATCATTTCCTCGCGCGCAGCAGGGGAGTATTCTTCACACGCACGATAGGCCAGGTGCAGCTCAGGATGTCTACGGATATCGGTAGTACTGTTCACACGATTCGAATCGCTCATGAGAACCGTATCGTCACGAACGAGCACGGAACCGAACGGTTCGTCGCCCCGATCTGCGGCCTCTTGGGCCAGCTCAATCGCTGTTTGCATATGTTGTTCGTGAGCAAAGGAATCGAAATTTGGCTGTGTCATGCTACCAGCATCGTTGGTGACACGGATAATTCGTTCTAAAATAATACGCGCATGCGCGATTAGGACATTCGAACGACCCAACACAAGCGTCCGGGGACCGACTGAATAACTGCAGTTGGGCGAGAGTACCGTCGAGAGTGATTCGAAGTCCTTATGTATGAATGTGTGTTCCTTCAAAATAGGTTGCAAGCGTGGATCTCTCGGATGGATTCGCGCCCGGTTCGATGCCTTTATGTGTATGAGGGCATTCGGATTGTATATGCAGCGAGCGTGGGTCGTTGGATCCGACGCACGCTTGGATCTGGCCGTCGCCGGTTCGATGGGTTTAATACCCACAACGGCTTCGAATTAGATCCGAAGGAAATGAGGATTCCACCCCTACGGTCCGCCGTAAAGATGGGATCTGATGTTAGCCCTGATAGTTCGGTGATACTCGGTTGGTCGAGTGTTACCGAACGTCCGATAGATGGTGATGCGACATGCATCCCGCCTCGCCCCTCATTTTGAGGGGCAACATTCCGGTTGATCCTGCCGGAGGCTATTGCTATCGGAATCCGCTTTAGCCATGCGAGTCGCACGGATTTAGATCCGTGGCAAACTGCTCAGTAACACGTGGCCAAACTACCCTACAGATTCGGATAACCTCGGGAAACTGAGGATAATCCGAAATAGCGCTCTACTGCTGGAATGCTGTGAGCGTGAAATGCCCTGGCGCTAATCAGACTTCGTCTGATTGCGCAACAGGACGCTTTGCGTCCTGTACGCGCTGTAGGATGTGGCTGCGGCCGATTAGGTAGACGGTGGGGTAACGGCCCACCGTGCCCATAATCGGTACGGGTCATGAGAGTGAGAACCCGGAGACGGTCTCTGAGACACGAGTCCGGGCCCTACGGGGCGCAGCAGGCGCGAAACCTTTACACTGCACGACAGTGCGATAAGGATTCGAGTGCGAGGGCATATAGTCCTCGCTTTTGTACACCGTAGGGCGGTGTACGAATAAAGCTGGCAAGACCGGTGCCAGCCGCCGCGGTAACACCGGCAGCCAGTGATGGCCGCTTTTATTGGGCCTAAAGCGTCCGTAGCTTGCCAGACAGGTCCGTTGGGAAATCCACTCGCTTAACGAGTGGGCGTCCAGCGGAAACCGTCCGGCAGGACCGGAAGACCTGAGGGGTACGTCCAGGGTAGGAGTGAAATCCTGTAATCCTGGACGGACCACCGGTGGCGAAAGCGCCTCAGGAAGACGGATCCGACAGTGAGGGACGAAAGCTAGGGTCTCGAACCGGATTAGATACCCGGGTAGTCCTAGCTGTAAACGATGCTCGCTAGGTGTGACGCAGGCTACGAGCCTGCGCTGTGCCGTAGGGAAGCCGCGAAGCGAGCCGCCTGGGAAGTACGTCCGCAAGGATGAAACTTAAAGGAATTGGCGGGGGAGCACTACAACCGGAGGAGCCTGCGGTTTAATTGGACTCAACGCCGGACATCTCACCAGCTCCGACAGTAGTAATGACAGTCAGGCTGATGGTCTTTGCTCGAGCTACTGAGAGGAGGTGCATGGCCGCCGTCAGCTCGTACCGTGAGGCGTCCTGTTAAGTCAGGCAACGAGCGAGACCCGCACCTCTAGTTGCCAGCAACATCTCGCGATGGTTGGGTACACTAGGGGGACTGCCGCTGCCAAAGCGGAGGAAGGAACGGGCAACGGTAGGTCAGTATGCCCCGAATGAGCTGGGCAACACGCGGGCTACAATGGTCAGGACAATGGGATGCTACCCCGAAAGGGGACGCTAATCTCCTAACCCTGGTCGTAGTTCGGATTGCGGGCTGAAACTCGCCCGCATGAAGCTGGATTCGGTAGTAATCGCGTCTCAGCAGGGCGCGGTGAATACGTCCCTGCTCCTTGCACACACCGCCCGTCAAATCACCCGAGTGGGGTCCGGATGAGGTCATTTCCGATGGTCGAATCTGGGCTCCGCAAGGGGGATTAAGTCGTAACAAGGTAGCCGTAGGGGAATCTGCGGCTGGATCACCTCCACAGACCGGGACCAGGTCGATGACCTGGCCCACATTTGCAGCGCGGACGTTCGGTTCGACCAACCGAGCACTTCAGAACTATCAGGGGTAACAGGTAGGGCCCATAGCTCAGTGGGAGAGTGCCTCCTTTGCAAGGAGGATGCCCTGGGTTCGAATCCCAGTGGGTCCATGTTCACCCGACCGAGATCGATTCCCTTAAGTGGGACTCAGTACTCGTTCGGGTAACGACAGATGCACCATCTCGTGCCAAGCGAGGATGGGAAGGGTCGATAACCACTCAAAACCGCCGAGTGGTTGATGAGACTGTATGTACGTGCAATCCAGGCGCTCACTGGACCCGTTCTCCGGGTTCCAGTTATTATTACCGTCGTGGCTACTGTGCCGCGTGGTGAATAGCTCGGCTCGAGTGCCGACGAAGGACGTGCCAAGCTGCGATAAGCCTCGGGAACCCGCATGGAGGGGACGAACCGAGGATTTCCGAATGGGAATCCCTACAACAATTGCTTTGCGCAATAGGGAACGTCCAGAACTGAAACATCTCAGTATGGGCAGGAAAAGAAACCGTAAGGGATGTCGTTAGTAACGGCGAGTGAACGCGACATAGTCCAAACCGAAGCCTTCGGGCAATGTGGTGTACGGGCTGGTCAACAACAACAGCGCTTCTGCGAGAAGTCTTCTGGAATGGAGCGTGATACAGGGTGACAACCCCGTATCGCAGAAGAACTGTTGGGGACCAGATCCCTGAGTAGCGGGGGTCGGAAATCCCTCGCCAATGTGGCAGGCATCTACTGCCAAGACTAAATACAACTCGAGACCGATAGTGGACAAGTAGCGTGAGTGAACGCTGAAAAGCACCCTGAGAAAGGAGGTGCAATAGGGCTTGAAATCACGCGGTGATAGAGCGATGGGGCGTAGAAGGCCGATCGAAAAACGACCTGGGGGCGACCCCACTGTAGGAATCGATCGGAGCCGACGTCTTATCGTGCGTTTTGAAAAACGAGCCAGGGAGTGTACCTATGTGGCGAGTCTAACCCGATTATCGGGGAGACGCAGGAAACCAACAAGGCCGCAGCATTGCAAGGGCCGCCGTGTTCAAGCGAGTCATATGGGTACGACCCGAATCCGAGCGATCTACGCGTAGGCAAGGTGAAGCATGGCGAAAGCTATGTGGAAGCCTGTTAGGGTGGTGTCCTACAATACCCTCCGTGATCTACGTGTAGGGGTGAAAGGCCCATCGAGCTCGGTAACAGCTGGTTCCAATCGAAACATGTCGAAGCATGACCTCTGCTAAGGTAGTTTGTCGGGTAGAGCGACCGATTGGGGTGTCTGCCTCCGAGAGGAGTCAGCGCCCTGTCAAACTCAAACCGACAGACGCCGTGGATGCAGGGAGTCCGGTGTGCGGGGTAAGC
>JAKCFM010000003.1 GCA_025041195.1 Halobacteriales archaeon YIM A00013
GGCTGCTGGTTTGATCTCCGATGGGGACTGGCCCTCCCGAAGTGCATCTACGAGGTACGCAACCCAAAGATCACAGTATGTCTCTCCAACAGGTGTTCGGAGTAGTTCATTCAATTTTTGGGCCCCGACATTATAGCGATCAAAGCATCGCATGAGATCTGCTTCTGGCTCACGTTGAGCTGCTATTTGTGTTTCAAGCGATTGCTGTACTGTCGGATCGGCGATCGTGAAATCTTCGGTGGCGATCGCCAGGGCCTCAATTGTAAATCGACTTGGTGTGGTGAAAAGGGATACAAATTGAGCAAGAAACTCCGTATCGTTCCACGTACGTGTATTTGAGCTGAGTAATACCGAACGCCAGAACAACTCAAGCTCACGGCAGAGTGCTGTCTCTGGATCAATCAGACAGCGAAAATGCTCGCGTTCATGGCGTTCTATGTTGTCACGAAGGGTGGTTAGAGCTTGGCGACGAATCGATTTATCAGGAAAGGATGGAGTAAGATCGTCTTCAATCAAATCTGTAATCTCATTCGTTACAAGAATTGAGCGCGATAAGTTGTCCACACTCATCCCGAACTCTCCACCACTAGCAAGGGCAGCACGTGTGTACGGATCTACTGAGCAACCTTGGATCTGAACTTCATTTTTCAGCTTAAGCTCAAGCGTGATTGATGTGGCTGAGTTCTGTGCTGGATATTGCTCGGCCGATGTCCAACTCACTGGTACAAGTGGAATCTTTGCTTTTACTATTGGTTGTGCAGACTGGTTGGTGTTTTCTCTCTTTTGTATCCATTCATCTGATGGATGAATATCTCCAATTCCTATTGAGGGGTTCAGATCGATCGTAATTGAAGGTGATTCTTCTGGTGTATTTATCGGCATAGGGGATAAAGGACGTTACACTTGATCACTATCTATCCCGGTTGACGTACTCATGAGTAGCTCCCATGGATTGATGTCGTCGATAGATAGTTCTGCCCGTTCTATTGGATGGAATTCTCCACCCATTTGCAGTGTCCAATACGGAACTAACGTACTGTCATTGTCGTGACCATCCAATAGCATACTAATATGATCAATGAGTTGTTCCGGTGCCATCGTGGTGAGAGGAAGGACTTCTGCTGACTGTGATGAGATATTTTTTGCTTCGGAAGCTTGAACCAACCAGTATGCAGGAATGATCCGTGGTGATGTGGGATCGTTACTCTCTTGATCATTAGTCAAATCACTTCCACCTGTAAACTGACGTGGATCAAGCTGGTTGGCAACTCGTTTCGAACCAGATGGGGATGGAGATTGTGAATCGACCGCAGTTTGATCACCACCAGCTTGATTGTCACGGCTGTCATTGTTTTCTAGCATCCCAACAATTCGGGACAATAAACAGGCATGCTCCTTTCCCTTTGTTGTGAGATTGCATTCATCGTCGACGATCTCGATAGCGTCCTCCTCTGCGAATCGACGTAGAACGGAATGTACCTGTTCGGCTGTGATATTCTCACCACGGTCAGTATGCCGCTGAGAAACGGTACTTACGATGTCGTCAACGGAAACAGGTCGTGGAGTATCTAGCAGATCAACGGTTTCACTGTGAAAACGAAGCGCCTCAAGCACGAATACTGGTGTATTAGTGCGAGAATCACACAACGGTGAGAGTTTTTCAGCAACTCGCTCTACGTCGGTATCAACCTGCCAATTGATTGCATTAATATCGACGCCGAGCCGGCCAATCATCTCATCTAGGAGTCCAACAACGATTCGGCCAAGCTCTGTGATCTCATATTGTTGTCTCCCCTTCGTTGCCAATGGTTGCGGTAAGTTCTCAAGAGAAAGCAAGTATTTTGAGATCGTTGATCGGGCGCTGCCCACTCTTTCTGCAATATCTCCCTGTGTTTGAGGATTTTCGTCAGCAATAGTTACTAAGGTGAATAAAGACCGTGGAGAAACCGTTTGTACGACCTCACCTGCTTGAGTAAGGACGTTTGTGGATGGTCTTGGTCGGGTACTTGGAGGCATAGTAAAACAATGTTATTACTACTTGTAACTGTTTCCATTATACTAGAATTTATATACTATCTCATAACTTGTTAAGCTAATATCTCGAGATACACGGTCAGATTATCCTTCCACTATGTATCTACAACACTATTCTGAATAGTTTGGAGTTACTAGAACATTTTTATAGTTGTAGATAACATAATTATGTTGGGCACATGGCACACAGATTAGCAACCAATCGATTTCACCACTTCCAGGTACCTCAGCACATCCTGAGAGGAAATTTTAAGGATAGGATATGAGCATTCAAGAAACTCGAGAAGCAGGACAATGTCCTGAGTGTGATGGAGGGACCGCTCAAAGCGTGCGTAACGAAGTAATCTGTGACGAATGTGGACTAATTGTTGAAGAAGACTCAATCGACAGAGGACCTGACTGGCGAGCATTCAATTACCAAGAGTTTCAGAAGAAGGCACGTGTTGGTCCGCCAACCACGGAAACGCTCCACGATCGTGGGCTCGCAACGACGATTAGTTGGAACGATACTGATTTCCATGGAAATCCGTTGTCAGCGCGAAAGCGTCGACAGATGCATCGGCTTCGAACATGGAACCAATGGTCTCAAACTAGTGATTCTCACCAACAATACCGCAAGCAGGCATTCGGAGAGATCGAACGGATGGCTGCAGCGCTTGGGCTTCCAGCCGATGTCCGCGAGACTTCCTGTGTGCTTTTCAGACAATCCCACGAGGCTGGGATCGTTGCCGGCCGATCGATCGAATCGGTGGCCGCAGCCACAATGCACATTGCAGCCACAATAGCAGGATATCCCCGAACGTTAGATGAGATCGCTCATGTCGCTCGTGTTGGTCGCAAACCGATCGCTAGGGCAAAGCGAGCGATTAATGCCGAGTTCGATCTCGCGGTCGAACCTCGAGATCCAACTGAGTACCTGAAGCGATTCGGATCACAGCTCAATCTTGACGAAAAGACGCACCGAACAGCACGTGAGATTCTTCAATCTGCTCCGGACACCTATCTTGGTTCTGGAGCGAGTCCTGTCGCCATTGCCGCTGGTGCGTTGTATCTTGCGGATGGGATCACAGGTGGGCAATCAGTGAGCCAGCGTGCAGTGAGTGAAGCCTGTGATGTCTGCATTGCGACCATCCAAACCCATCATCCGAAGCTCAGAGAATTCTATGAACAGAGTGGGCTCCGATGAAGAATTCGCAACTATTCAAACATCTTGAGGTGGCCAAGAGAGAGATACTAATACTCCTTGCTAGCACTGGACCCTGTCCTGCGTCAGATCTTCGGGATGTTGTTGCGGATAACGTTGGAGGGTCGTTCACCTATCGAGATCTTTTCCGCCATCTGAATACGCTGATGGAGAGCGATCTCATCGCCAAATTCGAAAGCTCAGAGACTACCTACACGATTACAGATGCTGGAATAGAGATAATTGTCATATACTATGAGGATGTCAAATCGGATCAGATTGCTCTGCCAGATCAAGTTGATGCCGATTTGCTTGAACAGTGTGATCGCGGACGATCGAGTAGGATTGAAGTGAAAAATTCATGAGAAATAACGATATTCCAACCCAATTTGGAGACCGGCATCGTTGTAAGAAGATTATCACCGACAACCGGCTGATCGGACCAGACACTACCGTGTTTGGAGCTGCGATTTGCCCCCATGAAGAGTGTTCTCATCAAAATCCACTACATGGTGATCCAGATGAGTTTCAAAATGTGCTATTCCGATGTCTCGGCTGTCGGCGGATAATTCTTGTTGAGGAGGTTCCGGATGACCTGTGATAATCACGCGGTAGAAAATGTGGAAATCGTCGAGATTGATGGCACCGTAGTCACGATTGAGGCCACTTGTTCTACCTGTAGCTGCCAACTCTGGACAACCACGAATCTAGAACCTGTTGCTGATGTATCGGTTGGTGATCGTTTTCGAGATTCCGACGGCCAAGTCTGGGAAGTTTCCGATCCCATCCGGCCAGGGCGGATAGATTGTTCGGGAAACACAATGGCCGATGTCGATGATCCTACGGAGGATCGAACTGTCGGCGTTTCTATCGAAACTCACGACCAATCACTGTGGTTCAGTAGAGATCACTTCAACCGAATTCGGGATAAAATATTCGAGGAGATAGACCGATGAGACAGCAACTTGAGTTGATTCTGTGTCCACACTGTGAGCGGGAATTCGATTTGAACGAAATTTTCGTCGTAAAGGATAGAGGGCCGAACTCAGCTGATATACAATGTCCAATTTGCTATCGGATGATTTCGAACTGCAACCGTCCGACTGACGTAGAGCGACCGCCAGAAATTCGCTGTAAATCGTTTTTCGATAGAAAGGCACGTATATATTTTGAGACGAGAGATTGGTTGCAATATCGACAACGAGACGATTCCCTCGTCATAGAAGAGATGTACTCGTCTGATGATGTTCTGGTAGAATCATTTGAAGCGGAGGTTGGGTACGGAGAGCAAAATCCAGAAGATGTCTTCAGTGCTCCCGAGGAGTACGTTGATCGCTTTGAACAGCATTACGATAAACTGACGATTCAAGGATTGAAGGTGCGATTCCCGCACGTCTATGCAGTTGTAATTGATAGACAAGCGAAATAATACATAAGTACCAATCCTAACGAGAGGTATTGGAGTTTTAGAGAATTGGCTAACTAGCGTAGGATGTTTCAGACGATGAGAACGGGTGATCCTGTTGGACTTATACCGCCGGATTTTCCTGGGATTTCATCACTAGCACCGCCTTAGTCAGCGTTATCCCGAAGTCCACAGCAAGTTCCTCGTCCACAACAAGTGCTGCCCTTCCAGATGAAGGAGCAATCCATACCCTTCTTTACTACCATCAATATTGGAATACGCCTTCTCATTGACACATATTCTCACATTCGCGTCTCACAACCATACTGTCTTGCAGCCATTGAAAGTGAATAGCTGCCTTCCATTTTGGGCATGTTACCGATCTTCTATACCGCTACAGAGTACGGTATCAATATCATACCACTCGGGTGGAATCCAAACGCATATATCCATTTACTGGTTTACATCCGTAACTAAATGTCGACAGAGGACGAATCACTTGTTGATGTTCATTTCGAGGTAGACGATTCCCCACCTCTGCTTGATGAAATCACGACTAAGGGAGAGGCAGATCTGTCTCAACACCTCCTCAATATCGAAGCCAACCGGTTGTCGATCGCCCAAAGCCAACAAGAACTCCAATCAATCGAAGAGATAACAGACCAAATTCAACTGCTAGAGCATCAATTGGATGCTGCGCATCGGGCGCTCTTTCAGATGGATGGAAAAGCGTTGTTTGCTGATGAGGTCGGACTTGGAAAGACGATCGAGGTCGGAATGGTCCTCAAAGAGATGGTCTTCCGGGACGCCCATGACACGTTCTTAATCCTGACCCCAGCTCAGTTGGCTACACAATGGCAGAAGGAAATGGCCGACAAGTTCGGCCTGGACTTTGCCTGCAATTATGATGACAACTTTGCTGGCTTCGATGCATACGACAAAATCATCGCCAGTATTGATACGGCCAAACAGGACCGATATGCTGAGGACATCTACACGCGTGACTGGGACGCACTGATTATCGACGAAGCTCATTATCTACGGAACAGCGGAACCAATCGCTACGACTTCGTCGCGGATATCGACTATCAATACGCCTTCTTTGCCACAGCTACGCCCGTCCAGAATGATGTTATGGATCTATACAATATTATCAATCTCATCCGACCAGGACTATTTGGAACGGAATCTGAATTTGAACAACGCTATGTTCCCCATCATGGTGAAGGGGGAGTACTGAACGCCGAAGAGTTGAATAGGCAACTTCGGTCGGTGATGATCCGTCACAAACGGGGAGACACCGCTATCGATTTCACTGATCGGCAAGTCAGGACGAAAACATTCAAGCCAAATAATCAGGAGCAAATGCTGTACAACGCCGTTACGGAGTACGTCAAGAGCCATTATTCGATGCAGGCCGGAAGACATCTCGTCATGTTAATGCTCCAAAAAGAAGTAGTGAGTTCACCGTGGGCTGTTCTTGGTACCGTCGAGAAATGGCTTAATGGGGATGGGCGTGATGTTGATGGGCAAGAGCGGGAAGAACTTCTCGAAGTCGCAAAACAGGCACGAGCGATCAGCCGAACGACGAAACAGGAAAAGCTCCTGAATATCATTGAAGGAGTGAACGAACGGATGGAGACTGGCCGGACGATTGTCTTCACGCAATTTCATGCCACCCAAGATGCAATAGTAGATGCACTGCGGGACGACGAGCGGCAAGAAGAGATCCCAGTTCATACAGTCAATGGGTCGCTCTCAAGCGCGGACAAAGACCAGCAAATCGAGCACTTCAGAGAGCGTGGAGGAGTTCTCGTCACTACCGACTCAATTAGTGAGGGGAGAAATATCCAATTCTGCAATGTGATCGTGAACTATGACCTGCCGTGGAATCCGATGAGCGTCGAACAACGTATCGGTCGAATCGACAGAATCGGCCAAGACCGAGATGTCTACGTGTATAATCTAGCGCTGGAAGGGACAATCGAAGACTATGTCCTTGAGAAGTTGTATGGGAAGATCGATGTCTTTCACCAGACCGTCGGTGGATTGAAGGAAATTCTTTCAGAGCGCGAACAGTCGACCGGCCAGTTCGAACAAGAGGTACTCCAACAAATGATTGAGGCAGATTCTGAACGTGAATTAGAAAACAATTTCGAAGAAATGTCTGTTGACCTAGAAGGGGATATGAGATCTGCAAAGAAAGCACAGAAGTTCAATGAGAAAGTGTTTGAGGGCTTCGAAACTGGAGAAGGTCAAGCATGAATCCCACTCAGAAGAATAATGACATTTATAATAAGCATCAATACTATATGAGATACAATGGAATCTGAAGTTGATACCTCCATTCTAAACAGCGTCAACATCAAGCGCTTCACCAAATCTGTCCTGGAGGGATATGGAGCCGAGATCAATCGATCAAATAGTGCCAAGTGGGAAGTCACCTTTCCAGGCGAACTCTCGCGACAACTTGACCGTGACCACGGGACATTGGTATTTGATGCTACTGATCGTGAACTGGGATCTGGCGATCTTCTTGTCCAGCCGGGAACAACTGTATTCTCTGCCCTACTGAATCTTGTACAGCAACCAGGGAGTGTCGGTCGACTTCGATTAACAGAGGACACTCTCCAAGTGAATCCGCCCACGGTACTTCAGGAGTCAAATCTGGCGGTAGAGGTTACTGATTTCAGCGAACGCACATCCGACGTTGCTCTAGCATTTCATTTTCGGGTGCAATTCGAAACCCCCTCGTCATTCCACAGTGAAGAGATGTTTTCCGCAACGGTTGACCCGGTAACACAGACGAGACTGCCAGAATTAACTAAACGGCTTGTGTCCCATCTTCCACAGCTACTTCAACAAAACAACGAGCACCCTCCTCACGATGTTTCGGCCACACAGGTACAACAGGCCTTCGAAGAAGCCCAGAAAGCTGTTATCGACCAATCACGCCCGATTATTTCCGACCTGAGAGAGGACGCAGATGAGAGTGCAAGTGAGCGGATTCAGGAAATTACAGAGTGGTATGATCAGCGTCGGAGCGAACTCGACCAGCAACTAACGGACCAGCGCCAAGAGATTCAGAAATGGAAGAATAAGCGTCGTAAAGCACGCAAAGACAGCACCCGTCGGAAATATGTTAAAAACCGAAAGGAGGCAGAGCAGGAATTGACTCAGCTACAGAGAAAAATAGAAGAAAAGAAAGAAGAACTAGATGCCGAAGAGAGCACAGAGATTGACGAGGTTATCGATAGGAACGAGATTGATGTTGATGTATCACTTATAGGAGTGACAGAGGTAGCGTACGTACGGGGAATCCTCGAATTGGAACTCGGCTCCAACCACGCTAATGCGACCATTGATCTATCGTACCTTCCAGCTACTGATGCCTTCCAAGGCTTGGACTGTGGCGTCTGTTCGCGGGATCTGACTGAAGGAGTTCTCCCAAAACTGTGTGCAAATGGACATCTAATCGGCAACCCATGTGCTACAAGTTGCCGGAGTTGTGGATTGACGTACTGTGAGGACTGTTATGGAGCAGAACAATGGATGTCGTGTGTGGTCTGTTGGGAGGATATTTGCCAAGAGTGTTATCAGACGTGTGCCTCATGTGGAACTGCAGTCTGTACTGACCATAGCGAGTTCTGCGACATCTGTGAGTCAATAACTTGCCATCTCTGTGGTGAAGAGTGCACTACATGCAGTACGTTCCATTGTGATTCTCATCTCATGCATTGCTCAGACTGTGATAATCACCACTGTGACGCACATACACGGCGATGTAGCGTCTGTGAATCGCCTCGATGTGAAACAGATATTGAGCAGTGTTCGGCTTGTGATGACCTGATTTGTTCTGATCACAGTGTTGTGTGCACTACGTGTGGAGAGACGCTCTGCCATGAACATACCGAGGTATGTGCGACATGCGCTGAGAGACAAGATGGTGAGGAGAAAATATTCTGTCGGACTCATGCAATTCAGTGTTCGGTCGGCGAAGAAATCGTGTGCTCCACCCACCGTGTCTCCAGAACACTCGGCACTGGGCATCTGTGTCAGAATCACCATGATACGTGTGACACCTGCGATATAGTATACAGTACACCTGTGTTGAACGACGGTCAATGTACAGCGTGCCGATCACTCGGTGACGTTGCTCAAACCCAGGTCCCAACAGAGATCACATCGGACTTCCGCTCTGTGGAGGCCGGTAGTAATGATGCGTATATGGTAGTTCTTGGGAAGAGGTTACTGGGACGTAATAAGATCATTATATATGATATGGAAGCAGAACAAGAAGTTGATCGACATAGTGCGGGGATGCTGAAACAGCTCATGGGGGCGTACAAATGAGTAGTCAAGCAGACATTCAGGCATGGGCGGAAGATGCTGATTCGCTCGCTGAGTTTATTGAAATAGCAGAAGGCCATGATACTCCCGAACACGTCCAAGCGTCACGGTTACTTGAACAGGTCTGGGAGCGGGATATCCCTCAGGACAGGGTTCTCAAAATACTTCGACGTGAGGGCGAGCGACTAGCTGAGTATCAGAGTGTCTCATTCTCCGAAACGTCGCGAGCACCCCGATATATGGATCTTAACGACCTCGAGCTGGTGTCTGGCTATGAATTTGAGCATATTCTGGCCGAGATCCTCCGTCGAGTGGAGGGTGATGCTACAGTCACAGAAGGTTCCGGGGACCAAGGGGTCGACGTTGTGTGGTTTCGTGAGGCCACTACTGTTGGAATCCAAGCAAAGGCATACAGCATCAATAATCCTGTTGGAAACAGTGCAGTGCAGGAAATTTATACTGGGTCGGTCGTTCGACAGTCAGAATTTGCAATCGATACCCCTGCCGTCGTAACAACATCTCGGTATACTGAAGGCGCAAAAGAAGCAGCGGAAACATCGGATGTTACGCTCTACAACCGCGAAGATCTAGAGCAGTGGTTATCACATGCTGAACTCGATGCAGAAACGATGGGCGAACTTCTCGATACTGTCTAGTAGGCCTGCAGGTGAATCTACTACTTACCTTGGAGTTGTGATTCTGATGCTTATATCTCGCTTATGGAAAAGCACACGCTGGGACACACAAGAATTGGGATACTGAGACCAAAAAAGAAATTCCTGTACGCCTATGCGGCTATGAGTCAGCTACAGGCACCGAAGTGGCCGGATTTCAGATGCCCATAATATATATTCTCAGCTACTGATACGATTGTGTTGTTCCCTATCTGTCTTTGGGACTTGTAATTGGGTACGGTATTGGTTAGATTTGCATTCCGGAGACAGACAAACACATTCCTCATCGTACAGTATCTTAGAAGCACAAAAATTATATCAAACTAATAATATCTCTATTCAATTTTATCGGATTCGAGCGTTTTTAAAACTTTAATAGTTATTTCTTCTCCCGATATTTCGTCATTGTTGTACTGGACGGACCAGTCCCGTTCGATATGAAATGACCCAATTTTCGATTCTTCAGCGTCAACGATCGTCACATCCATCCGAGAAGCTTCTTCACCTTCCTTAACCGATCTAGTGTATACCCCTGTCACATACCCAATCTCTTCAGATAGTCCAGCCTGGGTATCTTCGAGTGTTAGGTACGTTAGATTGATTTGATCTCCATCTCGCTTTGCAGCAGTGACTGTGACTCCACCCTCTTCGATTCGAGTCCGTAGTACTTCCAAGCTATCTTGAGAACTTTCTGTTGGTTCTGGTGATCTCGTTTTTGTTGTAGCTTGTGTCTCCATTACAGTCTGTGTCTTCGTCGCGGTTGGTTGCGAATCGCTTGGTGTATCTGACTTGTTACCACCGGAGTCGTCGCTACCACAACCAGACAGTACGGTCACTATCGCCACAGCACTGCTTAGAAATTTCCGTCGTTGCATGATCACCATCACATTGGATAGCGTAATAACCTTCTGGCTCCAAATACCTTCGCGTGTATTTACTAGTCTATAGTTTAGACAATAAGATATTGCGGAGCGATAACTTCAGCATAGTGCCCAACTGAAACACAGAAAGTTCCGTATTGTTCCAAGAATTGAATAAGAACAAATAGTTAATTTGTGTGGCCGACAATTCGTGTATCTAGTACTGACGAACTAAAGCGACATATGGAGTACTGTCGTCGGCAATTCATTGAACGCGATCCACTCAAACTTGCACTAGTGCTTGATGACACGAAGCCTGGAACGATTGTTCGTGGAAATCCAATTTGGGAGATTGAGTTCATGGAATCGCTGGAATTGGCCCACTACCAAATCGATGGAACATCTTGTCACGTTGCTATCTAAAACCGGAGTGATAAGATCTATTGCCGACTGCAGTAAAAAACTGCCCTGACTTACATCGCAGGTTGGGTGAAATTCATTGGATATTCTGAAGATGTAATAGAACACTTTATTGCAGCTGATTGGGAAGATCGAACACCGCTAACTGCGTATATAGGCCCAAGTGGATTCAGCCATGAACAGATGGCTCACACCAGTTTGGTGTGTTATATCCCGATCGATTCCATGGAAGGATACCAAGAAGCAATAGTCAATAGGAAATCGCGTCACTGGCGGTTACTTGAACTGGCTAGTTGCTGAGAGTTATCCCAAATGCGAGAATTGATGGAATATATGTACAACTACTACCGCCAAAACTTTTCTTCTAATCCTAGTTCAGAATAAGGGGATGTGATCTGTATCTCATTGCTCGAAAGCCTCAATTAGACTTCCTACTTCAATACCAGCTTGGTACTTCTGAAACTTGTCAATCGACACTTCTGTCTCCTCGGTCTCGAATTGCTTCAACACCAGCTTGGTACTTCTGAAACGCCACCTCAGGCCCTACCCTGAGGCCCGCTAATCATGCTTCAACACCAGCTTGGTACTTCTGAAACCTCCCGAAACATCTCATCGGCAGGGTCCTGTGTCGGTGGCTTCAACACCAGCTTGGTACTTCTGAAACGCATTGATGCCGGCCTTAGAGATCTTGATATCTTGCTGCTTCAACACCACCTTGGTACTTCTGAAACCCATGCAAATTCACCGGCTATAAGCACTAAATCCCTGTGATTGCGCCACGTATTTCCATCGACCCTCAATAGCCGACTCAGTTAAGGGGGTCGATGGTACTACTACTGCATAACTCTGGCATAGTAATTCGATCACGCAATGAGTTACTGATATGAGATTAGTGAATGAATATCAACCACTGTTCCCATTTACCTGCCATTCACATACAAAATAACATAGATAGGTGGTTTTTTACGTAATAGGTGTCATGTCTTTCGTGTATCGAATGAGAACACTCGTCACGTTATCGGCTCGAAATCACTTTGCCTATTACAATAAATACAACCACAAGTTGCAAGGACGGCTGTATAACGATTTGAAACAAAGAGGGTATGAGACGATCCACAACGAGCAGGGTCCAAAGGGTTTCAGCTACTCGAATATCTTCCCCCCACGAGATGCTCAGGAAGGTGATACCCGCCGGTTCATCTTCGCGGCACCAGACGATCAGTTGGTGACTGATGTTGCCTATGGATTGTGCTCCAAACCAGAGGTTAATATCGGGCCAATGACCTTGAAAACTGAAGAAGCATTTACACTCGATCCTGCGGTTGAAGATCAGGGAACGCTCACTACAGGAACACCTATTGTTCTCCGTATGTCTCCAGAAGATAGCCGTAACAAGGGTATCGACCCTGAAGACCATGATCGGGTGTATTGGCGACCAAAGCATGGGATGGACAGTTTCTTCGATCGCCTCTATGCTAACATGCAGGCCAAATATCGACAGTATTACGACGAAGATCCCCCCGAGCCACCATACTTTTCGGGATACACATTGGACCGAACCGTTGCTAAACCCGTTGCCTTCGCTGATGGCGACGCCCAATTCATTGGCGGAGAATGGACCTTCGAATACGAGCTCACAAGCCAGACGCATCGGCGTATGCTTAATCTGATGCTTGATGTCGGCCTCGGAGAACTGAATTCACTCGGATTCGGATTCATGAACCGGGGGGCCGATGTCTGATGCGAGTTCCAGCCTTCCGAGGAGAGTGGTGAAAAATGCTCCTTGACGCATTGGCAACCATCGGGGACGAGCTCGCTGAACAGCACTTTGGCTCCACGATGCACGCCTGCTGTGATCCAGATGCGCTGCGTGACAATCAGGCGATTGAAACCGTGGTCGAACTCGAGTTCAGTCGGAACGGCGATGCGTTCACCTATCAAGGAACACGAGTCGTTGATCCATTCTCACCGCTCGAAATGGCACTCAAATATGGCTATGCAAATCGATACAACCAGTACGACCATAGCCTCACACAGCGCGCCAGTAGCAGTCTTCTCACCGAGCTAGATCGGATGATTGACTGGCCACAGAACGGTGCCATTGGTGAAATCACTGAAGACCCATTTGTCGAAGCGATTGCTGAGACATTCGAAACAAACGCCACGGACATTCGAGCGGATCTTGAGCAGTACGACGACGCTATCGATTACAAGGCACTCCTCACGATCCGATTTGAAGATGACGGATCGGTCCAGTATCCGGGAGAAATAGACCCACTCGTCGAGGGCACCTTCAACGCGTATACAGAGACACTGGAGTCAGCATCGAGTGCTACTGGAAGTATCGGAACCACTCGGTGTTCCATCTGCGATGAGGTGGGAGATACATATGGACTCGGTGCAGGATTGGACGGCATATACGCGCTGAAGAAACAGTGGCCGTTCCCACAGTACAATGCCTCGAACGCCTGGCAATCGCGACCACTCTGTGCAGAGTGTATCAGTAACATTGAGACGGCCTCGAAGCTCTTTGTGGACAAACAATCCTATGGAGCGCCTGGTATACGGTGTCGAGTCATTCCCTACGCGCTTCCTGTAGCAGATGCCGAAGATCGGCTTCGAGCACTTGTTCGCGGTGGTTACGAGAACCTGACGGATAATGAGGCTGAACGACCCTTATCGAACGCCTGGGAGGACTATCGTACTCGAGCAGAGCTTCTTGGCGATGACGAGGTCCTTCGCCTCTCCTTCGTCCATTATATTCGAGATAGCAACAAAGCACACGGTGTCGCTTCAATCGATGGCGTCTCCATGGATCATCTCGAACGAGTCATAGAGGCGTTTAAAACCGTTCTCGATACGCATCCGATCTTCCAGACACCACCGTTCTCAGAGCTATCAGCCCTTTCCGAAAAGCAGGTCTTCACTGGGAAATGGCTATATAATCTGCTTTGTGGCGCCTCTGACAGAGATCACGAGGGGAATCCGATTGGTGACGATAATCGCTGGGCGAATTATACGGAGGCGCTTCTCACGGACACCCCCCTACGATACACCGAGTTCGTCTCAGGGGTGACACAGGAGGCAATTGTTCGCTATCGCGACCGTCGTTCAGACGACGACGAGACAGACTATCCCTATGACGGATTTCACATTGCACAGGCGTTCGCATTCCAACGAGCCTGCGCCCAACTTGCGCTATTCACTGATGAGTATACCACACACACCATGACTCCGGATAGTATCACAGGCGAGTACGAATCATTCGGCGATGGACTCGCTGAGTGGATCGACGCCCACGAGAGTATTAACCAATCGCCAGGACGAACGGCTGGCTTCGTGCTTGGGGCCGTTGCGGCACGTCTCTCGGCCTGGCAACAGAGACGAAAACTCAATCGGACCTTCGTCCAGAACCGTGATGTCGCCCACCTATCGGCAGCGAATCTTGCAAAGTGGGAAACAGCGATCTGGGAGAAGGCCAAAACCTACCACGCTCAAAATGGAGGATACGGCACTCCGTGGGCTACAGCCCACGAACTGTTCCACCAAGCAATTCTACGGGGTGAAAACGAGGGCTGGAACGCAACCAAAGACGAGATACAATATCATTACATCCTTGGAGTAACCTTCGGCCCGAAGATTCACGCCAGAGCTTCTGAGAATAAAAAAGACACCACGGAGGCTGAGAGCACGACAGAGAGTGCACCAATTGAACAGAGCGGCGCAACCGAATATACCAACGAGAACTAACTCACAATGTCAGCAGATAACGCCACTATTCAGAATCGCTCAGAAATCGTCTTCCTATACGACGCAGTTGATACCAATCCGAATGGCGATCCACTAACTGAAGAGAATCGGCCACGTGTGGATGAGTACACTGAGGAAGCCATCGTCACTGACGTTCGACTCAAGCGAGTCGTCCGTGATTATCTCGACCGGGAAGGCCATTCGATTCTCGTGAAAGCCTCGGGGAGCGAAAAGAGAGACGATAAGGGAGATAGATACGCTGAACTCTTCGAAGGTATCGATGAAGATGATGAGGAAGACGTTGTTGACACCTTCCTTGATCGGGCTGTCGACGTTCGACTGTTCGGTGACAGCATGGCGTTCGACGATGCACCCACAGATTCGTTCACTGGCCCTGTGCAGTTTAATTTCGGTCGATCAATGCATCCGGTCCATGAAGTGACTCATGGAAAAACGTCAGTGCTTGCGGCTGATAGCGAGAGTGGCGGTGCGGGTGGAAACATGTTCTCCGAGCATCGGATCGCGTACGCAATGGTCCGATTCCACGGAGTCGTCGATGAGAATGGCGCCACAGATACGAATCTCTCTGACGATGATCTCGATCTGCTCGAGGATGGACTATGGTTTGGGACCAGAGAGTTAACTAACACTTCATCAAAGCGTGGGCATGAGCCGAGGCTGCTCCTCCGCGTCGAGTATTCGGATGATGAGTATCATATCGGTGATCTCCACCGGTCGATCGATCTCCTGCCACAAACGGAGGGCCCGAAAGCGATGCGAGATATTTCACATACTCTGCTGGACGTCGACGATCTCGTAGACTTGCTAGCAGACCACCACGACCGGATTGAGCACGTCTATGCTCGTACTAGCCGCCGACTGCAGGTTACCGCCAACAATGAAGTCGGTGGGCCAGAGCGACTCAAGGCTGCGTTGCAGTCCACACTCGGTGATCACGCCGTTACTGTCACCTATGACTAACGACTGTATCGTTCTCGACGTGGCAGGTGAGCAAGCCCACTTTCGCAAGCCACATACAACATCGCCAGCGATGACGTTCGGACTTCCACCCCGCACGACGGTCGCTGGCATGGTTGCTGCCATCCTTGGACTCCCACGAGACTCGTATTACGACTCCTTTGATCGGGAATCAAGCCGTATTGCCATCTCTATCGAATCACCGATTCGGCGACTCTCAATGGCGCTCAATATCCTCAACACAGAGGGCAGCAACACCAAAACCAAAGGAGCGACACCAGGGAAATTCGTTCGCGATCATCGACAGCAAAATGTCTTTGAATATCTCTGTGAACCCGCTTACCGTCTATACGTCTCTCTCGATGACGATGACCTCATGGACCAACTTGAGTCAAAACTTTCTGCAGGGAAGAGTGCATATGTACTGTCCCTGGGTCTCAGTGAGCACTTGGCCTGGTACGATTACATAGGTCGATTCGATATCGAGTCAGGTGAGGGTGCAGCGTCAATTCGCTCGGCCCTTCCCGGCGAAAATCTTAGCATTATTCCCGATTCCGGAGCAGAATATGTGTCCGAGCGGATGCCAGCATTCATGCGGGCAAGTGATGATGGGCGTATTGCCGACGGAGCACAGACACTAACCTACGATCGCTCCGGTGCTGTGATCGATGTGCGCGACGAGCGGTATTCGATCGTTGGAGGCGATACTGTTGTCTTCTCATAACATCATCTCACACTCTGACCGAAGCGTCGATCAGCGCGAGCGTGCCGATATCTTTCCAGGGGATCGTCATCTTGTAGCTCACCTGCAAGGAGTCACAGAGGAAGCTGCGAGTGGACTCAGTGGTGAGTATCGTCGGTTCACAGAAATTGTCTGTGGATCACACGATATTGGAAAGGGAACATCATTCTTTCAAGCGTATGTTCGGGGTCTAGGACCTGATGATAACACGAAAAGCCATGCACCGGTATCGGCGCTAGCGTGCTATCGAGCGTTGCGAAATGATGGCTTCTCGGTCCGGAGCGCGTTTGGTGGGTTGCTCGCCGTCTATCGGCATCACCGACCCCTAATCAATACAACTGGTGATAATTCAATACATAATATCCTCTTGGATGATTCTCAGTACGACATTCTGAAATTACAGGCCCGTGATCTTTGTGACAATGCTGATACAGTCCAACCGATCTGTGATGAGCTTGGGGTTCCACTGGATATCGAGATATTTTCCGAGTGGATAGATTCACGAGACTATCTTAGAGACCTTCTTCAGAATGTCTACTGCAACGGACAACTGCAGTTCGACACTGGGAGCAAAAATGCCTGGACGGTGATTGAGACGTACTCTCGACTAGTCGCCGCTGATAAGATCGACGCGGCACAGTATGACCAGCTAAATCGTTCTCCGATACCCGCCGATGCGGTCAGTTCCTATATCGAGGACGAATTTGGCGAACCCGAGCCAGACACAATTGACGAACTTCGAAACGAGGCAAGGATGGAGGTCAGAACTGCAGTTAAACAGGCTGATTTCTCAAAATCTCTCTTCGAGTTGACGCTTCCTACGGGAGCTGGCAAAACGCTCACCAGCCTTGATGCAGCACTCATTCTCCGGAATAAGATCGAGAGCGAAACTGGCTCTCGGCCCCGAATTGTGTATACGGTTCCTTATACATCGATTATCGATCAGAACGTGGCTGTTTTCAACGACGTGCTCAGCACTGCCTGTGACGAAATGATTGACCCAGAGCGATTACTCAAACATCATTATCTATCCGACCTTACGCATGTTACTGACGACACGGACCAAAACGCCGACCGTGCTCTGATGTTGACGGCCCGCTGGGAGAGTGAACTCATTGCGACGACATTCGTTCAATTTCTGGAGAGTCTTATCGTACCGTCGAATCGCCAGTCGATGAAGCTCCCAAATCTAGAGGATGCAGTCGTGATTATCGACGAAGTACAGGCAGTACCGGCCCAGTATTGGGATGTCGTTCGTGAGGTTCTCAATCTCCTTGCAGAGAATTTCAATTGCACTATCATCGCGATGTCGGCAACGCAACCACGACTGTTCGAGACGGCAACACCGCTCGTCGGAACCGACGCCGGAGATGAAACAGATTCAAGCCCGTATAATACGTACTTTGAGCGCCTTGATAGAGTCAGTTTTCAATTCGACGAAAGCATTACCACCGAACCGGTGAGTCATTCCGATCTCTCAGATCAAATTGCAACGTATGCTCGATCTCACCACGAGGAAGACTGTCTTGTCGTGTGCAATACGATTCAGTCTGCCACAACTCTTTTTGAGGAATTATCGGAGCGACCATTCTCGGATGACACGTCACTTGTATATCTGTCGAGTGCTGTGCGCCCCAAAGACCGTAAACAGCGAATCGAACGACTTCGAGAATCAACCTCTGATCGATTTATCGTTGTGAGTACGCAAGTGGTTGAGGCTGGTGTCGACATCGATATGGACGCTGTTTGGCGAGATTTCGCGCCGTTAGATTCAATTGTCCAGGCGGCTGGCCGCTGTAATCGGGAATGGGACGATACGTCTCGCGGTGTCATTACAGTAGTCTCAATCGCAGAAGATGGCGACCATCCAGCACATGCGATTTACGATATGCCGCGGCTTGATGCCACTCGTCGGATTCTCACCGACAGTGGAGAGATCCCGTACGAAGCGACCGAATATGAAGTGACCAGCGATCTCGTCGATAGCTACTTCGATTGCATCGAATCAAGGAAAAAAACGAATGAATCGCTTACTGAGCTTCAATCGTGGCAATTCGAAGATGCCGAGATTGCACTCATCGATGACACTCTCACAGCAGAGGTCTTTGTCATGACTGAGGACGAAACTGATGATGGAAGCCCACCGCCTTCATTTACAGCGATGCAAGATGCTGTTAAGGAAGGTGATCGGGGGGCGATCGCTCGGGCAAAACCTGCGTTCTACGATAACGTTGTAACGGTCAATCTCTACGCAGCTACTTCGAATCGCGCGGATGAGATTCAATCGCTCCCATTTCCGGATACTGACCTTGGAGTATATTTACTCAATGCTGATTCTCCGCGGTATTCCAACTGGTACGATAGTGAGACGGGATTTGCAATTCCATCTCAATGAGACTGTCGAGCATCCAACTTTGAATCGAAAGACATCGTATCAGGATCTTCTCCGATTAGAGGGTTATAAGCTTTACAAGCACTTACTTGGTGACGCAGAGTACGACCCATTCCAGCGGTGGTGGTAGATGTACGTTATTGCTGTTTATCTTGAGATGGGAACTAAGACCCCTTCCTCGACGACTGAGCGGAGTGAATGAGTAGGGAGGGGATACAGTTCCGTATAGTTCCCTAACACGTTCGACGCTCGGCCCACAGGCCCACGTAATCGAAGTATTTAATACATATTCTATTCGGTACATACATATAGTGAAGAGGAAGCCAATCAACATCCGCGATGACCAGGACGAGTGGGTTCAGGAGAATCACCTGAGTCCATCCCCGTTCGTTCAGGAGAAACTCGACGAACTCATCGAAGACGGTTCATAGATGAACTATAACTACCGGTACAGGCTCGACCCGTCCGATGCTCTCCAAGAGACATTGAACCGGCATCGGGATCTGTATCGGCAAGTGTATAACCACTTTCTCTATCGTCTTAATCACAGTGACGGGACGACGAAATACGGTGAAATCAATCAACTCCCGTCGATTAAGCAGTGGTGGGACGACCTCACTGATCTGTATTCTCGCACCCTTCAGAACGTCGTTGAGAGATTATACACCAACCTCTCACGGCTGAAGGACGCGAAGGATAACGGTCGGAAGGTCGGTCAACTCAAGTGGAAAGCGCCAACCGAGTACTGATCGTTCACGTATAGACAGTCTGGGTTCGAGCTCAAGAACACGAGTGGCCAGACTGTCCTACGGCTTTCAAAGATCGGAACAATACCGGTTCATTTCCACCGAGAGATCCCTGAGAACGCGACTATCAAACAAGTCACGGTCAAGAAGGAACCGACGGGCGAATGGTTCGCCACATTCGGCGTCGAAACGCCCGAAGCCCCACCAGAAAAACCTGAAAACCCTGAGAAGTGCGTCGGTATCGACGTGGGTATCCTGAAGTACGCTCACGACACCGATGGAACCGCCGTCGAATCGCTCGATCTCTCGGACGAGCGTGAACGGTTGGAACGCGAACAACGAAAACTTTCACGCAAGAAACACGGCTCCAACAACTGGGAGAAACAGCGGAAGCTCGTTGCTGAGCGCCATGCCGACCTCAAGCGAAAGCGCCACGATTTCCTCCACAAACTGTCGAACTACTACGCACGCGAATACGACCTCGTCGCTGTCGAAGACTTAAACGTCGCCGGAATGATGCAGTTCGACTCGAACTCACGAAACCGAGCATCCGCCGCATGGGGTACTTTTCTCCGGATGCTCGAATACAAGTGCGAACGTGAAGGAACGCACTACGTTCCGGTCGAGCCGAAAGATACCACCAAAGAGTGTGCGGCGTGTGGTGTGAAAACCAACAAACAGTTGTGGGTCCGCGAACACTCCTGTCCATCATGTGGCTTCACGGCCGATAGAGACGCGAATGCTGCGTGGAACATCCTTTCGAGCGGCCTCGAAGATATAGGAGTGGGATACTCCGAATCAATGCCTGTGGAGACTGCGCTCCCTGTGGATACACCTGTATCTGCAAAGCGCGTTCGCCAGAACAGCAGGTTCTGGCTGGCTGCCAGACGTAGTCTGGCAACGTCATTGAAACAGGAAGCCCTGCCCTCAAGGAGCAAGCCGTGTTAGCGGCGAGTGAGTAGGGTGGGGTAGTTCACTTGATTGCTCTCGTCACTATGCAACTGGTGGAGATCGAAGAGATTACAGGAGCGGATCGTTCGGTGGAACATCGGGACAAGATGTCGACATGCAGATGTGGTGAGATAGAGACCAAATGATTAATACTGCTGTCAATAGCTGATTTGTAAACGAATGAATGTCCGGTTCCTACATACTGCGGACCTCCACTTAGGAAGTCAGCTCAAAACGCAGCATCGACAAGTAACCGAAACGATTGACACGCTCAATTCTGCCATCTATACTGCCGTCGAACGTCTCTTCGAGACTGCGATTGAGGAAGATGTCGACTTCGTGGTTATCGCGGGTGATCTATACGACGAAGACTCACGGAGCGTAAAGGCAAATATGTTTCTGAAAAATCAATTCTGCCGGCTTGCGGAACAGAACATCCCTGCATACGTTTCCTACGGCAACCACGATCCTGTCGGAAGCGCGACCGACTACGTCGACCTACCGGACAACGTCCACGAATTCGATCACGAGGATCCGGAAGAATTCCACTATCCGGACGAAGAGTCACTGGAAGCCAGGATCTGGGGACAGTCCTATCGCGATCGTCACGAAAGTCGCTCAATGTATCGTCGATTCACGCCAGTCGACGATCGGATTCCGAACATCGGCGTGCTTCACACGGGGTTAAATCCAGACGGTCGACGGTACGTACCGGTCGCCCGCAGTGATCTCGAAAGCAAAGACGAGATTCACTACTGGGCGCTTGGTCACATCCACGATTCGCGCATCTACGAGAATGAACAGCCGGTTGCCTATGCGGGCGTTCCACAGGGCCGACAAATTACGGAATCGGGGCTTGGTGGCGGCTATCTCGTTGAAATCGATGCAGAGGGAGGATACGAGATCGAGTTCGTACCAACGAGTCCCGTCGTCTGGCAGACTGTCGAAGTCGATGTCGGAGACGAAGATATCTCCTCGGTTCCGGACATCGAACGCCAAATCGAGCAGACACTTGGGGATTTCTCTGCACCGACAGACTTGTTCGGCGGAACCAACGTGACTGTTCGAGATTCCGACTGGGAAGTCGATGGTTATGTCTGCCGATGGGTGTTGACTGGGAATGGCCCTGTTCATGAGATGCTGTCGAACGACGAAGAAACGATCCACGAACTCACTCGTCGGCTCCGGGACGGGCTGACTTCGCGACAGCCATTCATCTGGACGGAGGCAGTTCGAAATGCAACCGGACCACCGATTCCGCCGATCGATGAACTCCGCGGTGACGACAGGGTGATTGACGAATACCTCGCTCTCTTCGGCGAGCTTGAGAGAGAAACGGTTAGAGAATACTTTCGTGATGAGGTTGGTATGGTCTGGGAACCAGTTAATGATCACGAGGACGGGAGACCAGACGAACTCCCGCTCACGGACCAAAGGCTTGACCAGCTTCTCGAGCGCGCCCAAGAGCGTGTACTCGAAGAACTGGCACTACGGAGGACGACGTAAATGTATCTAAATGAACTCCGAATTGACGATTTCGGTTGCTTTCGGAATGCTCGACTCGAACACTTCGATCACGATCTTGTCGTCATCGGTGGCCCTCAGCGAGCCGGAAAGACCACGTTTATGAAAGTATTGAGACAGTTTCCCGGCGGGGTTGACCGGAGCGACAACGTACCGCCACCGACCGACCAGTATCGCATCGACGCCGAAATTACACACGATAGGAATCGCTATCGATACGTGCTGAACGGACACGCGAAGCCAACCGTCTCGCCGATTGACGGCGGTCCAGAGATCGATGCAGAAGACATCTTCGGGCCAGTCACCGAACGGCAGTACCGGAATCTATATACGATCAGTCTTGACGAATTGCGGAAGCTCCCGCCGGGAATCAACGACTCAGAAGACTTAGCTCGTGTCCTGCTCGGTGGTGCGTACGGTGATATCGCCGAAATTCCGGATATCGAGGAATCATTTGCCGACCGGGCGTATACGATCGGCCTCACAAAGGGTAATCCCAACACTAAGACATCGCAACTCTACGATCCATATCAGACCGTTAGAGAGGGTATCGAGGCACGGAAGAAGGCGAGTCAACAGGTCGATGAATATCGGTCCGTCACACAGGAACTCGACGAAAAGCGGTCGGAACAAGCTGATATCGAGATGGAGATAGATCGGAGACGACGAACTCGGAACCGACTAAATATTCTCAAGGAATTATTTGATCCGTTGCAACGGATTGAGACGCTGAATGCACAGCTCGAAGATGTCGATCGCGATTCGATTGCGGAGTTCCCGACCCATCTAGCGGATCGACTCGATCACTTCAAAGAGCAATTCGGGACAGCAACAACAGAACTCACCGAAGCACGACAGGAGTTCGACCGGCAGGCAATGATCGATACTGCCGATGAGTATTATGAGTGGCTCCTTGAGTACGACGATCAAATCGAGGACCTCATAGCGGACCAAGCGCTGTGGGCGAAAACAATCAAAGACCTCACCGAGCGAAAGGACGACCTCGAAACGAAGCAGAGGACACTTGAACGAGAGATAGCGTCTCTGCACTCGGAGTGGGACAAATCATTCACACATATCGATGAGATAGAAACAAGTGCTGTCGACAGGTCCCAAGTCGCCTCAGTTGTGGCTACAATAAACAACCTACAGGATAAACGCGATACCCTGGAGACCTCCCTCGAATTAGATCAGACGCGAAAGACAGAGCTCGAGTCAGACCTGGCAGAAATGGAAGAAGAGCACGAGGAAACGAAAGAGATCACCGTCCCGAAGCGTAAGCCAGCACTCGTTGCGGGGCTCGCCATCGTGGCCGGTACTGGGGCTGGCTTTGTAGCTACCTCCCTTGTTGGCGGGCTTGTCGGACTCGGAATCCTCTGCGTTGGACTGTATGCAATTGACTCGACGATTACTGTCGAGGCAACTGTAGGTGGTGATCCTTATCGCGAACTTAAAAGTCAGGTGACGACACTTCAAGGAGATATCGAGGCCGCCTCGAAGCGATGTGCCAAACTTGACGTTCAGATAGACGAAAACCGAGAGGAACTCACGGAGCATGTAACAGAGCTGGGTCTTCCCAAAGAACTGCCGCCGAGTGAAGTGTCTGACTTTTACGAGCGGGTCGTCGAACTCGACGACCAGATCTGCACCTACCGCGACGACCAAACAGAGTGGAAACAAAAGAAGGCGGAGTTTGCTACTGACCTCGAAGATGTTGCAACGCTGCTAGACGATGTAACTGAGATTTCGTGGACAGCTGAGGAACCACTGACAGACGCTACCGAACTACTCTCTACACTCGAAACAGTAGCAGCTGATCTCGAGTTGGCGCAGGACGTTCGACGTGCTGAATCTGAGCGAATGGACTGTATTGCGGATATCAATTCCGTACTTACCGAGTGGGCCGCGGAAAGATCAATCGACGTCACCACAACCGACGATCGGATTCTCCAGCGCATCCAGGCATTTAATGACGAAACTGAACGGGTCAGTGACGTCGAAAACGCACTCGATGAGTATGAACAACTCAAAACACACGTCACGACACGCTTACAAACTCCCTCTGCTCGGGACATCTTTGAGCCCCTCCGAGATGACGACAGACCGTGGATAGATGTTGTCCATACGTCTGTTACGGAATATGCCGATACTGATGCGATTGGCGACGATATTCAGGAGCACAACAAAGAGATTGACCGATTAGAAACGCAGCATGACGAGTTACGAGAGGTCTGTATAGAACTTGAACAGCAGCAGGACGATCTCGCCTCAGAAGCCGATCTGCAAGACGCACAGGCGACAATCGATGATGGGCGGGTCGAATTCGAACGGTTGGGGGAGGCGTATGCGGTCAACCGAATCGCCGAAGGGATGGTCAGGCAACTACATGAGTGCCTGATGGAGGATATCGTTCACTCGCTCGTTGACGACGTGAGCACGATCTTTAGCGAAATTACACAGGACTACGATGGAATCGAGTTGGATGGCAACGTCCAGGACCTTGAATTCCGTGCGTGTCGCGGAAAGAAGCCTGCCCACGGCGTCGGTGAGTTGAGTCGTGCGACTGCGGAACAGCTCTTCCTTGCTGTTCGGTTAGCCCGGATCCGTCAGACAGATGTCTCGCTTCCGGTTGTGTTGGACGACGCTGCGACGAACTTTGATCCAAATCATATGAAGCGCGTGTTTGATGTCATCGACGAATTAACACCGACAAATCAGGTGTTCTTCCTTACGTGTCATCCGCGGTGCGTCCGTACAGCAGCCTCGAACGGTCTCTCTGCCCAGTATTGGTCACTCAATAGTGGTCAATTTACACAGCGTGAAACTGCAGATACGCTGGAGCAGCAACTTTCAGCGGATTAGTGGTTGTACTGCTCGGCCCACTCAGAGAGGTGCTGAAACATCGGTTTCAGATCGCTGAGTTTCTGTGTTGCTTGATATTCGACTCGCGGTGGGATTTCGTCGTAGGACTGCCGAGTGAGTAGCTCTGCTTCGAGCAGTTCACTGAACCGTGCCGACAGCGTATTCTGTGATATATCTAATACCTCGCGCAATTCATTGAACCGCCAGGGGCCGGGTTCACGAACGAACACGTGGATAATTTCCATTGTATGGGCTCTGCCGAGGAGGGTGAATAATTCTCGTTTCTGTTGTACTCCGAGGTACTTGTCTTTCCCCGCGCCAACCAATGGCTCAGTTCCCGTTTTTTCTGTGCCTTCGGAACCGTCAGACATGATCTTTAGTGCGATTTTCGCACTCAAAAGCATAGTGGTGAATAATACGCGAGATTGCAGCCTGAGTTCCGACTTCCATAGCTTCTAGGTTCTAACGTCTTTCCGGCGGCAATAAGTGCGAATTCACATACTCGGTGCGACTGTTCGAACCTGGTGCTATATCACTAACTTGACCACTTATCAGCGCAGATATCATAGCCGAAACTGCCGATGTCTGACCAGACAACTACTACAGGAGTGTACGACCCAACTGCAGGCACCTCGTTATAACTACACAATCCAACACATGATCTACCACCAATGACACAGCAACTACCGTACGATATCGGAGCGCTCGAAATAGCAACAACGCTTGTCCCGGTTCCATCGTACTACACCCTTGTGGACGCTCACCGAGTGACCCGGAATGAGCGGTCAGTATGGCGATTCCGACACGCACGGAGCGACGGGAGCAACGCTGTCCTCGGCGGCGAGCACATCAGTTTCGTCGTTGACGAGAAGCGATCGTGTCTCTTAGGCATGACCCGCATGGAGAAACGGTTCGCTGAGGGTGATATACCCGATAGAGAGAAGGCACGCACTGTCGCCGAGGAATTCGTTGCCGACGCTGCGGCCGACCTTCACGGAGGACTTGACGTCCTGTGGATTGAACCCCATGACGAGACGATCACAGCCGACGGCTGCGATGTCGTCATCACCGGGATGAAGGTGAAATGTCGCGACCAATCGGGCACGTATGCCTGGGTGATCGTTGGTCCCTGTAACGAGGTAATTACGTTTGAACGGGACGTAATCTGGAACGATGATATGAGCCGCCGGGAGACCGAACAGTGGCTCCACGACGACTGGCTCGCTGAGCAAACCGGTGCTGCCAAATTCGAATAATCGACTAACCCTCCACGAATCTACACCAACCATGACTTCATCCACCCCGATAGATGCAGGGAGTGTCGTAGACGAATTCTTCACCGCGTTCGGTGTTGGTGACCTCGATCACGCCTTGTCCCTCGCCCATAAGAATATCGAGATTGTCGCAACTGGGCCTAAGTCTGTCCCCTGGTACGGCACGTACCACGGACGAGACGGGTTCCAACAATTTCTCGAGCGACTTGGCGGCTACACCGAAACCGAGAAGTTCTCTGTTGACCGGTTGATCAGTGAGCAGGAGACAGTCTTTGCGGCGGGTCATCTCAAACACCGAATCACTTCGACGGAGAACGTTTTCGAAAGCGACTGGGCACTCAGATGTGCCGTTCGAGACGGAGCAATCATTGAGTACCAGTTCTTCGAGAACACGGCTGCGGCGGCCGCCGCGTTTGACTGATACCGACAGCGTTTACCACCTCGTTTCTCGCCCCGTAAAAACAGATGACTTGGAGCCGCTGTAGATCGGCTTGTGCGTTTGGCTCCGATCAGCTGACTTTCATGGGACATTGTATAATGCAACATAACACTCTTAGTGAGGGCGAACGGCGCCACTTTCGACCGAAGATCGCGCTAGCTGAAGGGGATCATTTCACCGCCCCGGACAACGCAGACCTGTCTGTCCTGGGTGGCTGGATTTGGCGGTGAAAGGATTTCGAGGATTCACAGGCAATGCAATCTCGGGGACTCGTGATCGCTTCCCCACTACTGAGGAGGAAGTCAAACGTCCGGCGTTTCAGTGGTTTTTGTGTCCGTCTCACCGACCCACTTTGCATTCCACTCGTCGATTGCGTCGAACACTGGCTCAAGTGCCGCGCCTTTCTTAGTCAGGCTGTAGTGAGTCTCGACAGGTGGGCCTTCCACGACACGGCGGTCGACGATCCCATCCTCTTCGAGTGATTCGAGGACTCGCGAGAGTGTGTACGAACTTGCCCCGGATGCTCGCTTCAGCTCGTTAAATCGGTGGCTGCCATCGAACAGGTTGTACAGAATCCGGATCCGCCACTTGGTCCCGAACTGATCAAGCGACTGGACGCCTGCACACGCATTTGGCGTGAGTTCGCGAACCTCTCGGAGATTTTCATCGATATCCTCGTCGGGCTCTGGGACCATACCAGCTATACGGCAGTCCCCCAATGTAAGCGTTTGTCTTGGATTGTCTTGTGCCTCTCAGAAACTGATGAGCGTACCGGCTGTGCAGGTGATTTGCGTCGTTATAATAGTTGGTAGCGCGACTTCTATATGTTGATATGGGCAAACTGGAATGGCTAAATCGAGAAGTAGGGATACGTATCGCTCATGAAGTCATCTCCAGTAGGCTATGGTCGTTCTGCCTCTAGGAACATATCGATTCCGTCGAACAGTCGATCAAGTGTCGTTTTGTCTGTGAATGGGTTCAGGAGAACGACTCGGAGCCACCGTGTGTCCCGATAGGTCGGTAGCGAGACAAAGATGTCCTGTTTGGAGAGCAGGTGGCGCTGAAGTCGTCCGTTGAGTGCATCTCGCTCGGCCGGTGGACACCAATCGGGCGCGGCACGGAAACAGACGATATTCATCTCTGGCTGGCTGGCCAGCTCCAGCGCATCCTGGCTAGCGACGCGGTCACGAATCACAGCCGTCAGGCGGTAGCTCTCGTCGATCAACTGTCCGAGTCCCTCGCGGCCGAGGTGCTGAAAGGTGAGCCAAAGTTTCAGGACCTCCGCCCGCCGGGTCCCTTGGATGCTCAGTTCACCGAGGTTCGGAATCGCGTCGTCGCCGCGCATATACGGCGCCCCAATCCGGAAGTCCTCCTGCAAGATGTCCAAATCAGCGAACAAAGCCATCGCGCACGTCTTCGCGACGTAACACCACTTCTGGGGGTTGAACGTCACAGAGTCGGCCCCTTCGATGCCATCCAGCCGGTCCCGTTCGGGTTCTGAGAAGACGAGCGCCCCGCCGTAGGCCGCGTCGACGTGGAACCACAGGTCATGTTCATCGACGACATCACGAACCGCCGGGAGCGGATCGATGTTCCCGGTCGTGGTTGTGCCAGCGGTCGCGACGACACAGAAGGGCATGCGACCATCTCGTTCGGCCTGTTCGACCGCTTGGCTCAGCGCACTCGGCTGCATTCGAGAGTTCGCGTCCGTTTCGACGGCGACGACTGCGTCGGTCCCGAGTCCCAACAGCATCGCAGCTTTCTGTAGGGAGGTGTGGGCTACGTCAGACGCGAACAGCACCGGCTCACCCTCCAGTCCGGCGAGCCCGCTGTCGTGAACATCGAATACCTGGTTCCGAGCGACCGAGAGAGCATGTAGGTTCGCAAGTGACCCCCCGCTGGCGAGGACTCCGCCGGCGTTGGGGCCGAGGCCGAACTCGCTGGCGATGGTCTCAGTTAACTGGACCTCAAGCTCCGAGAAGATTGGGGACATCTCCACGCTCAACATATTGTTGTTGACCGCCGATGCAACGAGGTCACCCAGTACCGACACCGTCGTCGGCATCGTATCCATATGACCGATATATCCCGGATGAGCGGGGTTCATCGATCCAGCAACAATCGTCTCAAGGTCGTTGAGAAGATCGGTCTCGGACCGAGGTGATTCTGGAATTGTCCCCGTAGGGACGGTCGATCCGTTAGGTAACGGTGAGCGGTCGTTGGCCGCTTCGAGTTGCCCAAGGAGCTGATCGAGCACGTCTTCGGTGAGATCCTGGATGGCTTCGGCGTTAGCCCCTCTCGGATCGATGAATCCCGTTTCGGGCGAGTTAGAACGATTCATACGGACTGCTTCTCACTCCAGTGACTTCTAATATAGGGACTAGTTGTGACGATGTCACTTACTTTCTGTTCATTTGCGACCGTGAGGGATCGTTAAATCGATATTCGGTCCGACTGGGACGAATTCAGTCGGGTTGATGTCCGTGTGACTCTGGTAGTAGTGCTTCTTGATGTGGTCGAGATTAACCGTTTCTGAGACGCCGTCATGTTGGTAAATGTCGCGCGTGTATCCCCAGAGATTGGGATAGTCGACGAGACGCCGAACGTTACATTTGAAGTGCGTGTAGTACACGGGGTCGAACCGGACGAGCGCGGGGAATAGTCGAAGGTCCGCGATGGTGAGCGACTCGCCTACGAGAAATCGCTGGTCGTTGAGGTCCTCCTCCCAGTAGTCGAGGGCGTCAAACATCGTCTCGACCGCTTGCTCGTAGGTGTCCTGCGAGTCCGCGAAGCCGGCGGTGTACGCCCCCTGAAGGATCGGTTCGTATATTTTCTCGACGACCATGTCGATTTGGTCGCGCTTCCCTGCTGGATACAGGTCATACTCATCGCTCTGGTCGGCGAAGCCCGTCGCGAGCATCTCCATGATCTCGATGGATTCGTTGTTGACTATAGTCTCTGTCTCGCGGTCCCAGAGAACTGGCGTCGTAACGTGCCCCGTGTACTCTGGGTCGGCTGCCGTGTACACTTCGTGGAGGTAGTCCGAGCCATGGATGGAATCCGTCGTACAGCCGGGTTTGTCAGGGGTGAACTGCCAGCCTCCCTCGCCGCGGTACGGGTCGACGATGTCCATCGAGATGACGTCCTCGAGTTCCAATAGGTTCCGCACCAAGGCAGCGCCGTGGGCCCATGGACAGGCCCGAGCGATGTATAGGTGATAGTTCCCCAATTCCGGAGGATATTGTGAGTCAGGAGAAATACGCTCTCGGAACCCGTCGTCACTCCGATCCTGGTCGTTTTCAGTCAATTCGTCAGATGTCTTCCAGTGGCCGTCAATGAGGCGTCCCATGTGTGCTGAACTGTGTACTGTGGTGGGTGTGAGTCGACTACGCTGTCTCTGATACGGGTTCTTTGAGCTCAATGAGATAGCCGAACGGATCTCGAACGTAGATCGCCGGGGCTTCACCGGTTGCCCCGTCAGGCGTGCCTTCTCGCTCGATAATAACGCCGGCGTCCTCGAGCTCTTGCTTGACATCTTCGATGTCCTCGTTCAGAATGATTGCGAGGTGGTCGAAATTCTCTCGCTCGGGGTGGACAAACTCCTCGGTCGGTCTCACGTGGATGATTGTGTCTGGTGCGAGCCGAAAGTGGAAAATCGGTGTGTCGCCCCCCTCGTAGTCCTCGAATCCTTCGAGTGGGAATCCGAGATGACCCTGGTAGAATTCGATTGCGTGCTCGATCTCGTCCTCCGGAATCCGGAGGTGAACATGGTCGATACGTCGTGCGTCCATTGCTCTGGATTGATATTGAACCGTCTGTCGAATATAGCTCAGGCAATCTGTGTCTGATCAGGTCACACGAAGCTAACCACCCACTATCGACGAGAAGCGAATCGGCTGTCGACCCGAAATATCAAGAATAATATTCCCGACGTATCAGTATCTTCTAGTTCATTCATCAACGAGCTCACTCACCTTGGAGAGGACAGCGCGCAGCGGTTATTCCACCATCCTGGTCAGCGTATCGTGGTGGGATCGAATGGTCGCAGTTGAGACATTAGCTACTATGGCTGCGTCTGCTTGAGTTAGCCATTGATCCTCTTCGCAACTGGCCTTGTAGAGGCAGGCGGCCGCGAACCCGGCTGGATGGAATCCCGTCGTCACGCCGAACTCTTCAGCCTGCTCCGAGAGCGCTTGGGCCCGCTGTCGGATTTCATCCGGACACTCGAGGTCTGAGGCGAGCCGTGGCACGAACATACTGGGGGAGATGGGCTCGGCAGGGAGACCCAACTCTTCGTTCAGCGTCTTGTACCCGTTTGCAACTCGTGACTCCGAAACCAGGGCCATTTCGCTGACCTCGCCCAGCAACCGCGAGAGGCCGTTGCACCTGCAGGTTCCGTATACGCTAGCCGCGGCAATTGCCTCAATGGATCTACCATGAAGCAGATCCTCGTTCTGAGCACTCCGGAAGAGCTGACACGCTTGATCGCGCATAGAGTTGGAGAGCTCGAGGGCACTTGCAAGCCGGCGAACCTCGCCCAATCCGTGTGCGAGATTCCGTTCCGCTTTCGACCGCCAGCGACCACGCGTCTGTTCACGGCGTATCCGAGCGAGTTGTCGTCGCTTCTTCCCAGAGAGTTTGTTCCCCTTCGCGTCGGTTCCGCGACCGATTTCCGTCGACAAGCCTCGATCGTGGCGAGCAGCAGTGAGTGGAGCGCCTGTTCGCTCGCGCTCTTCATCGTCATATGCTCGCCATTCCGGCCCGTGATCGATACGTTGTTCGTCGATGACCAGACCACAGTCCTCACAGACTGTTTCGACTGCGTTTGTAGTGACCCATCCGGCGCACTCGGGACATTGGTTTGTATTCGTCTCCGTACGGACCTCCTCGTCGAAACCGTTCTCGTAGATGCTTCTAATTGCCATTGAATTCAACTCTGTCTGGGACACCTCCTTCTGAGAGTCCCACCCGTCAGGACAATAACAAACTACAAGCGGTGGTTGATACGGAATCTTAGAACTGATCGCCGACGTGGAGGGCGACAGCAGCGAGCGGGGCGGGTCGATACGTACACACCTGTCTAGCCGGCTGTATGGATCAGCGAGTTAGGCCATTGCATCTTGGAACCGTTCTCGAAGTTCGTCCTCACGCTCTTCGAATTGCTCTACCTTTTCCTGCAGGTTATCACTGATTCGTTCGATGCTCGCGAGCGCCCGTTCGCCATCGATCGTCATCTGCGACCCATCGTCGTTATTGGCTTCCAACTGTTTCTCGTACGCCTGCTCGACGCACTTGATGGTGCCTTCCGGATTGAACAGAATGTCGTTAGCGATACGGACGTACTGATCGAGGAATGCACCCTCTCTTCCCTGGAAGAAGTGAGTGAGCGCGTACGTCGCACCGGAATGCAACGTCCACATATCGATCTCGAATGGTGACATCGAATTTGCTTCTGCATCGCTTGCAGCACGCTCGGCCAGATAGTCAGGAAAGCCCAGCAGCGTGTAGAACTCCGTCACTGTGAATGGAAGCTCAAAGAAGTCAAGGTCGATGTCTTGTGCGTCCCGGATGAACTTGAAGAGGTCGGAGGCGATGAGTTCAATCTGTGCAAGGATTTTCTCCCACCATGTCCGGAAGTTTCGCACGTCGCCAACGTGCTTGATGACTTCCTTGTCAGTGAGCGAGCGCATCGAGTTCGAACAGTAGCCGTCCTGGGCAAATCCTTCCACATAGACAGCATGCTCGCCGAAGAAGTCGTACCCAGACGTGACGCCCATCGTGATTGGTTCTGACCGATCGGGGAGGCGCACTTCGAGGCCGTCGAACATAATGTCCATATGGACCTCACCTCCGCCCCGATAGCGCCGGATCTCTCCGAACATCACGTCACCTACCGGTGTTCCATCGATGATGTTCCCCCGGAGGACCTCCTCTAGCGGATTATAGATATCGATCGGGTTGATGATCGAGTAGGAATCAGTAGGAATGTGGAAGAGCGGATCTATTTCAGCCTCCTCTTCGGTCGTCTGTTCACGAGCTCGCCTCGGCTCAACGAGTGCGTTGAAGCGTTCCGTTTCAACCCATTCGTCGGTGAAGGGGTTTTGGTACGCTACGGTAGTTTCAACGGCTTGGGGAAGATCTCGGATTGCCTCTACGAATGTCACGGTGTCAGCTCCTCCGCTACGCTGTTGATACCACTCAGGTAATTCTGTGTTGGTACGTCCATTGATGCCATTGAAGATGGTTCTGGACTCTGGATCTTTCATCTTAGTCACCTCGAAGCAGGAACGCTCGTCGACTTGCGATTGCCTCGTCTCGCGCCCTGCACTCCTTTCCCAGGTGCAAAAATAACACTACGAAAACGTGTCTTACCAACGAATCGCGTAGTTGAGTAAGATTGGATTGGTAAGATCATCACGATATCTCTTCTTCTACTATTCATCACCGAAAAACAGGCGCTAAGACCCCTTCCTCAAGAAACGAGCGTGTAGGGGAGAGTAGTCCACGGTACGGATGAACTTTTGGATGGGTTCACATCAAACTCAATATCAAGCTAAATGGATAGAACGATCCGATTCGGTCTCCACTGTCATCAACAGTTCTAACGGCCATGGGAGATCGAATGAACACCAATCTCGATACCATCGACCCCCTTAACTGAGTAGGCTACTGAGGGTCGATGGAAAATCATGGTGCAATCACAGTGATTTAGTGCTTATAGCCAGTGAATTCGCATGGGTTTCAGACGTACCAAGATGGTATTGAAGCGCCGTGGCGTCTCGACGCCAAAGAGCGACCCGTCGCGGGTTTCAGACGTACCAAGATGGTATTGAAGCGGCCTCACGGCCCTGTATCGGCGCAATAACCAAGACGTTTCAGACGTACCAAGATGGTATTGAAGCTCTTGACAGTAGCTTCCTCATAGATTACCTCAATGGTTTCAGACGTACCAAGATGGTATTGAAGCCACATTGTCGTCCCAACCCAAACAGTCGCTCGAGTGGTTTCAGACGTACCAAGATGGTATTGAAGCGGCGTGCACGGCGAGGAACCGCTCCCGTGCCGTCATAGTTTCAGACGTACCAAGATGGTATTGAAGCTAGTGGCTCCACAGTCGAGTTCCTCTGCGATCGCATCGTTTCAGACGTACCAAGATGGTATTGAAGCCTCCAGGAGCGTGTTGAGGTCCTCGAACGGAAACTCGAGTTTCAGACGTACCAAGATGGTATTGAAGCGCGATTGAACGGGCCACCGTGTCCACACTCAGGGCACGTTTCAGACGTACCAAGATGGTATTGAAGCTCGAATGAAATCTTCGTCATCGTCGTCTTTGCCCAACAGTTTCAGACGTACCAAGATGGTATTGAAGCCCCGTTCGACACCGAACCTCTCACGACTCGGTTTATCGTTTCAGACGTACCAAGATGGTATTGAAGCTCGAATGAAATCTTCGTCATCGTCGTCTTTGCCCAACAGTTTCAGACGTACCAAGATGGTATTGAAGCCCCGTTCGACACCGAACCTCTCACGACTCGGTTTATCGTTTCAGACGTACCAAGATGGTATTGAAGCAATTAGTACGTGAAGCACTCGATCGCATGGACGACGATACCACCGCCGCGATACGCGAGGCAGATTTGCAATGACTACGAAGCGTGACATTGAGCGTCGCCTTGGCAATCTCGAAGCGCCGAAGGAGTTCATGATGTTCGATCTCAAACGGTGTGCGGTCGAACACGGTAATTTGTAGCCCGATCATGGTCCCGAGATCTGTAACGAGGAGGAGAGAATCGTTCGCTTAAACGGTGAAATGTACCGGATCGCGGAGGAGGCGTACCGGAGATTCGCTTCAATTCCGTCGTTCTGAGAACCCGTCACTACGACGTTGGTCGATTCAATGGAACCATGGAAACAGATAGCTACGCTTGCTACAGATTTCAACGCCGCGGAAAATGTCGCTGAATCTGGCTATATTTTTTCTCTTGAGTGACTACTGAATAGTTTTTCTTTTCATCGTACTGGTCGTGATCTTTTTACTCGGTTATGTCATCTCCACCTGATGTGGGTGTAGTTACATCCTCACAATACTTAAATAGAAATGCAGAGATGGTTGGTCAATGAGAAAGAAGAAGCCAGATGAGCATGTCTTAGAGCGTGAAGCTGGCAGCAGGTTAACTTATATCTATAATATTAAATATTCATATCCAATGATATATTTGTTCGTAAAGCCCCTGCGCTGTCATCAATGCTAGCACGAACATCAATCCAACAAGGAGAGCGAAGTAGATTCGAAGCAACAGCGGATGGTCGAAGAACTTCCGATTTGCGAAATAGAGTGCAAGTGCAGTGATCGGTAGCCCGATGAGACCGTTCACAGCAGGCATCACGAGGGCAAGACGAACCGTACTCATATCGGTGACTTTCAACAGTAGGATCGCAAAGATGACCGATAGGACAATCAGTGCTTGTACGACCCGTCGGAACAGATAGTCACCGAAAACGGTTGTGTGTCCCCACGCCTGCGGAACAAGGAACCCGGCACCGAACAGCGTCCCGGTTGCTGAGGTGAACGACGCCAGAAACACCGCGAAGACGAACACAGTCAGTGCTGTTGATCCAAGTATCGATGCCAATGGTGTACCAGGGCTGGTAAGAGTTGGTGTCCCTGGTTCTAAGACTGCTGCCGAAACGGAGATAACGGCCATACTGAGAAGGATGACAAAAGCAATCCCGACGAAGTTATCTCGTCGATACAAGGCCATCTCTGTCCATCCCTTCGTGGGGCGGATGCTTGACTGGATAAAGAAGTTCGGATAGTAAACCGTCGTCCCAAACAGCCCGACGATGGCTGCCAGATATCCAATGTCGCTTGTCAGTACTGGAACCATCCCAGTTGCAACCTGCTGTACCGGGAGGCTGATCCTCAAGACGAGGAGAAGGTAGATACCGAACACAACAAAGATGATCGTCGTGATAGCAGCCTCAATACGGTCGTACACTCGAAGCTCAAGAAGGGCGATCCCGCTACCAGCAACAAGTATCATCCCGAGATAGGTATTGTTGATCGGGGTCAGCCACGCGAGTGCAGCGCCTGCCACTGCGTAGTTCGAGATCGCCCAAAAATGCATGATAAACGCGATTCCGACGGAGACGACCTTGGATGGACCCGTCCCGATCGTACTGCGGATGTACTCCATGAGCGGTTTGTCAATCGTGGCAAGTCGGCCGGACATCTCGTGCATTCCCATGTCGACGAACAGCGCAAGCGGTAACGTCCACAGGAGAGTGAAGCCGAAGTTCGCCCCAGTGTTCGAGAGGATGTATACCGAGCCAGCTCCGAACACGTTCGCTGAAAATAACAGACCCAATCCGTAGGCGTCAACAATGGCTTTCGATCGCTGTACTGGAAGCCAAGAGGAGAAACGCAACCAATTCGAGATCATGGGTTCTGATTGGACGTTCGTCGTGGGGTTCGGCCAGTGATATTGGCTCTCAACCCACTCATGTCGTGATAGGACGGGCTTGCAGGATGAACACCGTCCCATCCCGGATTGCCCATTCGATGTCTGCTTGGTAGCCAAGCGCTTCCTCGATGTCTAGACATTGTTCAGCGATGCGTACGGCTGTACGATCTGTGACAACCTGCTCCTCTACGGCTGATTCCCGGTCGATAAGACCAGTCTCAGTCAGCACCGTCGTATACTGTTGCACTGAGACGTCTTTCGTTACCAGCTCACCATTCTGGGAAACGACGAAGCGATCTGGTGTCACATTATCTTGTTCCGAGTGGCCGATACCAGCGGCTGCCTCGATAACCACCGTATCATCGTCCCGGACCGGGTGAGTCGTGAAACAGACTCCGCAAGCGTCGGCATCGACTACTTTCTGTACGATAACACCCAGCCGGATTGTCTCCGGATCAATCCCGAACGTCTGGCTGTACGTTGTGACCCTGGTGGAATCAATGAAGCTGTAACAGCGCTCAACTGCCTCCAAGACATCGTCAGACGGTACGATAAAGCTCTCAAACAGCCCAGCAAAGCTGTTTGCTGCTCCATCTTCGATGTTGGCGCTGCTCCGGACAATAATGGGGGTAGATCCTTGGGACCGCGCCCACTCCTCAACCCGGTCACCGATCCTGTGGAGACGACCGTTCTGAGAGAACTGTGCCTCTATAGCGATGCCGTCCGGAACAGTGTACCCTTCTTGGATAAGCCTGGCGAGCGTGGTGGCCTTCCCCCCGAACTGCTCGACGGCGTTCGGGTTGACATCGGCCAAAGATACGAGACTCATGTCTCGAAGCCCTCCACCAATTCAGCTCGATCCACTTCGATGATCTCCCCGAAATCCAGCTCTTTCCAGAACGCAAGCGGTTGCTCATCCCGGTACTGCGAAAAGAGCACAGACAAGAAGATCCCGTGGGAAACGGCCATAACTCGACCCTCATCCGGACCAACTGTGTCGAGAAACGTTTTGATACGGTCCTCAACATCGATCCTATCTTCCCATTCGAACGGCACGGTCGGGTTCCTAAGCAGTTCACCGACCATGCGCACGTACTCATCCGGATCATCGATGAAGCCCTCCCCGCTCCTGTCTGCCTCCCGAAGCGCCTCAACCGTCTGACAGTCGATATTTTGCTCCGCAGCGACTGTCTGGGCCGTGTAGCGGGCCTTGTGTTCTGGGCTGGAATACACCCTCGTCAGCCCGTCGATAGTGGGACTCTTGAGTAGTTTCTGCATAGCCATTTCGCCGTCTTCGGTCAGTTCCCACTCCGAGACGGGTTTCTCTTCGTCGATTTGTGTCTCGAAGTGACGGAGGAAAACGATTCGTGTCATATTTGATCACCCAGCACCGTTATTTCGCCCCTATCGGCATCAACACGGACGCGTTGCCCGTCCTCAAGCAGCTCAGTCGCCTTTTCGACCCCGATGAGACACGGGATGTCCAGCTCTCGGCTGATGACTGCGGCGTGGCTCAGGATCCCACCCTCCTCCGTCACGATAGCACCAGCCCGTTGCATCGCGTTGATGAGGTCAAAGTCCGTGCCCGGTGCGACCATGACATCGCCGAGATTCATTCGGTCGTTGTCGCTGCTATCTCGAACGACACGCACCACTCCTTCGTACGTCCCAACCGAAGCACACTCACAGGCTAACACACCGGTAGCGTCGTCTTCGATGGCGAACGATGCGTTTGTATCGACGAGTTCGTTGCGGGTGAAGACCATACCAGCCTTTCGTGACGCTATCGTCTCGCCATCGATCTGTGAGCCGTTATCCAATAGCTCGCACAGCTCCGTAAGAAAATACCAGTTGAGTTCGCCACGTGGCACATCGGATCGTTCACTGATCTCGTTGAGGAGTTGCTCTCTGTACTTCGTGCTTTGGCCAAGCAACGCCTTGTTTCTGTCACGAAGCGTTCCGACACTGGCCATCAACTCAACAAGCTCTTTCAACTGCTCGTTGTGGTCGATCTTCGACAGATACTCGTTCCGTCGCTGGGTGGCCCGCTTGTCAGCCTCTTCTATCTGCTGAAGAGTGGTCTCGACATGTGCGATCCCTTTGTCCGCGAGGTCGTTGTAGCGCTCAACGTAGTACTCGAATTCGTATGGCTCGGCTCCGTACGCGCTATGAATATATCTGTACTCCTCGAAGTGATCACGGACGGCAGTAGTAACGGCGTTTCCGTCCCCCTGTTCGATCGTGTTTATCTCCTGTTCCAGACCTTCTTCGACCAGTTCGTAGAACGCTTGCTTCTCTTCAACACCAACGGTCAACCTGTCTGCATAGATGAGTGTCGATTTGGCTTTATTGAACACCTCTTCATCGTCGAATTCCCTCTCAAGGAGAGTATCGATCGCCCCGTTCAGTGCGTGTTCTATCTGGACGTGATTGACTGTGTACAGTTCGGTCAGCGGGACGAACTGGACATCAATAAGGGCCATAGCGAGTTCCTCGCTATCCATCTCTGGGATGTCTGTCGTCTCCATCTCCTCAAGGAACCGATGGAACCTCTCTTTCGGTCGGTTGAGGTATGTGCGTAAACTGTCAATGACCGCCTGGTCTTCCCTGAGAAACCGTTTTCCGAACCATTTCTCCATGAATTCCCATTCGTCCTTCGGAGCGTAGCTGGTGACCTGCTGCCCCTCCGTCGCTATAACCGTGTTCTTGAATCGGAGATAGTTGATCTCCGGGTGGTATCTGTTGTAGAGTTCATGAAGGAACTCCATTCCAAGAACCGTCTTGACAGTCCGGAAGTTGATCTGCTTCCACTGTCTTTCACAAGCTTCACCGAGCATGGTACACCTCCTCCGCGAACTGTTCAAGCGCCGATCCAACCAGAACGGAGACGCGGGTACAGCGTACACAGCGAAGCGGCTTGTCCCGGAACTCGTGAGGATTTCCTTTCAACGGATTCGGGTGTTCACAGCCCGAACAGACGAACGCGAAGTAGAACGCATCGTCCGTCGTTAAGTCGAGTCCATGCTCAGTTGTGAAGTTTGTACAGTATTGCTCGTCGGCAAACTGTGCTATGTCGATCTTGGGTCTCTCGTTGGTAGGCTGTTCCTGACTCATCTTCTCTACCGCTCGTTGACTTTCAATATCGCACATCTATTCTAACTTTATTCGTAGTAGAAGATAAATATTTGGGTATAAGGTATTGTATTGGTACTAGTAGACATAATTTTCATATGTATCGAGCTTCTATGTGCACACGATGGGTCGCCGAAAACACAATAAGAGAAAGTGAGTCGCCTGGCCATGCCTCATCCGAACACCACCGACCGACCAACACCTGTGATCGTTGCTACTGGGGAGATCCTGCGGACACTGACACCACCGGTACTGGCGTCGCTTCTCGTTACGTACGATTCCACAACCGAAGATCAGGCCGAAATCGCCGCGGCTATCGGACGGACTCAATCAACCGTTTCGTCCTACATTCGATCGTTGGCGTCACTGCCCGCTCCCCTTGTAGCAAAGCGTGGATCTCGCTACATCGTCACAGATGCCGGAGAATCCATCATCGGCCTGATTAGCGGGATGATGGATCGACTAGGCCGTGATCTTCATGCCGTTGAGTGGCAGAAAGAGGCCGACAAAGAGGCCGTCGCAGCGATGCTTACACCCTTACACGACTCACGGAGCACCCTCCCGTTTTTTCTCCTCGATTCGTTGTATGAGCGGAGTGATCTTGATGGACTCATTGGAACACCACAGCCAGTGTGGATCGATGATGTTGTCTCAGATATCGATACGCGTCAGCAAGAGCGAGGTGAGAGTGCGACGACAAAACAGGTTCGACAAGCAGTCCAACGCTTCAATGAGACAGGAGTGCTTTCGTTCGATGGCAGCCAGATCGAACTCACCGAAAAAGGACAGGAACACGCTCGGTTGTTTCATGAGATCACCCAGCTACTCCTTGAGCAAGACGAGATCAATGTGAGTGATGAAGCCGAGGTGGGTGCTCAAACGACGGGTAATAACGATACGAAGAACCCGAGTGTGGCAGGCGAGAGCCGACGTTCACCCACTAGAGCTGACGAACACTTCCACCAGCAATCTGCCCCGGAGGGTATTACTCACCAGTTCCAGCCGCAGGGATTCAGTGGCGGTCAGCCACAGCCAACGGGAAAGGAAAGCCGACAGGAATCACCGACTGTCGTGCTTGGGTACTGTGTGGTTCGCGAGGATACAGAGGATACGACACATGATCAACAGGAGGTGCAACCAGTACTACCGATCAGGGGAATGTCGGCCGAAGAGCTACTTGCACGAGTAAGTCGAATCGCTGATGAGATCGATATGAGCAGACAGTTGACGCCGTACTGGCTGCTGGACGTGGACTACGGCGTGTACCCATTGGGACCGGTCGAAGACTCCGGGGATCAATCACACAACAGATGACCACCAGAGACCCTTCGAGGGCTATCACGATCGAACTCGGTCCGACGTTCGGATTGGCTCCTTCCGACATCACCCGAGTTCGAAACAGTCAGACCAGTTGGCTGGGTGGGCTGGTCGAGACCGGGAAGCCGATTTTCTCTATTAAGATGCCGCTTGAGATAGACGGAGTGGCTGTTAGTCAATCAGCGGAGCGTCAAGCATCTTCACACGCTGCTTCATCGATGCTGACGTTCGTCCCAACTGGTGAACCGACTATCGAAGGAATCACACCTGATGTCCACGTTCGTGGTGCGCTGGGGATGCACGGCCACATGGGAATGAGTGTGGATTCCTTATCCCGATCAGTGCTCTTCACCGATATCGATGAGCGGGTACTCATTGACCTGATCCACAGTCGGGCCACTGTTGACGCCGATAGCCGTGCCGCTCTCCGCCACGATCTGCTCATACCGGAGCTGTACGAGTCGTTCGACGACACTATGGCGGCTCAGGCAGCGGCGCTCCTCAAAGAGAACATCCGACGACATGAACGCGAGCACGTTCAGTGTCTATTGGATCCAGACACCGCCCTCTGGAGGGAATTCGAACTGTACTGTCGTTCCATTCTCGTCGGAGCAGAAGCACGCGCATGGACCGACACGGGATTCCTTGATAGATTAGCAGCACTGTATACAACGCCGAGTCGGTTCACCGTTGAGTTGCTGGCGATGTTGACTGAGGACTATACGATGGCAGATCCAGCCGTCCAACAGGCGGTTGAATCCCGTGTGACTGCTCTCAGAGGAACTGAATCGACACTCTGGCGACTCATGATGGACCATGACGTTGACCTCGATCGGTTGGACAAAACACTCCGATCACCCGTCGGTGAACAGTACTGTGATCTTTGGTTGGTTTATGTTGTTCAGCAGCTTCGTGCGGGACGATCGCTACAAGAGATTACCGCTGATGGTTTTCATCGCACCTGCTCACCGGCGGCAGCTCCTCACGATGCAGTCGTTTCTGATGCCGAGACACGGACCATGTACGTTGATCTTCTGCGCGAGCGGCTTCGGGGACCTGTAATCGAAGTTGTCCGGCTCAAACTTGTTGAGGGCACGTTCACGCTTGAACGAGCCTGGCACTCACTGAATCCCGACGTGGCCACTGAGGGCAGCCTGATCGCTGTGCGACGGGCCTTGTTCAGACGACGATTTCTGACCACGTTCGGAAACGAAAGTGGACTTCGTCGCATCCGGGCTGAACGAGAAGCCGAGATTGAACGGATCATTCGGGGAGTCTCACTCGCTGAAAGCGCTGTTTTCGAACTCTCCCTTCCATCGTCAGACCACATAGCCCAGTGCTTGCCAGCGGCGTGTGACACCGCCGCCACGGCTCTCCTTGGAGAAAACGCGACAGTAGAGGAGCTTACCGCGTGGTTAAACGATCCCCAAGCTGGATTTACGGAATAACTCGTTCAAACATACCAGGTGGAGGACATGGCGATGACCGAGAACCAATCCACGAGACAACGTATAGGTGACAAGAAATCACAGATTGAGGCCTCAGGCCGACGACGGTTCCTGAAACACACTGCTCTCTGCGGTGTCGTCGGACTGGTCAATGGGTCTCGACTGGCCCGGTCTGCGACCTCAACGGAGGAGACCAACACTAGTTCTCCAGCGAACCATTCTCCCGATCAGAACGATGAGAAGACATTGCGTATAACGGGGATGGGTGATGATATCAACTACTACTATATCGAAACAGAAGGGACGGTCACGACAGGATCAGAACTCGACGACAGATCCATAAGGGGTGTGACTGTCATTGAAGGGGCCGTTCGGCAAAACGAAACCGATGGGCACCCAATCGAAGGACGTGTGACAACTGTGCGTACGAACGGGAGTGTGACGTACACTATTGAGTAAGGTGCTGCTCAGAACTGCTCAAGGAACTCCTTCGTTCGGCCTACGACCGCGTACTCGGTCTCCTGTAACGCTTCGACTGATTCCGCCCCGGAGACGAACATGGCCGTTCGGATCTCTGCGATGGTGTCCTCAATGAGATCCACAACAGCGTCAGCACCTGTTGTCGCTGGTTGGAGGAACGGTTTTGCCATCCCTCCAGCGCGTGCGCCCAGTGCGACCGCCTTTGCGATATCCAGCCCCGATCGAACGCCGCCACTTGCGACCACGCAGGGATGGACAGCAGCCGCACGGGCGGTGCTCACCGCGGTCGGAATGCCCCAGCTCTGAAAGCGCTTGCCTATCTTGGCGTGGCGATCCGCCCCGATGGCACGCGCACGGTAGGCCTCGATGCCGGACCACGTTGTTCCGCCTTTCCCAGCGACGTCAAGAACATCGACACCAGCTTCGGTGAGTCGACTGGCGGTTTGCCCTGAAATCCCGTTGCCCGTTTCCTTGACGATGACCGGAACGCTCAACTCGGACGCGATGAGCGAAATCTGTTCCAAGCAACCTCTCGCGTCAGTATCGCCCTCCGGCTGAGCGGCCTCTTGCAGGAAGTTCAGATGGATCGCCATCGCATCAGCGTCGATCATCGAGACAGCCCGTTCGACGCCCGAGACGCCGTACTCCGAAAGCTGTGCCGCGCCAATGTTTCCGTAGAGAAACGCATCGGGTGCCACGTCCCGAACCACGGTAAATGACTCCATCAGCTCGTCGTTGTCGGGGTTCTCAAGCCCGGCACGTTGGCTGCCAACGCCCATCGCAATGCCAGTTCTCTGCGCAGCTTCGGCTAACGAACGGTTGATCGTGGTCGTGTTCGGATGGCCGCCAGTCATGCTCTCTATGATCACCGGCGCAGTGAGTTCTTGACCGCAGAACTCAACCGAGGTGTTGATGTGGTCTTGATGCAGTTCCGGAAGCGCTTCGTGAAGGAGTTGCACGTCCGAGAAACCAGTCCCGGACGTCTCGACATCCTCTCGAAGAATAATATCGATGTGATCGTCTTTCCGGTCAGAAGTCTGGTGTTCCATCTCCTACGAGTACAGAGATAAAACGCTTCAACGGTTTGGTTCTGCGGGCGTGGTCGACCACCGCATCACTGGTACTACCGCCAACGCTCAGCCGCCTCAAACCAATCTACAGTGTCTCTCCACGTGGTACTTTGGCGTTCTTTTCGGAACTGGGCTGGTTTCATATCATCGATCGACTCGGGTGCCAGTCGGTGTGAAACCTCCATACATCGTTGATACACTGCCTCATCGTCATGGTATTGGGCGCCTTCAACGAGACTCACTCCGATCAATGCAGCAGCTTCTGAGACTGTTTCTCTCTCGGTGAGTGTGCGTAATTCTCGGGCGTAGTTTGATAGGGTGAAGAGATACTCGACCATATCTGTTAGTCCCGCTGGTTGTTCGGCGTTCGTCGGTGAGGAAAGCCCAAACCGTTCAGCTACCCACCCAGCATCATACTGCAACTCGTTCGGTGCCGCCTCGTCCACTCTACTTGCTTGTAACGTATTGATGACCCTCTTCGTTTCTGCAACAAGGCGCTCAGTGTCATACGTACGCGCCTGTTGATAGATGATATCACAATTAAATATATCTTGGTAGTTTGGAGCAGCAAACGATGGACAAAGCATGAACCAGTCGTCATGCTGTACTCCAGCGATATCGGTCGTCACCCGACTAGTGACGGAGAGAAGGTCTTGGGTTTGTGAAATCATGGATGTATCAATGCCCGCAGTCCGTCTCACGGGCTCTAATGCTGCTATCTCATCAGTATCAATACTGAGACGACATCGATCAGTTCCCGGTCCAGACGATTGGGTGGCGTCTGTCAGAAAGTCGTCGATGATCTCATACTGGGAGCTACAAATGACACCCCGTACATCAAGATTCAACTGCTGTTGGGCCTGGTGGCGAATGGTCAGCGCAGCCATCCCTTTATTAAGCGTTTTCTCGTTCCGTCGAACCGGATTGCTCGTGCCGCGTTTTAGCTTTCGTTGTTGGTGTTCCTCATCCGAACGGAGATCGACGAACGAACTGGTTTTCTCACCAATGGCCTCACGGAACGGTTCTTGGTACGCTCCTCGACCGTAGTCAATCCACTCATCAAGTGCGTCCACGGCTAAACGTTGATGAACATCCTCTGAAGTGTTTCTCAGCAGTGTTTGAGTTCGTTGAAGCGCCCGTTCTTGTGCTACTGGTGAATAAAATGCTGCGTAATCGATCAGCCGAATCACGTCACGTCGACGTAATTCATCTATAGCCATTGTGAGATAAAGCCCCTTCTGGTTGCCTGCTACGGCCTGGAGTGTCCGAGCACGAAGTCGATCATAATCGTACCGGTCCATCAGGATCACCGGAGACATTCCATAAGAAAAATAAATGATGGTTGGGATGTTGAGGAGAGCAGTTGTAAAGGTCACCCGAGGGGGAAAGAGATAGGCCGGTCTGTGTGCCATTATCTGAACAGCATACGTCTAGATCATGATAAATTTTACCATAATATCTGAGGGAACTTTCGTGATTCTATAGTAACATCCACGGACCATGCTGAATCGTTCGTGTCGACTACCGTCGCACGACTGTTAGAGTGAGAGTCCTCTGTCATCGGAGCGATCTGTACTGGGGTCTTGTTCCTGGTGTGTATCCGAGTCCGAGGACCGCGTCTGATCGGGCGTGTAGTCTGTCATTTGCGTCTGAGACGCTTCCTCAGCTTTGGTGGTTTCAGCTTGCTCTTTCGCCGTCGGTGCAGTGTTCTCCACAGTTTCTTCTGTGTCAGTGTCTGCTATCGAGGCGACCGTATCCGAAAAGCGTGTGCGCCGTATTTCGGTCGGCTGGGTTTGAGTTTCGTCCGTGTCGGAGCTGATGGCCGCGGTGAGGCGGTCTGTTACTTCTTTTTGTTCTCGCTCTCCTGTTCGAGGGCAGCTTTCTGTTCGAGGCGTTGCTCGCGGGTCCGTTCGAGCCGGTGTTTCTTCTGTTTGAGCGAGCCGTGTTCGACTTCCAGCACGTGCAGTTCATCGATTTTCTCTGGATCGATCGCGGACTGTTTCGTGACGAGCGAGGTCTCCCGCACCCAGTCGGGCATCTCTTCGGGCAAGTCAGAGAACTCGATCGCCTCGATCTCGACGAGGGCCTCCTGGTCGAGATCGTTCTCTCGGCCGTAGTATTTCAGCGCCGCGATGTCACCTGCGTTGGTCGTTTCCACGGCGTTGTCATGGATAATTCCGAGTTCACCGTCGTCAGTGAGGCTGACGGTGCCGTGGCCGGCCGTCCAGTACACGTCGATATCTCGCTCATGGAGGCGTTCGAGCGTCTCATCACGGGGATGGGCGTTGTACTGATTATCAGGTGGATTATGTTTGTTGTCGAGACCGCTTGAGATCACCACCGTTTCGGGATCGACCCGGTCGAGTAACGCCTCGCTGGTCGCGTTGTGCGAGCCGTGATGTCCACAGAATAGCACGTCCGCGTTGAGATTCAGCTCTCCGGCGTCGTGTTGTTTGCACAGCCAGCTTTCGGCGTTATGAGCATCGTCATTCTCCAGATCACCCATAAACAGACACGACGTACTCGATCCCTCAAGCCGACACGCCACTCCGTTCGGATTGGCTTTGGTCGTGTGATAGCCACACTCATACCCCGTTGACGGTCGTGTGAATGAGAGGTCTTCATCCGTCGCTGGCGGAGAGAGCTTGTAACGTAACGCCGTTCTCTTCGAAAATTGGATCACCTTTGGTGAGCTGTTCGATCTCCTGTGGTTCGATTTCGTGATCAGACAGTGCTTCAAAATAGGCACCCAAAACAGCTTTTCGCACTCAACCATTCTTCCCGACATCGTATTGAGTCGCATTCGGCTGGTATGCCTGGTCAATTGTGTATCCAGCGTCTTTCAACACCCGGACGCCATCAACATGGTCACCATGGATATGTGTCACCACAAAATGATCGATCGTCTGTGGCTCAGTGCCATCATCTGCAACCCGACCAGCAAACACCTGATCGAGTCGCTCGGCGACCTGTTCCTCGTCAGCGTCTATTACGGTTGTTGTCCCTTGAGGTGAGATAATCACATGGGAATCGGCTTGGTCAATATCTAGAGTGTACTGTTCCCACGCTCCATTTGCAAGCTGTTCTGCCTTATTCGTCGTCGTCATGCAACTCCTGTCGACCGATTTCCTGCATCTCTTTATGGATATCTTCCACCTCCTGATACTTATCTTTCTTTTTCTTAGTGAATTCGGGGTCGAATTGTAGATCTACGATTTCGTTTTCTTCAATCTCGACCCAAAAGTGATCTTCAAACTCCGTTTCTGAGGATACATCATCTGGGTCCATTGTTACGCGACGTACAGGCCTGTCGTACTCTAAATCTGGGTCACGTCTGAATAAAGAAAATATCGCAGCACCTTCCTTGATTCCATGATAGACGACATACTTGTCGTTGTCTTCTCCCTGTGACATCCTTTGGTTTACAAATATTCCATTCAATTATAATTATTGTGGTTGGAGTAGTATACGAATCTAGGCCTTCTCCGGTCTGTGATATCCTCGTTGTTCACGCTCTGAATGAGAACTGATTGAGTGCCCATTCGACGATTACGCACCGAGAAGCGATGGGAGCTCTGCTAACGAGTCGACTTGGACGGTTGGGGGTGGGTCGTCAGTTGGTGGAGATTCAGTGGAAACCCACACGGTGTCAATCCCGACAGCGTCAGCACCGAGCACATCGGATTCGAAGTTATCACCGACATAGAGCGCGTCGTCACAAGCAACTCCTCGCTCCTGTAACGCCCGTTCGAACGGTTCCGGATGTGGCTTGTATTCGGTGTCATGGCCAGCGTATACGATCGTCTCAAACAGGGGATAGATGCCGAGCTGCTCCAACTTCGGCCTCTGGACTGCTTCTTCGGCGTTCGTAATGAGACTGAGTTCGTACTGGTCAGCGAGCACTGAGAGCGCTTCCTTAGAGCCATCAAGGAACTCAACCGGGCCGTATCTCCATCGGTGGGAGTACTCCTCTCCGAGTTCGGTGCCGATAGAGCGGTCATAGCCATGGTCAACGGCCAGTGCTTCACAACTTTTTCGCCGACAATCTGACTTCGTCGTTACTGCGTCATCATCTTCGAACGTCTCCATCGCTGCCTCGAACGCCTCAATGGTGAAAAACGGTTCCAACCCCCACGCTTCGAATGCACGCATGAGAACCTCCTCCTTTGATCGACTGTACGTACAAATCGTCTGATCAAGATCGAGAATGACGACCTGTTTCTTCGCCAAACCAGACATCATATACATAATACTTCTTCAAGCTATTAATCATATTTCTTCTCCATCGCCATCTTTGTCAACGACCACCAGCAGGTCGTCCTCAGTCGATCGAATGACATCGATGAGCGTGCCGGGCGTGTCGAACGATGTCCCTGTGGCACTTCCTCGATACAACACAGGCCCCCGGTCTGGGTCATCGTTCCATCGGTAAGCCACCCGTTTACAAACGGTGCTCTTGCCCGTGCCCCCCCCCTCGCCCTTCACAACCAGATGCTCACCGTCACTGAGTCGCTCGTACACATGCTCGGCAATCACCTGACGCTCGTCGACTTGCGATTGCCTCGTCTCGCGCCCTGCACTCCTTTCCCAGGTGCAAAAATAACACTACGAAAACGTGTCTTACCAACGAATTGCGTAGTTGAGTAAGATTGGATTGGTAAGATCATCAACGACATCCCTTATTCTACTATTCATCACCGAAAAACAGGCGCTAAGACCCCTTCCTCAAGAAATGAGCGAAGCGAGTGAGTAGGAGAGAGTAGTTTACGGTTCGGATGAACTCTTAGCTGGGATCACATCAAATTCGATATCAAGCTAATAATGGATAGAACGATCCGGGCCAGTCTTCACTGTCATCAACAGTTCTAACGTGCCATGAAAGATCGAATGATCACCAATCTCGATACCATCGACCCCCTTAACTGAGCAGGCTATTGAGGGTCGATGGAAAACCATGGTGCAATCACAGAGATTTAGTGCTTATAGCCAGTGAATTCGCATGGGTTTCAGACGTACCAAGATGGTATTGAAGCTATCGTAGAACCATCGCAAGAATTCCGTGACCACAGGTTTCAGACGTACCAAGATGGTATTGAAGCATTGGTATCACTCTCCCAATTCTGCGCGAAGTTAATATAGTTTCAGACGTACCAAGATGGTATTGAAGCGGGGTAAGCGCATGAGCCGAGACGAAACGATCACGTGGTTTCAGACGTACCAAGATGGTATTGAAGCAAGCGTACCGTACCGCGCTCGAAATCGCTTGAGCAGCGTTTCAGACGTACCAAGATGGTATTGAAGCAAGGAGATGAAGGAGGCGGTGGTACGGCGATGACGTGTTTCAGACGTACCAAGATGGTATTGAAGCGAACTTCCGAAACTCGTTTTCCCGCTCTCGGGACGCGGTTTCAGACGTACCAAGATGGTATTGAAGCGTTGTCGTTCTGATGCGCGATCGATTCAGATCAAAAGTTTCAGACGTACCAAGATGGTATTGAAGCTCCTAACGCTTGTGGCGAGTTGAGTGGAATTAGCATCAGTTTCAGACGTGACAAGATAGTATTGAATCTTTCTTGATAATTTTTAGCTTTGTCTTTGTGTTTTCGGCGTTTCAGACGCACCTAGATGGTAGTGAAGCCTTATTGCATCCCTTGCCCTTTCTCGGAATTGACGGCCGCCACAATCGGGAGGTCACCTTACCGCGCTTTGCCCGCAACGGTTGTGTCCTTGTTGTCGAAGGTAACGTGGCCGAACACATTGCAGGCGTGTGGATAGGCGCCGACCAATTGCACCAACTCCGCTTTTCCGTTGAGAAACTTGGAGCAACGTTACTACTGTATTATGGTGTAGAGGATAGGGAGAGGATAATAACGGGACGCAGTTTCTGCGATGAGCTCATAGCCTCTGGTTGGAGTAAAGGGCCAGTGGGTGAGTTTGAGTATGTAGAAGTTGAAGCCAAAGGCCATAATGACGAGAACCCGTCTCGACAGACTGATCGATGGTCGCTCTTTGTCGAATTTTCAACCGAAGATTAGCAAAATGATCCAATTCACAGGATAATACACGCCCTTACAGGCAATAATCCGTTATCTACCAACCGCATCGTCAAGAGACGAGTGTCTAACTCCGGAAATCCCAAATGAATTCACCAATAGGCATATGATTGGAGTCTAATTTATAGACAATAAATTGATGATTCTGTTTATACATAATATATGGCTGAATTTACTACGTATCAATTCCTGTGTGAATATATGAGGTCGCCATATTCACAGGAATTGAAGGTATCCTCTTCGGAAATTGCGTTTCCCGTTGAGAGCCTTACGGACACCCAGCGAGATATTTATTGTCTATATCTAGATTGGTGTGAAAAGTTGCGGTCTCCCTCACGAGAACCACTCTGGCTCGCGCTTGTTCTGTCGTGTGAACGACCAGCGTCGCAGCTTTCATTGTTCAATCGATCCGAGCCAGAAAAGCCATGGCTGCCAGAACCAGGGGATCCACCTATTACGGTCAAGGAAGTGGCAGAGGCATTTGGTTTGGTATATAACCACCACACTGATGACGTAATCAACATTGCTCGTACCCAATGGCGGTTTGACATGCTACCCTCAAACAGAAATATTTCTGATGCACATCACCGGCGCTGGGGATGCTTTTTTGGCTATCCGGAAGCGGATATCGATCACTTTCTGACAACTGAACCACCATATCTCAGTGCATTCGATCTCGTCGAAGACGGTGTGTTTACTCCTGAAGAAGTTGCGTATGCGTGGTTAGCCCCACAGCGTCACGAAGCGACCGTTGAAGGATTCGAACGAGCTATTGATACAGGAAAATACTACGAGGAGGTCATTACCGATCTTGCTACTATGTGGAATCTCCCAGAACTTGCTCAATGGATGGACAGCTGTTATCAGGATGCTATTGACAGTAGTACAACTCCAGATATAGCAGTTGAGCTAGATATATATGTTAACTTTGATGACCTTATCGTGTGGGGAGAATTGATCACTGAAGATTTTGAAGACAGAGATCTCACTGTGTGGGCACGCCCGCCAATCACTGTGCCTGAAGAGATGCCTGGTGCTGAAGTGGGTGGCATGTACATTGCGTTAAAAGGTGGAACATCATGGAAGCAGCTCACCCTGGCTCGTGATACTATAACAGATCAATTCGATACAATCGGTCTGCCATGGAGATTTCATGATGAAAAGGAACGCCGCGAAGACAGTGAGGAAGGATGCTATGTTGGAATCATTACTGAGCAAGTAGAAAAAGAGCATATTTTACGATCGAAGTGGATTGACGATTTCTTTGACTAGGATCTGTACAGATCGGGGAACGTGACTCATAGAGTTGCCCTCAAATCAATTGTACACGTCCTATGTGGACGTAAATCAGTTCCTGACCCTCACCGAGTAGTTCGCGATCTCGATCCGCCTGATTGACTTCCGGCCATCTCCTTGAAGGTTCACATTATTATCTGTCGGAATCGTACATCGTAATATATTCTGGCTGAGGAGATCTCGCGGAATATCTAAGATCCAAAGCAGCTAATCAATCTAAAGAAATCTATAATAATCGCTCTCAGGCTCATAGAGATCACCTTGCCTCCTAAGCCTGTCCAATATCTGTTCAGTTTGGTACCGTGACACTCCAACTCGTTCTTTGATAGTCTCTACTGCTACCTCTTTCGGAATACCAGGGTCATGTTCTGATTGGATCTCCATAAGCTCGTCTTTTGTATTATCTATTAGTTCATTTTTTGTATGATTATTAGGTGAGAATTCTGCTACTCTTTGGTTGCTATCGGATTCCTTGGAGTCAGGTCCAATATTGGCATCACACAGACAAGATTCAATGAGCATAATTGCACGATCAGCGTCTTCCGTCGTGACGGTGTCTGAAAGACGGAGACGAGCGCTCGCTTCGGCGAGTCGAACAACGGCTTCAAGAGTTCTAGCTGTGATCGGAATCAGATTATCTCCGTCAGACTCTTCTGAGCGGATGTGGATGTAGAAATCTCGAAACTGTTCCTTCGTTTTATTGCTGAGCTGTGGGTCACTCTGACGCTTAGCATAGACGATGTACTTCTGAAGTAATTTCAGTGGAATAGTTGGTTCAGAAGGTGAGTCAGTCCCCCGACCTGCATGAGTGGCTTCTGCTGCTTGTGTGGTATCCAGAATGTGATCTGCAATCGCTTCATCTTGATCGGGGATAGGCTGGTCTGTCAGCATGAAGAATACGTCGAACTGGGAGATAACGTCTGGGGGAAGGCTACATTGGTCCCTGATCGATACATAGGGATCGAACCGGCCAAATTCCGGATTCATCGCGGCAAAGACGGCTGTACGCGCTGGAAGTGTTGCTTCCACTGATGCCTTATTCACATTCACTTCTTGTTCTTCGATGGTGGAACAGAGTCCCGCAAGTTCGCTCATTCCAAATCCGCCAAAGTTGTCGATGACGGCAAGGCCGTTGTTTGCTCTGACGAGGGCACCTCCTTGTACTTCCCACGGATCAGCCCTTCCACTGGATGGTGTCACTGCCGCTGTTAAACCTACACTCGAGGTTTCGGGTCCAGAGACGGTGACTGATCGTGGTGCAAGCCGCGCGGCGGCACGAGCAAGTATCGACTTTCCTGTTCCGGTATCACCGATGAATAGCAGGTGGATATCACCACGAACTTGAGTTCCATCTGGAAGTTCCTTGGGTACACCGCCGACCAACTGAAGCGCGATAGCAAGCTTTGCTTGTTCGTAGCCGTACAGCGACGGACAGATACTCCCAATGATGTCATCGAAGAGCGATTCACGTGTAGCGAGTTCTTGAATACGCTCTTCATCATCAGTGGTTGTGATGTGACTGTTCGATCCCGCGTCACTAACATCGGTAACAGCTATGTATTTATCGGGGATGGTTGTTTTGAGGGTAGCCCCAGTGAAATGGAGAACGCCGGTAACACAGATAGTATCACCAGGGTTGGTAGTGCCAGCGAGGTCATCTCTTAGTTGTAGTTCAATCGTTGCGCTGTCGCCGTTGCCATCAAGATTCTCGATCTGCTGTTCGAGAACGACTGTTTGGACATCGATCATTTCAGATTGACCGTAGGCGATCCGGAATGGACCCTTTCGTTCGCATTCTGTGCATTGAGATGGTTTCCGTCGGTCAGAGTCTCTTCGAACAGTGGGTTGAGGGATGCGTGTCAGGAAGCCACATCGCTGACATTCATACACGATATTAATGAGCTCTGAACGGACAGTCGATGTGCTCGAGACTGTGCCTTGAATCTGGATGAGTTGATGGATATGTTTCGACCGAATGTCTGTCAGGGAGGTAGTCGTCGGGAGAGCTGTAAGTCGGACATGTGCCTGCCCGAGTTGAGTATTACTCTCCGTATCGTAGAGTCTGAGTGCCTCTTCAGCGTATTCCCGCATCTGTCCGGGTTGGGAGAGATAGTTATCTGCGAGATCTCCATCAAACTGTGCCAGCGTATCGTAGTCAATGGAAAGGGACCGTTGCTCATCTGAAAACTGCTGTGCTAGCTCCGAGATCGCTTCGTCATAGTGCTTCTCGAAAAACACTGTGAATCGATCTATCGTCTCGGTGGGAGGGGAACTGCCCATCGAATACTTATAGTGAGCATCAGAATAAAATAGTATACAATGCAGAAATGCTCTCAATCATTCAATCATATCATTAATTCAGTGATATTGACTCCAATGATGGAATACGTCGTAGTCAGTGTTTCTCTGTCGTCAACAATGTTTCTTCACTCATCAAGAATGGCAGAGATGCGTTCAGCCCGTTCTTCGGCTTCAATGTGAGAGTATGCATCCTTGGTCGTCTGGAGCGAGCGATGGCGCAACAGATCCTGCGCTTCGCCTCGATCGACGCGGAAGATGGTATCTCCGAGCCCGCGCCGGGCACCATGTAGTTTCAGATACTCACCGTCGATCGTAATTTCCGCCTGCTCACAGAGCTGTTTGACGTGATTTCGCATGCCGTTAACAGTGACTGCCGGGGGAGCGATCTCGTGCTCCTGGAGCACCTCGGTCGATCGGCTGTTCGTCGAGGAGGACCTCGATATCGTCCTGTGCCATCCCCTGGTCAGCGAGTCGTTCGCGAGCCGCCCGGTACTTTGAGGGCGCGTGCTCGGTCGGAGACACGGGCCAGTCCCCGGGTGGTTCCCAAAGCACTCGGTAGTACTGGCGAATCGGCCCCACCGCTTGCCGTGGAAGTGGCGTCGTCTCCCACTCCTGGGCTTTGCCGAACACCCGAAGAGTTCCGCTTTCTGTCTCTGCATCGGCCTCTGGAAAAGATACATTGCGCCAGCGGAGTCCCTGACGTCCTTCACGGTCGTCGACACTGGTTCGAAGAATCTCGGCCCCGCGGACCCCGGAGTAGGCGAGGAGGTAGCCAAATGCCCGATCGCGGATCTCCTGGAGGGCGTCAGTTCCGTTCCGGTCGATCACCTCGTACGCTCGATCGTCGAGCCACTGGAGGAACCGATCGCGAGTGTCTGCATCCCAGAACTGTTGGCGGTCGTCGCTGTCGTCTGTTGGTAACTCCTCGCGTGCGCGCTCGCGTTGGGCAGGGTTCGACGGCAGGACACCATCTCGAACGCAGTACGAGCAAAAGCCAGACACGATGTTGTAGTACGTGTGGGCGCTTGAAGCAGCGAAATCGTCTCTTCCGACTTGTGTAGAGAGGTGCTGGGCGTACCGACGCAGGACCTGTGCGCCGGCGTCTGGATCGGTGAGTTCGGCAATTTCATCGGACGTCAGCCACTCTTGCCACCGATCGAGCGCACTCTTTGCCGTCCGATAGTAGGTCCCCGACCCGGTCCCGCCTTTGCTCTTCGAGCGGAGGTAACGATTGATCGCTGCCTCGAGCTCGGTAGCTGTGAGCTCGCTCATCGGCTCATGTTCTCGTCCTCGAACCATGCTTCGAGAGCAGCGATATCACCGAAGACGTGGCTATCAAATTCAGCAGTCACAGCCGCCGTTTCCGGAAACCGATCACATCGAAGAGTCACATACCAGTGTGGTTCTCCGAGAGTAACATTCTCACCAGTTGGGCTCTCGACGATCACATCGCTACGCTCACCGTGGGCGAACCTCCAAGAGATCGTCGAGATCGTCCACTCATCACTGTATCCAGGTGGGGACCGCCCTTGGTAAAGTCTGATGTCGGACCACTGCACCGAGTCACCGTTCGTTTGTGGTGGTTGTTGGCCGTCATTCCCCAGGGTAGCGTCGTTGTTGTTCCGCTCCATCTTTCGTGCTTGTCGGAGGGCGTGGTGGTAGGGAGATCCAGTGCGTATTATTGGCGTAAAACGAAGTGATTCGGTTTGTCCCCGATTCTCCAATTTTCACCACCCTTAGCCCATCTACACCAGCAAACAACTATCCATAAACTGCATGTCGCTATATCAAATGGTGTCCCTGCAGTTGAGAACTTCTGTGTATGACTGTATTATTCGCCCATTTAGTATGCGAATCAAGTGCTAATATCCACTATTTGGTATCGAATGAAGCAAGAATAGCTGAGAATTTTCGCCAATCGTACTATTTTGAATAATGGAGATAGCCCAGCCGCTCTCTCTACCGGGAAAACACGGAACGAACAGGACGCTATCCTACTCCAGTGCGCTTTTTCAGCGACGTAAGCACATCGTGCATCGTCACCCATGGGTCATCGCCGTAGGTGTCCGTGAAGAACACCTGTACCAGATGGTCGATTAACCGCCACAGCGAGTACAGCAAGCAGGCAAACGCAAAGTAGAAAAATCGGAGGATGAAGTCCTTTGAGGTCGTTCTCGCCATGAACCGCTTGACCTGCTTGTAGCCAATCTCGATTTCCCAACGGTTGCTATAGAAGCTTACTCGGCCTTCAACGGTCCCTGTCACCGGTTCTGACGACATGAACACGACGTAGCGTTCATGGCCCTTCTCAATCGGGCCGGTGTACTCTTGCTTTGGTAAATACAGCAGATGGGTCTGGTGCCATTCGTTCTTTCCAAGGTGAAGCATACGCTCGTTGACCGTTGTCCCCACCCCGTGTTTTTCCATTCGGCTTGCAACGGCCTTTTCGCTCGTCTGCTTGCGCTTCGGCACGAGGTACTCGTAACCACGCTCAACGATCCTCTCCAGGACGTGCTGGCTGTCGAATTCCCGGTCCATCAGCACACGCTCGATCTGAATCAGATCTTCGGCTGAATCAAGCAGGTCTGTGACGATTTCAACGAGCGTATCGCCCTTCCGGACTGGCCGAGCATCAAGCATTACCCGTGGGCCTCGTCCAACCGTCTGGATCGACGCCCACTGATACGCATACTCGTTATTATCCACCTTTGTACCAAGGATTTCGTCCTCGTGGCCCGTTCGATCACCAGTAAACGGACTCCCCTCGGTCGTATCGATCGCGACCGACGCAGCACCAAGAAAGTGAGACCGGCTCGTTGTTTCAGCCAAGAGCCGCTGCATCGCCTCATGATACATCTCCCGAATCGATTCGATCGAAAATTGGCGAAGGTGATGACGATGATTGTGGCCGAGTGGGGTCTGCTTGCGCGTCGATTCGGTGAGAAAGCTCCGTGCGCCCTCGTTTGCACACAGGTTCTCGCCGAGGCCGAGATACGTCTGTAACTCCCAGAATGCATCCTCCGGAATCGACGCCTGTTCCGCACGATTAAGCGAAAACGCTGGAAAAATGCGACGCTGAGCCTCCGCTGTGAGTTCGTCTGCTCGCCGAAGAATCTCTCGTTGGGTGGGGCCATCGTCTGATTCCTCCAACAGTGGGAGATCGGTCTTAAGCGAACTGGAGTTACTCACCGGAACGGACACATCGTTCTCTGTCGCAAGTAGACAGAGGGAGGCGACACACTCCTCGATCGAGCGGAGCAACTCGTCGCTAAATCGCTCGTGGCGAGCCCGCCAAATCGTCGACTGGTCTGGGACGTTCTCAAATCCCAGAGCGTCGACGAGACTTGGTTGGGAATTAAGATGACCCACCAACGCTGTTTCGTACTCCCAGTCATGTAGCTCCAGCACCATCAGTGCACGAATCATTGGAATAGCCGGCTTCGTCTTCGCGTGCCACGATGGGTGTGCGTCATGCGAACTAAAATCGAGGTGGTACAGCGGACACCAGCTGATGAATGCTTCTACGTCATCATGGGCGTCGTGTTTGAACCACTCGCAAGCAAGTCGGTGTACGTCGTGTTCGAACGCGTCGAGGTCGCTACTCGTGAGCTCAGTCTCTGGATCACGGTAGTATGGCCAGTAAAAATCAGAAGCGTCTGTTATCGTTTGAAACACAGCCCGTTTGGAGGCAACCGTTGACGGCATAATCACCCTTTCAACAAAAAATGTGTAGACTGTGGCTGTTTTTAACAGTGCAGAATTAATCGGGCGAAAATATTTCTTTTCGTAGCAAATATCTACTGTCTCCTCTCAAAACAGTACTGAGTTCACAGTCGGAATCAAATTGCTCTGTTCAAACCGTTTGTTGTCGAGTCAGGACCTAAATCACAGGAGTACAGACGGTCTGCCTCTATCAATAGAGGCAGATTCATGGTTGTAATCAACAGTCTCAACTTGGGGGCGGAAGTGTAGACAATGTTGATTTATTACGGTACCCTTTGGCTTATCCATCGACGCAACAGCGTTAGCGTTCGGGTCTGCATCACGTCGACATTGTCATAATCCACATTGCTATCTTGGTCTTCACTATCTGTTCCTGAATCACCTTTGCTCATTTCTTCGACACCACATTCAATACGTACCTCACTATCACATATAAAATTATCTAGTATAGAGGACAATATATAATAGGAGGTATGAAGATTGTACCTTATATATTTAGATCAAGTTACATTCTTTAACCATGCCTCAGCCATGAGTAATCTCCATAACGACAAACCATAATCATTACCTTCAAAATACTCACGTATCCCTTTCGAGATTGTATTTTCATTCAAAATATTTCGTCGCTCTAGTTCTGAGTTCGAAAGATATGATACGGCGAACTCGAATATCTTCTTGTCATCTCTTTTTGTCCGTGTTTCGACTTCCCAGTCGGGTTCTATTTGTAGGATGGACTCAGGAAGGTCTGCTTTCAATGAATCTCGAAATACACTTTTGTGTCTTCCATCAAATAGAGTTCCAATCGGCATGGAGAACAATAGTTCTACTACCCGTGAATCTAGCAGAGGGTGTCTACGTTCGATCTTGTTCCGGATGGCTAAATCTTCAATATTTGAAAATGCAGTTCGCATAAATGGATCTCGATACATGTGATATACACTTTGAAGCTCTAAACGCCTGAATGAATTACCCTTGTCTTGCTGATATGTGGTTGTATCTTTGAGGTGATTAATACATCCTTCACCCCAACCAGGCCACTGTATAATCTTTGTTCTATTTGTAAATGGTGTCGCCTGGTCTCTGAAAATATTGTATATAAATGCTATCTTTAGTAGGCGATGTGTCTGCTCTGAGTCAGTCCGCATTGAGGAAAGAAGTCTCCTGAATTCTTTATGTCTTAAAATATCCGGATAATATAATCTATTCCCTTCCCAGAAGTTCCCTCCATATCCCGTAAGAAGGACCTGCTCACCGCATTCATATGCCTTATTAAATAATTTCTGAGTATTATATACTGATTCAGGGTAGCAGGGATTTTGACGAACTAGCTTTTCAAAGGTGGATATATGATTAAACGATTTATCGCTGTCTATTTCTGCCACATCAATATTAAATTTTGACTCCACTAGATTTATCCGTTCATACTCCGTGGGAATACCTCCTTTACTAACTTCGTCAAATACGATGGAATAGGTCTGTACTGGCTGTTTACGGTGATTTTGACTCATACAGGCTACTGCAATAGAGTCGAGACCCCCGCTCATCATCACACCCGGTGAAGAATTGGTCCGCAATCTACTGCGAACGGATACTGCAAGACGTTCTCGAAACATGGCTTCAACTTGCTCTCGATCCACAGTGAGTGACCCTTCAAAATCGGAGGGATCCCAATATCGGTGCTGCTCTACTCCTTCATGGGTAACAGTGAGATAGGCCCCTGGTTCTAGATAAGAAATTCCCCTAAAAAACGTCTCGCTGGAGTTTGCCGTAAGGGTCTTTGTCAAATACCGACACAACTTCTCTTCATTCACCCCCTCTACAACGCGCTCGTGCTGTAATAGTGGCTCAACCGAGCTAGATGCCACAAAAAAATTCCCTTGGTCAGAGTAATACAGCCGTCGGATTCCTGTTTTATCTCGACCTACAATGAGTTTCAAATCGTTCTGGTCCCATAGAGCAAAATCAAACGCTCCAACGATCTTCCGAAGAGCTGTATCAACAGACATCTTTGTACACATCTTTAAGAACATCTGAGCATCTGTCTGTGAGGAAGTGATAAACGAATAGCCGTCTTTGAGGACAGGACGGTTATCAATACGCCCATTGAAGGTTAGAAGAAATCCATTCTCACCTATCGGCTGATCTTCGCCAACCACTTCGGGAGTCGTATAAAAGTGCTGATGGCCAAGGCCAACATGACCTTTTGTGATACTTCCTCTACCATCGTGCCCCCGGTAATCAATAGAATCCAAAAAACCATGCAACATATCGTCTGAGACATATTCCCCTCTATTGAATACCGCAACTATCCCCGACATATTGTTATAAAATAGGTAATCTATATTAAATACTATCCATACATTTCATTTGTAGAAGTGATTATCACCTGTGAGAGTGTGTATTGTCCTGTGATTTAGACTGCGTTGCCAATCGTCGGTTGAAAAATTCGACAAAGAGCGACCATCGATCTGCTTGTTGAGACGGAGCATCATCATAATGGCCTTCACCTTCAACTTCTACATACTCGAAATCACCTTCTGGCCCTTCACTCCAACCAGAGGCTAAGAGCTCGTCGCGGAAACTACTTCCCGTTGTTACCCGTTCCGTATCTTCCACTCCATAATACAATAGTAACGGCGCATCGAGCTCCTCAATCCGTTCAATAGGATTATTGGCTCGCCATCGCTCCCGATTCGTGTCGGGATCACCGAGTGATCGCCAATATGATTCGGCTGCCTCGGGATGCTCTCGAAACTCATGCAGATCGGCAACGCCGTTCCATGCAATACCTGCGTCCCAAATTTCGGGATAATTAATCAACTGCATGAGAACGTTATGTGCTCCGTGAGAGTGGCCGAACACACCAACCTTCCCACGTACACCTGGTCGCTTAGCGAGCCATCGTCCAGCAGCAGCGAAGTCAGCGTGCTCTCGGGTCGTGAACCGCTCACCACGTGTAGCAGCTCTGAGCACTGTATATCCTGTAGCAGCGAACGCCTGAGCCCGCCGATCAAATGACTGTGCAATATCTCCCGATGAATCACCATAGATAAGCACGATTCCTGGTCCGGGCTCGGAACTGGGATAGAACAGTCCTGGAACTGTGCCCTCTGAGACAGGAATCGAGACCGACTCAGCGGCTGTTAATTGGTCGCAAGCTCTGTCTGAGATTGGATACTCGAACAATGATTCTACGGTCTCAGCTTCATGATCATAGCATACCGGAGCTGGTGGGTGATCCGTTTCACTCTGTGCGAGAAGTAAGGCATCCTCTGGAAAGAAAATATCTCGACGAGCTGTATAGATGATTTCGTAACACCCAGCGTCCGGTGTGAGAACGTGGCGTGTTCCATCTGTCTCATACACAACGGGGTTATCGCTTGTGTTGGTCGTCGCAAATGCTGTCCCGCTCGGGAAAAATCCAAGTGGATATTCACGGGACCCCTGCGCACCGTACCAGTTAACCTCGTTTGCCTGGAGATCGAAAATGCCGGCTCGTTTTTCCGTATTGGATGTTACAAGAACCTGATCTCCTTCGGGATGCCATCCCGTCCCGAACGACCGGTCCCCTGTCTCGGTTACCGGTACTCTTCTTAGCTCCGTACCATCGCTTGAGTGGATGTACAAATCCTGATTTTGAAGGTTGTCTGTTGGATTTCGCATGATGAGGATGCGCTCACCAGTATAGTCAAAACGGGCAACAATGGATGGGTCAGAAAAATCCGAAGGACCCCATGCCTCTGTTACTTCGGTCTTGAAGTCCCTTTTTTGGAGACGTTCCGTCGCTGACGACGTATATAGGAGCCACTCACCGGATGGATGAAGATCCGCGAGATAGTGATGAGCATCATCAGAGACAACCGTAGTAACGTCGCCTCCTGGTGTAAGTGCATAAATATCCGGGCCATACTCATCTTCTACATAGTAGTATACTCGTTGACCCTGTGGGCACCACGATATCTTATACTGTAGCCCGCTCTCGTACCACGGCGAAGTTGTTTGGATTGCGTCTTCAGTTAGCGACCACAGACTGATCCGACCGCCCTGTTCCCCTGTCTCACGAAAGGCAACTATCTCGCCATCTGGTGACACACGGAAATCGACCGTCTCTGGGAGTGAGAATAGCTCCTTAAAGAAAAGCTCTAGATTCATACGAAAGGGTATATTGCACCCGTGAATAAAAATATCGAAAAATAATTAGTTAGTGATAGTGTATATCTTGGGGATAGGTGTCTATATTCGATAATAATTAGTCTGTACGTCTTAGACTACGGTATTGAGCCACATTTCGATGGAAACTAGTTTCCAAATATCCATCACGGACCGCTTCTCTTCTCTATATGCCTCGATTTCCTGTTCAAGGTTTACGTGCGATATAATTCCATTATCTACAAGGCAAGACGAATCGCTTAGCATATCCATCAATCGTTGATCATTTTGAATCAAGGCATCAAAATTGACGTTGGCATCCGATTTTTGAGAAATGACTTGTTTTGGGAGTATATCCTCAAATGCAGACCGGAAGAGATACTTTTTCACCCCTCGCTGTGCCCACATCGCTGACGGGATAGCGAAGAAGAACTCGACGACACGGGAATCCAGAAATGGATATCTAAGTTGAATTCCCTTGTTGAGTGCTGTTTGTCGACTAATCGCAATCCAAAAATTCTTATTGGAATAGTGGTAATTATTATATGCGAGTTGTTTTTCAATACTATTAAATGCAATATCCTTACCGTCGCCATTAGTTTCCTCACGCATCTGTGCCTGTTCGATGACTGATTCGGTATATATAGATGTGTTATCTTTTTCTCCACTTACACGGTGGATATCATGAATACTGGTGATTTTATCCAGCAAAATTGGTGCTACAGTGTACCATAGCGCCAATTGTAACAATGAAAGATCATCAGATTGTCCATGAGCTAGCCAAGCTCTATACCTCCGATCTAAGAACAAGTCAGCGTATGTGAATCGACTTCCATCAAACCGATTCCCCCCTCTCCCAGTGAGCAAGACGGTACAGTTCCACTGTTTCGCTCGGTCATACAATGATTCTGTAATCGATTGAGTCGGAGTGATGATTGGACCCTCCATCAATGGGGCGCTGTATATCTCCGGCGTTTCCAGCGCTGTCTCATCGTTTATCACCAGCTTCTCATTGTGTATTCCAAACTGCTCTTCCATCTCTGCGATCCGTTGGATCTCACCATCCCAATCGCCAACAGCATCAGTATAGATATGAGAGAATGTGGGTACTGTATCAACCCCGAGTCGGTCTATTGTAGCTATAATCGCAGTGGAGTCGAGCCCACCGCTCAGCATCACTCCCGGATTTGTTCTGGTTCTCAACCTGCACCTCGTTGCTCTTTCAAGCTTATTTAGGAATATCTCCTCTAGCTGCTCACAATCACCACGAAGCGTTCCCTCTAGGTCCGAAGGATTCCAGTATCGATCATGTGTGATACCATCTTGTGTGATGGTTGTATACGTTCCTGGGAGGATGTACTGGATACCCTCATAGAAGGTTTCTCCAACCGTCGAAATACTATCGAATACATGCTCAGCGAGTAGTCCTTCATTTATACAGACCTCCACTGAAGGGTGGCAAAGTATAGATTTGATATCGGAAGCAGCAATGATTTCATTTCCAATGACTGTATAGTATAGTTGGCGAACTCCGACTCTATCACGCACTAGTATCACCTTCTCGTTATAGCTGTCGTAGAGTGCAAACGCATAGACACCAACGAGATCAGTCAAAAAGGTACAGCCATCATGTTCTTTGTACAATTCCATAATGATTCTCGCATCGGACTCACTACCACTTACTGACTCCAATGTTTGGAGTATCTCTCTCCGATTATCGATTCGTCCATCGAATGTTAGAATATATCCATCGTCAACAAGAGGCTGTTGTTCACCAACCGCTTCAGGAGTTGTGTAGAAGTGCTGATGGCCAAAACCGATATGTCCATCAATAACACTGTCCTGTCCGTCGTGCCCTCGATACTCCATAGTAGCTAAGAGATCCTGCAACAGATCGGAGGAAACGTACCCACCTCTATCGACTATTGCTACGAGACCGGACATACACCTCAAAACTATATGCTTTGCATTGAAGTTTTCTATATATTCATACATAATTAAAGTATAGACAAAGATTATTTACAGTTGAATACATCCTCTATTCATGGCTGATATTACGGTGATTCATCCATCAATGAGGATGAGTGGTTGTGAAGCCGTATGTATGGGTGTACTCGAAGCATTACAAGCTAATCATAGTATTACTCTTGTTACAATAAACGAATTCGATATTGATGAATTCAATGATTTTTTCGGAATGAATGTCAACCAAGACGAAATAGAGCACAAAATAATTCCAAATAAGATAATATCGTCATTGTTGATAAACAATTTATCACACCAGACATATACAAGTTGTATTCGACGGCTGATCAAGCAAAGGATCGACGGTGAGGAGATCGTAATCTCCACTCAAAACGAGATATGTGGCGGAAAGAATAGCATCGAATATATCCATTTCCCACAGCTTAATCAAGCAGATACCTACGAAAGCGCTGATATCGGCCAGTACAGATATCTCAAAAAGCGAGGGCACGATTTTGTATGCAACAAAATACTGGGCTATTCAAAGAATAAATTCATGAATGGGAAAATAATCGCTAATTCAGAGTGGACAGCAAATTATATCCACCAATTGCATGGATTTCGCCCGAGTGTAATATATCCACCCGTGAATGCTCAACAGTTCGATCCCACTCGAGAGTGGCAAACTCGTGAAGAGGGATTTGCTATGGTCGGACGGATTCATCCATCAAAAAATACACTACAGGGGATCAAGATCATCGATACACTAGTATCTCGAGGTCATGATATCCATTTACACATCGTTGGAGTGCCCGGTAACGATACGGCATATGTTGATACCGTTCGTGAACACGCTGAATCGAAAGAGCACCTGTTTTTTGAAGAAGGTCTCTCACGAGAGAATTTGATTACCCTGCTGAATACGCATAAATTTGGGCTTCACACCATGCCCAGTGAGCACTTTGGAATTGCCGTGGGGGAAATGGTCGCGGCAGGAATGATACCGTTTATCCCCAATAACGGGGGACAAAAAGAAATCATTGGAGATAATTCCGGCCTAGTATATAAGGACACAAAAGATGCGATACGCAAAATGGAAAAGATACTACAGGACTTCCACTTGATGATGGAGGTTCGAAAAAATCTTCCCGATATCAAAGGGAGGTACGGAACAACCAGATTCAAACGAGAAATTCAGGCAGTTGTCGCGAAACAAATCACGGACTCGCGAAACAAACAATAAATCTCCCCCAGTTTCTCTGCTGCTGTCGCCCACGATCCATTACGGTTGGCCGGTCCTGATGATTAAGCACTGAAAGTTCGGCACTAAGGTTTACTGGAGAGAGGGAGAGTCTCTACCGACAGGTCAGAGGAGCACCTGGAGCATAGAATCTCACCCATCAAGGATACGAAATCCATGCATTGGAATCAACGTTCTCAACTTGGGGTGTCCCACCAGTTGAGAAGTTCTGTGTATCACTGTATTATTCACCTATCTAGTGTGCGAATCAAGTACTAATATCGTAAATTTGGCATCGGGATACGGAGAAATAGCCGAGAATATTCCTCAATCGTACTATTTTGAAAAATGGAGATAGCCCAGCCGCTCTCTCTACCGGCTGATGTCGGCTAGGTAGATTTCTAATGCACGATCAGTCTCGGAATATAGCGTGAAAGCCCAAATTCTCATGATACTGCACCTTAAAATCTCACCTGTCCAACTTCAGACAATCAATGACTGCATAATCTTCGCCTCTATTCGCCGGAGATGATCGCCAATCGTTCCTGGTGACAGTCCGAGTTCGGCGGCCAAATCACGTTGGGTTGCACGCCGTGGGATGTCATAATATCCCGCAGCGATTGCTGCCCGCAAAATCTCTTTTTGACGATCAGTCAACTGCCCTGCTGGGTCACCCAAGTCTGGCTGATACTCGCCTGCCTGTTTCAGACGCAAATCTATTTCATCAGGGATACCAGCGACCATTCGCTGGAGGGCTGTATCCTCATCAAGGAGTGTGACTTGCGTCCTTCAGCAGTCTCCAGCATTGGCTAGTCGATACTGATCGCTTCGGTATCAATAAGTTCAAGAAGGTTTTTATCAAACTTATTAGGATTGAAGTGCGTATACGCCAGCTATGTCTCTCCACCCGTTACTTTGCAAGATATGACTTCCGGAAATTCGCTCTCTATCGTTGCGAGTTGATTAGCATCGCCTCTGAACCGGGAGAGTCCAACAACGGTCCCATCATCGAGAAGATTGAGGTAATTGATTGCTTCCTGGGTCGCTACAAGTGTGTCATCGATCCAAATCTCACTCGGATCGTCGTCACTTCCCTGTATCTGTTGTTGACTACTCGACTACACTGCGTCATCGGATAGAGTCAGAACGACAGTTATGTATCTCATTGTACGATAGTTTCAATTCCTCCGTCATACTACTCGCTCTGTCTCAACTCGTGTCTCGGAGCGAAGAGCTATTGACGCTATCATGTATGAGTGTGAGAGTCAGCCTACAATAAAGATAGCGTGTATCCTAGGCGTCATCCCGAAGGACAAATGTCTACATTCTTTATGTGATGCAACAGAGAGAGACCATCAGGGAGGTAACGACGCCTCAACTGCGATCACAGCGAGGAACGTCGAACTCACGTACGCGGACGGCACCCGAGCGGTGCGGGGCCTCGACATCTCCACAGGTGAGTTCTTCGGATTTTTAGGGCCGAACGGGGCAGGCAAGACGACCGCTATCAAGACGTTCGTGACGCTGTTGCACCCCACTTCTGGGACGGTGACGGTCAACGGGTTCGATGTCGTTGCCAATCTCCCGCGCTGTCCGCTCGTCCATCGGCTACATGGCCCAGGGGACAAGCATCGATAGAGAACTCACCGCCCGCGAGAACATCCGCTTCGCGTGCGAGACGTACGGCGTCCCCCGGAGCGAGCGCTCAGGGCGGATCGACGACCTATTGGCCCTCGTTGATCTCGCGGATGTCGACGACAAGCAAGCGCAGGAGTTCTCTGGTGGAATGAAAAAGCGCCTTGACGTGGCGACCGCCCTGGTGCACGAGCCACCGCTCGTCTTTCTCGACGAGCCGACGACGGGGCTTGACCCCCGGGCGCGCGATCGCCTCTGGGAGTACTTCCGGGAAATCAACCAGCAGGGGACGACGGTGTTTCTGACGACCCAGTACCGGAAGAGGCCGACGAACTCTGCGACCGCCTGGCTATGATTCAGAGTGGCAAGCTCGTCGCCACCGGTTCGCCAGACACTCTCAAAGCGTAGGTCGGTGGCGACATCCTCGAAATCACGATTGAAAACCCGACTGCCGAGAAGCGAGCGCACGCCCGAGAGGTCGCCGGCGAGTCGGGACTGGTCGAGGAAGACACAATCGAACCTACCGACGGGGGCATTGCTATCGCTTATGAACATGCGCGCCAGGTTGACACCGATCTCCTCGTCGCGCTGCGGGATGCAGGCTTCACAGTAACAGGGTTCGACGTTCTGGAGGGCGTGGAACCATCGGTGCAGCGAGGAACTGCGCGACGCCGTACAGGACTGTGCCAACGTGATCGTGAAAACTGCGCGTGCCTGCGATATTCCCCTCCCCGAGCGAGTCACGGCCATTGACGCGGACGAGCTACACTCCGACGACCGTCCCGAACACCAACTGATCGCCGAAAAGACCGACGATGTGTGGCAGCAGGCCAAGCCGTTCGTCTGTGACGCGTTCGCGCTCAGGCGGGGACCGAACTGGCCGATCCACCAGAACGCCTTCTGGGAACAACACGCCTACATGGGGATATGCGAGGACATGTATGCTCAGAGCGGTCCCGCCTCGTTTGTCCTTATACGACCCGCGAGCGCGTCCCATCGGGATCGACGCATCGCTACCAGATCGGCAAGCTCTCCGTCCCGGAGATCCGCTCGATGCTCCGGACTACCACGCGACAGCTCATTGCGCGCGTTCGCCAGCATGGTGAACTCGGCGGGAAGCTCTGGACGGCCATCGACGTGACCAAGGGCTTCCCATTCACCGGCGACGTAGAGACCACGAGGATGACATCCTCGGATACAAGGACGGCAGCGACTACTACCAGTGGGCGGTGCTCAAGATCGTCGGGATGGACGTTCCACTCGTCCTCGACGCTATCCCGCGCAAGCGCGGCCAGTCGAAGGACGAAATCGTCGAGCAGCTACTGGCGCAGACGACCGAGATAGCCGATCTCGATCTCGTGATGATGGACCGCGAGTTCGATAGCGAGTCGGTGAAGAACACTTGCGAGGAGTACGACATCCACTATCTCAACCCGACGCGCATCTTCACCAATAGCGACGAGGCCGACACCATCGGGTGGATGTACCGCAACGGCAAGCGCTTCCATGTCACTGAGGACGAATCCGATGGTGACACGCCGACACGCAAGCAGGTCTACCTCCCGAAGCGATCGAACTCGAATGATGAAGGCGAAGACGACAATCTCTCAGAGGTATGGCAAGAGATGTGCGGCGAGTGGGAGTTCGAGGACGTGGAGGGTGAACCAAGCGAAGGAATGTCGTTCTCACGGCTGCTCGCGGACATCCAACGCGAAGAGGACATCGAAGAGCGTAAGCAGAAAGCGCAGCAGGGAGAGGTGGACACCGCTGATACCGTCGTCTTCGAGACGAATCATCCCTACGTGACCGCCAGTGACGCCGACGGTCAGCAGATGGACGCGAGAGCGTTCGTCCACATGATCGAACGGCTGATCCAGTGGTATCGTCACCGTTGGGGCATCGAGAACGGTTTCAAGAAGCAGAAACATTTCATGGTGCGAACCACCTCCACCGAGCGCAACTATCGGTTCTTCAATTTCGCGTTCGCATGCGTGCTCTACAACGTCTGGCGGCTCGTCGATCTGTTGGTAAAACTCGCCATTGACGGCGAGAACCGTACGTACGCACCGCGAGTGGACGCAAACCAGTTTCTGACCGTCGCCAAGCAGTACTACGGGCTCGACCCGCCTGACTGAGGCTCGGTCATCCCCTGTGACGCCCGTTCGTGAGCGACAGCCCTATTGAGCAGTTATTTGTTTCGCGCTTTGATGCGATGATTCTGAAATTGCGCTTCGACTCCATCCACAGCTCATTTGGAACACCAAGAAAACGGCTGGAATGAACGCCCAGTCTGTGCATTCAGCGACCACCTAGCCGACTTCAGGTACTCAAAAATTGCCAGGGGAAGAATACAACATAAAAACCTATTTATTTTAATGAATGATGTACGTATGGTAATTAATGCTTGTGCTCGGGAAGAATACTGGTATAGGACATTGTTGATCCTCCTGAACACTATGGGACGGTGGAGAGATTCACGATGAGTACAATTATGTGGATCATTGAATAGTCCGATTGACGGGAGAATATCGATGGAAATTATATATCGACATAGAATTTATGTTCGGATATGCCGGAAGACTGTGATTGGAGGACCTATCTGTAATCTCAAATTCCAAGGTTTGCCCAGTGTAGATACGTTCTCTTTGGAATGTGACCCCATTTGTTGAGATAGCCATTTAATATCCTAACTCATATGGCATATTTGGACTGTATACGATACTAAGTTATAATTTAACAGCAACTACTATGTGATATCATCTGGTAAAAGGTACCGTGAAACTCTCCAACGATTGGAACCTGCGGAGAGTTTCACACCAGTACAATGTCAAGGAACGACATCCGCGGTAAAAAAGGTACCGGAGGTATCACTGATGGGTGAACCATCAGAATGTGAACGGTCGGGATGCGATTCGACTAGCTTCAAGGCCATCAAACTAACAGACGAGACAGGGTTTACCTGGACAGAGGCCTGGAGATGCAAAGAGTGCGGGAACCATCATCCCGTGTAGGCCCGGCCATTCCGGATTGATTCAGTCGCCGATGAAATAGTTGGTTCGTGACGGTCCGTCGGTGACGGACCCTTTTCACAGCCACTGATACTTGAGAGAGCTTGCACTGAACTTCTTTACTGTGCTTCGATGGATCCATCGTAGATAGTCCGCCAGCTCGGGGAGTTCCCATCGATCAGCGTACCGAGACAGGAGCGACCAGATCTCTCTCCCAGTTTGTATAACACGTTCATAGTCCTCGATCGAATCGGCATGGCGTTGAGGAACGAATTTGGTGTACGCTATCTGTGCCGGGGTAAACGCTCCTTCCTCGATATACACCGACGGAGGAGTGTCTTCATCAGGGTCCGAATATAGATAATGTTCGATATCAGACCTGGGATAGCCATGGAAGATTCCCGATCGTCGAGCTATCGAATCAGACCACTCATCCGGATAGCCCATCAACCCAAGCCACCACTCGGTTCGGGCTACGTTCACTGAGTGATCTTCTTCTACGTAATTCAAGTCGAATGCTCTTGCAAGATCAGTTACGGTGAGGTCCGGCTCGTAATCCATTGAACTGGGAGCTTTGAGTGGGGATAGTGATACCCCAGGTTTGTGACGAACGAGCAGGCGGGCAAACGATATCGGTTCCTGTACGTTGAGGCGGATCTTACGGCGAGCCGCGAGAAATTCGCGAAAGATTGCTCGCTGTTCGGTCGTCATCCGCTCGAGGGGGAATGTGGTGGCGTGATCTATTGGAGGATTATGGCGCTGAGGGTAGGCTGAGGACATACTATCAGCAACTACACCATAGTATAAATTATATGTGGCCTCATGACCCGTTTCGTCGGAGGACTGGTTTTCGAGTCGTCTGCTGTGATGTGTCCTCGAGTTTACCGAGCCACCACCCAGCTCGGGATTGGATCAGGGCCTCGCCGACCTGGAGGCCCATCAAATCACCAGACGAGCGGCTGCTGGACGGCGATCGACGTGGACACCCGCTGGTCTTCCGGATCTGCACCGGACGAGAGCGACTGTCGTTCCATTTCGTAGCGACCAATCCCGGAGAGCACCAGATCCGCTGTCTCCATGTCGCTCAATCTGAAGGCGGCTCGATTCGGGCAGTTGGTCCAGAGTGATTTAGCCAGGTCGCCGTACCGAGCCTCGATCTGGTGGAGATCCTGCGCGACGAGCACCCCAACGACGCCGGCGGAGCGGCCAGCACTCGCGAGCCCAGGAAGGTTTTCGGTCCTCGGCAGCTTGTCGAACTCGTTGTCGGTATCTGCCTCCGACAGGGCGCGCGCGATAACAGCACCGTCGAAATCCATTTGTCTATTCGCTCCTTCACAAACGTAGTTTTCCCGCTTCTGGTTTGACCGAGTATCATGTACGAGAAATCATCGTGCAGCGTGTGTGTCGCGGGCCCGTTGGGTCACGCTTATCGATCTGCACGATCGGTATATCGATTTCCGAGAGGTGGGCCTGTACGGACTCTCGCACGTCTCGGCTTTCGTACTGTTCACGATCCGAGGCAGCTGTGGGGGCAGCCTCCCCGTCGACCGGATGGACGGTGCTGGGGGAGAGTTCGTCGAGCCCTAGAATCCCAGTTTGAGATGGGTCGCGTCGGGGGGCCGATCGGCAAGATGGGCGGCGAGGCTGTCGGTCGGCACCATGTCGAAGACGGAGGGATATATATAGTAATTTATATATCTCAGATAAATAAGTTTGATTGTGGTTATTTACCAACAAAAACCTGCGTAAGCAGGAAAGGTATGGCGCGCTGCCAACGAATATGATGAATTGAGAACTTATAAATCTTTTCCGAATATTTTGCAAATAACTTAAATATAATGGGATTGTTTGATATTTTGGATTCGATCCTGTGGTAAAAGGATGAGTCCAAAAAAAGGTATGGCAAAGTACTGCCCACGCTGCGACACAAAGATGAACAAGGAGAAAAAGATGGAGGATGAATTCGAATGGACCTGGTACTACCAATGTCCCAACTCTGACTGTCTCCGACAGGAGCCGGTTTGAATTCCTCCACACAGCCGATTACGGCCCGATGATAACGTGGGAACTCCCCCGTCGATATAGCAGCGCCGCGCAGGTTTGATGAAATAGTTGGAAGAAGAGATTGGTCGGAGACGGCCAATTTTACGACGAATCAATAAATGCATCGGCAATTGCCTCGTGATATATTATATCAGCATACGCAGAAAGTTCTGGCAGTTCCCACAGTTCAGCGCATTTAGAAATTGTCGCACGATATTCTTTACCCAGCTCAATTGCCTTTTCGTATCCATCAATCGAGGCTTCGTGACCTTGGGGCAGAAAGGTTGTGTACGCCACCTCTTCAACGTCAAATGCACCATCTGCAACAATATCACCTGGTGTTGTATCGTTCTCTAATCCATGAATGAAGTAGTCAATATCCTCTTTGGAGTATCCATAGAACGTACCGAACCGTTTGTGGTGAGCCTCTGTGAAGGTAGTATTTGATGGAAGTAGTTCAAACCGCCACTCATTACGAGCAACATCGATCGAGACGTTCTCTGTCCATCGATAGCTAAGTCCGAAGCTCTCAGCTACATCTTCTGGTGTCAACTCTTTATCATCTCGTTCTGGTGGACCAAAAACCGTTATTTCTGTAGCAGGTCGAACTCCTGCAAGGACAAGGGCGAACCAAAGTGGTTCCTTACTGTTCAACCGGTCTTCTTTCCGTTTCTGGATGAATATAGAGAGTATTTCCCTCTGCTCATCGGTTAACGATTCGACGGGAAATCTTCTGTCTTCTTCAACGTCCACAGAGGGGGGCATGGTATTATGCTTCGATCGCATCATATTTAATTCATACACCATTATGAACCGTTTCGTTTGAGTACTGGCTTACGTGTAGGTGATTCAGATGTGTCTTCGAGATTCCCGAGCCACTACCCGTTTCGTGTTCGCTTAGCTGCGCGCACAGACACGATCATTCCCGCAACTTCCAAAACCTTGCGGAAGATGTGAATATATCGTATCCATGCATTGGAACTGACCTTCTCAACTTGAGTCGCCTACATGTGTTGAGAACTTCTGTGATTCACTGTATTTTTCACTCTTTTAGTGTATGAATCATCCACTAATTTCCCCAATTGATATCGAGTCGCGGATGAATAGCTGAGAATATTCCCCAATTGTACTATTTTGAAAAATGGAGATGGCACAGCCGCTATCTCTACCAGGAAATCACGGAACGAACGGGACGCTAACCTACTCCAGTGCGCTTTTTCAGTGATGTAAGCACATCGTGCATCGTCACCCACGGATCATCGCCATAGGTGTCCGAGAAGAACACCTGCACCAGGTGATCGATCAGTCGCCACAGCGAGTATAGCAAGCAGGCGAACGCAAAGTAGAAAAACCGCAGCACAAGGTCCTTCGAAGTCGCTTTCGCCATGAACCGCTTGATCTGTTTATATCCAACTTCGGTCTCCAGACGGTCACTCATTCTGGATCATCCATAGTGGAATCACCGAAGTCAAAATTCCTTCAACCGAATTTTAGCACGCTATAGAAAGAAAGTCAAGAACTAGATCCTTTCAAATCATTCACAGACATTTAAGCCATTACGAATCAATTGTATAAACATGGCTACGGACCTCACTGAACGGGTTCAAGAAATAGCAAAAGAGCGAGACGTCCCCGAGTCGAAAATCCTTGAGCAGGCACTGGAACGTGGTGTGGAAGATCTCTGGATAGACCTTGTCCTCTCCAGATACATAAACGACGAAATCAATCGAGAAGCAGCAATTGGCCTTATCGGGCGGGACCGTGTCAAGCGTGCAGAACGCGAACTACAGGCTGTCGAAGACGATATACAGTGGGGATTAGATGCGTGATTGTTGCAGTCGCTGATACAGGCCCGATAATCCACCTTGATGAAATTGACGCGCTTGATTTACTGTCTGTAGTTGATGAGCTAATCGTTCCGAAGACAGTGTATGAAGAGCTCAAAGTGGGTACGGTCCCGTCTGCGCTTACTCATATTGAATATGATGTCGTTGAGAGTGAAGTAGATGAAGGGGTTCCCATTGATTTGGATCCGGGCGAAACAGCCGCTCTTGCGGTAGCAGCTGAACGCTCAGCTGTACTACTATCTGATGATCTCGCAGCGAGAGACGCTGGCGAATCCCTTGGTGTCGAAGTTCACGGATCAATTGGCGTTATTGTCCTCGCACACACTCGCGGAGAGGTGGAGAAATCAGTAGCAATAGAACAGATGAAGGCTCTTCAAACAGAGACAACTCTGTTCATCACCGAAGCAATTGTAGAACAAGGCATCACACTGCTTGATGAAGTTGAGTGATAATGAAAATCATATTCACAAACCAATATAATAAATACCAAGATCAAAGGATGTCTGAAGAAATGCGCCAAAAATATTTATAGGGTCATTTTTCTTCTAAGTAGAAGCATCTTCCGATTTAGGAATATTTGTTAGGATATCAATAAGCGAATCTCTATTCTGGACTAGGCGAGCGTCACGCATCACCCGTGGCCCTCGGGTAACGGGTGCGCGAAGTCAGGTTGCCGATCCGAGCCATCTGTTCGTACGACATTACTTTATGAGAGTTCGTAGTAGACGTTCTCATGAACGGGATACACGATCTCGGCGGGATGGACGGCATGGGTCCCGTCGAGCGAGAGGAGGACGAGCCGATCTTTCACGAGGTGTGGGAGAAGCGGGTGTTCGCGATGCAGTTCGCGGATAGCGAGTACAACGTCGACGAATTCCGGCATGCGATCGAACGCATGGATCCGGCCTACTACCTCGAGTAGAGCTACTACGAGCACTGGCTCGTCGCCATGGAGAAACTCTTCACGGAGAAAGGGACCGTCGACGCCGACGAATTACGCGAGCGGATCGACGCGCTGGGCACGGCCCAGGAGTTCGACGACGACCTGCCCGAACGGTGCGACTCCGATGTCGTCGAAGCGATGCGTGCGTCCCACGAGAATCGCTCAGCAAGGCGAGACGAGTCGGTCACACCGTCCTTCGAAGCGGGCGACAACGTGGTCGTGAAGAACAGCCACCCTGGGGGACACACCAGATGTCCGAGGTACGTCCGCCGCGCCCAGGGAACCGTCGCACGCGTGGATGGAGGCTTCTCGCTGCCCAATGCGAGCCCCCACGGGGAAGGGAAGATCGTGGAACCCGTCTACCACGTCAGATTCGACGCTGCTGAACTCTGGGGCGCCGATGCCGAAAGAAACAATGCGGTGTACGTCGACCTCTGGGAAAGCTACCTGGTGCCCCCATGAACGATCCCGCCTTCGAGCCACGGGATAGGGTTGTGGTAGGAGAGGTTTCCCAGGGCTACAAACGTCGACCCGATTACGCCCAAAATGCGAGTGGCATCGTTGAGTGTGTCCACGGAGAATACTTCCCGCCGGACACGGCCGAGTCGGAGTTCCTGTACTCCGTCCGGTTCGACCCCAGCGAGCTCTGGGAGGACTCCGAATCGAACCAGGCAGTCTACATCGACCTCTGGGAGAGTGCGCTCAAGCCCGACGACATGCGAGACGTCGAGAACGAACGACTACAACCATGAGCCAAGACCAGCCCCCGGACGAGAACGGGAACGAACATCCAGTACCGAGAGACGCCGATCCGCAGGCACGGGCACGTGCCCTCCAGTCGTATCTGATCGAGGAGGAACTGCTCACAACCGATCAGATCGACGAGGTCATGAGCCTCTACGAGGACGAGATCGGTCCACAGAACGGCGCAGAGGTCGTCGCCAGAGAGTGGGTCGACGCCGAGTACCGCGAATGGCTACTTGAGGACGGCTCGGCCGCGATCGCCGAGGCGTTCGGTTACACGGGCCCAGAAGGGACCGATATCGTCGTCCTGGAGAACACCGACGATGTTCACAATGTCGTCGTTTGCACACTCTGCTCATGCTATCCGTGGCCCGTGCTCGGGCTACCACCGACGTGGTACAAGTCACCGCCGTATCGCTCGAAGATCGTCAAATCGCCACGGCAGACGTTGCGCAAGGCGTTTGGCGTCGACATCGACGCCGACGTGGAGATACGGGTCCGTGACACGAGCGCCGAGGTTCGCTACATGGTGCTCCCCCTCCGACCAGTGGGGACGGACGGGATGAGCGAATCCGACCTCGCGGCGCTCGTCACGCGGGATTCGATGATCGGGGTCGAACGGCTGGGTACCAAGCATGTGGAGGAGCTATGACCGATCTCGACGAGATCATTGCTGACCTGCGGGGACGCGAAGAGTTTCCCGAGCGTGGAGGTGACCTCTCGTTCAACGCGCCGTGGCAGGCGCGTGCGTTCGCGACCGTGGTGACACTCTACCGGCAGGGATTCTTCGAGTGGAATGAGTTCCAGGCGCGGCTGATCGAGACAATCGAATCGGCAGATACCACGGACGATAAGGACATCGAAGATGTCTACTACCGCCACTGGCTTGAGGCGGCGGAACAGCTGTTGTACGACAAGGGCGTGTTGCGTGGAAATGTACTCGACCGTCGGATAGGGGAATTCGAGTCGGGCGAACGCGACGCCTCAGAGTTCGTCGTCGGCGTCGATCACGCCCACACACATACCCACAATCACGACCACTAATCAAGTCCAATCCTTCATCAAGGAAAGAATCCACTAACTCATTGGCAGAAATGTCAGCATTATAGTCGTGCGAACCGGGCGGGTGAACATGAAGGTCGGCTTTGAAATACATAGCACCGTCAATACTACGTTCTATTTCTTCCATTGGAAGAGAATATTTAGTAGACGGATCAACGATATTTGCATATTCAGCCATTTCTATAAATAATTCAGGAAGTAGTATTACGAGAGAATTTTGGACAGAGTACAAGAACATCACTCATCATATCACATAGTTTCATATATGCTACAATGGTAACTGATAGTGCAAATTCTGTATTATGCTCTATAATCTGTTTGTTGTCTCTCTCATCCTCCAGACGGTCACTTGTTCCAAGAAATACTTTGGGCATCCGCTTCACGTGCTCTACGAGTGCGCCTCAAGTTGCGAATGTTGATATCGATGCATGGATTTGGCATCGTCGTTTGGGATCGGGTTGCGAGTAACACATCCAATCAGCTTAGTAATGGGATGTGTTAATTACCGTGTCTGTCTCACCGAGTGTGAGTTCGAGCATCTCGTTGTCGCATGATACCACGACTCGCCCACGAAGTGAGTCCTCAGATATGCGTTTGACGTATTGCTCATCGAAACAGAAGTCAAGCTCCCATCGCGGCACTGATCGAAGATCGAGCCCGTGGTTGTGGAACAGCGAAACAACAGCTGGATGATCAAGGACGACTTCACCGAGTGTTGCGTGGAGATGAAATTCGCACAGAGCGCACCTCAACTTGAGAACTTGCTCTCCGGTGAATGGGAAGCCCTTGATTACGCCGATGGTCGCAAAGACCGACCCATCGAGCTTGCCGTTCTGGCGGGCACGAGCGATCAACATCCGCGTAGTGTCTTGCAGCATCGAGCGAATCTCCGACACGGAGAGCCTCCCGACCTGGTAGCGGTGGATCGATCCGGTCGGGAAGCGGAACCTTGCAGGCACGCGCGGCCATCACAATCACGTCAGTACACTCCTGTACGGCATCGCGGAGTTTCTCGCTGAAGCGTTCGGTTCCATGCACGCCAGAACGTTGATTGGTTCGGGAGCGTCTTGAGACCGGGATTCTGACGCAGCAAAGGTGTTCTCTGAGGTAGTTGTAGAGGGCGGTTTCATCCTAGCCGTTGATCTCCGCGAGCAGGCCGGCTCGAACGTGGACCGCCATTGGGTACGGTCCCGCGTACGGAGCGGACACATCGTATGGAGCGAACGTGAGATGATCGATCGGGAGATGGCAGATCAGCATCTCGATGTCGTCGTATCTCTCCCACCGCTCGCACTGTGACTGCGCTATGGTCGTGACATCCACAACGAATCCGTCGAGATGATCATCTGCTCCTCCCATTCTCACGTGAGACACTCCTATCCCTTGGGCCAGATCGTGTAGCTGAATGACCAGATAAAATCGATCGCAAGGATGACACTCCACAATTTTGCCATCTCCGTTAACACTCTCGTCCTGTCAAAATTACCTACGAGTGCAACAGCCCCGAGAAGCAGAGTGCAGCCGATTATCCAAGCGAGAAAGTGCCGTACCCACTGATGGCGTTCATGTTGAGCGTGCGCTCGACCCGTCTTCGGTGGTTTTGTGGGTGGTGGACCATCAGCGAACCAGTAGGAGAATCGTTCATCGGCCCAGCGGATTAGGCGATGGCCAAAAGCGACAGAAAATCCGATATATATCGCGGCTAACCCATGGGCAGAGGTTGCAGTTTCCCCATTACTGAGGTCGATTACAGTAAACATCAGTAAAAGCAAATCAACAAGCGGGACGCCTGCCAGTAGCACTGTACTCAGCCGTTGCTGACCGAGGAAATATCGAGTGGAGAGCCCTGCAAGAAGCACGACCCAGAACCCAATCTCACAGCCGATGATAGCGAGGTAAATCAGATCGTTCATACCTAACTAATGCGGACGGGAGTGTGTGGAGTTACTGCCATGCATGCTCGGCAAGTTTAACAGTATATGTCCTGCAATATCGAGTGAGATATGAGATACGCTGCTTTACACACATCATTGAGAGTTAATTTATGAGATATGTGACCCTGGTCATCGACCCAAGTGACGCTCACCAGACATTCAACGAACTGAGACAAGTACAGGTAGATGAAGAAGTGATCGCAACATATGAAGAAATCTATGATCTCAATCCGCTCGATGATGGAACTGCTGTCGAGTTGGTCCGACTCACTGGCGATATCGAGCGGTTTACGAGATGCACGTCAGATCTGGGAGATGTGTCGGTCATACCCACGAGCGAAACAGGGTTTGTATACATACACTTGAATCCCGGAGCCCTCGACACGGCGCTCATCGACATCATCGATACTCATAAGATTACTGTGGACTGGCCAGTCAGATATACCGATCGGGGGTTTCAACTTACGCTCCTCGGTGAGGACATATCTCTCCAACACGTCGTCGCGGATCTCTCCGAAATTGTAGACGTGACGATTGAAAAAACGGGGGACTACCATCCCGGAATGCGCGATCCCGCATGGCACCTGACAGACCGTCAAATTGAGGTCGTGCGCGCTGCAATCAATGAAGGATATTATGATCTCCCTCGGAAGGCTGGTCAGCGTGATCTCGCGGCCAAACTCGAACTCTCGCGAGGTACAGTCGCCGAGCATCTCCGAAAGGCCGAAGCAAGGGTGATGCAGGAAGTGGTGAAGTGAAAGCACTCGCATACTGTTTTAGAAGTCGGGCAGGTAGATTGCTCATGCACGGCTTGGCTCGAAATCTATACCGATAGTCTAAATTTCTCTGATGGTTATGCATGACAAATCTAACTAGCCGACCTCTGATGCATTGGAATCAACATTCGCAACTTGAGGGCGTGGAAGAAGTTGAGAATCGCCGTCTTATTTTGAAGCTTGTCTTATCCGTCTAACATCACGAAAGCTATCTATTCCACTATAAACAGCGGCTAAACCTAGTAGAATCTGGAAGATTAAAACAACCCACGGAAAGAGTGTGTTTACTGGAATCCCTACGCTAGTAAGTGATTGGAGAAAGCCAGGTGTGACCCAACTTGACCGATTCCAAAAATTCTCTTGCTAGCAAGGCCTAATAGAACAACTCCAATGATAAATTCCACCAGTCCTGTGAGGAGTGGATCCCAGATATCTGACTCACTCATAACGTTGGCATGAAGGGGTATTACGAAGTAGTTATCCATTTGGAAAGCGCAAACATCGACATAGAACAGCATAATCTACGTGTGCAAGTTATCTGGTTTGGGATCGTGATCGCTATAGCACTAGTAGCAGGTGTATCGGTGGGAATCCCCTATCCTCCGTGGTTCGGTGAGGATATTTGGACTGGTCTGTGCGTGTTCCTACTAGCTACTATGTTCGGGGCTGCCTACACGCATAGATGGTATCATATCTGGCAATTTGGCATCGAAGCAGATGCAGTGACGCTTGCACATGGAGTGATTACTCGTGTGAATCCAGTCGTTCCGTTTGTCCGAATTCAGCATATCGATACGCAGCGCGATCCGGTTGAATTTCTCGCTGGATTGTCGAGGGTCATAGTTTATACCGCTGGTTCACGCGGTTCCGACATTACTAGTTCCGGATTGATACTTGAGCGTGCACGTTCAGTTCAGACACAACTCCGCCAGCTCACTATCAAAAGTGAGTCAAGAGCTTTTGAGGATGCAGTATGAAGCTACACCGTTATTCGCTAGCCTTTCGTGCACTCTCACGCGGTGTTGAGGGCGCTTTGGTCGGTACCCTCATTGGTCTATCCCAATCACAGAGATCGGAATTCTTTCATTCAATCTCGTGTTTTCATCCGGAGCTGGTTTGATAACCGGATTTCTTCTTGGAGTTGGTTACGAGATTGCCTACTACCATCGATACACCTACGAGCTAACTGATGATACTCTTGACATCGTTTCAGGTGTGTTCTCACGACGCCATCGAGAGACCCCCCTCCACAGAATTCAAAATATCGATGTTTCTCGCGGGGTCCTACAGCGTCTGGTCAATATTGCAGCCGTTGATATTGAGACCGCGGGTGGCGGCGAAACTGAAGCGACTCTGCAATACGTCGGGTACAACGAGGCTAAACACCTCCAGCGTGGCGTTCGACGCAGCAAGCCGACAGACACAACAGATACAGCAGACCCGTGACGAATCTGCTGTTCGCGAGCCTGATACGCATGATCGAGGGTTGTTTCCAGATCAGTGAGTTCGCTCCTTACATGCTGGGTGTTGTCGTGATCCAGTCGCTGTTGCAGAGTCGCTAACTGGGTAGTCACAGTCTGGGTATAGGCCGTGTCAAGCTGGTCTTGTTGTTGGGAGAGATGGTCAGTGAGGGCTTCGTAGTCTGGGACAATGTCACCGACTTGCGTTGGTGTCATGACACGGTGATCAGCCACTTCTTCAGCGAGCGTTCGATCGGATTCATGGCCCACCCCAACAACGATCGGCGTCTGAGTGTTGTGAATCACTCGACAGAGCGCTGTTTCGTTAAAGACACGGAGGTGAGTGTCGGAACCACCACCTCGAGTGAGGACAATCACATCAATGCGTGCGTTCGTATCAAGCGCTCCGATCGCTTGCATCATCGATTGGCCTGCCCTCTTGCCTTGGACAGACGTGTCCTGAATGACGATATCTACACCAGGATGGCGGGTATGAATGCTCGTCACTGCATCTTCACGAGCATTACTTTCTGCACTGGTAGCGATCCCAATACATTGAGGATATTCCGGGAGCGTCTGTTTCGTAGACGCATCAAGCACACCATCCTCAACCATGATCGAGCAATAGTTATCAGCGGTGTAAAACGAGAGCTCACCTTTGATAGCGACCTGGAGTCCGTCTTCAAGATCAACACTGAAATCGCTTCGCCGAAACTGGAGAATTACACAGTGGAGGTGAGTCCCATTGTGGGCAAGATCGAAGTGGACGTGATCATTTGACGAGACACCATAGTTAGTCACCTCGCCAATCACGTACTCATAGCGGTGAAGGTTGCTGCTCTCTGCGATCACTGACTCGATGTCACTGACAAGCGTGTCGACGAACGTGATCTGTTCGCTACCAAGTGTGTCTTGCAGTGATGACAGTTCCTCCCCACCCTGATTCTCTGTCGGCGACTCGACACCCATTAATATCATAGGTTATAGTGGTGTGTGAAAAAATTATGGGAATTAACTGGCCAACAAGGCGAGGGAGTTGCAAATATTGACCAAGATATCGTGGACGTTCAACAAAGATCCTTCAATTACTAGTGGTCCGTTTACGTATAGCAAGTCAATGAACGCTATCGATGAACAAGCGGCCGTTCTAAACGATCCAGTGATACGACATCCATGTGGATCACGGGAAAGTAACCGTGTTGCATTCTATTGGAATCCTTTGCGGAGGCGAGGACTCTATTTTCACGACATTGACACAGGAGTCACAAAGAAAGTCACCGATCAAGGACTACGTATTCGGTCTTTCCCAGAGGATTTTCTCTGGGGACGCAACGGACAGCGGCTCTTCTACATTCGCCCGCGCGGCCGCGGAGATTTTGACGGACCATTCGATCTCCTACAGACGAACATTGATACAGACATGGACGCAACTACCATCTTCTCTGATACCAACTTCTTTGTCCTGGAGGATATGCACCCCGAACAGGACGAGCTCTTGTTCAGTTATCGTCGGGGAAGCAGTCAACTCTACCGGCTTACACTCTCGTCAGGGGACCTTGAACGTGTGGGAGATCACCTCTTGGTCCGGAAAGCACACTATAGTCCTGATGGACAGTGGATCGCTATCAATTCGGCCTATTCTGAAGACAGTCCAGATGAACAACTGCATGTAACTATCGCAACAGAGTCGGGAAAGGTCCACAAGGAGCATCTGACAAGTGACCCTGTCGAATTTATTAGTTGGCATCCCTCGACCTCACAGATTTTGGTCAAAGCTGCAGATGACCAAAGCCGATTTGGATTCTACGAAGTGACAACCGACACTCTCCAATGGATAGACACAAATAACCCTGAGTGCGAGCCTGTTGACTTCTTGCCGTCTGGAAAGGGAATACTTGCACTCTGTGATGGAACCCTTCGAATATATCCTATTGAAAAGGAAACCATCCCATCGGACGTTTACAGTATGGATACCTCCCCAGTTGTATCAGCTACAGTTACTGATCGTTCGATCGTAGTCCATCAGCACGATGCGAACGGGAATTCGATCCTCGTTCAATCATCAGGCGACACTAGTGAGTGGACAACCGTTCTCACTTCCAAGCCAGCCCCAGGCGCAACGTATCGGACACTGATTACGGATGTCGCAAAGCAACTCGCTCGAACACCTCGTATCGAAGACGACAACCGGATGGCCGTCGGAACGGTCCATTCGGCGGAGCGTAAAGTTCTGACTCCACTCCTTGATGAGGGATTCGAGATCATTGGGACAGGTCTCGGCCGTCTTGTCCTTCGCTTTCCTCAGTCCTCTGCTGTTTCGGACTACGTGGTGAAACTGGCCCGTTTTGGTGACACCCCACTATATTCAGGAGCTATCCAAAACCAGTGGGAAGTAACTGTCTGGGAAGAGAATATTGATGAAAATAACATTAAACTTTTGCCAATCCAGAATTTCCAGAATTTGAGTTATCGCTGGCTGATAATGCCATATGGAGAACCGATCACTGACTATTCACTGCACGAACAATTAATGCTAGTTGAGGAATTGCAAACAGAACTAGCTGATCTTGAATATTTAAACACGTTCGACATCCACCGGAATAATATTGTCCGCTATCAGGACACCTACTATCTTGCAGATTACGGCCGCCCGCTGATGGATTGAAATAGGCCCAAGCTGTCTCTGTCAAAAAACGCCATTCAATGACTGCAAGAATATTGCCTATCAGAGTGATCAGACTCGAAATCCTTCACTCAATGGCAGGACTTTCCACCGCATGCAGTCGACTTACACGTCGATGAAGAATCAGCTCTTCTGTCGATTTTCCCATCAATGTCGTGGTCTGGGAGATCTGCTTCAACGAACTCTTTGATCTCGGCTTCAAGTTCGTCAATATTAGCCTTATAGTCCTCTTTATTGGCGACTTCTATAATGCCGTGATTCTCGACTGCCGTTTGAAGACGGGGGTCCACTGATAAGGACTGAACAAATGTTTGCGTGTCTGGTTGCGACATTACAACTTATTCTATTATAACATCAATTAAAAACTTTTCTATATAATAAATATATTTAAATATTGGTTATGTAGATTCTATATAATATAATGGGGCATAAACTTAATCAGAGATAGGTTGATATATAATATAATGGTAGATAATGGACCACTTGAGAAAGTCCAACAACGACGCATCGCCTGGCAATCACTAACCCTCTTTGAACGGATTGGAGTATATGACGGATTAGATGGCACCTCATTTGATCTGAAAAAGGGCAACACTGTTGAAATGCAGGAATTTTTCACTGAATGGGATGAGATTATTGCCGGAGGGGATCGAGAGATCCATGAGAAACGTCTTGCAGACGAAGGAATCTCTAAACGCACTTGTCAAACAAGTCTCCTCACAGAATCATGGCCAGAAAATGTTGAACTCCCCGAGTGGATCAATGAACTCAATGATCTTGTCATACACAGTTGTGAATCCGAAGCAGATATTAGATATAAAGGAGATGAGCATCCATTTATAGAAATATTAGCTCCATTTGCTAGCTATGGTTATGAACGCCTATTGTCTAAAGTGGACCTGATTCGGTTGTCAGAGAAGGCACTTAAATCTATAAAAAAGTGGTTAACAACACGCCTTATAGGACTCTCTGTCGAAGCTCTTTATGTCGAATTTAGCACATTCAGAATGCTTCAGAAGCCAAGCTTACTTGATGAAGATAACCTCGATAGCCAAGTTGGAGCTACGGATCTCTATACCGACTTTGTGGGAAAAATGCGCACGGTTGAGGGTCTACAATCCTTTTTAGCTGAGTATCCTGTCTTAGCACGGCTTATTATAACAACAATACGTCAATGGATAGACGCCATTTCAGAGTTCCATCGGCGGCTCAACCAAGATTGGTCCGACATTCGGACAACATTCACTTGTTCTAATGAAATAACCTGTATCTCTGATCTCAATGTACTTACTGACGACCGGCATCATAATGGACGGGCAGTCATCAAAGTCGCTTTATCACAAAGTTCGAGTGTATTATATAAACCGAGAAGCATCGAGACTGAGGAAAAATATGCAGTTCTCGTTAATAATATCGCGAACGCTACTGACTTCGAGTTTAAAACCCCACTCACTCTCCCGAAGGAAACATACGGCTGGGTTGAATGGATCCCTTATAAAGAATGTACAACAGTGGATGATGTGAAACAGTATTATAACCGTGCAGGAGCAATTCTTGGAATATCATACACTTCTTATCTTAATGACTGCCACTTTGAAAACATTGTCACACATGGGGCACATCCAATCATTGTTGATACAGAGACAATACTGCATCCATTGACGCATAGTAGAGAGGGGCTATCACTAGTTGAAGATGAAACGGTTGATAGCGTAATGTGGACTGGACTTCTCCCACGAAGACTTGACTCGCCAACAGGAAAAGGTGAAGTGAATATTAGTGGGTTTCAGGTCCCGATACTTCCTGAGACGGAAGATCTCAGCAGTCCGATGTGGTGGGAGAATATGAATCAGGATACGATGGCCATAGCCAACCGAGAGACATCGTTTATCGAAATTAGCGATTCAAATAATGTGCCGAGATTAAACGGGACTTTCGAAGGGCCAGGAGCTTATGTAGATGAAATTAAGGCTGGTTTTGAGCAGATGTACACTTTCATTAAGGACAAGCCCAATATCCTTTCACCGCTTGATAACGTAGAAACCCGAGTTTTGTTCGGACAAACGTATACTTATACATCCATCCTTGATGCGATCACTGCTCCAGCAGCACTTCGGAGTGGAAAAAATGTGACGTTGCACCTTGAACATCTTATCGCGGATCGCTCTTTTGATGGCGACTATACCGGTATTAGACAGAAAATATACCAAGCAGAACGAACTGCGATAGTTCGATTAGATGTGCCACGCTTTGTGGTGACTGATAATAAGATCTACTGGGATGGAGAGTATCTTGGTGAACCAACGGGGATTTCAGGATGGGAACGGGCCTTCAAGAAGGTGCAGTCGCTCAACGACGACGACCTGACGAAACAACAGGATTATATCCAAACTGCATGTGTGCCAGAGACCTCCCCTGCTGTAACTGGCCACACTATCCAATCCGCGAATAAGGGACCGTTTCCAGCCAACGTCGGCCCTGACTGGTCAATGGAAGACCTGGTGCAGAGGATCGGTTCACATATTAGGGGACACGCAAGCACCGATCAATCAGGGAACGTAAGTTGGATCGTTAGGGAATACAGCGACAACCGCTGTTTGGACATAAACAAATCTGACAATGGTATATATACTGGCCGTACAGGCATTGCAATCTTTCTCGCACTGCTTTCTAAATATACAAACAGTCCCGAGAGTCGAACGATAGCACTCAAAGCTCTCTCCCCACTTCGAAGCAAGCTAAACAATGATGAATTATCTAATATCCATCTTGGAAATAGCGATGGGTTAGGATCACATATATATTCACTGAGTAAAGTCGGTCAGATCGTCGATCGGCCACAACTCGTCAATGATGCCGAGTTGGCGGCACAGAAGATTACAGAAGAACGTATAAAAAATGAAGAAAAGTTCGATGTTATGAATGGATGTGCAGGAGGACTACTTTCTCTTGTAGAATTGTATAACTATCGCAAGGACGACTGGCTCTTACGAAAAGCAATTATGTGTGGTGAGCACCTTCTTCAAAGCCGTTGTAAAACGAATACACGCTATCGAGCTTGGCCAAGTAATCTTAGTACTCAACCGTTGATAGGCTTTTCTCACGGAACTTCTGGTATTGCTTATGCCCTCTATCGACTGTTTAACGCATGCGACGATGACCGATTTAGACGAGCGGGTGAGGAGGCCCTCCGATATGAACGGGCAATGTATTCGAGTAAGCACCAGAACTGGCCAGATGTACGAGGTGAGTCTTCTACATATCTCGATGCATGGTGCTATGGCCGCTCTGGAATTGGCCTATCTCGCCTAGGAATTGCAGAGATTGCAGAGACGCAGCTTGTAAAGGAAGATATCACCAACGCACTGAAACACACAAAAAATACAGGTGGTGGTCTTCCTGATCAGCTATGCTGTGGCAACGCTGGACGAATCGAATTTCTTCTTCAGGCAGCCGAATACACGAATGATAGTACGTATGCGGAGACAGCAAATCGTTTATTGAGCAATGTCCTCCAGCGTACAGCGGAGAATCAGTGTTTCGCATTGCCTGGACATACGCAAACATTATACAATCCCACTTTGTTCATGGGCACCGCTGGAATCGGGTATACGTTGCTCCATTCTCAGTATCAAACAGAAATTCCTAGTTTGCTTCTCTGGGAGTAGTATATCATTAGGATCCATCCCTATTATCTTGGCTGATCTGCAATATAGGTAAGAAGATGACCACAAACAATCGTATTTCAACTCTAATCTCCACCCTCTTCCCAGAAACATCCTCCGTCTCATATGAAGTAGCAGATGGGTCGACATTAGGATACACGTACTTCATTGAGAAAGATGGGGAACAGACGCAATACGTGTTGAAACTTGCTAAGACAGATGCTGAGAGCAACTTACGGTTCTACCGCACCGACCACACTGGTCAGGCCGCTGTAGACGCAATGGTGGTCGAGGCAACCCTTCTCGACTGTATCGCTCAGCAGACAGCAGTGCCAGTCCCCCGGGTACTTCAGGTCAAATCATCCCCAGAAGAAGGGATCCCTCCATACCTACTTCTTGAACGGATCCCTGGGACTCCATTGAATATCAAGACAAATATGACATCTGATGCCTGGCAAAGATGTCTTACCGAAATTGGACGATATCTCGCAGAGCTCGGCAATGCATTTCAGTTTGATGGGTTCGGATCACTCTGCGACCGTGATGGTACAATTGTTGTGGCGGACGACCAAGGAACTTGGCCATGCTGGATGGATGCGCAGTACAATAAATACCTTGCGCGGTTAGGATCAACTCCACTCGCAGATCTAGTACCAGAGATCAATTCATTGTATCAAGACCGACGTGATCACCTTCCATATCGCCCCGATCCGGTATTGATTCATGACGATTTACACTTAGCGAATATATTGGTTGCCCCAGCGGCCAATGACGGGACAATAACAGCGGTATTGGACTGGGAAGAGGCAATAGCCGCTCCACGAGAGTTCCAAGCTGCACGAATGGAATACTCATTGTTCGTAGCTGGAGACACCACCACAAAAGCAGGATTACAAGCGAAAGAGTGGTTCCAGAACAGCTACTGGGACTATTCATATGGGCAGCAAAGCCAAGAATATGATATATGCCGAACTCTCTATCATCTTCTAATCTGGCTTCGGATGGCCGGTAATTTACAATATAAAGATGGTGTTAATAAGGAGACGAAGATGACAATTGAACAGGCGCTACGTGAAGAGCTCAATGATATACTTACGACATGACTACTGAGAAGATTCAATCCCATAATATCGATAGCTCGTAGAGACGATTCGTGACTTATCCCATCGTAAAATTTAGGCTTTACACCCTGAGTGTTGGGACTCGAACTGTGTATTCACTATACGGAAGGGGTCGTATGCTCCGTCTCGGCGGAGAGAGCCCAAAATATGTCCAGTGTTACTCCCCGTCTTCTACGAGAATCGGTTGGTGCTAGTCACACCGTATCTGGCACTCGCAGTCGCTCGAACTCTTGCCACCTCCGAACCCGATCTTGGGTGGACCGAGTCAGCTGCAATTCCTACGTAGCGCGACGATCGGGATTTTGCCTCGTTGCCAGAGCGTTTAGTGTAAACCGCCGCTCGATGTAGTCACGGTGGTCCGGATCAAATTCTTCTAGGAATGCCCCCATATTATCGAGATCGTCAAGGAGTCCCAAAATTCTCCCGGGGAGGCGTGTGGATCCAGCTCGATCGTGTCGAATACTGCTTCCTCTGGAACGCCACGGATGAGAAGTCCGTAATCACAGCGATTGAATCACTGTAATACACAGCATCATCGTGAATGGATCATCCAGACGAGTCACTTTTGACTCACGACGACACGTGCAGGTCGAAGGACCTGCTGATTCATTAGATAGCCAGGACACTCAACAGAGATAACCGTACGTGCAGGAACGTCACTCTCGGCAGTTGCAACTACCTGATGTCGATGCGGATCAACTGTATCGCCAAGAGCGGGAGAGAATACCGTCACGTTCATCACTTCGAACACATCATCGAGTTGTCTCGCTATAGCTTCAATCCCGCTGCGAACGTTGCTGTTGATATCGTGTGTGAGTGCTTGTGCAATTGAGTCACGAACAGGAATAAGCTGTTTGATATATTTTTTCCTCGCTTCAACCTGCTCGTAGGAGGATGAGGAATCAACTGCACGGGTGACGGATTCCCCTTGTCGTTCGGGAGGGGGAGTCCGACTGCGCTCTTTCTCTCCAACCAACTGACTATGCGTCGACACCGATGAAACAGTTCTAGATGCCAGTGGTACGAGCCGTCGAACACGCGCAATCACTTCTGGAGCAACCTGACGAGTGGATTCGTGGTCGTATACGAATTCTTCCCGAGAAATATGCTCGCTTACCGTTGCACTATCTGCATGGAGATCGACTTTGAATTGCCCGTACGGGTCAAGAGAAACCGTTATCTCAATTTCTTGTTCTCCTACGTTCGCAGGAGGGAGATCTGTTAGAGTTAGTTCTCCACAGTACTCGTTTTCGGCTGCTATGCTGTTCTCTCCCTGGAATATCGGTATACGTAACGATGTTTGATTATCTATGCGAGTAACGAATGTCTTTGTTTCTTTGATTGGGATAGTAGTATTTCTTTCAACAATTGGTTCGAATCGGCCACAATACGTTTCAGTACCTATTGAGCGTGTGATATGAGAGAGAAGGATACTATCGTCGATGTCTCCATGTATTATTCCACTTTTCACAGTTGCCCCCAGTGCAACGATTTCTGTCCCATTGGCCGCTGGCGTAACAGGCCGTCCCACCGTCTGTGAAATGGTTCTCTGGACATCTGGTAATTGGGAGCCCCCACCGATGAGCACAATGTCGTCAATCGTAGCGGGATCAAAGCCACAGCTTGCAAGGACATTCGCAATCGGTTCGACAAGGCGAGCAGCAAGATCCTGCGTGATGCGTTCAAATGTCGAACTGGACAATGTCGTCTGCAACCCCAAAGATCCTGTCGATGTTGTCAATAGTGATGGAAGCGTGATCTCCGTCTCGGATGTCTCTGATAGTTCTTTCTTCGCCGTCTCGGCCGTGTGGTAGAGTCGATCAAGCGAGTGGGGATTGTTGCGAACGCTATTAGCAGACGAAGTACCGTGCTGTTCTGCGAATTCAGCGAGAAGCCATTCAACGATCTCCCAGGTCCAATCGTCACCACCGAGAGCTAGATCACCGTCTGTGGCGAGTGGCTGGTATACACCCCCACCGATTCGCATGAGTGCGACATCGAATGTAGCAGCACCAAGATCGCAGATAAGCACAAGACGATCTGCATCATTGCTGATTGACCAGCCAAATCCGAGCCCCGCAAAACACGCATCTCCACCGACGAGAGCACATTCAATGTCGGCGAGTTCGCAGGCTTGACGGATTCCAGACCGATATCGATTTGATGCCAAAGAAGGTACAGCCATAACGGCTCGATCAACCGACTCCCCTCCTGTGTGTTGCGTGAGTTTGCGAAGCAACACCGCTAGTAACGATTCGGGACTCTGGTCAGAATCAACGAGAGCAACAGTAATAGGCTCACCAAGATGTGGCTTAAGCATTCGAACAGAGCGATCTGGATGGTTGCGTGCGAACTGCTTTATATCCCTGCCTGCGGTCAGTTCTCCATCAGCAGAAAGAGCCACAATAGACGGAATCGTTGTCATATCGTTCCGGGTTGTGACTATTTCGGGACCGTCTTTTCCAATTACGCCAACAGTGCTATTCATCGCCCCAAGGTCAATCCCAAGATCCACTCTATTAGACATAACTCTGTTAGCTATACTATTCTACCGCCCCTAATACTAGTAATTATTTCTCAGTTTTCCTTATAATAACCCAAATATAAATTTATATATCATATTTGAGGCGGCAGCGGATATGTATGTTTTAAGTCGACAAGTGCTTGGGCACTAGGCACCGTTTCTCAACTAGAGAGCAATTAAACCTACATATTAGTATATTTAAAATGTGGCGATCTACTACCACATTCAAACAATAGACTACCTGGCGAATATTTGTACGATCATATGAAAAATCCCCAACTAATTTAATATCAATGGATTTTTCCTGTTCACAGGATAGATGAAAATGAAATGGCTGATATTACCATTCTTCCAGGAGTCAATGACACACAAAGTGAACTGAAGCAGGCACTGATCGTATGCGTCTACCTATTCATTGCTGCACCAATCGTACTCATTGGAGGACTGTTCGTACTATTCATCTCACCCATCATCGTGCCGTTGCTCATCGGATTCAATGTCCGAGGTACGCACGACCGCCTGATGGGAGTCAAAGGCATTGATGATCGTCGACTCCGATCAGCACTGATCGGTGGGGGATATGCGTTTATGATAATGATCATTACATTTGGAGCACTGGGAGCAGTAACCCCGGAAGAAGAATCATCAACCACAGGTGGAACACCAACACCCAGTAATCCATCTGCTGATAATTCGCCCACAGCAACAACACTAGACGGGACAGACAGTCCGATAAAAGGAGGTACAGCCTATCAGGTGACGGTCTCAAAAGTAGTAGATGGAGACACCATCAATGTAACATTCGAAAACGGATCTGTCGAAACAGTTCGATTCCTAGGCATCGATACTCCTGAGACGGTGGCTAGCAATGAAAATACACAGGAATTTGACGTACCAGACACCTCCCATGGTCGTAATTTCCTCTTGCAGTGGGGCAGCAAATCAGAGACTCGTGTAAAGGACGCTATTGGGAATAAGACAGTAAGAATAGTCGTTGATCCACAGTCTGACACCAGAGGCTCACATGGCCGCCTCTTGGCCTATGTGTACACAGACGGATCAAATCTCAATCAGCAACTAATCAAACAAGGACTTGCACGTCGGTATGACGATTCATCCTACACTCTAAAGAAAAAATTTGGTGAAAAGGAAACATCTGCGCAAGATGCAAATCGGCGAGTGTGGTCGTACACTGCTCCGAAGACAGATACACCAACGGATACACCCACATCCACTCCTGAACCCGTAACCCCAACGTCAACGCCCGAGCCTGATACTCCAACACCAACTCCAGAGCCAGACACACCAACTCCTACGCCAACACCTGAAGAAGATACCCCACGGAATCCGGATGGCGATCTCGACTGTAGTGACTTCGATTCACACCAAGAGGCACAGGAGTTCTTTGAGGCTAATAATCCATCCGAAGATCCACATCGACTCGATGGAGATAATGACGGTTTGGCGTGTGAGCCGTAGATGGATTCCTACATTTACTAGCTAAGTCGTTAATCGACTCGCAAACAAGCAGGAACCTCTGAAGAGCGCTTAATCAGCTGCTCGATGTGTGATTGCAAAGGAGGGGGTGCTCCATCCAAGGCACCCTTAATTCGTACCCATCTCGCAATTCCTAGGTCACCTGGGTCTGCTGCATCCATCAGCATTTGTGAGAGAACCATTGGATGACTTCCCTCTGTAGCTGGCGAAAACGCAAGAACACACACGTCTGAGGGATCTGGAGCGTTAATGCTCACAACGTCATTCGAGCGTGAGACCCTAAGCTTGACAAGTGACTCTTCGAATCCCTTGGTTGGCTCCCCAATCGATTCAACGGCGTGGTCGGAGCATCGAGCAGCATCGCTGACCCAGCCATCGGGCCACTCCTCAAGACGAAGTTGTGGATGGTCGATCAGACGAATCACTTCGACTAACACTTCATCCTTGGATATTGTTTTTGGACGATCGTGATAGTCACAAGCTATATCCTCCTCAAAGGACAGCGCATGCAGCTCTTCAGAGATACTTTGGCGGATAGGATCCGACATATTCTGGTTAACTTCAGGTTGTAAGTTAAATCCCAAGGTAGCCTGTCGAAATTTGATAGATTACTCACGAGAGCACGGCGCCCAATCGTGAAATGGTCGCTCCCGGAATTTTCTTGAAAATGCCCCCTGCAGACCAGTTCCACACAGTACCGACAATACTAGCCAATAACTCTATATTATTCTAATAGAAATGATTAAAATAATAGGTTCTAAAAGAAGTATTGTGATGCGTTTAGGAACTATAGTCGGAATTGTAGCAGTAATTCTCGTTAGCGTTGCCGTGCCAGCAACAGCACCTACGACAACCGATACGATCTCAGCAACCGTGACGGAGGTTGTTGACGGGGACACAGTTGATATTGAGTATACAAACGGTACAGCCGACACTGTGCGGCTGTTGGGTGTTGACACACCAGAGGTCTTTGGATCAAACGATCCAACTGAGTTTGAGGGAGTTCCTGATACCCCAGCTGGAGAGGCATGTCTGGCAGATGCGGGAGATGCCGCAAGCTCATATATGAAATCCGAGTTATCTGTCGGAGAGCAAATTTCACTAGAATTGGACCCAGAAAGCGATGGTCGGGGTGACTACGGTCGGTTGCTAGCCTATATCCATGATGATGGACAGAATCTCAATTACAATCTCGTCGACACCGGCCAAGCGCGCGTGTACGACAGTCAATTCAGTCTTAGCGATAGTTTCTATGCCGCTGAATCTGACGCCCAAGCAGCCGAACGAGGGCTTTGGCACTGCCGGGACACAGGAAATAGTGGAAGTCTGTCGATCACTGAGATCCATGCTGACGCGGCTGGCAATGACAACTACAACTTAAACGATGAATACGTAGTCTTCACGAATTCAGGCTCTGAGACGATTGATCTGTCTGGATGGGGTGTGTCAGATGCAGCTGGACATACGTATAGCTTCCCGAGTGATGCCTCGATCGCGCCAGGATCAACCGTAACGCTCCACACAGGAAGCGGATCGGACACCTCCAGTGATCGCTACTGGGGAGCTACTGGTGCCATATGGAACAATGGCGGAGATACCGTGACGGTGAGGGATAGCTCAGGAACAGTCGTCGCGACAAAATCCTATTAAGCAAAATTCGCATACTTTTCAGGAGCCAAATCATATAGAGTCAGAAGATTTCTTGCATCCAGCAAATTGCGTGGCAACTTGCTGAATCTCGAGGGGCCCTGCCTGTATCCATCGGGAGTTAGGTACGAAGATCCCTTCCTCAAGGAGTCGTTCGAAAGACCTCTGGTCTTTCGTGATGACGAGAGAGCTTTGCTCTCTCGGACCACGACCGGAGGGAGTGAGTAGGTCGGAGGAGTTCACAACTACGAAATTCAGCGAATTACCCTGCGAAGTCGCTGTGAACTGACGCAAGGATTTGAATTCACCAATGTGAGTTGTCAAGCAAAAACCTTGTTCGAAACAGTGTGTTCATAGGAACGTGCTCTCTAGATCAAAAAATTAGCTTGAGAGATATTAGCTGTTCGTCTCAGCGACCACAACCACGCTCACTTGCCCAGAGAAGACATCGTCCGGACCGGGGTGCCCTTCCAAGTTGGCGAAATCAGCGCTTACTTTGACTGTTGCCGATTTTTCCCTCGTATCATCAATTCTCGTATCAGCCATCACTTTGTTAATTGTGTATGTTTCTCCTCCATCGTAGTAGAGTTCAAATCCAGTAAGCGCAGCGAAGATATCATCTTCATTGATATATCCATCAAATTCGACCTCTTTGACATCTTCGTACTTTTCCTTTTTCGCATGAATCTCGAACTGTCTCCGTTCTATTTCCATTGCCATCGTACTACATATGAATAAAATAAATATTAATATAATATATTATCGACTATTGTCAACGAATGCGAAGCTTGTCAGGAGTATCCTTAGCTCTCTAAGTCAGGATCAATGGAGAAAACAAGGAGATCGAACCAGGAAACGGTGATTCGCATGACGATGGGGATACCCCCAGAACTCCGTCTATATCTCCATCTTATCGCCAGAATCACCTAACTGAAATGTTCCAGTCGAATCCAAACTTCAACACTGTCAGTGAGTTCAACCCGATCTCATTAGTGTTCTGTATGATGTACGTACTTGGATTATTCTGATTGTGGCTCAAATTCATCAATAAATTCATTCACTTCTTCAACCGTCCAATCAGGCTTGAGCGTGAACCAAAGAGTACCCCGAAATTGTTCCATAATAAGGGGCGAATCATCGTCTTCGGATAGTTTTCGAATCCCGATCGCAAGGGGAACACCGGGCTCAGTGCTCTTGATATCCATTCTTTTTGCCAATTCAGTACCTGACCACCTCTGTGGTAAAAATGTACCAGTCGCAAGCATTGCACGCATTGCCTGAGTGCAAACCTTCCGTTCTACTTTGGTGTATTTCACCATCCGTATTAGTTTCAAAAGACCATATACTTATAAACCCTTTAGATTGAGGTCAGTTAGTTACTCGGATCAAGGCCAAGAGTTTATATTCAAAGGGGATGACATGGTAATATGGCCCAGCGAAAATACCAAAGTCACATGGACCGGCTCGCAGAGATTGAAGCCGAATTAGGAGCGAGCGACAGTAGTGACGAAATGAATTTTGAAGAGGCGATGAAAGAAGTAGCGCAAGGGGCAGATCCTATCCCTGAAGAAGAAGAGCAATTTCTCATTGAGGGAGTTGAGGACCTTCCTGCCATTGAGCTCATGACGCCCCCTGCCAGAGCGAAGATTCTCACCAGTCTAGTTGGCGTTCAGGGACTGCGGACAGCTTCTGAGGTAGCCGATCTGGCTGAAATAGACATTACAACATTCTATGATCACAAAGATCTGCTAATGGAGTACGAGATTCTTGAGTCCCCGCGTCGAATCGGAAACTCAGATATGTACCACCTCAATCCAGATTCTGAACTCGTCAATGCATTCAAAAAATTCGTCCAGACGGCTGGAGTGACGCACAGCCAAACTGTCGCGCCAAAACGACTGTCCGGGCAAGAAGACGACAACATCGAGTGAACGGCTCAGCATTGGTCCTATTGACTGCTATATTGAGCCCATCATCTATGAGCAGTGAATCATTTCTGTATCAAGACATCATGAAACCACACTTGATAATGTCAAAATACATCTTGCGCTTAGGATAGACTGAATATCACTGTCTAGAAAAGCGAAACACATGAAACGCAGAACGCTGCTCGGTGTGATCGGTCTCAGCATCGGCCCAATCACGGGATGTCTCTCACAAGTAGAATCCAGTGAGAAGACATCCAGCAAATCCTCAGTTACCAACCAACCATCATCACCCACGGAAACGACCACGTCCGGCAGAGAACACGTCCCGGAAGATGAATCAATTCGTAAGAGCCTCGGAAACGGAATGCTCACCGACGGTGAATCCCGAAAACCACACGGTATCGTCCTCACGAATTCGACCGCCGATATCCAGACTAGCAGACTCACCATCCGAAAACCTGACAATTCGGTAGTTCACAACAAAATCTACGAACTAGGACCGGAAGCGGAGATTGTCGTCTCGCTAACTGATCCTCTGAGATACTCGATAACAGCAAATCTTTACGGGGCTGACGTGTCCGAGACTATCGAAATCGCACTAGAGCGTTTTGACTGTAACAGTTCGTCGGCAACGTTTGACATCGTGGCGGATAACCGAATTGAGGTCAGGGGGATAACCACAGCGATGCTCTGTGCGGTCCTCCAATCCGAGTACATCAACGCGGGAAAGGAACACTCGCAGTCTCTCGGGGAGGGTTCTTCCCCCAACATTGGCTGGAAGCCACACCACGTGACGATTACGAATCCAACAGACGATACGTGGACAGTCCGCTTGTTGATCGAACGTAATGGAACGATTCTCCTTGACGGCATCTACACACTAGAATCGAAAGCTACAGCCGAGGTAACGCTCACCGAGAGGGGCGACTACCAGGGAACTGTGTCCGTTCCGATCAGTGGTACTACCGAGATATTCGAACCCGATTCGTTTGATTGTAACGGTGCTTCGACAAATGCAACGATCGCGTCAGATGGCAAATTAGATGTGGAAATGATAACGACAGATATCGACTGTTAGAACGATCGCAACGAAATACCGGCTAGAAAAATGTACAAACGCTCTTGGGGTATCCTATTTTCTTTGTTCAGAACAACCACTCAAACGGAGATTATGTTGTTCGTGTCATGCGAAAGTACGTGCTATTCTCCCTCCCATCACTGTGTACTTCGATATCGTACAGAATCCCACTCTCGATATTACAATGATGTTATTAATAGTTTCATTAATCCAATGTAACGATACCTTTTGATTGGTTGCCTATCGATTTTCATCGCCATTATTATGCCCACTGAATTGATTGAAAGGAATAGGATGAAAAGACAGCAGCTTCTCGCACTTACGCTCGTTCTCTTTCTCGTACTCGCGGGCTGTACGAACGGTTCTTTAGATTCATCTTCACCCTCCCCAAACCAACCGTCATCTCCAGATAGTCTCTCAATTCATTACATTAATACCGGATTGGGGACCAGTACTCTCATCGAGGGGGCAAACGAGACGATTCTGATCGATTCAGGAGATTGGCAGGACGATGGGGAACATGTCCTCAATTATCTTCAGGCGAACGACATAAATCGGATCGATCATCTGGTGTCGACGCATCCAGATGCGGATCATATCGGTGGACAGGCCACAATCATCGAGTACTTCGAGAACGAAGCTAATGGTATCGGCGCAGTGTACGATCCAGGGATTACAGCGACGACACAAACGTACGAACGCTATCTTGATGCGATCGAGCAATATGATATCCAACTGTACGAAACCCGGGCTGGCGATGAACTTCCCTTCGACGGCGCTGAGGTGCAAGTCCTTAGCCCACCCGAGCCGTATCTCGCCAACGAGGATCCCAATGAAAATAGCATCGTCCTCCAGGTTACCCACGGCAACGCTGGATTGCTCTTCCCAGGAGATGTGGCTGACGCCGGCGAAGAATATCTTGTGGACGAATACGGGGCTACGATGAATGTTTCCACCCTACTAGCTGCCCATCACGGGAGCCGATCAAGCTCGAGTGACGCAGTACTTGATACGACAACACCAGCTGTCACCGTTATCTCCAGTCCATATGACTCTCAGTATGGACATCCACACGATGAAGTGTTAAATCGACTGGCAACACGTGACATTCCAGCGTATTGGACGGGGACACATGGGGATATAGTCATGTACAGCAATAAATCCGCGATGACCATCGCCACCCAGCGGGAGGCTCCAACGGATCCAATGCGCCTTCGAGACGGCGAACCAGTTGAGCCAGAGATGGATGATCCAGTTAAAAACCGCACAGTTATTACACTCTCAGCAGACGAGAAGAATCCACCAGATAGCGAAACTCAAACCGAAGCTGAACCCGGGGAACTATCAATATCAGAAATCAACGCCGATGCAGAGGGTGACGACCGAGAAAACTTGAACGGCGAGTTCATTACCTTTGAGAACACGGGCACCGAACCGCTTGATCTCTCTGAGTGGACAGTAGCCGACGCTGCCGGTGCGACATATATATTCCCAGACGGAACCATACTTGATTCGAACCAAGAGCTGACTTTGCACACCGGTAGCGGCTCAAACTCTCCAACCGACCAATATTGGGGCTCAAACCAGCCGGTGTGGAACAACGCCGGTGATACCGTAATCGTACGAGATTCAACAGGGACAATGATTCTTGAGGAAAATTACTCATGACACAACTCGACGATGGTACATACACAGCAGTGATCGATCGTTTCGAAGCCGACCAGGCTGTCCTACTCGTTGAGAACGAAGAGGATTCGCCCCATGTCGAACTCGTTGTTGATCGAGGTATGCTACCAGAAGCAGGCAAGCACGTTGATGCTGTGCTCACGGTTGAGCTCAAAGCGGGGGAGCTACACGACACGATATATGAGGAGGTAGAAACGGAAAAGCGAACCAAACAGGTCCGTGACCGATTTTCCAAACTTTCCGAGCGTCTTTCTGATGAAGAAGACGTAGATTAAATCATACCTGGCTAGGTGACATTCAGAGGGAGAATTTATATGGACTTTGCTATTGGCCTCAACGTCTCACTCTAGGAACCAGGACTAGTAGATTCAAATAACGAGGATTATAAGTTGTGTCCGTATCAGTGTTGGACATGGCAACTATAAGCAAAAGACGTATTCAATTGATAGCGAGCTTCCTAGCTATTAATCTTGGTATCCTATCTATAATAATTGCTATTTATTCTGTTATAGAGAATATATTCAACCAAATCCTTATTATCTTGATTCTATTAATACTAGGGATGTTTATAATCGGGATGGGGGCGCACTTATTCAGAGATGCTTTACAACAGTTGCCATTGAAGACTAAACGACGTATTAACCAAATGAACGACGGAGAATTTCAAGACTTTATTCAAGCTCTTGAAGAAGCTGAATGGTATGAAGACGTGGAAATATGTAAAAAATATAGAAGATCAAGATGATATTGTTGACAGTATCAATACGGAAATTGGAACCGAAAGTCATTCGATCTCGTGTTTAGGGAGATATCAAGCTCTGACATTATGCATCCAATCGTCGAGGGCCTCACGATAGCCGGACTTGTTGGGTTTGGGGAGTGCATCAAGATTATTGAACTGTTCGACGATAGCCGCTCGGGCTCGCTCTTCAAGTGGCGAAGTAACTACCGAATCCCCAGCCTCACGCTTGTGGGAAATCAGTTCATCAACAAGCTGTGGATCGCCACCGTCAACCTCGGTGGCCAACGTTCGGATATCCGCCTCAATATCTTCATATAGAAGGACGTACTTCGCACCGAGGAGCCCTCGATAAACATAGAGGAATTTCTTCGGTTGGGGGTCATATCCCTTTGATTTCTCGGGATCCAGGTATTTGTAGTAGTTCGATTTCGCCATTCCAAGATAGGCGTGGGGGACGTTCATAGGAAGATACTCTCGAATGAGTGCCTCAAGGGCATCCATCTCTAAGGGAATCCCATTCATCACCGTCGGTGCCTCGAACACCAACTCAATGACATTGTAGTTGGCCTTCGCCAACAAGGATCCGAACTTTTTGAGTTCGTAGCTTCGGAGATCGATTTCGGCGTATTCCTCAAATTCCTCTGTCGTACCATCCATGTTGATTGTTATTTCTTCGACCGGTGTTTGGAGATATGCGTATTCTTCTGCTGAAGCAAGATGAACGCCTCGAACATCGATATCACTGTCCGGACTGTCAAACCCGTACACGTGACTGCCGGTCACAGCATAAAATCGTGGCTGCTGGCGAGTGTCCGTTTGAGCAACAGCTGACTCGATAAATTCACGAATCTCTTCGTCATTGTACTGCAGATCAAGATTTTCAGTTGGCATACATTGATTCTCCTATTATGGTATGCCAAGTATAAATGGTCGGTATCGGACTACAAATATTGATGTCCACACAGGCAAAACTAGCAGATAAATATAATATACAATTATAATTCAGTACCCATTTAAACATTTGAAGCACTAATAAAACGTATATTTGCTAATATACAAAATCATTGCAATATATACTCCCATCAACATATAATCACTGCCATGAATGACTCCATCTTTCCATCCCCTCAGATATCTGCTTAGATATCTAACTGAATATCTACACAGATACGCTCATATCTGTGCGTATAGCTCTCCAACAAGGGTGGCGTACACATTGACACCATTCATTGAAGCCATATTTATCCTCTTATTGTAGTGTAGTAACCAACGTCTGACGCAATTATATGTGTGAGCGTACCTATGCGTGTTACATGGTCCGTACTGTAGCCATGACCAGTGAATCTGGTGGGGAGGGGAAAACCTTCATTGCCACCAATCTATCGGCAGCATTGGCTCGCCGAGGAAATGATGTGCTCGCGATTGATTGCGATCCACAGAATGGATCACTCACATCGCACATCGGTGGAGGTGAGTGGGAGAATCTCAAAACACACGATGGCATCAATATCGTTGATTGTCTTACTGGTGATGAAGCAATAACGAACTGCATCTACGAAGGGCCAGGATTCGATTTTATTCCGGGACACGAAGCACTGGCCAATCTCGAGCAAATAGCTGCCACAGATCGCAGCATCCAAATGCCACAGTCTTTGCTCCGTAACCAGATCGAGCAATTGGCTAATGACTATGACTATTTCATTATCGATCCACCCGCGACGCTCTCACTACCGCTAGACAACGCACTATTCGCTTCTCGAAACGTTCTCGCACCCGTAGAGTTGTCCCAAAAAGGAATCGACAACATTCGTGGGTTGGAACGAACCCTTGACTCCATGGAGAATGGTCTCGAAAAAGCCGGCATCAATATCGACATCAACATCCTCAGCATTATTCCGAATCTGATCGGTGACGCGAACATCTACGATGCAATTCGCGACGAACTCAAAGACGAGGGGGCCTTGCTTACACCATTCTCGTTCAGAAACAGAGACGTACTGAAATACGCATGGAGAGAGCGTGTAGACCTTTTCACGTACAACCAAATGGACGCTTCGGAGTTTACACACGATGAGTGTCGGCCAATGTATGACTACGAAGCAGATCTACTCGTCAAAATCGATCGATTAGCACAACTAATCGAAGAAGAGTGGGTACCAAGTGACGGCTATGACGATACGAACATTGTTGATCAGTGGGACGCAATCGTCGAGGAGAACCCGGGCTATGAAGACCGAATAGCAGTGAACTAACCATGGGTAAAAACGATCGCTACAATATCGAATCAGCAGACGACGGACTGGGAAAACGCAATACCGACAGCGAGGAGCAATCTGTAGATTCAAGCTCTGATTCGACTACACAATCGCAGAGTGTAGAGCAGGATACCAGCCAATCACTCTCTCGTGACAATCTTCCATATGCACTTCGTCGCAACAGTCCCAGTGACGATCGCGAGCAGCTCAGTGTGAAAGTCCGGGATGACATTCGGTGGCGCATCCAAGATTTCGAACAAGCAGCAAAACGAGAATTCGATAACGATAGCGTGTATGATATTGATGCCCGCGAATATCTCATCAAAGCCGGGCTGAAAAATACGGAAGACGCACTCGAAGCCATGCGAGAAGACGGCTTCGGGATAAAGTGACAGCCCTATCAAATACTCTAGTTAGGGCCAAGATCACGTAGCAGTTCTCACGAAATTTGACCGATTATCAAGATACTCGACTGTGCGGTAGCCCGGAGTCCCCATTCTCTCAAGGAAGATGTAACTTTGAGAACGATATCAAGAGTTGCGACTACCAATGACTGAACGGTTCTGGGTGTCGACCTCAAAATTAAACAGCGTCATTATCAGAAGATAGGCGCTAAGATCCCCTTCCTCAAGGAACTAGCCGTGTCAGCGGTGAGTGAGTAGGTCGGGGTAGTTCACCATCGAAGATACTGTTCACAGATCTTCTCCAAAGAGATCAGATCTCTGCGAATTTTTCTGGCACCCGATAAATAGACGTGAATATCTGCCCTCATTGGATCGTTCGATCAGAAATTTCATTGTTGATAGCATACTCTTTTTGGGCAGAATGACTACACTGATACTTAAGTATCCGAGAGGTGGGACCAAGGAATTAGTTAAATCATCATTCGAGTCGACAAAGGGAATCAAACAGTACAATGATGGTGGTTCCCGAATCGTAGGAAAGACAGGGATGAGTCTTTGGAGTTATGGCGAATCAGTTACCGTAGAGATTCCAATTAACCAAACTAGTGAAACCGAGACGATGATTTCTGTTACGGCAGACAAAGAAGTCGCAATGAACATCACTGCTAATCCCGATAAGTACAAATCTCGATTCTTATCTGAATTGGAAAATATTCGTGAGTATAGTACAGGAAACACACATAATATCGAAAGAAAGCATACCAGATCAGTAAACACCAAAGAGGTAAGTAGTGCCAACGAACTTCGGGATGGAACATTAAGTGCCATCATTGTCATATCTATAACATTAATTTTATGCTTTATATTCGCCAATATAATTATAATTGCCGTGATGCCCTAGAATACAGTCTGGAGTGCCGGCATTAATTTTCATTCATTTATATCATTCTTCACAAAGCTGCATCCTCATCTATCCAATAACAATAACCATGCGATCGGCCCCGGGATAGCCAACACAGTGCTCCGGAAGGTAGTCTTCAAATTAAGAGGATTCACCCCTAAATCGTGTCGATTGCCGCAGCAGTAAGCTTGTTTTGTGCGACAAGACGGAGAAGGATGCTGACCAGCCAGTCAATGAAATTCGGTCATTGTCGTGGACTCAAACCTGTCGGACGTCAGTGGCAAACAATCCTGTGATTCAACCCTACAACGGTTCGTCTGAAACTCGATCTGTGGTCAAGGACGCGAAGCTCGACGAGATGGCTTCAACCCTGCAAGGGTTCGTCTGAAACCCGTTCCACGGTAATGAGCAGTGGCCAACTCCTCACGCTTCAACCCTACAAGGGTTCGTCTGAAACCGCGCCTAGTTTCCGATTCCTTCGAAAAACGTTCGCTTCAACCCTACAAGGGTTCGTCTGAAACCATAGCCGATTCGTAGGCTATAGAGGTCGATGTATCCGAATTCACATCAGAATTTCCATCGACCCTCGGTAGCCTCCCTTCCCCAGGGGGTCGATGGATCTGGATACAAGAACTGCTGGTCATCTATCGTAGTCCCTCACAGTTGCTCGCCTGTTGTAGATGCTTCTCTGGATAATCTTTCCTACGGGTGACTGCCGCCGCTCCTCACCACAGGTCCGATCGATTGACTATGCGAGTTCGTCATCACCTTCACCAGAGTGATCCTCAGCGTGGACAGCATCATAATAGCACTATGACTGTGCGACTAATCATCGTCTGTTCGGACAGCACCGGCTGGATACACTGCCCGTAGGATCCTTCTCCTCGCGTACTGTAAGTACGCTCCACTCCGTATACCGTCCGTGATGGTGGACAGTCACTCTCCTCGGACTCTAATGCCAGAGAACCAGCGCCAGAAGTACCACCGTATGATCACCATATTCGTAGCCTTATCCATCAACCCTGGGGGGAGACTACCCTACTGAGGGTCGATGGAGAGGGGGCGACAAAATCGGTATACACAAAGCCCAGCTTCCACCAGTTGGGCATGGTTTCAGACGAACCCTTGTAGGGTTGAAGCACTGTTACCCTGATTATGCCCAAAGGAGACCCCATGTTTCAGACGAACCCTTGTAGGGTTGAAGCGATTGGTACTCGGGACCGGAAGACTGCGACAACTGGTTTCAGACGAACCCTTGTAGGGTTGAAGCTGGAATTCCCAGCTGTCCGCTCACTCGGACTAGCCAGTTTCAGACGAACCTTTGTAGGGTTGAAGCATGTCGTCGTCGTCCACGGACCACGACACGGCCAGTTACAGACGAACTCTTGTAAGGTTGAAGCGGGACGATTCTCGACAAGGGAACGGACGCAGACAGGATCAGACGACCTGTTTGCTGAGCAGTCGCCGTTCTTCTTCGGCTACTCCTGCCGAGAGCTCCGCAGTCAGCTCTCGGAGCTGCTCGCGACTCCACTCCCAGGTTGATACGGTGACCATCTTCTCAGAACAGATTTCCGGACAGGATTGGTGGAGTCTGGAGACTTCCCTCGATTCAGTGGCGAACGTGAGATCTCCCCGTACGCGATCGAAGAAAGCAGCGCTGTGCTGGTCTTCGCACCGACAGGCGAAGACGCCTGAGTCTACTTAGAATCAAGCAATGCGTCGACATCGAGATGCTCCGTGAGCAGCGATTGCATCCGTTCGACGGTATCAGCACTCCGTGCTGGACCAGAGTCGATGGCGTCTTCGGCACGGTCGACAGCCGTGATCGTATCGGAGGGGACGAGTAGTACCGGCACGCCGGCCTCCTCGGCGCGTCCGAGAACGGCCTGTGGAGGGCTATGTCCACCGGTGAGGAGCAAGCAGGTGACGCCGGACGCTTGTAATGCTGCGGTCTGAATTTCGGGCCGGTCGCCGCCGGTGATCATTGCGGTCGAGCGTGTGCGACGGAACTGCCCGAGCGCAGCTTCGGGACCCATCGCACCGACGGTGATCCGTTCGAGGAGTCCATCCAGGGGAGCTTCGTTAGTAAGGATTCGTGCTCCGAGTTCGTCGGCGAGGTCTGCAACCGTGATGCCCGCAAGCGCACGCTGGTGAGGCACCACGCCAAGGATCGGTATCCCCCGGTCTTCGAGGAAGGGGATGGCGTCGGTCATCACGTCATCATAGTTATCGTCCGACACACCGTTGAACAGTACGCCATCAACCTCACCGAGCTGCTGGATCGCCGCGAGAAGATCGTCCACATCGCCGGGCTCGTCGAAGTGTGTGATGAGTACCACCCGCGCGTCAAATAGATCTGCGACTGCTCGGTCGGTGAGGTCGATAATCTCTCCCGTCGAGAGTCGGTTGCCCCCCTCCACCACTATCAGATCACGATTGTCGGCGAGCCCACGGTAGCTCTCCGTGACGCGCTCACGCAGTTCTTCGGGATCGGCTTGGCCCCGGAGTGCGCTCTCGATGAGCGTCTGTGAGTACACCACCGGTTCCAATTCGTGAACCTCGGCGTTGAGGTCAAGTAGTTCGCGTGCGAGTAGCGGGTCCTCGTCGAGGGTCTTCCCGACGTTGCTTTGCAGGCGCGTGCCTTTCGGTTTCATGTAGCCAGTCTTCACTCCGCGCTCGTCGGCGATGCGCGCGAGCGCGAGTGCGATGGCCGTCTTACCAGTGCCTTCGTCGGTCGAGGTGAACAGTATCGGGTTCATTGGTCGAATTCCTCCGGGTCGATGGTTGCCGCGAGATCCACCGCCACGACTCCCTCAGGCGTGGCAACGAGCGGGTTGATGTCGAGTTCGAGGAGAGCAGAGAAATCAGTGACCAACTGCGAGATGCGCTGGAGCGTTTCAATGAGTGCTGTCTCATCGACCGGATTGCGCCCCCGAGCCCCGCGGAGCAACGGTGCGGCATCGACTTCATCGACCATATCTGTAGCCATCGATTCGCTTACCGGTGCGACCCTGACGGCGACGTCTTCGAGTATCTCGACAAAGATTCCCCCGAGTCCGAACAACAGCAAGGGACCGAACTGTGGGTCGCGGTTTATTCCCACGATGGTTTCGATTCCGGTGTCAAGGTCGATCTGTTCCTGGAGTTGGACACCGAGCACGGTAGCGCTCGGCTGGTAGTTCTTCGCGCGAGCAACGAGATCTTCATAGGCGTCAGCCACCTCACTGTCAGAGACACCGACACGGACGCCGCCGATGTCGGATTTGTGTTGAATATCCGCAGCGATCTTCGCAACGTCGCCATCGATGTCGGTCGCGAGACGCTCAGCCTCGGTCGGAGTATCCACGACTGCCCCTTGTGGCGTCGGAATACCATAGGCATCGAGCAGATCCATCGCTTCGACGCCGAGAGATTTCGAGGGACGTTCAGCCGCCTTCTGGATGATATCTCGGGCGCGCTCGCGATCAACGTCGAACGACGCTGGAGCTTCGTACTCGCGGGTCGAAATTTCTTGGTAGCGCGCAAGTGAAGCGAGACCCGTAACTGCCCGCGACGGGTCGAAATAGGTCGGAATGCCAGCGTCGTCGAGGATGTCGCGTGCTTCGTGCGTTGACTCCCCGCCCATCAGACAGGCAGCCACCGGAAGGTCATGCTCGGCCTGTGTCGTGCTCGTGATTTCAGCGAGTTCTTCGAAGGAGAGTACCGCCGTCGGACAAGCGAGCACGAGTGCTGCGCCGACGTTTGCATCGGAGAGCGCCATATCGAGCGCGTCGCTGAAGCGGTCAGCTGCTGCGTCACCAAGGACATCCACTGGATTGTAGATGTTCGCTTCTTCTGGGAGGACCTCCTGGAACGACCTGAGCGTGTCGTCAGCGAATGAGGCCAACTCCAGCCGAGAGTCACCGACCGCATCGGTGGCCAGCACCCCCGGTCCCCCCGCGTTTGTGATGACAGCGACCGCCTCGTTCTCCGGGAGAGGCTGACCGTCGAGCATACTCGCGGCGTCGAACAGTTCTTCGACTGTCTCCGCGCGGATGACGCCCGCCTGTTCGAGACCTGCCTCGTACGCGCGCTCGCTACCAGCGATCGCCCCCGTGTGCGAGGAGGCTGCTTGTGCGCCCGCCTCCGTCCTACCAGATTTCACTACCACGATTGGCGTTTCCTGAGTAATCTCCTGTGCTGTCTCGATGAATGCACCGCCGTCGGAGATATCTTCTAGATATCCGATGATGACGTCGGTGTCGTCGCTCTCGCCCCAGGCCTCGACGAAATTGCGTTCGTCGAGGACGGCCTTGTTGCCGAGCGACACCACGTCACGAAAGCCGATATCGCGGTCGTTTGCCCAGTCCAGCACTGCGGTGATGAACGCACCCGACTGGCTCATGAAAGAGATCGAGCCGTCTTGAGCACCTTCGGGGCCGAATGTCGCGTTCATGTTTACCGAGGTGCTCATAACGCCGACGCTGTTCGGTCCAACGAGATTCAGGCCGTACTCGCTGGCCGTCTCGCGGAGTTTACGCTCGCGAGTGGCTCCCTCGCTGCCCGCCTCACCGAAGCCAGCAGTGAGCACGACGACGTTCTCGATGTCAGCCGCCCCCGCATCGTGGACGACTTCGACAGCGACAGCAGCTGGTACGACCACTACTGCGAGGTCCACAGGATCGGGAACCGAGCCGAGATCGGGATAGCACTCGCGGTCGAACACCGTTTCCTTGCTCGGATTGACGGGCACCACTTCGCCGTCGAACTCGAGTAAATTAGCGGTGACCGCCCGCCCAACTGAGTCTTCACGCTCGGTTGCACCGACGACGGCCACAGTCGAGGGCGCGAACAGCTCCGAGAGATCACCCATCAGTCGTGTATTTGTTGGGGGATGTAATAATGCATGGGGCAGTGAACCAGTGTGATTTACTCGATGGACCGTCCATTGCCGAGACAGTCGCCGACTCCTGGGAAGAGATAGCCTCCATATAGTGCCATCAGACCGTTAGGACCGGAATATTGCTCGTTCTGACGGTACGCGCGGTCACGCTACCGATGAGGGCGAGGATCACCTTCTAAATGGGCAGAGACGCTCGAATACTCTGCCAAGGAGGTATCTCGGAATATTGAGAAAGCAAAGCGGAAACTTCGGAACACCTTTGGTGAGAGCTCCTACGACAAAATTTGACGATTTCGAGAAGATAGTACTACTGAGGTTGTCAACTTATCAACCATCCACAGTTGAAGTTAGAAGCTTGATCCACCTAGTTGGTCGTCTCGTCAAGAAGCCGCCTTACGAGTGCATCAAACGATTCCTCCGACTCTTTGCGCTCAGTGAGGCGCTCTATGGTCTCAGATCAAAGCGTAGACTGCGGTGCTGGAGTGTTTGATCACAGACTGTTGGGAAGGCGTCACAGAGTCAAATTGAGTAGCCGTAATCACATCATTCCAGCTTCCTCGAAGGCTTGGTTAACGACTTCTGGTGTTGGAGCGTTCAGATAGGGTTCGATGGCCTGGAATGAGTCCCAGCCCCCGACCTGCATGACGACCCGAGGATTCATTTGACGATCAACGAGGAGCCGTTGAGCAAATCGTCGCCGGAGATCGTGCGAGGACACATGCTGATAGTCAGGATCGCCAGTTTCCTCAGCTGCTCGCTCAGCCGTTCGCTTTACGACCGCGCGTACGCCACGCGTGGAAAGATCGACAAGCGGTTCGTCAGGAGCAGTCGTCTCGGCAGTAGTATACCGATGGATATCACTCTCGACGTCGGGTGGGAGATAGGCATCGCGAGGCTTCCCACCTGAGCCAGTGGTATCCTTCCCTCGAGGGACACGCAGCCGATAGTGATTCCCGTCGGTTGTCCGTTTCACGTGTTTCGGACACACCTGGGGAATCTCGAACGCCCGTAACCCGACATACCCACCGAGCTGGAGAATGAGATCGTCGCGATGACTGGTAGCAGCTCGCTGGAGCTGTTCCAATTCGTTGTCGGTCATCCACACATTGTATTCGTCCGATTTCGCGGTCAATTCCAGCCGCATGTGGACTACTATAACAAGTTGCAGTATAGTCTTGGCGATTGTACAGGAAGGGGAGGCGATTTGATTGTCATCGGTTATAGACACGCACGTCCTCCGGTCGGTCCGGTCGGCGCATCGTGATCTGTCGCATCAGATTTTTGTAGGCCTCTACCCACGCACCACCGTCGTGAGTGTAGTATTTTGCGTTACCGTGAGTGCGATCGAGCGTGATCAATTCCCATTCGAGCAAATCGTTGCGGTGTCGCCTGAATGTTTCTGTGTCGATCTCAGCGCGATCACAGATCTCATTCACGGACAGCGCCCGCGCACTGGACACGAGCACATTTATGATCTTCATGCGCGCACCGGCCTGGAACGCCTTGACGAGCGCGGCGTTCCCGATCGTTGGGTCTACGGGGTCAAAATCATCAGGCTCGTGCTCACGAATATCCACTCCCATATCGTTGGCAATATCCGAGGGAGTAGGACGCTCGGGGTCGGAATCTGAGTCATCAGCTGATGCCATATCTCAATGTACGTGGGAATCATCTTAAACCCACTGCAATGCGGGCTATACCCCACATTAGAATGGGTAAGATTATATGAGTATAGATACCACTCTCATATGCAATGGCTAACGAAAATGTAGTCATCGAGGAATTGCCTGCTGTTGTTGACGCCATGGACGAACACGGCGTGATCAACAGTGTGAGCATCGAATTCGATGATTTAACGGACGCTGCCAGTATTCAGCCGGCAGACAGAGATGCATTGGTCGAAGTGTTATTTATGCTGGCTAGCCGTAATGAATGTCCGCTAGAGGCTGGAATAGTAGACACAGATCTGTATTTCACCCGTATGGGTGATGATCTAGAGCAGGTGCGCAGAGACATGAATTGGCACGTCGCCCAACTCCAGAAAGAGTTGGCCGAATAACGGTACTACTCCAGTTCGTCGACGGCCATTGCACACTTTTTGCGAGCATCTACACTGCAATTCGATCGGTGACCGTGGTCAGGATCGAACCAGAGTGTTTGAGGTCACTGGATTGATCCTCAGCTCGTTGAGCCAGAAGAGCGGCCACAGGTGCAATCGTCAATACTTGCCTGGCAGTGGTTCCCGCAGCTCCTGGTCGTCGCGAGCAGCGGACTCTCCATGGTCTCTCGCGAAGTCACCCTGATCGACTAATCCGACCACCTGATTTCTCAGCACACTACGACTCGAGTTGCTAGTTCCTACCATGGTGTAAAACTATAGTTTCTCGCCAGACTGGCGAAAATGGGGTGGCTTTATCTACGAGTCGTGGTTACGTCTGCAATCGGTAGAGGGTAGCAATTCCAACAAGGATAGCAACTCCCGCCACGATGGCCCCCCAGCTCGGTCCTGATGGATCGTTCACTTCGAGGATGAGAGCGATGACACCCAGTCCAATAGCCACGAACGCACTGACCCATGCTCGTTGCCCATCGAATTCCCCATCTGTGTTACACTGAGCCGTCCTGTTTTTATTATTCTGTCTGTAACTCGTGGTCGATTTATATGATCGCGGATGGGATGACGCTTCAATCCCACTAGGGTTCGTCTGTAACGACATTACGACAAAGGTCGCGGCATCGTTATATGTGCTTCAATCCCACTAGGGTTCGTCTGTAACACTGACCCGAACTCTCGGGCCGGATCGTTCGACGCGCTTCAACCCCACTAGGGTTCGTCTGTAACGGGCCGCTCCGTCATGATCTGGATCTAGCTCCAGGCTTCAATCCCACTAGGGTTCGTCTGTAACCCGGATGTGTCCCATCCCTTCCATCCAATCCATGTGCTTCAATCCCACTAGGGTTCGTCTGTAACTGTCTTTCACGATAATTCACTCACGCAGTACGTGAGGCTTCAATCCCACTAGGGTTCGTCTGTAACGCCGCTCTGATGGAGTTAGATACACAGTCGGAGTAGGCTTCAATCCCACTAGGGTTCGTCTGTAACCAACTGGATAACAGTGAGGAGAAGTTGAAGAGTGCAGCTTCAATCCCACTAGGGTTCGTCTGTAACACGCGTTTCATCAACTGATTCGTTGCAGTAGGCCAGGCTTCAATCCCACTAGGGTTCGTCTGTAACCATAGCCGAAACGGGGGCTATAGCGTTCAGAGTAGCCGAATCCCCATCAAGATTTCCATCGACCCTCGGTACCCGCAGTCCCCCGGGGGGTTGATGGATTTGGCTACAAGAACTGCTGATCGTCCATCGTAGTACCTCACATTTGCTCGCATGTTGTGGAGACTTCCTTGGATGAACTTTCGCGCGATTGACTACCGTCGATTGGGGGTGTCGTAGGCACGACCCTGCTCGACAAGCGTCTGGTGCTATCTATTACCAACTACTCCGTCAGCACGGGCGGCATGACCCCACGCCCATGAACAAGGGAATACTTCTCAACCGAGACGAGCACAGAGAGTGGCTCTTCCGTGTCAATCGCAAGCTCATCAAGGGCTGGCTGTGTCGTTCTGGTCTTCGGGATCGACACGAGGGTCTGTTTGAGTGCAGAAAACAGTGCGTTTGCCGCCTCAAACTCGCGGGCGTTCTTCAACGCGTGGAAGCGCTCAAGATACTCGGTTTCATGCCCGACAGGAATCAGGATCTCCTCCGTCTCGTAGTCCTGCTCGATAAGCGATGCTTGTCGTAGCTTCTCGCCACAGGCCCGATCGACGTACCGTGAGAGTTCGTCATCGCGTTCACCAGAGCGATCCTGAGCGTGGACAGCATCATAATAGTACTTGACAGCACGACTAATCATCGTATGTTCAGGCAGCGACGTCTCAGCAGGAGAGCCGTCTGGACACACTGCCCGTAGGGCCGTTCTCGTCGGGCCCAGTAAGTCCCGCTCCAATCCGTATACCGCCCGCGATGGTGGACAGTCACTATCCTCTGCCCCCAATCGCCAGAGAACCACCGTGCCATCAGCACCATCGTATGATCGATTACACCGCCCAGCTGCCTGCACAAGCGACGGAAGAGGCGCAACATCACGATACAGTCGATCCACACTCATGTCAACACCCGCTTCGACAAGTTGCGTCGATGTTATCATGATTGAAACATCATCGAACGGTGTTGTCTGCTCCGCTGCAAGTAGGCGTCGCACACAGGCGATAAGAATCGTGCGATCAATCGGGCGCACCCGTGTTGTTAGTGTTGCCAGCAGGTAGTCAGCGCCAGTGTCTGCTGCAGCGAGATAGTCAAGGTACACTGCCGCCGCCTGGTCGATGACATCTGCCGATGACTCAGCAGCCACCGTCTCTTCTTCGATATCGGCTATCTCTCTGGCACGTCCAACATTCGTGGTGGCCTCGTAGATCCGAGCAAGCCAGTTTGTCTCCTCATAGAATGCAAGCAGGTGCGCACCGAGATGTGTTGTTGGCACCTCGCGTGTCTCAAAGCGCGCGTCAATCCGCTCGCTCAATCCGCAGGCACTCCGAACAGTATTACAGATCGCAAGCACTGTCTCACGCTCTTCGGTTGCAGTGATGTCTTCGATGAGTCGATCGGTCGCACTCGCTGGTGAGCGAGGAGGAACTGTCCCATCCGTTAGGTACTCTCCGAGTGAGTCGTCGAGGAGATAGTCGACACGGGGGTTGTCTTCGAGGAACGAGAGATACGGTGACTGGTCCGGAATAAGCTGACTGGGGGAGAGATCGTCGTTAATTTGATCGATAATCCGTGGTTGTGTCGCAGTCATGAATATGACTGTCGCGTTGTACTCCTCAACGACGATCGAGATGAGGCGGCTGATAAGATGCCACCACTCCATCGAGAGCGCTTGTGGCTCATCAAGGACGATGATGCTGTCTTGCAAAGCGGGTAATTTGATCGATTGAGTGTTTGCTGGGCCAGCAACAGACTCAAACAACTGAACGAATGTGGTCAGGACGAGCGAGGCTAGCCATGTTTCGCCGTAGAGTACCTCATCACCCGTATTCGGATGGTCTTTGATTTCGATTGCATCAGTACGTGTCTGAAGTTGCTTAAGATGGTGGTGGATAGTGTACTGGGGAGATCCGCTCTGCACATTGAAGACGGTCTGAATGTCATCGTCAATCTGATCGATCACAGATGTGTACGGAAGGGCGTAGATGACGCGTCCATCTTTTTCCTCGGCGAGTGTGAGGGCAGCCTCAAGCCCCGTGAATGTCTTTCCGAAGCCAGTCGGGAGAGTAAGTGTACAGACGTTTTCACCACTTCGATACTGCTCCAGGAGGCGCTTCCGAGCCGTCGTCCGCGCCTGATCGCGAAGATCGTTAAGCTGGCGTTTGATCCCACGACGGTCCGGAAACGAGTCGATCTCTTCCTGAATGGCACTAGGATCGAATGCGACAGGTGATCCGCTTGGAGCGGTCATCCCCGCTGCATTCAGTTTGTCCGCACACGTGAGGAGTGACCAGAGGCTGAGTACCGTCGTATAGAAGTCATCGCTCGGACTGGTGTTGCCCGTCATCAAGAGGTTGGAATACTGTTCAGGATCGTCAGATGGGATATCCGACCAGGTGAGGTGCCCATCGGTAGCCTCCGCTAGGAGTTCAGTGCCAAGAGATGCAGTATGTGTGTCGATATCCGTCAGCTGTGCGCCAACACGATCGAATCGCTGGGAGCGATACCCATTGACTCCCTTCGGATCAACCTCTCCTAAGTGGTCGTTCTCGTAATTCGGAATCGTCAGGTGGTGTTTTGCGACCGCATAGAAGGCGGCGGTTCGGAGGGTACCGGATATCTCCGGGTAATCAGGATGGGAATCCAGACAGTGGAGTGCATGTACCGTCACAAATGCACTACTGAGGCTATGATAGCGATACCGGTCCTGTGGGTCTCTCGAATCATCCTCGTGGATGTATTGTTGGAAGTACTGGGTTAGCTTTCCAATATCGTGGAGACGAGCGATTGTGCGTGCAGTCACGCGGAAGGCCGCGTCATCGCCAAGTGCGGTGGTTGAAAGGAGCGTATCAATATTCTCTCTAACGCCAGCGAGGTGCTCGGAGAGTGGCTGGCCAGGGCGGGCAATAATCTCTGCGTTCGTGGTATACGTCGTCATTATGAGGAATAGCCTCGATGCTGGTATGTCGTTACGGCTGTTCGGGAATCATGAATGTGTCGCCTATCTCATCCGTTCACTGAGTTGTGTGAAGATGCCACTACCACTGAGACACATACTTTCTATTTGTAGGAAGCCATAGCCACAAAGCTTATGATCCACTCGCGACCTGTTTCTGATGCGTATATCAAATGGATATAGAATACTTATGAACGTATCCACCACGATGCAAGCACGACACCGACGTGGTCTAAGAAGAGCGATCACAAAGCGGCTACGTCTCAGCGACTCACAGCGAAAACGGAGCTTTTTGGTAGGCTCCCCCAATAGTAGGAACTACCCTACAACAGTCCTACATCGGACAGCAGACCTAGATTGGATTGAAGATATTTGTAGGACGCCACTGGTAGGGACTCTTTCAGTTGATCCACGATTGGGCCATTTCCGGGCGCCCACGATCGAACAGGCGACAGTCATGCTAAGGAGTGGCAGCAATGCTGAGTGATACGAATCGTCTGTCATGGGGAGGTGACCGATAAAAATGCGTCTGCTCGTTGATTTGGTTGCCAAAGCAGACGCAGCCCCCGATCCGACGTACCACCACAAACTTCGGGGCCGGATCTGGCAGGCCCTCCGAGGAACTCCCTTTGACGAGGAACACGGCAATGGTGAACCGAACGGATTTGCCTATTCGAATATCTTCCCGTGGGGAGCGATGGCTGCCGGTGATGAACGGCAGGTATTGATCGCCTCCCCTCGCGAGGAACTCCTCACAGTCATTGCCGAAGATTTCAAGGCGAACCGCACATTCAATATCGGCGATCGGCCATTCGAGATCAAGGATTTGCGGGTGCTTGATATCGATGTTGGTGAGCCGACGACCAAAGGGACTCTCGAAACAGCAACAGGCGTGGTCGTTCGTCTCTTTGACACCCATCGTGAGGAGTTTGGGATCGAGGGCGACCACGACTCACCCACGTATTGGCGGCCAGAACACACGATTCAGCCGTTCCGACAGGCCATTGCTGATAACCTCCAGTACAAACACGAGCGCTTTCTGCCGGAGTATCTCCCGGGACCGACCGATGCTGATGGACACCTGTTCACCGACTATGAGTTGCTCAAAACATACTCACTCCCGGTGACAGTGACAACTGATGTCGAAATTGATCTTGTGCTGAGTAAATGGCGCTTCGAGTATTGCGTACGCGATGACGATCATCGACGCCATCTTAATTTCGCACTCGACACTGGTATTGGCGGTCGCAATGGACTCGGCTTCGGGTTCCTCAACCGGAGGCAATCCGATGCCCACTGATCGCACAACGGCCACGTCCACGGACAACGAGGATCACGGGCAAGCCCAGTCGCCAGAAGCGCAATTTCTTGCCCAACTGCCACAGCGGCGGCCAGCAACGATGTATGACGTCGGTATGCAGTACGCCCTGTTGGACTGGTATGAGTCAGTCATAGCCGCAAACGGAGAGCTCCAGATTGACCCCGAGCATATGATGGCGATGACACCAACGGCAAAACGGGACCTATTCGGGGAACCGGACAGCCTCATCGCTGTCACGGTCGATCTCACCGATCCCGAGCAGCCCCAGCTCGATACAGAGCAGCCCGTCACAATCGAGACGATGGCTGCTGACCTCCGGTATCGAGTGGGACACTCGTATCCGACAAGTAAGACGAGTAGCATGACTGATTACTCGATTACTACCCACAAGAGCGCGGATGCCCACCATCTGGCTGGACGCCGCGAGGATGCCTGGGGAACGAATAACGTCTGTGACCGGTTTACCAACTGGGCGACCAGCGACGCTGCCCAGCGTGTCCTTGAGGATGAAACGATCGAGGATCGTTGGATTCTGGAAGCACTCATTGAGATTGGTAAGGACGAGGCAGAGATGGACCGTCTCAGTACTGCGTTCATCGATGCCGCAGGTGGAGATGAGGATGCAGAGTACGAGGCACTCATCACCATTCGTGTGCGACTCCCTAATGAGGAGACCGAACGGTATCCCGGCGAGATTCCGGTGTTAAACGAGGTGATGTTTACACAGAAGGCTGACCGCCTGACAAGCATCAGTGTTGATGACGGAACCGGGGACGGTGTCGGTTTTCTTACCAACACTGACGGGACTGTCACAGGCGGCTCATCTGGTCTGTTCGGTGCCTACGGGAAAAAACAACGTGAGCACTTTCCAAACCTCTCTCCTTCGGGGACTGAAAGTTGGCGCACCCGTCCGCTCTCAATCGACAGTGCCCTGGCGATCGCAACGGCAGATAGTGTTCTTGACGATTTCTATCGCCCGATGGGACAGAGCCGTCGGCTCTACGTGCTTCCTTATCTGGCACATCCACCCGAAACCCTCTCACCAGCGGATGTCGAGTGGTTCTTCGACACGGTCTTTACCCCCCTTCGCAAGGCGGATGGCCAAGCATTCGAGGAAACCATCGAACAACTGTACCACCAGTCAGCAATGGCTGCAGAGCGTGCTGAAAACGGGTCGGACCAACTGTTTGAGGATGTCGACACCGCCCAGGAGACGGGTGCTTGGGATGCGGTTCGCTTCGCAACGGTCTTCGCCGTGACCGGGAATCCCGATCGCATCTTCTTCGAGACACTAGATACAGACCTCTATCGACCAGCCTCGTTGCAGAATACGCATAATCAGATTGTTGGGGCGTCACTGTTCAGGTCTCCAGGAATCTTCAATTCGGTCACGTCACACGACGATGCCTTGCTCAATCCAGAAGCGTCGCTCCATCGGTCGATCCTGTTCGGGACGTATTTCGTGCAAACGACCGAGCCGACACGCACCAGTCGATCGGCAACAGACACACCAAAAGCAGGTGACATCGATGATACCCGGTTGCAACGACTTCGACGGTTCCTGACCGAAGAGCGCATTGCGCCAGACAAATTGCTCGAAGGATACGTCCACAATCTGGTCCAGGATCAGCGGCGGATGATGGATGAGGAGTATCGTGGAGTTGCATTCCCCCACGTAAGCATCCTGAAACAGTACGCACAGTTGCGTGCATTGACGGACATCGACGCTCTTGAATCGACGCCTACAGCGGCAGATACCACACTTCTCACGACGCATATGAGTACAGACCCCACAGCAGACGCAACACCCGAATCGCGCGACGAACGACTCGAACAGTTTACCGAACAGCACGAGGTTATCAGGGAGAGCCCCGAGCGACAGGCTGTGTTCTTGCTGGGTGGCCTCGTCGGCCGCCTCAGTAGCTATCAGCGAAACAAGAACGTCTCATCAACGCTGGTCCGTCGGTATCCGATCGACTATCTCACAAAGCAGAGCATTAAGGAAGTGACTAAAGAAGTCCTCCAGATGAATACGACATACATACAATCTGATAATCGCAGCATGCAGATGAATGCGCGATATATCGATCCGCTCCCAGACCTGATGCTGGATGCAGATCCCGAAACCTGGACCTTCACACAAAACGAACTGCAGTGGCTCTATGGGTTGGGTATTGGCTATGGTGTCGCCGACACGGACGAGTTCACTGAGGATGAGACGGCCGAATAGCACGATAACCACACCATCACTATACAGACCAATGTCAGAGACAGATACAACCTCCGTTTCGAACCGATCAGAAATCATCTTCCTGTACGATGCAGAAGATTGCAATCCGAACGGCAATCCACTCTCAGCCAATAACAAGCCCCGCATCGACGAAACAACAGGCCAAGCGGTCGTCACCGATGTCCGTCTCAAACGCTATTTGCGAGATCAGCTTGATGACGATGGCGAGGGCATCTATGTCCGCAATCCTTCGAAAGCACCCTATGATAATGTTCCGACGCGGGACGAGCTGTTCCAACACGTCACCGGATTCGACGAAGACGAGGTTGACGAGAGAGATGGTGAGACGGTGACCGACGCGTTTCTTACAACCGCGACCGACGTTCGCTACTTTGGGGCCACATGCTCGTTCTCAGAGAGCTTCCAAAATGCCCTTGGCGAGGAGTTCCCTGGCCAGTTTATCGGTCCGGTACAGTTTGAACATGCCCGCAGCCTCCACACAGTCGCAACAAAAACCGAATCGAAGCAGCTCTCGACTGTCGTTGCCTCCAGTGAGGGTGATCAACAGGGAACGTTTGCGTCGGATAACCGGCTCGAATATGCGTTCATCCGTTTTCACGGGATCGTCAACGAGGTTGCCGCGGAGACAACCAATCTCAGTGCTACTGATGTCGAACGACTTGACTCACTGACGTGGCGGGCACTCAAAAATCAGACACTCACGCGATCGAAAGCCGGGCATCATCCCCGACTCTATCTTCGGGTCGAATACGGCACCGATGAATATCATAACGGGCGACTCGATGATGGTATCAAACTGGACGAGACAGCTTCGAAGGCTGATACGGAATTACGCAATATCACAGACGCCGTGTTGAACGTCGACGAGCTTCTCGCGGAACTGGCCGACGACGCCGCCCACATCGAGACGGTGTATGTGAAGGCTGATCGCCATCTCAAGGTCGCTGTGGATGAGGAGGTCACAGGACCGGACACACTCATTACGGAGTTGCAGGGGGCTGTTGGCGAAGATGCCGTCACAGAGATTAACGTCTACGGGACTAGCGAGTGACCCAGCACATACACAGGAATCTATGACACACACGTCGCTTGATCCCGTTGGGAGGCAGTGTCTTTCGTTCACCGTGAGCGGTCAGTGGGCACATTTTCGACGCATCGACACGACGACCGACAAACAGACCTACAGCGTGATCCCCCGGACGACAGTTGCAGGTCTCATTGGGGCGATACTTGGCAAGCCTCGCGATTCGTATTATCACCTGTTTGCCCCTGACACCTCGGCAATCGCCATCGAACCGCTGGAACCAGTCCGGACGATGCAGATTCCGATGTTGACGCTGCCGACAAAACAGGGTAATATCAAACAAGCCGAGCATGTAAGCGGCAAAGTCGTCGTCGATCCTAAAGCGATCGAGGAGGAACGCAAGCGGCGGACATTCGAATACCTGCTGGATCCAGCCTATCGGATTGACGTTATCCTTGAGGATGCGGAGACGTATGAGAACCTCAAGACGGCCCTTGAAACTGGCACGAGCGTATATACACCTGCGCTGGGCAAGACGGAATGTCTCGCGACCGTCGAATGTGGCGGCCCCAACAGTGAGACGGCTACCGCCGAATTCGACGTTCACCAAGCGGCGGATGTCGAGACAATCGACTCGATCGTCCCAGAATCACAGCTGATCCCGCGACCAAACACGTCGTATACAATGGAACGGACTCCGGCCTATATGGAGCAAGACGGAGCCCATCGACGGACGACTGGCTTTCTCTCGTACGGATACTCGCCAGTTGCTGAGCCACTCCCCGTCCAAAACGTGTCCGCGACCACAGTCGACGGTCGCACAGTCTGTTTTGTGTGAGTGAGCGACGCTTCTAGTAAACTGGTGTAGTCAGCACGTTGCGGTCATATCGTCGGATAGAAATGCATCATCCCGATCCTCCACTGCTGAAACTAGATATCCATATTGCGAGTTCTCTCACGAGACGTCGGCCTGATCTGGTTTACCGATCAGTCCCATATTCATGGCTCTATCCATCGACCCCCCGGGGTACTGCGGGTACTGAGGGTCGATGGAAATCTTGATGGGGATTCGGCTACTCTGAATGCTATAGCCCCCGTTTCGGCTATGGTTACAGACGAACCCTAGTAGGATTGAAGCGATCACGACACGGACGACGTGGCGATGATCCTCGGTTACAGACGAACCCTAGTAGGATTGAAGCCAGGATCAGTGTATAGTACTCATCATCGATAGCCGTCGTTACAGACGAACCCTAGTAGGATTGAAGCAATAAACGCTTCGTGCTTGGGACGATCGGGGCCGGGTTACAGACGAACCCTAGTAGGATTGAAGCGACATAGACCTCGGCGTACGACCCAGCGGACTTCGTGTTACAGACGAACCCTAGTAGGATTGAAGCGTCGTGCGCGCCCCTCTCCATCCAGTCTATCATGATGGTTACAGACGAACCCTAGTAGGATTGAAGCATACAATACGCACAGGCGGCACAGACGTGCTCTGTGGTTACAGACGACCTGTTTTGTGTTGAAGCCGATTCATTGACAAGGTATGCTGTGTACATCTTTCGTTACAGCAGAACTCGACGAACCTTGAGATAGCTGTCCTCGCCAGCGCCTCGATCGGGATTGAGGAACACTTGGCGGTAGCCATCATCATCACTCTCGAATCTGAGTCAAACAGCGCCGAGCCACGTGCCCAGATCATGAGCGTGAGCCACCCAGCTTCCACCTGCTTGATGAGCTGTCGCCGCTCGTCTTCGCGACTACTGCCGAGAGATCCGCAATCAGCTCTCGGAACTGCTCGCGACTCCAGCCCCGAGCTGATTTGGTGACCATCTATTCGACCATATTTTCGGACACGATTAGTGCAGTCTGGAGTCCAGATCGACGATGCTGGCAAACGCAACATTCGGTTTGACCTGCTCAATTTTGACAGTCGGTTGGTCACCAGGATGCGCCCCAGGAACGATGACGACGTATCCTCTCTCTACTTTCGCGATCCCGTCGCCTTTATCGCCACGTGCCTCGATCGTCACGTCACGAATCTCATTCTTTGTAACCGGTGGACTGGAACCCTCTGCTTGAGTCCCTTGGTGGCTCTCGTTGGAGTGATTGGTTCCGTCACTCTCGTTTGTTTCTGGTGACTCAAGTAGAGCCACTCGATACGTACCATGTGGAGTGATTGTTCCTTTCGTGATCTCTGTCGATGGGACCTCAATTACATAGTCGCCATCACGGCTGCGAATATTCGCACTAAACACACAATGCAATGAATCGGAAATATCGACCATTAGAGTGCTCACCACTCTGGGCGCGACAGCCTTAATTTTGCGGTGCAGGAATTTCGATTACAGCAATTGCGAAGGCGTCACAGAACCAAGTTGAGTAGTCGTACTCACGTCAGCCCAGCTTCTTCGAAGGCTTTGTTCACGACCTCTGGTGTTGGAGTATTGAGGTAGGGTTCGATGGCCTGGAACGAGTCCCAGCCGCCGACCTGCATGACGACCCGTGGGTTCATCTGTCGATCGACGAGGAGCCGTTGAGCGAACCGGCGGCGGAGATCGTGCGAAGAGACATGCTGATAGTCGGGATCACCAGCTTCATCAGCTGCTCTTTCAGCCGTTCGTTTGACCACCGCGCGCACGCCGCGCGTGGAGAGGTCAACGAGCGGTTCGTCAGGTGCGATCGTCTCAGCAGTGGTATATCGATGGATATCACTCTCGACGGTGGGTGGAAGATATGCATCGCGAGGCTTCCCGCCAGAGCCACTGGTATCCTTCCCTCGAGGGACACGCAGCCGATAGTGGTCTCCATCAGTCGTCCGTTTCACGTGCTTGGGACACACCTGTGGGATCTCGAATGCCCGCAGACCAACGTACCCACCGAGCTGGAGGATGAGATCGTCGCGATGACTGGCAGCTGCTCGTCGGAGCTGTTCCAATTCGTTGTCGGTCATCCACACGTTGTATTCGTCTGATTTTGCCGTCGATTCCAGCCGCATATAGACTACTATAACAAGTTGCAGTATAATCTTGGCGATTGGACAGGAATTAGAGGGGATTTCGTGTGTAATTCGGGTGTTTGGGATGGTGATCGGTGTTTGAGTTTCCGATTAATAGAACAAAACGGCACTACTACCAACATCTAGATTCTGCAATAACTCTCCGAAATAATATAGCGACATACGATATATAAACCTGCGAGCTCGCAGCACTGGACCCCGAGCGTTCTTGAATGTCTCTTCAGGTAGTCTGCCAGCTTACCGTGCCGACCGAAAACGAAGTCGAGGAGAGCGCCAAGCAGCGCGCCAGTGATCGACTCGATGGTGACGAATACCCGCGTTCCGTCCCCAGCGTCGTCGAGCCCACGGACATCGAGATGTTCGTCGATAAGCAGAGCGGGACGAACACCGATCGCGACGGTTACCGCGAGTTGATGACTGCGATCGAGGCGGGAGAGATCGACCAGGTAGTCGCGTCGGAGGTGTCGCGGATCTCACGATCAGTACGGGATTTCTCTGCGGCCGTCGAGCGTATCGTCGACGAGAACGACGTCGGACTGCATATCCTTGATATGAGGATTGCGCTCGATCCCAACGACTCCGATCCCTACACGCGCGCGTTTCTACGTATTGACAGAACTACTATTGAAATCTATTCGTCCTTAGTGGAGATCATTTCATTTTCAATCTGACTAACTACCAATATAAATTCCTCCTGTCCCTCAAATGTGTAACTGATAAAATTGAGAACCCACGGTGAAGTTATTGGTATACCATCATCGTCCTCATTCATTTCGGCGGGTGTTTGGAGTTCGGATAGGGCGTTGTGAACTGCTGATTCGCCGCAATCATTTGTAGACTTGATCTCAGCAAGTCCAGATATGATTTGCCTTCGTGTCCTGTGATCATCCTTGAATCCCAAACCCACCTCAATCACCATCTTAGATAGTCTTTGTGCTAAGAACAGATTCTGGATTTTCGCGGCAGAGACTGCTACCTCCGAGAGTTCTTTTATTAACTCCCGCCGAAGCATGAGCATCCTAGCGGCAGGGATTTGTAGATCAGCGTTATGAGAGACGATGTTTCTAGATGTGATCTCGAAATTCCACTCAAAGAACCGGTACCACCGAAATTCGGAATTCTTGTCCACTCTGTCCTCCTTAGTGATGTGTTTACCGTGGTTAGCAACTAGGGTACTCCATCCTGTTAAAAAGCCAGATAATAGAATTTGTGCTATTACAATTTTCCGATCCTCAAATTCATTACTTTTCTCTATTGCAATATCGACTAGATCGCTTACATTTGTTGTACCTGTGTACAGGATTTCTTCCATTCCATTCCTCGCAGCAGAGACCAGAATATCTTCCCAGATCAGCCACGCCTGTCGTACTAACTGGTCCCGTTTGATGACCTCCCTACTAATCTCGTAACACATCTGAATCCCATCCGAGGCAATAGTGTCCTGCTCTGCTTTAATTGACATTTCAATAATTGAATTCATATTTAGGAGTACATATTTAGTTATACCATCATATCTTCGCTCAATTGATTCTATCGCTAATGACTTTTCCTCTGAGAGTATCTGAATGAGGCCCATCTCTTCTTCGTCAGACGGGCATTTATCTAAATTATATATTTCTTCAAATAATGATGCAGTGCATTCACATAGTGCGACCACCAATTTATTAGCCGCATCCTTATCTTCTTCTCGGATAGCAGACCGCCCGGCTTCAAAGAAACTATAGAATGGATTTGTTGCCTTATCTTCTTCTACAACCATTTCAAAAGCATCTTTCTTGATCCCATCGCGAATAGCTGTAGCGACCGATTCTGTCGTTGCTAAAAGTTCATCTCTCAGATAAAAAAGCGACCTAAAGGTCAGAGATACTCCTAGCACAGCTAGAGAGAGGAGTAACCAGGTCAGCCACGCAGGAGAGATCTGATGAACTAAGAGAGCAAATATATCTAGAAAAATTGAACTGGTGAAAATCAGAATTGTTTGTCTATAAGATGAATTCGCTGCTACTGGGGAGATTACGCGAGTGGTAAATCTTTCCGCAGCTATTTGAGTACTAAGTGCATAAATGGCAACAATAATGCTCAAAACAGTAGTTTGAATTATAGCAAGCGATTGGAAAAATGGCTGTAGCGATAATGACATAATCTCTGGAATCACGGCATCAAGTTTTTACTACTCACTATTCATTCTCCTCATTTGGTTTAGTAAAACAGTAGTGAAGAATATATCAAAAGGAAGAAATAGAATAATTCAGACGTGTCCATGTTCCGTTTTCTTGTGCTATGACTTCGAGCTATAATTGCTCTCTACCCAAATATCAAGCCGTAGAGGAAGTTTCGCCGAAGGTTGTAGCATTACGATTCGATGGGATCGAGAGCAGCATCGACTCGTTCGGATTTGAGCTGCCGGAATTTGATCCCTCAGAAACGTCATTACGGATCGAAAACGAGGAACTCGCTGACCTTTCAGACCAAGAGTTAGATCGGCTTGAACGACCAGCTTCCGACAGAACTAGCGGCCACATTCCGGACTGAAACAGGTTCTATTCTTCAGAAGGTCTCATGTGAATCTTGACCGACTCGGGAGTGAGTATGAAATTCATCCAGGATATAGAGAATTGAAAGATCAAACAATGACATCAACCGTTGCTGATATCGGATAACGTCTTTCTTATCCCCGGTCACAACACGCTGAAGTACACCGCGTTCTGCAAGCCCTATTGCGTCAAGAAGCCACTGCAAGTCTACTGGGGGAATTCTGGACTCTCGAATCCCGATGTGCTCATCAACCAGACCGCGAGCCCGCTCCTGATCGTCATAAGTTGAAGACATAATGTGGACAGTATCCATTAGTGCGTCTTTCCGTTCCTTTGCGTCGTGGAGGACACGATCCCGGAGATCCTCGACACACCGTTTCGCATTTCGGGTGGTTACTTCGCGCGAGGAGAAGTAGCTCTGGAAGTGCCGAACAAAGTGTGGCTTGGCTTGACTGCGAACCTCAATATTGTCGAAGAAAATCTCTAAGATCCTCTCAAACGAAAGTCCATCGTAGCGCTCTAAATCGATTTCCCGATTGTACATTGGGATATTGTCCTCGACATTCTCTTGAAAGTCTTCAAGAACGGTTCCGAACACGCCACCGGTATCGTCAGGGTTTACCTGAAGATGATCGGGATTGGGCACGACTCGCGGAGCGCCTTGCGGACGACTGCAGTACTCGTAGATCACAAACTCACTCGTGAAGAGCGTATTATGACCGTCTAGGATACGCTCTGCCTCTACGGCCCACCGATCGTGGGAAAACGTGAGTCCAATGAGGACGTTTGTATCTACGAAGTATCGAGTCATTGGCGCGGCTGACTATCCTCGTGAGCAATTCCTCGGCGTTCAAGAATCGGAGCCACAAGCTCATCGGCTGCACTCCGTTCAGATTCGAGTCCGGTCACCGACCCTGAAAATTTCGCATCAAGGTCTTCCTCTTCGAATTCATCAAGTTTCTGGATCGCAGAACTCCTAGCCTGCTCAAACGAGATTATACCGAGGTTCCCACGAACCTCTTCCGGAGACATTCCCTGTGTATGCCGTTGGGCAAGCTCGAGAGAAAATATACGCCAGAACGTTACATTCACCGTCATCAATCTGGAGGGATCAGGAGAATGTGAGTGGAGCTCTCGTGTGACCGCATTATACCACTTAATTAGTGATCGATCGTCCTCCGGAAATCGATCGTTTGGAAATGATTCAAAAGTTTCGTGAACCGAACTGAGAACTGATTCTCTGCTTGGATCAACCTCATAGAAATCGTGATACTCCGCATGTAACGTTCGTATTTTCTTATCCAACTCCCGAAACTCCCGCTGGACCTGATACGGCGCATCATCATACATTCTGTCTGTAAGCCATTCTAACCCGTGTTCGTAATATTCAGAGAGAACCTCGGAGACAACAGAACGCAGGCGATCTTCAAGTTCAGGCTCATTAAGACCGGCTGAGGGGACAGTCGAGGGTGTGGCTGGTGAGACGGTACCAAAGAGATACCAATAATACGGGATCGAGATATCCAGATTTCGCTGGGAAGATTTGACGTCAATACGATAGAGGAGCTTGTGAAGCGACTTTTTCGGCAACGCGTCAGCGGCCCCACATTCGTGATTGAGGAGACGCAGAGTCGTTCCCAAATCCTCTCGGTTCATTATCACCGATATATACCGCTCGGATTATAGAAGTACCGTCGGTTCCCAGTAAACCATCCAATGACTGAGGGAAAAGTAATTCATACGAGACTTCCTTGTAATAAGATACAACGTGCCCATCTACAAACTATATAAAGAGCGGGAAGGGACGGCGCGACGCGGGGAGGACTATAAGGAAGTCGTCATTGAGTACATGGAAGGGCTGAATCACATGGTCGAACGGGATTCAGCCTTTCACTCTACGCTTGATGACATCCAATTTGTGAACAAAGCTACGGGCGACAAAGTGGTCGCTGAGGCCAAAGCATATTCCACAGGTCTCAGTCCGAACGATTTTAGAGACGAACTGGCCCGATATTTCCTCGAATACATCAACCAACCCCTGCCCCATCGTTTTGATTTCTATATTTTTACTGAGACACTCTCCAATGAGCAGCTCTGGAAAGCCCTGTTCGATCGTGATGTCACCGACAACCAGAAACTGGTCGACTTCTACGAAAAACTCAAAGACAGCGTCAACGATGAGGTCGTAGATCGGCTAGATGATACTGATGTAGAAGAGTTCCAGGATTTCGCTATTGATACCCATGTTTTCGTAGGTACATACGATGACCTCGGTCAACAAGCTCATCAACTCGAGAAAACAGAACGGTTCCAGTACGAGCCATATCTTCATGCGTATGAACCAGTTTCTGAGGAAACAGATTATGCGACGAATCTGTTTCAGGTAACCCGCTACCCAGAGACACTGTACATCATAGAGACGACGGAAGAGGCCGAATCTGCTCGCGTCTATAATTACAACAATGAAGCGTTCCCCATCAGGCTTCACAAGCGGAAATTATATTCGCTCGTTCATCCGGACCATCTTCCGGGATCTACTCGTCATTACATACACGAGGACCGTTTCGAAACCCGAGAGTTCGAGGAGTTCCTCCGAACGCGCGCTCAAGAAAAGCATGAAAACATCGTAAGATCCCTTCTCAGGGGAATTTTCACTCTCGTTGCGAGAGATAACGATTGTCTCATCGACCGTGAGAAAGGAACAACTGTATACCCAGAACTTGACCGCAGACAGCACGGTACCGAGCGAAAACTAGGTCGATCATGGGTTGCAAAGGAGTTAGACACCTACTCGAATGTCATCCACCGAGGTGTCAAAGTACGAGTGCGACGCTATGCGGGAGAGTACTATTACGTTCTGCTACCCACACAGGTCTTCACATCAGACGGCCGTCTGCCTGTAACAGGCGAGCATAAATCTCGGCTCCAAAACGACTTCTCACCGAATCGTTTTCCCGGCCAGAATAGTAAATACGACCACCAACTGCGCGTCTGGGAAGAGCTGTTGATGTCGGATCAGACCCAGCTTGACCGGTTTATGGGTGAGTGGATACCCGTCGTAAAGGAACTCGAAGTAACTAGAGTTGATTCGATTTCCCTCGATGTCCGCCCACCCAAGGACGGAGACGAACGTGATGAGCTCATCGAGTCAGCTCCGGATTTAGAAAACACAGGGGGATTTGAACAATGACGCCTGACGATTCCCCGTTCACGCTTCATCACCTCGAGGAGCCAGTAATTCAGTTTGAAGGTGGCACTGAAACCTCTCCCAAACGAGGGCTTATCAGATATGGCCCTCGGCTCTACGAGGAAGGCCACCATACAATCAAACTTGGTATTATCGGTAATCGAGATTCAATCCGCCGGTTGACCGAGCTACTTCATGATATGGAGGTCGGAATCCATCCAGGAACAAGTGATCATCCGTGGCAGGTCCCATATCCCGGCCTGGGCAAGAGTTCCCCGCTCAATCTCTCCATCAATGCAAAAAAGGGCTGGAGACGCCGAATTCGTCGACCAGACATCCAATCTGTTACGAGTAAATCGGCCCCCAGAGATCGGATGGAGAGATTCCTGAAGCTAGTGCGGAAAGACATCGAGATTATCGAACGGGATTCAGTTCAGCCGAATGCGATCATCGTCTGTATTCCACAAGAAGTGATGGACGCGTGTACTCCTGAGAACCAGGACCATGCACGAATTCAGTCGGAAGGTTCGGACCTGCGAAATCGAATCAAGTTGATCGGAATGAAAGCCCGAATCCCTACACAGCTGATTAAGCCATCCACACTTGCGATCCGTACTGATCGACAGCGAGCATCCCGAGCTTGGAATCTCACAGTTGGGCTTCTATACAAGTCTCAGCGAGGACATCCCTGGAAAACTCGACAGATCGAAGATGGGCACTGCTACGCAGGACTCTCGTTCTACAGAGAACGAGATGAAGGAGACGATGTAATTCGAGCTGCTCTTGCTCATGTCTTTCACGGACGGGACCATATTATCCTTCAGAGCGATCCGCTCCCGGATATCACCGAGGATCAAAATGGCTCTCCCCATCTCTCATATGAGGCGGCTAGACAGGTGGGTGAACAGATTCTGGAATACTACAAAGCTCAGAAAGGGACTTTTCCCAGCCGGTTTGTCCTACATAAGCCATCTGTCTTCTGGGAAGAAGAACGTGAAGGGTTGCTTGATGCCACTGGCGGTGTTCGTGATTTAGACCTAGTATGGGTTCGTAGGCGACCAAAGGTCAGGTTGTTCCCACCTACAGATTATCCCGCCATGCGGGGAACCCTCCTGAGCGTCCCTGATGACGACATCCACTATCTCTACACATCCGGATATGTCCCAGAAGAGACGACCTATCAAGGAAGTGGAGTACCATCACCGATCGAGATTCGGCCTGACGAGATCTGTGAGACACCTTCGTTAGAGATTTGTAAGGAGATCCTCTTTTTCACTAAACTCGACTGGAATACATCGGACTACGCAATTCGGATGCCAGCAACTGTGAGTGTTGCAAAGCGTGTGGGTACAATCCTCTCTGAAGTAGATACTGAGTCCATTTCAGAGGTTCGACCACAATATTTCTATTATATGTGAGAAGCGATTAGCGTACGAGTCTGAATGGAAGACAGGTTTATTCAGATCTTGCTATGCCGTGCCTTATAGGTTGAGAATTATGTTCTGATGGTATTTCATTATAGTTCGAAGTAAATGCAGATTATCTTTGTATTATCAGACACCAATAGATACGGTGGCAACACGAGACAGCACTTATAGAGTATCTCGACGATCACCCTGATCTGGTTGATGCACTCGGTTTTGAAACTACACCTGCCCAGTCGACGATTTGGCTGGCTCGCCACGAGCGATTTAGCGATGAACTGCTCCGATCGATAGAGGAGTGTGTCGCCTCCCTCTGTCTATTGCGGCAGAGAACGGTGTGTCCGTTCCGGTGAGTAACTCCAACTCGCTTGAGACTGATCTCCCACCGTTGGAGGAGCCAGATGATGAGTCCTCCCAACGAGATATTCTTCAGCGGGCAGACGAGGTAACTGCAGAGGCCCAGCGCCGCATTTTTCCAGCGTTTTCGCGTAATCGTGCGGAACAGGCATCGATTCCGGAAGACGCGTTCTGGGAGTTACAGACGTACCTCGGCCTCGGCGAGAACTTGTGTGCGAACGAGAGAGCCCGGAATTTTCTCACTGAATCGACGCGGAGACAGACTCCCCTCGGTTACATTCATCGCCATCACCTTCGCCGATTTTCGATCGAATCGATTCGGGAGATGTACCATGAAGCCATACAACGGTTACTTGCCGAAACAACGAGTCGATCGCACTTTCTCGGTGCTGCGTCGGTGGCGATCGATACGACGGAGGCGAGTCCGTTTACTGGTGATCGGAGGGGCCACGAGGACGAAATTCTCGGGACAAAGAAGGATAACAACGAGTACGCATACCAGTGGGCCTCGATTCAGACGGTTTGTCGAGGCCCACGGATAATGCTTGACGCTCGCCCAGTCCGGAAGGGTGATACACTTGTGGAGATTGTCACGGACCTCCTTGAGTCAGCAGAAGATTTGATTCAGATCGAGCGGGTGCTGATGGACCGAGAATTTGACAGCCAGCCCATCCTGGAGACGATCGTCGAGCGTGGTTACGAGTACATTCTCCCGAAGCGTAAGCAGACGAGCGAGAAAGCCGTTGCAAGCCGGATGGAGAAACACGGGGTGGAGTCGATGGTTAACAGATGTCCCAAGCCATCAACATTGACAATCCACTCTTTACGATCTCCGTTCTTCAGGGCAGAGAGGATGTTACTCAGAGGTCGTGATTGTTTGTTCTCGATTTTGTTCGAAACTATCGAACCAGGAAGTAAGCACGCTGCAGTCGATATCCTCGACGACCGTCCCATCGTCGATGAGCCGACCAAGCTCATTTTCTCGACCCCACCCACAGAGAACAGGGTTCTCTGCGATATCCTCTTTGGGCTCTGCTTGGCGAACCAAGCGCAGGGGATCTTCGCTTACGTCACGAATCACGTTGACGAGCTGAGTCAAAAGCGGATTACCTGGTGCGAGGTACTGTATAGATGGGAATTCGTCCGCACATTCTGCGGAGAATGTCACTGCGATCGCGTTATCCTCGGGTGCAATGGCCTGAGCGAGCGTCTGCTCGCCATCGGACTGTGGTAGTTCAATCAATTCTCCGTCAGTAGCAAGGCGATACGTGTTCTCCTCAAAGGCTACGTCGTTGACGGAGTCGATATTATCCATATCAAACTCCAGATCATCGATTTGCGTGAATTCGATGTCCAAGTCAGCCAGTGTCTCATTGCCGACGAAAACCGCCTGCAAGCTTTCAACTTCGAACGGTGCTGGATACTCGTATTCAGTATCACCGACATCGACGATATCCGGATGGTTGTAGGACTGCCATGCATCGAGTTTTGCCTCATCAATGACATCCTGTGCAACGAGTGAATCGACGGTGTCCAGTGATTCTCCGACATCAACCCGGTCACCTTGGTCTTGTTCTGTGATCTGCTTGGAGAGCTCACTGTCTGCCTCTTCAACAACCTGCTGGCTCTCCTCACGATCGGATTTGAGGACAGCATCTCGAATCTGGTGACTCACCCCAGAGAGGATAGGCTGCATCTCACCAACAACGTTCTCGAACAATCCGATTCGGTCATCAAGTCGATCGTAAATGTCGGTCTCGACAGTATCCTCGTAGCTGTAGTTGAGGATGGTAACCTCATCGAACCGCTGACCAATACGATCAATTCTGCCGATTCGTTGTTCGACACGCATTGGATTCCACGGGAGATCGTAGTTGATGAGCGCACCACACTCCTGCAGGTTGAGTCCTTCACTCGCGGAGTCCGTACAAACGAGGATATCGACATGGCCCTCGTCAGATGAAAATTCACGCTTGACCCGTTCCTTCCCGACCTGTCTCCATTCACCAGATTCGCGATCGTACACCTCGCCACCGCGTCCGGAGTAGGTTGCAACTGTTTCACCGTGTATAGAGACAAGGCTTTCGCGGATGAAGTCCATCGTGTCTGCGTACTGGGTAAACACGATTGCCCGGTTATAGCCCTCGCGATGCAGTTCGTCCAGGTCCTCGATTAGTTGCCCAATCTTCGGGTCTCGGTCGATCGCTGTGAGTTCATCCACGAACGACTCTAACTCCTCTATCTCCTGTTCCAACAGGTGAAGTCCTTCATCAGTGACGTTGGGGATAATTTCTGCCAGATCCACGTCTTCGAGATCACCTTCTAACTCGTCAAGCGCATCGGCATCATCGAGATTATACTCAGAGAGGGTTTCCATGATGACTTGCTGGGAACCCATCGATGGACGATCCTTCGCTCGTTGCTTGCCTTTCAGGACTGTTCTTTGTCTCCGGAGCTTCCGGAGACGATTGTGAAGGCTCTGTGAAATCGCGTACACACTGCTGGTGAGGCGCTGTCGGTACGTGGTCATGACAAACCCGATTGCTCGGGACTCGGCCTCGTCCGACTGTTGGGCGAGTTTGTAGAACTTCCGTGTGAAGTCGTCGATCCGGTCGTACACCCGGCGAGTCTCATCAGTAAGTTCGATCTTGTGTTGGTCTGGATCACGGTCGGGAACCGTCGCGTCGAGGAGCCCAACTCGTTCGTACTTCCGAAGAGTGTCACGAGTGTTCCGATGAATGAGCGCTTCAACCGGCGTCGACTCAGAGAAGACATCTTGAATGACCTGCCAGCCCGACTCTGACAGCTCGTCAAGCGCGGCAAGCCGCTCGTTTCGCGAGAAAGTCAACCATTCTTGGTCGGCCTTCCACTCAGGATAGAGAAGATATTTCAGCTTCTCGTCCTCTCTGGCATCGAATGGATCGACGTCGTGGACTTCCATCGAGGATTCGAACCGATCGATATATCCATCGTAGTGCTCGCCGTAATCACTGGCGAGATCACAGGCGCTCAGAACACGCTGTTTCGCGATGGATCGTGCGTGCTGTTCATCTTTCACCTCCAGTTCGGAACCGATCGAATCGAATATCTGATCTGAAAGGCCTTGGGTTCCGGAAAGTCGGTCCTGGTAGCGCCCTTCAGAGAGTGTCGCCTGTGTGGACCACGAGTCTGTGTCTCCAGACGAATCGCTCGCTGCTACGACCTCGTCGAGCGCCTTCGTGAGTGCTCGTCGGGTTTCGAAGAACTCGACGAACTGTTCCTGGTTGTCCCATGCTCCAGGGAGATCGAGCAGAGCCATCAAGTCGTACAGTTCGCCTGCATGCAACTGCATCGGCGTCGCCGTGAGCAGGTAGTAGGTCTGTGTATGGTCGCGGAACTGTTCGAGCATCGAGTAGAAGTTGCTCCCCTCGCGACCGTTGTGTGCCTCGTCGACGATGACCGCATCCCAGACACCTTCTCGATTGGATGAATCCCGGCCACGACAACTCGCGGGGACATCCTCCCGCGTTCGGACATCACCACCGGCTTCGGGTGCCACCTGGTTCCACCGATCCTTCAATCGTGCCGTATGCCAGGACATGATGATGATTGAGGGAGCACTGGTAGCGGTGTTGGTTCGTTGCTCGTGAAGGAACCGCCAGATAGGACTATTGACCCATGCCTGCTCGCGTTCGTCACGCTTGAGGTTGAGTTCCGATGCTGTAGGAGGAGTATGCTCGCGATCGAAGGCATCGATAAAGGCGTACTCGTAGTCGCTCCCACGCTCGTACCGATACGTATTCAAGTTGAACTTCTCCCACATCTCCTCCTGCCACTGAACGGTGAGGCTCGCTGGGACGAGCAGCAGGCCAGTTTCGAGTTCGTCGGTGAGTCCAAGCCGTGAGAGTGTTAAACCTGCCTCAATGGTTTTCCCAAGTCCAACCTCGTCGCACAGCAAGAAGCTGTTCGGATAGGTATTGACGAGTGTATCAGAGACAACCCGTTGGTGCGGCCACGGTGTGATCGTACTTCCTTTCTCTGCGAGCGCCAGCCCACCGAGAGAGAGGGGTCCGTCGGCGATGATATTGGCTTTGTCTCGGTCGGTCGGCGGCGCTTCGCCACGGGCGATCTGGATTGCTTCCTCCAGTTCCGTCTGTGAGTCCGGGTCTTTCCAGTCGATGAGTTCTTTCTTGATGGCCTCCGGTAGGTCATAGACTTCGACGTAGGGATGTTCGTCCGTCCAGAGTCGTTCGAACGTATCGATATCATCATCAACGTACATCGACTGCTGCTCAACCCACGAGCGATGGACCTTGAACCGTTCGTAGTTATTCTTCCAGCCCCCAACGGTCTCGTTGACGCTACCTTCGAAGGAGAGGACGTTTCCATCTTCGTCGTGGAATACGCCCATCTTCGGGTGGAAGATTCGCCACGAGCCCTGACGAGAGACAGCGACTTTGATGTGGAGCCGATCCTCATGGAGGAGCCGAGCGAGAAGTTGAAGCTGGGCGTCTAACTGTTCGTCTTCGAGCTTTTCCAGCGAGTTGGCCAGCTCGTCAGTAACCGCCTCAAAAACGGGACGGTCAGTGGTGTAGAGTTCTGTCCCCACGACCAGCCGCATTTCACCGTCGTTCTCGAGAAGTGCATCGATCCCTCGGGAGGCAACTGCGAGCGCACTGCTGGAGAAATAGCCCGCGATACGATCGTAACGAATCGATCGTTCGAGTGCAGGGACGTAAAATTCGTTAACTAGATACATCCCATCGGCAGCGGGCTTGCTCTCGTAGATTGAAGACCAGATTCGATCCGGGAATGTCGACATTATAAGGACGTTATTTTCTGTTCATCTCTATCACACTTATAGTGTGTGACGAAAGAGTGCAGGTCGAGGACTGATTCAGTAGTCGTCGATGCCTGCCTGATGGGTCTGATCGCTATCTTCGGCGAAGACGTTCGGACTGAACTCAAGGTCTAGCACGTCTTTCGTTCGCCCGACAGCGAGGTCACGGGCGAGTTCCCAGTCCTCGTGGTCATGCGGGAGCACCTGCAGAAGCGCCTTGAGCGTCGCTTTGAACGTTGAGTCCGTGCCGAAGTTTCGCTCACGGAGCCAGTCACAACAGGCGCTTTCGCCTTGGACATCGTAGACGTGTATCGCGGCATGAACCTTGTCTAGTGCCAGGCCGAACGAGAGGTCGTCGGGATTCACCGGGGTGCGACTGGACCGGTTCTCGGGTTTTTCGTTGATATTCTGGACGCGGCCTGTGTGGTCGCGCAGTTTAATGTCGCCGCGACTCTTCCGCCACGTCTTGGTGCTGCGCTTGATATCGTCGATATCGACGCCGATACCGAGGCCTAACTGTCTGCCCTCGTCGTAGGAGAACGTCTCTGCCTCGTGTACCAGCCAACAGAGAACGTACCATTCGGTAACATCATCAAGGTCGTTTATCCCCTCAACTTCAAGGTACTCGTCAACGAGAACCTGTGTCACCGCCTCGCGGGCCTCTTCGAGAGCACGTCGCGGTTTGACTTCGTTGTCCTCGTCGTCAACAACTGGGTAGGCATCAGCGAATACGCGTAGTGTCGGCCCGAACGCGCTGATGATGACATCAGTCTTCGTGAGACTCAAACCTGAGTCGATGAGGTTGCGGGCGGCTTCCTTCGCAGCGCTTCGAGTGTCTGTCTTAACGTCCGTCCAGAGGGTAGGGATTGCGTTTTCAGGATCTCGTTCCTCGTGGGGCTTTCGACCGGTCAAGAGTAGCGTGCTGTCAGCCGAGGCACTTGTCCGCATCCCGGCCCGCTGAGGCATCTCGCTCGTAATTGGGTGGGTAGATGTGATAGTGAACCCAGAGTTGATGAGCGACATAGTCAGAGTGTCCCAAGCGTCTGTTTCTTTGTGTGTAAACATCACCGTCATTACACCACCAGATTCGAGAACCCGGTAGAGTTCGGAGAAAATATCGCTCATCTTCTGCTCATAGTAATCATTAGCTAGTTTACGCTTTGATGAACCGTTTCCTGCAACAGAGCTGAATCGATCAGGATTTGCTATAGCTTCATTTTCTTTATCTGTTAGGCTGTGTTGGAAAATATTGGGAAAAACTTCCTTCAATACTTCTCGCATCCAAACGTAGAATACATCAGATAATTCAGAATACATAATACTACTGTAGTAGGGGGGATCAATTACAACAGCATCAATACTGTCGTCATCATGTGGTAAAGATGCTGTATCACCCACACTCATATTTGCTGAATTGCTTCTTTCAGGTAAATAATTAACCAACTCTTTATAGGAATTATATATCTTCTCAAGATATGAGAGAAAGTCAACGCCCCCTTTTGAGATATTTGTATCAACAAATATCCGCTTGAAGGCATAATTTTGGGATTTGAACATTTGGCTGGGATATCCTTTGCTTGTATCCCAAGGAGTAAGCCGTGAATTTCGATCTACTAACTTGCTGATGGTGAGCGTTAGTAGAGTTAGAATGGCTTCGGTAGTGTTAGTATCGTATTCCTCGCTAATCTGGGGTCGATAGTAGTTAATTGCATCAATATACTCATAATTAGAGATTAATTGGCGTGGAGAGAACATATCTCTCCATTCATTCATTCCGTAATTATGGAGTTCAGATGTTTTGTTGCCTTCTGGGATAGGCGTTGAGAGAAAGGAAGACAGAGTGAAATCAGAGTTATTTCGATGCTGGGCTTCTTTAGCGGCTTCACGGTCTTCTACTTCCGGTGACCGAAAGCCATGGCTACCATTGCTCTTGAGATATCGAACACAGTAAATATCGTAGTTGAATTCACCTTTATTCAATCGTCTTCGAACTTCATCGTCTTCAGTGACAACATGACAGTTCAGGCACTCTGTATCCCCCCCACGAGAGACAGGACCATTATTCGGGTCAAATCCTTCCAGATCTTCGTCATCCGGATCAACAATTACATTGTAATCAACTGACTTATCATCCTGAATCTCGGGACGAACAACTACTCGAATGCCATCACTTCGAGTTCGTATCCACCACTTTGGTACCAATGGAATATCAGATCCACACGAGTTACACTGAATATTGTAAGTAGATACATAATTTATTGGCGTTCTATTATTTCGTTGACCTGGGAAGTACTCCTCTATATTCGACTTAGCTCGCTTGTTTACTTTTTCTGCCCAGTATCTCACTTCAGTTTCTATATCGCCAACCTTCGGGGCATACTCCAACATTACCTTGAGGATAATAGATGGAACAGGATTTAGCTCATTTACATGAGTCGGTAGACCGTATCTGAGTGACTCATAAGGAATGACTCCACCACCAGCAGTTGGATCCAATACCTCTGGAAGGTTTCCACCCCATTGATCTCGCAGCCTCTCTTGAATCTCTTCTATTTCACTCTCGGTCGGAGAGAGAGTAAACGGCCGTGGGTATCCATAGTGACTTGCTAAGTTCCCACTCCGTTTGTTCTCTGTTGCTTTCTTACGTTCTACATATTCGCTGAGACTCCCATCAATCTCTTTGTTTGGCCCAATCTGCATCCAGCGAAGTAGGTCATCGGTGTCAGTTCCTTTTGGGAGGACCGATGCAAGGATTGCTAACCTGGAAGCAGGAGTAGGTCGGCGTGCGAACCAAGGATGAAGATAACGATGAGGGGGGAGATACTGCGGATTCGCCTCTCGAAGATTTTCGATACCAACTACCTTCAGCGGAAGTTTCCCTTCAATAGCGAGTGGTTTCAAAGACTCTTTATCTGAGTTCTGAGTTGGTTGTTTACTCATGTTAGATGTGGTCAGTTAGTAACGTTCGCAGCGCTTTCTTGCCGTTCGGTGAAGACGGAGATCGACACTTCGCGTGCCAGTAGTAGCACTCTTCATCACTCATCCGCGCGATACCGCGGCAGAACGCCCGCATCCGGTCGACACGCTGAATCGGCTTCACACCGAGAAACTCCAGAGCGAGACGGATACCGACCGTCTCCGGAAGGAACACCTCAGCATTGCCTGTGGTCGTGACGACCGACTCGTCGAGATCAGCGCCATGGAGTGTCTCGCGCACCGGTGGAAGAGTCGCGCGTAGGCGACTCCCGGACAAGCGAGAGATCTTCACCGCTGTCCAGTCGTCCCACTCCCATCGATCGACTTCGGGATCAGCCGACGCTCCGAACACTGTTTCGAACGATTTAGTCACGAACCCCCGGTTTGGATTCCTGCGCTGATACCGATCACGACGGGCGTCGGCCTGATCTTCCGGGAGTAGTTCGTACAGTGTTAGCGACGCACCATCGACATCGTCGCGACGTTCGAGCGCGAACGTCGGTCGACCCCCGTACACGCTGCTTCCAAAACGACCAGCAGCGAAGGCGTCACTCTTGGCTGGAGCCGACGTCACTGAATCGCCGTTGAGTGTTGGATGTGAGGTCATGAGTGGAGCTCTGCGGGAACTTCGACGGGCCCTCGACCTTGAACTTTCACGTTGATACTGGTCTGTCCGAGTTCTTCTCGGAGTTCAGCGAGTACGTCGTCTTCGGCGTCTGTAATCGGTTTTGGTTCGTCCAGATCTACTCGGAACTTGAGTTCGACCCGTGACGCGCCGTCAAACGAATCGGGTTGGTTGGTGACGCGGGAGAACTCATCAACGCCGCCTGTAAACTGCGCCTGATACGTCGCGCCGCCCGACGATTCCGTCTCGTATCGCATTCGTACAGAGACGTTCTCAGCCAGATCCTTGAACACTTGGCGTTGAGCGATGAACGACCCCTTCGACAGTTGATCCTCGCCCCCAACTTCGATCGTAACCCGATCGATACCGGGTGTACCCCCCGACGCAGCCTTTCCGAGTGCGTGGGTTCGTACCTCATTGAATGATCGGGAGGCGGCCATCAAGCTCGTCGCACGCTCCCAGTCGTTCGGCTGGGCACAGTCGGCACAGAGTCCACGCGGATTCAACTCGTTCTGACTCCCAACACTCGTTCCACAACTGGCACACTCATGTTCAATATCCGGCTCGTGTTTTGAACAGAAGTCTCCTTCCTGATCGACTTCGACATCACAGCCTTCCGTTGCACACAGTATCTCCTCTGTCTCCGGCGGACGGATGGTATCGTGATGAACATCGAGAAGAGCATTGATGTCGGTATAGACGACGTATTCGTCACCTATCTTCACGTCTGAGTCTCGAACGCTGGTTCGGACATCGATGGATTCCGAGAGCGGATTCGCCTTCCGCCAATTCTCCGGCCGATCATCCTCGTCGCCGTCCCAGTAAGCAAGTCCATCCTCACCAGCTATGCTATCCCAGTAACTGTAACCGGCGTCGTCGACCATCTTGGCCACCGTCTTACGCACCGGCTTCGTGTTGAGGAGATACGGAAGACCTGGCTTCTTCGCGAACTGCGTGACCAACTGCTCGGTGGTCATACTGTCTTGTGTCTGCTGCCAGAGCTTCTGCGTGAAGAACGCGACGCCCTTCGGGCCGGCGTCGGCACGGATCAGCCGGTCTTCGAGCGTCTCTTCGACAGCGTTGACGAGCGTCGTCCCACCGTTCGCTTCGGTGGCGTTGATCGCCAAGTGGGTTAGGCCGTCGCGATCGACGTAGTACAGGTGCCGATAGACGCCACGGACGAGCTCGCCTAGGAGTCCGTGTGTCTGGTCCCGTCGTTCGCGAAGCTCCACGATCTGTTCATCGGAGAGATCAGCTGTCTGCTGGGAATCATCTAGTAGCGCCTCGATTGCCTCAAGCTGACGTGCCTCATCGATAGTACTCTGGATGCGTTCGTGGTCGGGGGCAAGGAAGAGAACATAGTTCTTGTAGACCCGACTCTGGGTCTCACCGCCGTGCTTAGACGCAGACTTCTGATACAGCGTCTGTATTTTCTCCGGAACCTCGCTACCGCCATCGGAGACAGGTGCGGTGTCCATGTGCATCACTGCGAGTTGTGGCTTGGACATCGTATCCCGGAGATCTGCCGGCGATTCTGGGAAAACGACGGTTTTGAAGCCACCAGTTCCGATCTCGGAATTCTCCAACCGCGATTCGAATCGATTGCGGGCACGCGCGTCAGGCGTGTTGTCTACACGCTGATCGATGATTCGGATGAGATTTGGGTCGGACTTGAATCGAACACGCTCCTCATCGTAGAGGTAATAGCACGCAACGTTCATGTCCCCACCTGCGAGGGCTTCGAGGGTTGAGTCGTAGTTGTCGAAACGGATCTCTGGATGTCCAAGTGCAGCATTCATCTCTGCCCGTGTGAGTCCAGTAGCCTGTTCGCCGTAGGCAAGGCTGTGCCAGAGCACAGTCGTCGTGAGGTGACTAGCCAGCGGTGGAATTCCCTTCCCAGTCCACTTGCGGTCTTCTAGCTGTGCGTGCGCGGTGTCGTCCTCGCTGTAGATGTCGGCTGACACAGCTGCACTCAGGTCAACGAACTCGAAGAGCGTCTCCCGGAGCGTCGAATCGATACTCCCATCAGGCGCGTTGTCTGCTGGAGTGAGGTCATACAGACGAATCCAGTGCCGCTCGTAGTGAGCTGGTTGGTGATTCCAGAGGTAGTAGACGGCACGAGCGAGAAGCTTCAGCGCCCCACGGGTTCGCTGGAACTTGGGGATTGTATCGATTTTTTCAGTGAGCGTATCGATGATCGTCGGATGGAAGGGATACTCTCGCTCCAGTCGATCGACGAAGCTTGCGTCAGTCGCTTCCTGGGGGAACTGCCGGTCGCTATCAGCATACAACTGGAAATACGATGCTGACACTGCTTCTGCCTGCTCGTGATTAATCTCCTCGAAGAGACGGTGTTGGAGAACCTGCCCCACCTCATTTTCGGATGTCGGTGTGACCGTCTTGTGTTGACGGCGGCCGATCTGATTGAGTTCGTCAATAAGCGTTCGAACCTCCTCCGCTTCCTCTTCGAAGGCAGTGTCAGCAATACTATAGACTACCGTGACGTTGTCGACATCAGACGCAGTCTCAAGAAGAGAGAGGATGAAACTCAGTGTCTGACTGGCGAGTGTTGCGGTCCCAACTTCGACGGCAGATGCTGCCTCGAGATAGGCTGCAATCTCATCGACAAGGATGAGTGCGGGATCGTCGCCGAGATCGAAGAGACCCTTCAGCGTGTTTCCGCCAGGAGCGTTGCGCTCTTGGTCATACTCTTTGAGATATTCGTATCCATCGAGCCCGTACAATTGGTAGGCGATTTCACCCCACATCGTGCGGGTATTCGGGGCGTTCGGATCCGTCCGATCACTCCGAGCGTTGCGAGCGTCAACATGCCCACCGACGAATACAGCAGTGTCGACTGACAATCCCTCGCGAACGGCATCCAGATATGCGTTGCCAACGGTATTCGCACTATCCACGAGATGCTGATCGAGGTTTTCGATGTCGACTGGGCTCGTTGCAAGATGATAGGAAGCGATAAGGTCGTGAGTCTTCCCGCCACCGAAGCGAGTATCTAAACAGAGGATACTGCTCGAGTAGCCACCATCTTCGTAGCCGCCACCAGCAAGGAATCGACCGGACAGATTAGTCAGTAGTGTTCGTAGCCCATCGGTAGGATACGTCATGTCGAAGAATTGCGTTGCGTCCCGGTAAACTGGTGCAGCGTCATCACCCGAGTGAGCGACTGTCGCCAGGCTGGCTGCAAACTGATCCTCTTGGAGTGTACCATCGAGGACATCATCTCGGGGCGTACACGCTTCGAATAGATTTGGGTATTCCCCGCTACTCATTGGAACCGTCCGTGTTGGAGCGGGTGGGCTTAGATACGATAACGAACTCCTCGTGCGTGCTGTTATCAATAATCGCGTGGGCAATACCCTTGGATTCAGCGATATCGATTTTAATGGGATCTCCGACGCCAGTGTTGAACTTGTTGAGTTCGGGACCAGATAAATTTACACGGCCGGATTTCCCAGTATTCTTTCCGATTGTTTTCCGAGTCATCTGGATAGTCTCACTATCCAACCGGAATGGTATAGTCTTTACTTAGACTAACTATGAGACCTCTCAATTCACGACGACCGCTGAGGGTACTGAGAACGATTATGCCACGCTCGTTACTGTGGCATCAATGATGCTAGCTACTGACACCCCACGAGAACGGACGTGTATCTTTCCAAACTATTAAATATACATTCGGCATTTATATGAAAATTTTTTAATTTTTATATTAGGTATTGATATATAGATTATATGATATGAAATGCTGATTGAGATTAATTCTTCCCCGATGGGAATTAGTGGGTGAACCCGCGCCCTCGTTCGTGACGCAATAACTTCATTCGAGGCCCGCTACGACGACTTCACAGCGAACATGGACCCAGCGTTTACTGAGTACCGTTACGTCGTAGAGCGATCCAAGGAGGAGACAGTCGGCACAGTATGCGTCTGGGTCACGAACGAGGTTGTACTCAGTTCTTTCCACATTGATATCTGCGGTTCTATTTTTATATATAAATGGAACATATGCTATGGTAATCTAATCATATGAAATTTTGACAACGAACTCACTTTGCACTTAATTATATTATCTATTAATTCTATGTAGTATTGTGATATTCGCCCTTTACGACAATGCTGGTGTTGACATTGACGTATTCGATCGGTGTTTGTCGGTCCTTGACGACCGTGGACACGATGGAAAAGAAAGTATTGTCGACCGACCAATTGCAGTGGGGTACCAGCATTTCTATACCGATACAAGAGAAGAGTGCTGTCGGCAACCCATAAGCGATACTGACACCATCATAGCCTTCGACGGCCGGATCGATAATAGACGAACACTCACTCGGAAATTTAGCTATATCAACGACGATCTAGCTGCTGTCGAAATTTTCAAATGTCTGTTTGATTCAGTCGGCGAGCAAGCATTTCAGGAGATTGTTGGTCCGTTCTTCGCCCTCGCGTATGAAAAGGACACAGAGACGTTGGTATGTGGACGTGATACGATTGGACTCCGGCATATTTTCTATTGCTACACAGGTGAGCGATTCCTCATTGCCTCATCACCGGATGCGATTCTCAGAGCGATTGAGTCAACGCCAGATAGAGATGCTATCGCTGGCTATCTCTCCGAGAACGGGAAGTACGCTGGCTACACGTTCCACACCGAAATAGAGGCGCTCGATCGAGGTTCATTCCTCAGATATGATGGAGATACTGCTGAAGAGATCTCATACCACCAGTTCAGGTCACAGCGCGAATACTCGCACGCACGCCCAGACCGATTTCGAGAGGCACTTGAGAGCGCTGTCTGCTCTCGAATATCACAATACAGTCGGCCAGGAGTTGCGCTAAGTGGTGGACGAGATTCGAACACCGTCGCTGCCGTGGTAGTCAACGACTGTGGCGCTACCCCCAGAACGTACTCACACGTTTCTAAAAATGAGTTTGAGTGCGAGCGCATTGAAACAGAAATGCAAAATATTGGGATTATGGATGAATTGTATTCTTTCGACTCGCACCGAATATGGATCGACGACTATGATTTCGACTACGAGCGGTGTCTCGACTCGTACTCTTTTGGGCTTCCTGTCCTCGATCCATACCTGGCGATGCAGATCCAACTCTATGAACGCGCAGCGGAGAATGGCAAGGTTGTGCTAGATGGATTCGGGGGGAACTGTTTCGACGGAACTGGCTTGTTCTATTATGATTTGCTTCGTACCGGCCAACTCGGCCAGCTTGTCGATCGTGCCTATCGTGACGATGGAACCACGCTGGCGAATCTCTTCTCAGCCGTGCTCCCATCAATTACATCATTCACACCGAGTCCAGCTCACGAACCGTCGTGGCTTCAGTTCGATCCACCCAGCTCAGATGTTACGATGGACGTGAAATACCTTGAACAGCAGCTTATGCTGCGATTTCTGTTTAAACGGACGAAAAACCTGATGCGCTTTCAGGCACAGCAAGCAGCTCGGAAGAATGGCATTGATCTTCGATTCCCACTGATGGATGAACGCCTCCATCGAGAGGTGCTGAAAATGCCTCCAGGTAGCCTGCGGAAGAGGGGACAGAGTAAAGGCCTATTCCTAGAAGCAGTGGATGGTCTACTCCCTCCAGAGATTGAATCGTTCGAGATCGGGATGGGTTTCGACCCGTTCCTCGAAGAAGGGCTAGAGAATTACGGGTATCCCTCTATCGAGAAAGATCTACAATCCCTTCACACAGACCGATTAGGAGTTGTGGACGGGAATGTCGTACGCTCGAAGGTCCTGAACTTAAGTACTTCACCAAGTCAATTGTGGAAACTGTTCACTATCGAGCGATGGCTTACCAAACATCAGAATGTTCCATAGCATAAAAACTTTGCTCAAATAGCTTTATTATTATGCACGTTAGATAGTGTACTATGTCTGGAAAGGGCAACATTACGGAGCAAAAAGACGCCAAACAGTACGATGAAAAGAAGAATACAACGTTCGGGCAGGTAACGGAAAAATACGGTCTGCTCAAGCGTCACCTTCCATCCTCAGATTGACGCTCCCTGCTACAATCGAAACACAAGAGTAGTACTGTGTGGTAAGTTATATTACGGTCGGGAACTTGATATTTGCTCAGTTATCTAGATGACGATCCCCAATAATCCCATCGAGACGTTTTTTTCAATCCCCACAGCATACTTTCCGAAGGCTTCACCAGATGGCGAGTGGGTTGCGTGCAATTGGAATACGACTGGACGCTTTGAGCTGCACGGCACTCACCTCCCCACTGGTCGGCGTCACCAATTCACGGATGGTGAAATTCCACTGCATCCCGAGAACGTTTCGTACGTATGGGCTGCGGATAGCGAAGCTGTTCTCTATCGAGGAGCGGAAGAAAACACATCATGGGTGTATCGCTCGCCGGTAGAAGGGGAGAAAGAGCGATTGTTCTCGATTCCAGAAGATGGTCTGTTGTGGGCTGTGAACCCAGTTTCTGGGCTGATCTACTACCGTGTGGATGATACCACACTCCGCTGGCGAAATCCAACTACCGATGAATATGGCGACTTCCCCCAGTTTCCTGGGCTCGATACACAGATCGCAGCCACGTGTGCCGTTAGTCCAGACGGGGAATTTGTTGCCTACTCGTCCAATCCACCGCAGACCAACACAGCTGAAACCACGTTTGTGAGCGGTCTCACAACCTATATAACACGAGCGGACGGGAGTGATCCTGTCCGTGTAGACGTGCCAGACCACGGTAAAAGACTCACCCCTGTACAGTGGCATCCACACGAACACAAACTCCTCGTCGAGCGCGACGACGGGCACTGGCGGGATGGGCGGACCTGCGGGATATACGATATAAATGATGAATCGGTTGAATGGATCGCAGACATGGGTGCAGTCGCGTTCTTACATGATGGCGATACGATTCTGTCCGGTGCTCCCCCCCGATCAGCGACTGCGGTGATCGATACGAAGGGCGATGTAACGGATATACCGTGCGAAGGGCTGTTTTTGGACTGTTCTGGTACTGAGGCAACGATTGGTGGGAACGAGTTCGTGTTGCAACGAAGCAAGGAAGATCGACCGTATGAAGCTCTCTACCATAATTTGGTGACCGAAGAAACTACTGTACTTTTCGGAGCGGGATATGAAGACCGTGAGATCGGTCCTGATGAGTTCGTCGAGCCGACGGAGATCCAGTTTCCACTCCCTGATGGAGAAACTGCTGGAGGCCTACTTTACCGACCATCAGAGAGAGACGGTGAGACACCAGCGATTGTGTTCTTTTATGGGATGTCAAATACGTGGTCTCGATCATTCCGACCAGAAGTGCAGTTGCTTGTTCACCTAGGCTACACAGTATTGCTGGCGAATTGTCCCGTCCCCGGATGGACACCCGAAGAACACGATATCTTCAACGCCGCTGGAAGCTGGCTTCGAGATCAAGAGGGTATCGCGTCCGACTCCGTAGCTGCGTATGGTCACTCGCATGGAGGATACAATGTCTATATGCAGGCGGTTTTGCACCCCAACACGTGGGATGCATTCGTAGCAGACACAGGAGTCGTAGATCTTCGACAGATTACACTGGGAAACCTCCGTCGACAGCTCGGTGATCCGGACGAAAATAGAGCAGAGTACGAAGCGATGAGTCCGATAACGCATATGGACGGAGAGGTTGGTTCACCACTGCTCATGATCCACGGCGAAGAAGATTCAAACGCAGAGCAACCACGAATCTTCGAGCGAGCACTCCAGAACAGGGGATGGTCTAAGGGAGACGAGTATGACTATATCGAGGTACAGGGGATGGGCCATAAACCCAAATCGCGGGTGAAGCAGACCGTGTGCTGGAAAGCAATTATCGAATTCCTCGATTATCACTTCGCGTAATTTGCTTCTTCACTCAGTAAGTGGTGGCAGCGACTTCTTACCGGTTGAGACCTTGGCTCGTTCGCGTCGCCACCGATCGTTATCGAACGAAATATCGTAGTTCGCTTCTGCACGTTCGAGGATGCTGCGCTGTTCCGATTGTGGGATCTCGAAGAAGTTTCGACGGTATAGCCGAACGGTAGCCGTCCGACTCGTTTACCGTTCTCGGTGGTAGTGTCGATTCCTTCTTGACCCGTGAGTGAATCATCTTGCGCTCGGCATCAGCGAAGACCATCATCATGTGCAGTATCATCTCGATATCCAGTCGTCCTCCCCAGCGGTGTCGATCGACGTCTCGTCAAGCACGAGGCCACAGTCCTCACAGCTCGTCTCGACCGTGTTAGTTCGCACCCGTCCACCGCACTCTGGGCAGCTGCTGGTCGTCCCACCCGGTACGTCCTCGTCGAACCACCGCTCGTGAATATCACAGGTCGCAATCTGAATCCCCGGAGTTGCGAGGAGCTCAGTTCACCACGAGCCCCTCCCCATCGAGGGGCAGAAAAGTCGAACGTGCGGTAACAAACCAGAACAAGCGGTCAGACTGTCTTGGAGTAGAAAATAGCGGAAGAAGCGATACACTCGCGCTGGAACAGGCTATCGTTCAGAGTTTCGAGATCTCCTCATTTTGATACTCAAGGAACTCCTCGCAGATGCTGTGGTCGTTCGTTAAAAGGAGTTCCTGACCAGAGACAGTCTCATCGGTCGCATGGGTGACTTCGAGTGTTTCTGGATCGACATGCACGAGTCCGTGATCGAGATCCGCGTGGTGATTTGGACAGAGAACGAGCATGTTCGTCTTCACGTCAGGTCCCTCGTGAGGCCGCCCGAGCGGCTTGACGTGGTGGACCTCCGCGTAGTGCTCTAGAGGCGCTCTGTGCCTCGTTTCTCCGCAGAGCTGGCAGTGGTACTGATACTGCTCTTTCAGACCCTTCGCGAGCTCAGTGTCTCGGACGATCCGCGAAGTTGTCGTCTCTACACGCTCTGCATCCGGCTGTGCCAGGTCCGCCACAGCCTCTGTCTCGTCAGGGTCGTGAACACCAGTTTCAGCTGCTATGTTAGCATAATCAGTGTCTGCTTCCAGTTCCTCTTCGAGTATCTCCTCCTCATCAGGCACTGGAGGTTCATCAATCTGCTCAAGAGTGCCATCCTCAGTGATCAGGTCCTGCCAGCCATCTACCTGGTCCAGCAGTGTCGACTTGGGGTCGTGGAGACATCGGAATCGAATGTGGCGTTGAATGCTTCCGGCCGAAGCTTCGTAATCTTCGGCGAGAGGTTCGAGCTTCGAAAGCGTAAGATCGCGGGTTTCCCTGTACCTTTCGCGAAACTCCCTGCACAGATCTTCGGAGATGTGAGCTCGTTTTCCGACGACCCGTGCCGGAACATCTACCTCGTGATTGCACTCTCCGTTGACGTGCCGTAACACGGTCTGGTACGTCCAGGGGACGCTTTGGGAAATTTCAAGGAGATCCGCATTGTCCTCTTCGTTATACGACCTCCTCAGGGATGTACAGTCCTGCTCTCCAACAGGCATCCGCTGGAGGATCTCGCGTTTTTCAACAACAATATCGTCTTCCTCGTGGGTACACTCCCCCGAAAGGTGCCGGACTGTTGTCTTCCAAGTGTGACCCAGTTCTTCTGAAATGTCGTTGACGTCTTCGCCGGAAGCGTACTTCGTCCGGATTTCACGGCACTCAGATTCCGGGAGCCCAACTGGAGGCGGGCTCAGTGCTTCCAGTTCGACCTCATGGCCACACTCTCCGTAGATGTGGTACCGAATGGTTCCGACGCTGAGGTCGTATTCCTCGGCAAGTTCGGTCGACCCATCACCATGCTCTGTGCGGTTTCTAAGAGTCCTGCACAGCAACCCCGAAACTCTCGTCGATGCCATCAAATAATCTCCGTGTACTTGGCCACGGTCTGTGGACTAATTCCGGTGATTTCAGCGAGGTGGGATTGCTCAAGATGTATGCCGTGTTCCTCACCCGTTACAAGATACGCTGCTGAGGCAATGCCGGCCTTGCTCTGGCCGCGAGTAATTTCTGTATCGTCGATATTACGCGCTCGTTCTCTTGCCTCCTCGCAAACGTCGTCCGGAAAGTCCGTGGAATCCTCGATCACTTGAAATGCTATATCGAAGTCCCTCGAAGTGAGATCAACCGGTTCGATGTCTGGCGCGTGCTGCATGATCTCAGGGTAAATCTTCCGGATGGTAACCGTCGTGGTATCAGCGACGTTCGAGAGTTCGGCCTGGGTGTAGCCAAGGTCACCAAGTTCGGACTGTGCGTAGAGTACAGCAGCGGCGAATCCGGACGGAGAACGACCGCTATGTAGATTTACACCCTTCGCGATTTTACAGAGGCTTTCAGCGCGTTCGATCGCGTCATACTCCCAGTTCAGCTCGTTCCCGAATTCCTCAATGAAGTCAATGGGATCTTCGGGCTCTACCTGCATTCCGATGGCTTCGGAGAGGTTGCTTGACTCGTGATATATATTCTTGGCCTCGCGACGACTGACGTCTGCAACGTCGTCGATCGTTACGGGTTCGTCGCGAAGTCGAGCAGCAAAGTAGAGACAAGTCGCAGTCGCGCGATCGATCGTACTGGGCCGATATTCGCTCTTGACCGCTTGAACGTACAGTTGGAGTCCAAACTCTATCACGTCGTCTGCCAGCGAAAGTTCCTCGCCCATCCGCTCGATTTCGCTCGCGACGTACAGGAGATTTGCCTCCGTTGCATCCCGCATCGATGTCATTTCAATACCACCGAATCGAGCAACTCTAAAAAATATACTGCACCCGTGATCGCGAAACTGGGTCAGTCGCTTCGAGCGGAAAACGCCCTATCTAAGACATTCTCGCGGTATTGCTCGTCGACAGCGACTCTGTACGCTGCTGGTTCGTGGTAGTGACGATATTCAGATCGTTCACCCCGCTGGGCTTCATTACGAACGATCTCTCGCCAGTCCGCTTTGATATCCTTGGAGATAAATTCAGCAGGATCACCTGGAAACTTGAACCAGTACGGATCCTCGTCCGAGTTCGTCGAGAAGGGGCCGAAGTCGCTGACGAACTTCTCGAGTTCGTCCAGTGCCTTGCTGTCGTTCGGGAGGATTATCCCGATTTGCTCCTGCTGGGGGAATGCTGCAAGTACGTATCTGTGATTCACATTAACGGGCAGTCGTGGCGACGAAGCAGGAACTGTCGTCGCGATTCGCTTGTCCGACTCGTCGAGTCCGGTGCACTCGATCACTTCCGCGACCCAGTCGAAGTAGGCCTCCATCCAATCTCTGTTCGGGGCCTGACTAACGGTATCCACGAGTCGGCTGTGAGCGGTCTCGTCGACCTCAATCGTAGACTCACCGAGTCGTTGGAGTGACGCTTCGATTGACGGTCCGGTATCAGGCAACACTGGCCTCGATCGCTCCTCGGGTTCGAGCCATTCGGTTTCGGTTAGATAGGCGTCCAGGTCATCGAAATCGGGTGCTCTAGTGCGTCTCCAAAGGTCCTCGAACCACGTAGCAAGTTCGTCCACCTCGCCAGTATCCTCGAACAGCACAGCCATCTCAGGGTTCCTCACGAGACCGCTGTATGTGACGTTTGCCGAACCAACCAGCCCAGTGCCGTTTCCGACGAGGACCTTCGCGTGCAGGCCCCGACAGTCGTGGATCGATCCGCTGTTCGACCGTACGAACTCCAGCAACTCTTTGCGTTCTCCCGAGTGAGAGCGAAACCACTCCTGGACGTCGGTTACGAGGCGCCACGTTTGGGTACGGTCGGTGATGGATTGAAGAACGTCGAGTCCCAGATACGGACACGCGATGTCGAGTGTGGCGTCGTCCGAAAGTCTGACGAGCGCGTCTTCGAACGGGGACTTTGGAGTTTTGTCGTCGAAATCGTGGTAGATCAGTTCGATACCCATTGACCGTCCCGAGGAAATGGATCGCTTCCTATAGAACCCACGTGTCTCATTCAACTCCGAACGAGAGAAACGCGGACAGCTGTCAAACATCGTTATTTCCAGGCTCACCCAAGCTATATCCCGCCATCAGGACAACGTCACGCATCGACAGTGTAGATCTCGAACGGGATATCTAGGTCGTAGGTCACGTCGGTCTCCGATTCGATGATCTGCCACAGATACTCCACATGACCAGTGCTCGGGACCGGCAGCCGAGCTTCAACGAGTAGCGGATCTCCGTGCTCAACAACAGGATCGCCCAACTTAAAGACCGCCTGACGAACCACTTCGCCGTTGACGGAAAGCCAAAACCCGAAAATATCCGTAATGCTCGAGAATATCACCCCCAGTACAGTCGTGTTCATCAGAAACTCGGAACCAACTTTGGTCACGATCATGTCCGGATCCAGGGCGAAGTGCTGATTGGGATCCCACATCTGACACCACGTGCCCGTCTTGGCGAGATAGAGCCGACCTCCCGGGTGATGACTCGTCGCCTGATCAGCAAACACGGAGCAGCCGGTCGGCTCGTCGGCGACGATGTCCGGCAGCAAGCTGACGACCTCATCGACCGATCGGTTCTTGATGAAAAGCGCTGAGGTGTTCCAACCCATTGTCTAAGAGAATATCACTACTTCAGAACTTGTAATAACTGTTCTCGATCGCTCCAGTGCCTTGAACAACACCAAGAGATGCATACCACCCACTTCTGTTGTATAGGGCTAAGAGAATCCAGGAGTCGGCCTTGCCGATGTACTCGGTGACGACGGTTCCCTTCTTGTTCCAATACGCTCAATATTTGTACGGGCCGTGTTTCTCGCCGCCATTCAAACAGTGACACGTGTCGTCCTCGCATCCTCACACGTTTCGAAAAAGCACTGGTAGATGCCCACGAGGCGAGCCAGCAGGGAGAGCATCCACACCACCACGTACTCGTACTGGCCGGGCTCGATCGAGTCGATCAGCTCCCGGAATTGCTCGCGATCGGGATCGGGCACGGAGTGACCGAGGTCTACGTAGTGGTCAACATTTTCAGCATCAATCTCACGCTCGTCGAGCCCAGTACCTATCATGGTTAATGCAAGTATTGCTTCTATGGCTGATCGGTAAAATCACATGACGGTACTGGCGCATCCAGGATAAGCCGCGAAATCCGACTAGTATATAGTGTAGAAGTCGAGTGTAGGACTTTCTCGATCGGATGGAAGACTGTAATATGGATATGTCTGGTTTCTGTATTATTGGGTTGGCCTCATGCCGCTCGATTGAGCCATGGTGGCGAGCCATCTTCTCCGATATCAGGCAGTATCTCCAGAATTCGAGATATGGTTCAGAATCACCGATATGTTCGCCCCGATCAAAGTGTGTCTCAAGAGCATCGTCGGTGTTATCCATCCGGATCAGATTCTACTCCAATCCCCCCTAATTTTGTGTAATTATTGAAAATTGCTGATTAATAAACCATCCGTGGATTTTTCTTCCGCAGGATAGACGAATATGAATGGTGGATAGAACCATACTTCCAGGCGTCAACTCTTCGCAAAGTAAGATAAAGCAGGCACTAATTATGCTTGTATACTGTATTGGAATTTTCCTACTCTCTCCATTTCTGATAGCAGCTTTGCTCATAGGACTTCTTATTTCTCCATTGATAGTACCATTCGTCATCGGATTCAATATCCGTGGAGCGCACGATCGATTGAAGGGAGTCAAAGGCATTGATGATCGTCGACTCCGATCAGCACTGATCGGTGGAGGGTATGCGTTATTGGTAATGGTCATTACGTTAGTGGCATTGGGAGCAGTACCTCAAGAAGAAGATCCACAAGATGGGTCATACACTGCTCCGAATACAGACACGCCAACGAATGCTCAAACAGAGACATCAACTCCAACACCTGAGACAGATACTCAAACAGAGACATCAACTCCAACACCTGAGACAGATACTCAAACAGAGACATCAACTCCAACGCCTGAACCAGATACCCCAACAGAGACACCAACTCCAACGCCTACACCTGATGAAGATACACCTCGTGATCCAGATGGTGATCTTGACTGCGATGATTTCGATACACACCAAGAAGCACAAGAGTTCTTTGAACGGAATAATCCATCTGAAGACCCCCATGGACTTGATGGTGACAATGACGGAGAGGCCTGCGAATCGCTTCCCTGAGGAATGGATCTTTTGCTCCTCGATGTACGCTTGTGCATTTCCCTATTGACTATAGCCATTCCTTTAGGGAATGCTATAGGCTCATGCCGTTCGATCGACTCACTTGCAAAACTCGTGGAAGTCGTCGGCCCCAGCCTGCTCAGCGATGCTGTAAGGGGTGAATCAGTCGTCAGCGGTATACGCTCCGCTTCGGTGTTTGATTCTAGCGATAACCATCTCGTTGTCGGTGCGATCGAACGTAACCGAGAGTCGAAACTGGCCAATGAGGACCTTCTTGTAGGGGCTGTTCTGGAGCGGTTCCCCTAGTCGGGCGGATCCCGCCAGGGAGACTCGACGATGTCGGTGGGTTTGTTCTGGAGTTGGTCTTGGTCATCCGCGTCAAGCGCTAGGAAATCTGCTTTGCCAGTGTCTGAGAAGCGAATCGACCACTCCTCACCGTCCGCTATCACTCGTCTGCATCGCGCTCCGACTGATCGAGCACGTCCTCGAATGAATGGGTCGTTCCCTCCCGCAGCTGCCGTTCTGCCTGTGCGAGTGCAAGCAGTTCGTCCCGATCAAACGTCTGGTGGTCAGCCGCATCATGGAGTACATATCGAATGTATTCCGACCGGGAATTGAAGCCTCTCCCCTGCCAGATCTCGTCGATACGGTCGAGGAATCGCTGGGTCACGCGGACATTCAGCTGGACACGAGTATCGCTGGGATCTTCCTCGGGTGATGACGCGTCTGACATACATGTGTGGTACATGCGCTGTACGTATAGTGGTGTCGTCAAGTTGCTGTTACTCTCGGCGTAGAGTGCTCCAGTCTGGCTATAGGATTCACTATAGGGAAGGCTATAGCCAGGCAGAGCGACTGTTCAATGCTTCACCTCTGATCAGCGCCAATATGAGCGTCGGAAAAATCGCCATTCATCAGAATGCCCTGAGAAGTCCACATTTACCTCTCAAGCGATTCGAATTTTCTCAGATGAAATGCCCCCGAGATGGAGTTCAAATGGATTCTAGAAGGAGGGATTTCGGGAGGATCAGTGAGAATCCATCAAGCTAACCCATACAGATAGGCGATTCTGATGGTCAGTACACGTAACGTACCCATGTAACTCACTCACGTAACCCCTCACGCAACTCACTTACGTAAGTCACAAACCGGCATTAGAGGCCCTCATTCCGGAGTTTTTGGTATTTGAGACAAGGGCACTTTTGTAGGAGTGACTTTATGTGACAGAAGCCGCAAACGAGAGCTTCGCTTCCCCAAGCGTACTACCACGTAGTACAATAGACACTTAATCCCTTCCGAATCTTCAGACAGTCTATTGACGTTGTATCGAAATCCTATTCCTTTGATCCCCACAGCCACACGCCCCGCTGGATAAAGAGAGACTGTCGGAGAGTTTCTCCGACATGCTCAGTCCATGCTATCCCTGCATTGCATATGATAGCAAATTCACACACTGGTCCATTGCGCCTAGCCATTGCGGCAAGGGGAAATGGACTATTTAAGTGTCTGACCAAATAACGTCCAATTGGAGTGGAACAGCGCCCATACACTTCCAAAATGGTGTCGTTCCACTCCAAGAGTGACAACTATGCAAAGTATACTCGACCTCGCGACAGTGAGGCTGGTGCTGGAGTTACTTACCGTCGTTCTCACAGCGGTGAGCGTGGCAATGAAATGGTCGACACTACGGGGTGGTAAGGAGTAGACGCTCGGAACAACACTGAGCGCCCATACACTTCCAAGTGTACTTCGAAGGTACAGTAGGCGCATTTAAAAAACCACTGGGTGGATATCAACATATATTGTTGCTCCTATATGAATTTGGGTTTTTATTCGCAGTGCAAGAAATGCAAAATTTCAACTGGCCGATTCACCTCATATATTAAACTTTGCATCCCACTCGTGATGCCATTCAGTCATTTCTATGCGGCGAATTTCTGGATCAATGCATGAAGAGATAGTCGATGATGCGACAATCTGGGCAGGTGATCTCCTGGCCATCGCCCTTTGCGTTCTTGATCATCACTTCGTCCAGCTGCCAGCCGCCGGTGTCGCATCGATCGCAGGTGTACCCACCCATGGAGTGATTGTCCACAGCCCCTGCCAAGATCTTTGCGCTGATCGGATGGAAGCACTGGAACCGGTGGTGAGCAGAAGAAGTGCCGGTGGGGATTCACCGAGAATGGTTTCTAACGGTATTTGCCGCCCTTGCCGTCCCACACACGCATGCCGGAGGGAGTGTCCACGAAGTGGAGAAATTCAGCTGGGGATAAACATGTGCAACCAGATAATAATCATAACTCATATGTAAGAAAATGAAAGGTCAATATATCATATGAGGATATAAAAACATATAGTGATGGCAGGTGGAAAATATACAAGGTGGAGAAAAGTTCTGAAAACCACTGGGATGGGTCTCGCATCGATCTGCGGGTTCTCATCAACAGTCTCTGCAGCGGATGGCCAGGTTAATCAAAACGGATCTGGTCAGACGGAATTCGAAACAGTACTTGTCGAAGAAACAGATGAATATAAGCTAACCAAAGTCACTGAGGCCAACCGCTCAACAAACACTATTCAAAAGAAATTCTTGTTCAAATTGGGGTAGGAAAAAGGGTCTGTGTCATTAATAGACACTGCTGGCCAGGATGAAAAACTTGACCAAAACATCGTCAGTACGCAGAATCATACTCAATTTATAGAGAGATCTAACATTGACGCCAATAAAATTGGAAATTGTGGCGGATGGGCTTTTGATAACCACTACAGAGTGGGTGTCGCTATTGAAACTGGACAAAGTGTTGAAACGTACGACTCAGAACTAGCTGCCGCCTTTGGTGCGATAGTTGGTGGGGGTATTGGTGGGAGTATTGGTGGGGGTGTTGGTGGTGCCATTGGAGGTGCACTTGGAATTCTAATAGGCGTCGCTGTGGATGCAGCATTCTTGAGCCATTACGATCTATCTGGCCGACAATTTACACATCTTGCTTGGGACGTCCACCCAGGTATTGAAGAGGTGAAAATCGGTGGAATGCCTTTGTACTATGCTAGCTTCCCACACAGTTGGTCCGAATACATGCAAAAATATCCTGGGCATCTTGAAGCAGGGAAAGATATTTCAGACTATCTATAACTAAAACAACATACCTCATTGTATTATAAACTCAACTTTCAGCAGATGGCTTGTCAAACCATTTATTAGGAAGGGAAACAATAATTAGATTATGGCAGACATATCGCATAAAATCAAAAAGCGTCTCTTAACTCCTAGCATAAAAGTATGGAATCACAAGCTGCGTTTTGTTATATCCTGTGGAATACTTGCAGCTTTGGGCACCCTATTAGGGATCTATATTGCTGAACCGTATTATATATTCGATCCATCCAACCCAATCAGTGTTGTTATAGTAGCGTTATCAACGGGGGCAACGATATTTATAGGGTCGATATTTCTCGCGATTATTGACTGATTCATGCTAAACTACACTCAGGTGGTGCTGGGATAACTTTCCTCGCGACCTGTTGACATAATCACGTTGAAACCCACATCATATGGCTCTCTTTCGATAGGGTGTGGTGACTCTCCCATAGCATATGGGCATACACGCTGGCAAGCGAACCCGTGCTGATTCGTGTTGCGGGAGGTAAGCCTTAGTCAACAGTCGGTAGGTGTATGTGCTGCAGTAAAATTCTCTTTTCTAATGAAACACCTCGTAGTACTTCAAAGTCGAGAGCAGTTTCTTTGAGGAATCCTCGCAGGAGTTCGGACTGGTCGTTCTTGGTAGCAATCGGGGGATCGATACTGCTTCGAGGGCGTCAATATCTTCTGGGACATAGGGAGGTGGATATGCCACCCCAACCAATGCTCCCCGCCGATCGAACGGACACCACCGTCGAAAACGGTGCTGAAGATTCCCTTTTGCACATACCGTGCAAAGGCCTCGGGGAAAAGTTTAATAGGCTGTGTATCGACCGCGGTGCTCGGCAATATTGCGTATCGTAGACCGAGCCACTCCAAGCGACCGCGCTAGCGATCGTTTGCTGGTTCCCTTGTCGAGTTCATCGAGAGCGACGACAGCCTTCTCGTAGTCATCGTTGGGAACGAGGTAGCCCTCAACCCCAACATCGAATCCGAACGGAGGACGGCCGTGCCACTTGCCCTGTTCGCGGGCGGCCGCGATTCCTTCCCGAACGTTCTCTCGTTTGATCTCGGCCTCCAGCTCGGCGAACGTTGCAGCCACAGTCAAGAACGCGCGCGTGTAGGGATCGGAAAAAGTGGTGGTGGATGTCGTGCTTGACCGGAATCTCCGACACTGTCCCCCCGATTGGTCTCCTTCGAGCGCTCAGAATGGTCAATATCGGCACCCACCCAGGGCATTACAGCTCAGAATGTCGAATTACCTGGCTAAGACGATATGATGCGGAGTCACAACTCGATTGTGTACTCCTCGATCAGTCCAGTGAGCAGACGGTGTCAGGGGTAATGAACCCGCGGACCTACCTTCTCGGTGACCTCGAGATACGCATCGACCTCCTTGACAACCTCTCCAATCCGTTTTCCATCTTGTTGGACGAAGATGATGCCGGTATGATCGAGCCCCTATCGCTCGACTAACGACAAGATATCGTCGTCGAAGGTCATGAGCAGCCAGGCGCGGTCCGTGGCGTACTGCAATTGTTCACGATCGGGATCGCCGAGCGTTCCTTCTTCGGCAGCAGTGTAGATCCCAGCCGCGTTGGGCCAGCCCGTCAGCAACAGGTCCCCAGATACTCTCTTCACAGTAGATTGGCCGCGTCATGCGCTGGCGGGTTCACTCGGGGACCGGAAGTCCTGGATATGATCGTAGTAGTAGGCCAACGCTCGGTGGACATCGCCGAGCGAGAGCGCAGGGTAGAGCTGCGTGATCTCATCGGGCTCGTAACCACTGTGCTCGTAGGCACTCGCAATGTCTTTCACCCGGATCCCAGTCCCATCAATAGTCGGTGCTCCCTGACTGTGGTCGTCGTCGTGTACGATATCCATATGCAGTATTAGTATTCCAGGAGTATCAATGTGCCACGGTGCTCATCGACTCGATGATATTCTCCTCGGTCGGTGCAGCGAGATAGGGCTCGATCGCGTCGAAGTTTGCTCCAGTGATGATTGTCATTACGATGTGGGGTGGTGCAAAACTATAGTTTCCGCCAGGCTGGCGAAAAATGCCCATCGTTTATCGTGCGGTCTGGCGGCCAAGAACGAACACGAACAGCGCCACGAGCAATGCACCAGTAATGGATTCGATGATGTTCTCCTCAGTCGGTGCTGCGAGATAACGGTCGACAACATCATCACTCACGGTGATACGGCAGCTGTGAACGGTGTCATAACCGCCGACAGTGGAGATATCCACGCATTTTGCGAAGTGTTAAAATTCGAGGAACACTCGAAGGACGCAACCATCAAGTCTATCGACGCATCCGTAATCGAAATGGTCTGAGAGACTGAATCTAATCGTCCGTCACCGAGTTATTGTCGTTTGAGGTCCGGAAACTCTACTGGAAGTTGTCCCTCGAGTGTGTAGCTTTTGCCGGCCCATCCGCTACTCGTGAGTTCAATCGTACAGTCGATCCTGAGCGTGGTCGCCGTTTTCGAACGAGGGTTGATCATGAAGTCGAGCGTACTGATCGTCTCATTTTTGAGGTCGCCCAGATGCGTTACCTCGATTATGGTGCCTTGACGACGAGACGGAGTAGAAAGGTGAATTCGCGGTGGCGGGCCATCACCTTCTACCGGAGAAATGATGGCAATGTCCGCGGCAGAGTCAGTCTGCGGTGACGGCATCCACATTCTGAGTTTAATCGATTGTACGTGCGTTCCCTTCCGATGCCAGATGTCAGTATGGAGTGTGATTGTCTCGGAACCTACATTCCCTGTGACACCGATTGACCCGATATCTTCACCGTTTGATGTGAACGTGAGCGCGTGACGCCCTTCTCCCGTGTGGAAAACCGGATCTGCAATCGTCGTCTCCGAACGTAACATCCCACACCCAGCAATTCCACCGATCCCAGCGGTACAAAGGGTTGTAAGAATCGTTCGCCTGTGCATAGGTTCAGATCGTTCTATATGGTATACTATTTTTGGTATTGTTGATTTCCTCGACAAATGAGCAATTCGCTCAACAGCGCCAGAGATTATGTGTCGGAACACTTCGATAGACGTCGTCTATTTGGGTCAGCAGCATGTTCGGTCTGGACGGCTTTTCGACGAACAGCTTAACGGCTGGTCAGCCAGACGGCATCTGGCAGCCCGCCAGATGGTAATCCGGCGAAATCGGTTGGCTACTCCTAGAATCAGTGTAACTCCGCGGGATCAACAGCACAGCATCTATCGGGGGGCTCGATTTCCCTCTATGGATATATCCTCGATTTGGTCGGTGAATTTCCGCATGCAACTCTCACAGAGGCGGAGAATGACCAGCTCTCCATTCTTTTCGAGGCGCATATCACCATCAGCCTGCGCCCCACAGTCTTTGCACGAGTCGATAATCTGTTCATCGTCTCCCCACAGTCCGACTCCAAGAATGGTTGATGCCATAATTTAGGTTCTATTTGGATTTATATCGATTTTACTGTCCAATACTTTCAGCGGAACGTGAGCCCAATTGTCTCGATCACAGTATTTCCCAGTCGGCAGTGAAAGGCACAAAGGGAAATACAATCAATGAATTAACATTATACCTCGTGATCGAAGTAGCAAGAACGCTTTGCGTTCTGAAGACGTGGAAGCAAGAATCCCCAATCCTTAAAATCGAGAAAATTCACTAGAAGATTATTTGTCAAAGGTATCCGTTGGTCGTCGTAGATGGCAACAAAGAACGATATTGAGGATGGAAAGCAAATCGACATCTCCCTACAGGTCACTGGGTTCGAGGAGTGGAATCATGACACCATCGCTCGGAAGATTCAGTTAGAGGATATCAACGAGGAAGAAATAAAGCTGACAATATTTCACAACAACAAAATCACGGGCTTCGACTGGCAAGTCGGGAAATGGTACGTACTCGAAAACGCGGTCGGGAACGAATTTCGTGGGAGGATGCAACTCAACCCGAGTTATGACCTAGCTGTCACACCACTCGATGAGCCACCTACTGCAGTCGAGGATAAGGAGACCGAGCTATCTGCCGAAAGTCAAACTCGGGAGTCTCCAACGGAAACTAATCCAAGTGAGAAGGCAGAATTCGATAGTGGGAAAAATCACGGACGATCACACCCGACAGCAAATGAGGGAGAGGAACTCCTACACCAGCAGCCCTTATCGGAAGGGAACTACCTGTTGCAGTTCGAACTTGGGAAACTACCCGAACTCACTGTCCACGAGTATGAACTCCGTGCAGTGAGGAATGGTGGGATCAACCCTGACGACTTCACGAATGGAATTGAGGGATTCACAGCGAAAGCGGCAAACTACTACCAGTCCCGCATCAAAAGCCCTGTCTCGACAGCTGACGCCTCCCGACGACGTATCTACACGACCGAAAAGCTCCACAACCCAATTTCCGTCCACGAGTACACTATCAAACCAGTTCACCACGGAAAGACGACGCTCGAAGCGCGCTCGTACACGGACGACGGTCCACTCCAGAAATTCGTCAAGCAAGATGTGAAAAGGGCAGTCACCGGACACTTCGAAGTTTCTGGCATCGACTCAATCATCGAGCCCACACCACAACAAACCGCGGATAGCGGATTGTTCGAGGCGTATCGGAAGTACAAATGCCGCATCCGCGTCGATGCTAATGGGACCGTAATTTGCGGAGTAAATGTTGCGTATCATCTGGAATCGACGTTCTCAGCCGCTGAATGGATTCAGCGTGGACACGACATTGCCGGCGTTGAGGTCAAGCACAACACCGACCTGTACAATAGTCCCCGTACAGCGACAGTTGTAGAACTCATCGACATGGATTACGACGACATCCTGGATGGTCCAGGTGTGCGGATGTCGGAGTATCACGAAAAGTACGTTGAGCAAGACGTCATCGAATCGATGCGAGCAGGTGACCCAGTAATCGCCGATATGCAGTACGGAAGTAATGAAGACTCAATCTTCCCGCAGCTCCTGGAATACTGCAAGGTCATCCCGACGTTCGATTATTTGGGGCGTATTGATGACACGTTTTTGAACGTAATACACAACCAGAGTCGGATGAAACCAGAGGAACGGTTCAACGTCGTCACGTCGTTCGTTGACCTACTCGGCCCGACACCATACTTCAACTTCGATCCAGTGCCGAAACCCACAAACACCGGATATCGGGAACACGAGATTCAGAACCGCAAGAACCTTCGATTCGGTGATGGAAAGACCGGATACTATGGTACTGGTGGGCTCGAACGGAAAGGTTATGGCATCTACAAGGCACCAAGATCATTCGATATCATCGCTCTCTACCCAGAGAACAAGGAAGACGAAGCACGACCATACATTCTCACACTTCTCAACAAACTCGCAGACTACGACGCGAATCCGACTGCGTTCGATCAGGAGACCTACGAGCTTGGATCGGAGTTTCACTACTCGCAACACGCCCAGCAAGCGAGCGACTACGATGCCGCACTGATTGTTGTACCGGATAAAGACAAGGCGAAAGCTGCGGAATACGACGATCCGTATCCCGAGTTCAAGCGGCGTCTTGGGCAACTCGGCGTTCCGAGTCAGATGATCTCCACCGACAATCTCGGCAACGACAGCTACCGTGGCAACATCTGTTCCTCACTGATCGGAAAGGCCGGCGGTGTTCCGTGGCGTATCGACGACATCCCAGGCAATGTCGACGCATTCGTCGGGCTCGACGTGACGTACGATCACACAACCAAGCAGCACCTCGGCGCGGCCGCAAACGTCATTATGGCCGACGGGACGATCCTCGCGTCCGAAGCCGTGACAAAGCAATCAGGGGAGACGTTCGACGAAGACGACGTAGCAAACGTCATCAAGCATGTGCTCCAAATTTTTGTTGAGGAGAAAGGCCAGCCACCACGGCACATAGTCATCCATCGTGACGGAAAATTCTACCTTGATGTCGAGAGTCTTATTGGTCGTCTCGACAAGGCACGTGACCTCATTCAGCGATTTGACCTGGTCGAGATCCGAAAGTCCGGGAATCCACGTATTGCTGTCTACAATGGGTCGCAATTCGATGTTACAGACAAAGGCGTAGCCTTCCACGTCCACAACGGCGAGCACTCATATCTCACAACCACAGGCGGAAAAGAACGCATCCCAGGCACTCCGCGACCGCTGCAGATCGTGAAGAGGCACGGATCAACGGACCTGGACACACTTGCAGAGCAGGCCTACTGGCTGTCTGAAGCACACATTGGCTCGTTAAGTCGATCAACCCGACTCCCCATCACCACGTACTACGCAGACAAGTGCGCTGACTTCGCCATGGATGGTTATCTCACAAAAGGCAGCGTCATTCACGGAGTTCCGTACATCTAACATTCCTCAAGAAAGCGAACTGCTGGAAACTGTGGAACTCGTGTGTGAGAACGACCCCGTATCGCTACACGCGCGCGTTTCTAACTGTTGCTGCGACGTTCGCTGAGCTGGAAGCGGAGATCAAGCGGGAGAACGTCCGGGAAGGCATCACAGCCGCTTGCGACCAGGGCAAATGGCACGGTCGGCCACCATTCGGATTCGATGTTGGTACAGAGGGCTACCTAGTTCCGAACGATGACTACGAGAAGGCTGTTGTTGCCCTCGACACCAGCTCTCGTCGGCGAGACACTGTATACGGTTGGAAATGGCCATCTCTACGCCCTGGAGGAACAATGACTCGGAGCGATCCACACGGCTCCCCCTCTCAGACCAATTCCGATCCAAATGACATTTCTAGGACTGATGAGGCTCTATCGGCAATCCCGATCATGATAGGAGCATATCGTCGCCTCCGTACAATCCCGCGTGTGCTCGCTGTGCTCGTCCTTGCTGGGCTCGTCATGACTGGCATCGGGTGGCTGCGCCTCTATGATCCAATTCCAACTGGCGGCTACGTCGGGATACAGGGTGGGCGATTCTCTGTGCTGTTCAATCCACCCGTGATGATGTACACTCACACGAATACACTGTTCTCGTCGCTTGTGGGGCTGAAACCGCAGTGGTTTGCGTGGGCAATTGGGCTGGAACTGTTGGAAGTGATCGTTGTTGCGTGGTCCAGTGCCTACGTCCTCGCTCGTCTCCTGCAGAAACCCCTCACGACGGCAGCCGCCGTGCGCTATACTGGACTGGTAGCAGTCTTCCACTTCGGGTTGGGAATTCACATTGAGGGTGCTGGACTCCTGGTGGCAATCCCAGCATTCCTCATCTGGATGTTCGTGCTCGTTCGTCTGTTTGCCTCCCAGGGCTCTTGATCGCCGGAAAATCCGTCCGCATTGCTCTCCGGCACAGTTGGCGGCAGACCACTGGCCATGGCTGGTCGCTTGTGGTGGTTGTCGGTCTCTTGGGGCTGATGTTCCATCTCGGGATGAGTGTGCCACTGGTCGGTCCCCTGGGAACTGCGCTCGTTGCCAGCCTCCACGCAGGGGCTGTCGTCGTCTTACTTGATCGAAGCGGACGTGTGAGCTGATTTCGGCCAGTTGTGAGTCTCGGTATCGGGATAGAGAGGTGTTGGTTCTGTTCCGAAAGTGGTCCACAGTGAGGATGCAGTCGATATTGATTCGTTGACACTTGCTTCAGGGGATTGTTCATCGTAATTCGAGAGCCAAACACAGCCAACCTCCGAATCAGACGTACTTCCACCGATGAAATTATCTGGCCATCGAAATACAATCCAACCCGCGTACCAGTCGGCCCCGATTGTGTGGTGACTACGAGACGATACGCGAGTTCCCCACTGCAGGACTGAGATGCGTTAGTAATCCCTTCGAACACGAATCTCCCATCCATTGATTGAGCGAGCGATTGATTCGAGACTTACCATCGACCCCCTTAACTGAGTCATCTATTGAGGGTCGATGGAAATACGTGGTGCAATCGCAGGGGTTTAGTGCTCATAGCTGGTGAATCTGCATGGGTTTCAGAAGTACCAAGCTGGTGTTGAAGCTATTCAAAACAAGACTTAGCAGAAGCCACCCGAGAGTTTCAGAAGTACCAAGCTGGTGTTGAAGCATTGGCTTCGCATCGTCGTCGAGTTCAAAGCTATCGTTTCAGAAGTACCAAGCTGGTGTTGAAGCCCGTCCATTCATCAAGCGGAATGAAGACTCGTTTGTGGTTTCAGAAGTACCAAGCTGGTGTTGAAGCGACGATACTCGGGTCGAGCACGTCGAAGCCGCACGGGTTTCAGAAGTACCAAGCTGGTGTTGAAGCGATGCCGGTCGTCTCGGCCGAAGACCCCAACGCGATCGTTTCAGAAGTACCAAGCTGGTGTTGAAGCGATGCCGGTCGTCTCGGCCGAAGACCCCAACGCGATCGTTTCAGAAGTACCAAGCTGGTGTTGAAGCGAGCTTGTCTCACGACTCACCCATCCAGACCAGCCAGGTTTCAGAAGTACCAAGCTGGTGTTGAAGCGCTTTACTGACGCCGTGAATACGGAGGTGGCCTGAGATGGTTTCAGAAGTACCAAGCTGGTGTTGAAGCCCAGTTGACAACGATGAACCGACGTTTTGGGGAAGCGTTTCAGAAGTACCAAGCTGGTGTTGAAGCTCCGCCAGGGGAAAGAATGGGTCGTTCGTGACTGCTGGTCGTTTCAGAAGTACCAAGCTGGTGTTGAAGCAACCGAGAGATGGACGTCGATGACATCCTCTCGAACGGTTTCAGAAGTACCAAGCTGGTGTTGAAGCTGCGAGCGTGCGTCGCGATGGGGCCTCGAACGCGCGTTTCAGAAGTACCAAGCTGGTGTTGAAGCATCGGCGGATCCGCCGGCGAGCACACATACGGCGGGTTTCAGAAGTACCAAGCTGGTGTTGAAGCGACCTCGCTGCTCAATCCGCGGAGGATACGAGCCGTGTTTCAGAAGTACCAAGCTGGTGTTGAAGCTGTGATTGCATTTGATGCATTTTCGGATATGCAGACGGTTTCAGAAGTACCAAGCTGGTGTTGAAGCATCGACAGACGTGAGATTGTCGCCCACAGTCACGCGGGTTTCAGAAGTACCAAGCTGGTGTTGAAGCCTCAAGCCGTCGGATAAGTGGCCCCAATTCGACTTGTTTCAGAAGTACCAAGCTGGTGTTGAAGCATCCGATTCGCGCGTCCGTTCGAGCGCGCTGGTCACCGGTTTCAGAAGTACCAAGCTGGTGTTGAAGCGTTGCGACCTGTACGTGGACATTGGCGGTCCACGTGTTTCAGAAGTACCAAGCTGGTGTTGAAGCGGTACAAAATCGATGATGACGAGCAGATCATCAGGTAACCCTTAAACAACAAGAGGTCGTAGCCGCTAGTGCCGGGATTGAGGTCGCATGTCACACTGATCCCCTCCCGGTTTCTTAGCCATCACAGGTGGGGTACCTTCGGGTTCGAGTCCCGTCAATGGCAATGGCAGTTCACGAAGGGAAAACCCGACGAGGCGTCGCTGTATTTCGAGCTCGGTCCGATCTTCGAATAGGTCTAGTTTCAGAAGTACCAAGTTGGTGTTGAAGCAAACAGACCTTCATCAAGATGAACCTCACAGTGATTTAGTGAATATCCGAATCTTGAGAACGTCGCCGGAACGCTTCACATTCCGGTTGCTAACCAGAAATATCTTATTTATAGTTATGTATTTATTCAGAACGAGGATAGTGAACCCCACCCTACTCACTCGCTTCGCTCGATCGTTGAGGAAGAGGCCTTAGCGCCTCAATTCAGGTAAATTCGCTCGATCAATAGATAAATGCTATACAATTGATTGAAAGTCCACAGCAGGGCGCGTGCGTTACGGACGGCCTGGACCGTCCGTTCGCGTGCGAGGGACTCGGCTTCGGCGCCGAAGGCGACGGAGCTGAGAAGGCTGGGGAGGGTGAGGACGCGGTAGCGATACGCTTGCTTCAATACCATCTTGGTACGTCTGAAACGAGATCATCGACCAACGGCGTGGACTGGACGCCCGTGCTTCAACACCATCTTGGTACGTCTGAAACTCGGACACCCCCAACGCCGAGTGAACTGTCTCGTAGCTTCAACACCATCTTGGTACGTCTGAAACGCGACTCGCGCCCATTGGCGATCGGGTGGGTCGATGGGCTTCAACACCATCTTGGTACGTCTGAAACGCGTCGATATTGTCGAACGATGCCGTCGTTGATTCAAGCTTCAACACCATCTTGGTACGTCTGAAACCTGTCCGAGAATTGAGCCTTCGTGATATTGCAAATAAGGCTTCAACACCATCTTGGTACGTCTGAAACTTCGGTTTGGCTCTTCTCATCCCACTCAATAACTTGCTTCAACACCATCTTGGTACGTCTGAAACCCATGCGAAATCACTGGCTATGAGTACTAAATCCCTGTGATTGCACCTCGTATTACCATCGACCCTCAGTAGCCTACTCAGTTAAGGGGGTCGATGGTAATTCGAACAGCTTCTCACCATGAGATACCCCACGAAGGTAATACACATGGGTTCATTCTTTCAACACCTGACGAACAGTTGATGACGTGTCTGAGCAACTGGCTACGCCAAAAAAAGCGGCCTAAAGACAGTCAACGAGGAATCTGTTCATCTGAGTGTCCCGGCCACGGGAGGTCCCAATCGAGCAGTCCCCAACCTTGGCCTGCGAACAGATACTGTCTGTTGATATAGTTCTCATCATCTACCCGCCGGATTCGCTCGTGCCACGTGGGTTCATAGCTAATGCTCTTCCACCGTTGACGAGATCGTTCTTTTCGTTCCTTGTCTTTTGCCTTCCCAGGACTGTAGTTCGGAAAACGCCGTCGAGTAGTGATCGCATACGCCTTCTCACCCGAATTAGTGCGAACGGTGCCGACATCCGGACGGTCATGTGCCCAATCATGGAATTTCTCAGGTACCAACTCAGCGGTGTAGATAGTTCTTTCAAATTGTTGATGACGAACTGCTGCAGGCCGTGGGACTGGCTCTCCGATCCCACCCGTTCGCTTTCGATCGACATTTTGTGGCGTGGGGTTACACTCACCAGGACGGCATCCACTCTTCGCTGGTCCATCCCCAGCTTTTCTGACGATAATCAGGGTATCATGACGTACTGCCAGCGTCTTTTGTCCTCGATACACTCCGGGGGAAGCTCTCTTGATAGCGACCTGATCTCCCTCTCGGAGCGTCACTCGAGGATCTGATCTCCGCCAGATAGTAACCTTCGCTGCACTGGTATCATCTTCTATAATCCCCACCTGGTACTGTGTCTGGGAGTGTGGATAATACAGTGTCGTGATTCTACCAGCAACACTAACGCGATCAGCCGCTGGATCAACCTCTGCAATAGGACGGATGACCGTTTCATCCTCAAGGAGTTCATCTTTGACACCGAACAGGGCGCTGATGACGTCTCCACTTGGAAGAACTCGTGAGGCTATCTCACGAGCGATCCAGGACCGAGAGACGTCGTATTTCTCGGCCAATTTTTGGGCAGATCGATTCACCTCGCCTAGTAGTCCTGGATTAGCTTCACCCAACTGTTGCCGTGGATCATCCACCTCACAGTATGAACCAACCACCCGCTGCTCTCGTTCCTTCTTCTGCTCTCGACGTCGGGAAACAACCTTGCCCCTTGTTCGCTGGGGTCGGTCACCTTGCCCGAATCCGGCTGTCGTCTGATCCCGTATCTTTTGAAGCTCCTTTTCTCGAGCTGCGATTCGTTCTTGCGTTTCGAGCGCTTTTCCCTCGGGCACAGTTCCTACCTGGCCGCCCCACGCTCCATTGATGAGTCTAGGAGTCTCCCTGGTGATCCATCCCTCTCGTTCCATACAGTGCATCTCCGCCTTCTTCTGCGCGATCTGAGCCGATGGAACACCCATGAGACTACGATCATACTTCACACCACGAGCGATCTGGGTCTCACTTCGGTGAGAAGCCGTTGCCCCTCCAAGCTGTTCGAACACCTTGTCGTAAACATCCTCAGCTGTCTCGACATCCGCGTTTACTTCAACAAGGGCCAGTCCCTCCTGATTAGCCGCCACTCGACGATAGGCATATCCGTCTTCGGGGAAGTCTGCCGAGCATTCGTCGACCGTAGCAGACTCAACTGCCGTTTCGATTTTATTCACATCCTGTTCGACCGAAACGCCTTTCTTGGTAGAATACGTTGCTGACATTGTTCTAGGGTTTGGGGCGCTTCACCGCGTCTCGCCTTTCAGACCGACCAGCGACGCCTCTTCTCAGCACCCCTTGCACCCCTCCAGGGGACAAAAACGCCACTGTAACACACCGTGATGACGACCCGCGACTGCAGCCGAACAGCCGCCACCTCGCCACACACCGACATTGCGATGGAACCACACGACCCTGAGCAACCACCGCTGCGGTCACTCGCTCGCGAAAGTTCACCCCATCCTATGATTTCTCGCCCCTTGATGGTGCCCGTCGCCAAGTACCCGAGACGCGCGGCCTGCTTAGTGGCCGCGCGGATCGGGTTGCGATGCGATCGTGCCATAGTGATCGCCGATAGGCGATCATCCGGCTCGAGTCTGCGGAGTCCGTCGCGATAAGCTGGACCGAGTCCAATCTGACGATCGTCGCGACCGGCGAGCCGGCGGAGGGCTCGCCGCACGCGTGACGGTCTAAAAGATTGGAACGCGAAAGCCAGTGAGCGACGCAACGAGCACGACCGGCTCCTTCAAGGGGCGAGAAATTACTCGCTAGCCGGCCCGGCCAGGGCCGTGGCTCACCCCAACGGGGCGCACAGACTCACCAGTGATAGCCGAGCCCGGAATGGCGGGCAGCACTGGTGCCCGCCACACGCCCGGTTGGATCATCACTGGTGTGGTCGAGCGGCACTGGCGCGCATGCAGGTCTCGTGCCTGGAATGGCGGGCGGCCCTGACGCCCGCCACACGCCTGGCCGAGAACAAAGGCGCGCCGAGTGCTGAGTGGTGGAGGTGGGACGGTGGCTGGCACCGTCGCTCAGCGTTCGCCAGCGTTACCAGCGGCCCGAATGGGCCGTACAGACCGTCTTCGCGCGCGCAAGAAATGCGTGTGTGTCCCCGTGGCCAGCGCTGCCGGACGGCTGAGTCTGGGCTCGCACGGCGCGACGCGGGTAGGGCCCGAATGGGACATTGTCCCATATCCGTGCGCGCGACCGACGCGTGCGCGTCAATCCCCGCGAGCGAGCAATCTTGCATTGCGAGCGGTCGTCGTGTGCGAGGAAACGGTGGTCTGCGGGTGGCGTGTGCGAGAAACGCGCGCGAGGGACTCGGTTCCGGTGACGGAACCGAGGAGGCTGGGGAGGAAGTGGTTGCGGTTTGAAAAAACAACAAGTGCTATCTAATTGAACTTGTCTTTCTTTTATCGCCGACATAGATTAGCAATAGCCACGCGATAAACACTAGATATTTACCCTCCACTAACAGGAGCAATGGAATTACGAATCTGTACACTATTACAACAGCCGCTGTCGCCCACAGTATGATTTTGGACTTTCGCATCTTGGATCTTGCCCGCGTTCCGCGAGCACACCGCGACCCTCCGGGTCGCGGAACGCGGGCAAAAATAATCGACAATTTCCAGCCACGCGCGTCTCCAGCAGGGAAGTAAACGGCCAGCTTTAAGCCCGTTTCTGGTCCGGTCCGAAGGACCGCAACCGAAACGGCGCTTAATGCTGGCGGCCCAAAAGGGCCGAGTGTAGATTCCCGTCCGCGGGAGACGAGCGTGCGGTAGGGAGGGGTGGGACTGAAGGGGGCCGGTCTCGGTCGTCGAGCCCCGACCCCGTAAGCACCGCGGGAACGAGGAGCGCAGTGCGGGGCGTAGCCACGGTCGGGCAGGGCTTTCAAGGTGTGCTCAATGTCTGCTTACTACCTATATTCACCACGTCACACCCTATAGGGCGAGATCCATTTCGAGATGAACAGCTATCTAACCCACCTTCGAAGCCGGCGAAGCAAACGAAGTGCGTACTGACCAAACCGGGGAGTCACAGCAGACATGCGTTGGTACATCCAAACGGACAGGGAAGCCCGTGCTATCCGTGGATCAGGGAGTTCTGCTGGATTTCTCCCAAACTCTCTCGAATATTGATGCACGAACGAAACGACAACTGCCATCCGTCGAAAGCAATCCCATCTATCTACCGTCGCAATACCATTCATCTCCAGCTCCGCCTCAACAGCGTGGACCACACGTTCGGGGACAGCTCCCTCCAACCGACATAGGTGCTGACCCGTCACGCTAAATCGCAAGGCTGAGCATCATTTTCTGTTTTGTGATCACAGAACCAGTCGATTAGAACAGTAAACAGTTGTCTGACGTGTACTGTCGGTCGCGTACGACGCTGTCTGTTCGGTGTCCCGGATGCTCCTGGTGGATTCGAACCCTTAACGTCCGTGTTAAAAGCCCGATGCTCTCTCTGATTGAGCCACCGGCCCGAACAATCAAGTATCCGAAGAAAAGTTGAGAAAGGAGACGTGCCACCTACAAACAGCTAATATAGACGGTCTAATAACCGATCGTCGACATTCGTATCGACATGGGAGATGACCTGCATATCATTCTCATTTAACTCGTTTGCACAGCCAACACGAACAAGGATATCTATAGCATTGTCGATACGATCATGGATTCGAGAGCCAATCCGCTGATACTCGAACAGGCGAGCCGTCTCAAGAACAAGATCCTCACGTTCCATTTCATTGCCCGCTTCAAGAAGCACCTCGGCACTGCGAGCTAATTCTTCCAACGGAATTTCATCGACTGTTCGTGATGCATCTCCATCATTGACGCGAACAGGAATCGAATCTGGGCGTTCGCCTGGCCAAAAGAAACCATCAGACTGCACCAGATGATCCCGGTTGTGGAGCCAGACTGCAATATCTCCCATTGTGCTTCGAATATTCTTTCCAAGCCGAGTAATTTTCCACACACTGATAGTCAATTTGAATGCTATATCTCGTTCGATGGGGCCGTAATTCTCAATGAGGGTCTTAAGTTGTCCTGCTAGTCTCCCATTATCGATGTCATCGAACGACCGGTCTCCCAACCGTCGTACTTTTGGTTCCTGCCACGTGGAAACGTACTCATCAATACCGCCACGCTGTCCTTTGGGAATCGGATCAACCGTAACGGGCTCTATTGAAATTTCAGTCGTACCCCCGTCTGTGGAGATATTCTCATCGGTCAATTTATTTACTCTTGAGACGATCTCATCGACCTCTCGCTGCTTGTTCGTCGCCCAATCAGGCGACCAGATGCGATGGATCGTCCACCCGAGGCCCTCCAACACCGACTGCCGGGTCCGATCGCGATCTCGGGCAGTCTGTGAGGAGTGATACGCCGCGCCGTCACACTCGACACCCAACACGTATTTGCCTGGTTGTTCCGGATGCTTGATGGCAAGATCAATACTGTATCCGGAGCTGCTGACCTGCGTTGCGACATCTAATCCTTCTTTCTCAAGGGCTGTATATACTGATTCCTCGAATTCCGAGTCAAAATGCAGGAACTGTGGTTCAGAGTCTTCGCGATCTAGTATTCTATCCCCGTGTTTTGCATACTCAAGATAATGTTTGAAATCCTCTACTCCACGGGCTCCAGTCCGGCCGAGATCAATCTCACCCGGCTGAATCGACGAGACGATCTGAATGAGTTCCTTGGCACGCGTGACAGCAACATTGAGACGTCGCTCTCCACCAGTTTTGTTGAGAGGACCAAAGTTCATCGACATTTTGCCTGCACTATCTGGTCCGTACCCAACACTGAAGATGAGGGCATCTCGTTCGTCCCCTTGAACATTTTCCAGGCTCTTAACGAAGAAGCCCTCAAGTGCGTCATCCTCCGCGACGAATGCATCTAGCGTGGGATCATCGTCACAAGCGTGCTCAATTGTATCCCGGATAGCTTGTGCTTGCGCAGAGCTAAACGCGACAACACCGAGGCTTTTATCCGGTCGATTTTCAATATGCTCCTGGATAAGCTCTAGGACACGCTGGGCTTCAGGTTCGTTTATGCTGGAACCGCCGCGGTCATACAAGCCGTTTTCGACGTATTCGAACTGGACGCCCATCTCTTCTTCTGGATTATTGTCAGGGAACGTCCTCAGGGTCCCGTTGTAGTACTTGACGTTTGAGAACTCAATGAGTTCGTTTGTCCGACTTCGGTAGTGCCACAGGAGTCGCTTCTCGGATAGGACCGTCGACATCTCATCAAGAATGCTCTCAAGATCTTCCCGGACATCGTCAGCAGCTTCCGTATCTGACTGGAAGAACGTGGTCGGTGGAAGTTGTTTGCTGTCACCTGCAATAATCACCTGTGAGCCTCGGATAATGCTACTAATCGCATCCTGTGGCATGATTTGTGAAGCTTCATCAAAGACGACAGTATCAAATTCGATGCTGTCGTGGCGTAAATACTGCGCCACAGATACTGGGCTCATCATGAACACTGGTTTTAGATCTGTGATGAGCGACGCCGTTTCGTCAAAGAGTTCCCGGAGAGGAATCTGACGCCGGCTTTTTTGAATTTCCCGGCGCAGTTTGGATTGGCCAGCACTACTCGCGTGCTGGAGTTCTGTCTTCGGCCGGCGACTGGTCACTCTGTGTTGAATCTCTCCCTTGGCATACTCCCGCTGCTGTTGATCAAGACGGCGGAACTCAGACAAGAGTGTGTTGAACTCGGTGGCGCTGAACTGATCGAGATTCGTGTCCGAATAGACTGCCTTGAGCCACTGCTCATAGAAATTCCGCTTGAACGTAGGCATGAGGTGTTCCGGTTGGCCATTCTGGTCAACGAATTCCATGAGGAATTCGCCAGCAGGACCAGATAACACAGTTGCCCGCTGCTGCTTGTATTGGACCCACTCTTGCAGTTGATCGAGTGTATCAAGGCGAGTCGATATCCACTTCTCGACTGCTGCAAGTGGTGCCTCCCTGAATGGCGTGCCATCAATCGTTACCGACTTGAGATCGATGATTTCACTCAACTCGTCGCACGCTGATTGCCACGTTTCGAAAGCGCGTGTGACTTCTTTGTACGTCTCTTCAGGAGAAGCTGGATTGGTATCTCGGAGAAGAAGTGTTTTATCAATATATTCAGACTCAAGCGCCGTCTCAATCCATTCTTTCTGTCGGAAGACTGCCTCCCAGTCAGTATCAGTCTCGGTATACAGCGGCCCCATCTGTTCCCGCAGTTGTTGGTAATCATCGAGATTATTTTCGATAGCCTGGATCTGCAGTAACTGCTGCGCATCCTCTTTGAGACCATTGAGACCAGGTGCATACTCATCAGTTGCGTGTGCAAGGATGCGAGATTTGAACCTGAAATAAGAGGGACTCACGTAGCGCAAGATGCCGTATGTATTCAATTTGCCGTGGAGATCAACACCGCGTTCCTCAAAGATGGTCCGATCATATTGGGTGAGAAGTTGACTGCGTTTTTCTTCGAGATCAGTCGTTAATTCTTTGAGTTCTGTGAGTTGCGTCGACTGCTGATAAAATTCTTCCTCAAGATGGGCTGCGGTAAGTTGGGTTTCTGGCTGATTTCGGAGATGAGACAATGAGTCAACGGCCTCACGAATTGCTGCAGATGCGGTGAAATCAGTCTCGAAATAGGTCTCAAGCGCGTTCGTTTGTTCCTGTAGAGATCTCACAGCAGATTGTACGTCCTGGAGGATTGTTTGGACTTGATCGTGGGTGTCGATTTGCCAACCGTCGAGCGTCGTATGCTGCCACGGATGTGATCCGTCACGCGAAAGTTGATCTTCATACGCAGTAAGGGCCTTCAAATTAGAACGAATAGTATCAAGTTGTGACTGGCTATACTCCGTTGGATCTTCAAAACTGGCACTGAGTCGAGAGTGGGTATCTTGATTTGCCACGATACCGAACGCCTGGTACGGAGTAATATCCTGCCCCGCTGGCGTGTAGAAGAGACGTTCCTTGTACTGATTCAGGGTTGAACGAACCTCCTGTAGCTCCGAGACAATTCTATTACGGTCGGTTGGATGTGCGAGTGGCTCCGATTGCAACTCCCGTCCTAAATCCTCAAGCACCTCTTTTTTACTGGCTTTTTCACCATGTGCTTCGAGACAGAAGCGTCCAAGCCCGACATCATTGAGCCGATCTTTGACGACTTGTAGCGCGGCCTGCTTTTCACTGACGAACAGTACCGTCTCACCGGTAGCCATCTTCTCGGCGAGGATATTTGCAATTGTCTGACTTTTTCCAGTTCCGGGCGGACCCTGCAAAACGAAGCTCACACCGCGTTTGGCAGCCTCAATCGCCTCTTGTTGACTCGAGTCTGCATCCAACACTTGGTAGGTGTCTGCAGGAGAAACCGTCTCGTCTAATTGCTCTGCAGAGGGTGCTTCAGGCGGCGTCCGAAGTGCGCTTGGGTCTCCATTGATCGCTTGGACGAACGCATTGTCTTTAATCGCCTGTCGGTTCTCTTCAAGGTCGGTATACAAGCTGAATTTCGAAAAGTCAAAGATACCAAGGATGACTTCCGGAACAATTCGCCAGCGATCGAATCCACTGATGATCTCCGATACAAAGGCAAACGCCGTCTCAAGATCATTCAGATGGAACGCCTCATCTGGCGGGAGAGTAATTCCGCGCTCGGAGAGCAAGAGTTTTCGAAGGGCAGGATTAATCTGTAGATCTGAGTCTTCACTGGAGATTTCGTAATTGTGCCGGTTCGAATCTCGGTTCGGTTCCTCAGAAAGGGTCGCTTGGACTAGAAATAGTGGTGTTCGGAGTTCAGAATCGCTATGATCAACATCGTACCACCGAAGTGTTCCGATTGCGATAAACAATGAATCAACTCCACGCTCCCGTCGAAGTTGTTTCTGTTTGAGCTGTAGATTGCTGAGTGAATTCTGGGTATCTTCCAATAGTCGGATTGATGCAACTTCATTATCGGCGAGAGGTTCGACATCAGGCAAGGAACCACTCTCCTCTTCGGACTCAGAACGATGGACATACAATGGTTGTTGTTCGAAAAGTTGTTCAGCAATCGTAAGTGGATCTGCACGGTGGAACGGGAGCGACTTTGTCTTCGTTACGGTGAAGTTGACGAGATTGCTCCCCCGAGTAAGATCTAGAAGTTGTTCCTTCCAACTATCGATTTTCCGATCAAGTGGGTCACCAGATTTAGGCGATTCCCCGCGTCGCTGAGTTTGCGCTTTGTCCGTTGCCTTCTCAAGCGCGGCCGTATCTATGTCGTTATCCCAGAATGGAGCTATAGAATGTAATCCAGTCGTATCATCTGTCTCCTCCTTAGAGCTGCGTTGCTGTGACTCAGCTGTACCATCAACCGTCGGATCTTCCTTAACCGTTAATTCGTCCGCATTAGATTCAACTGATTCATCAAATTTCTCGACAGTCGGGGAAGAACCTTCCCCCTCTCCATTAGTCATTTGACAGCCCTTGATTCATTTGTAGTACAGTTGTTATACGGTCCTTCGTCAGATTCCATCCGGTTTATTAAAATCTGATTGTATTTGCTCCAAATAAATATCTGATTTCCACTCATTCGAAGTATCAGTAGGTATTCCTTGAGTACTATAAATGTTTGTTTAGCACTCAGATCTGATTTTGAGTCAAACTGCGCTACTAGATGAGCATCGCTTCAACGAGAGTAGAGTTATTTCACGTCTGATTCGGTCGATTGACTGACTGGCCGTACGTATTCGACGATACTGTTGATCCCAACTGGAATCTGTTCATGGCAAAATGACTCCAAGATGGAATGCCAAACAGGATGTGGTGAATTGTGAAGATCAGAAAACGAGCTCGTAATCGGTGGAAGCGAATATCCGACCCTGTCCTATGCCAACGAACAGACTGCGATCGCAGCACAGCCAGCGCCCAATGCTCCAAGAGCCACATCTTCTAATCCCAAGAAAATACTTTCTGTATCACGTGATTCTCAATCCTCACACAACACATCCAGTGGTTATCCATATTAGTTACCAGAAAAATACAATTTTCATATATTTTATGATGTCGAATCGTTAATGGCAATGGTTTGTGCCGTTCGCGACATCTCACCACTCCCAGGGACAGAAACCCTGAGGAAATCTCCAGTCAGCATCAATATCGAACCTGCTCTGCCCACTGCAATACAACAGCTGAAACGAACTGGCGATCACAAATACATCATATTATCAAAATATCTAAAAGCGGGGATTGCAACTCATAGAATCCCACCCAACAATTCCCTCTGAAAACATATATGTCGTTACTACAATACGTGGTCGCTCACGCAAAATCCGACACCCGGCTTCTTCTCTATATACTAGTCGGATTTTTCGGCCAACCTTGGACCACCCTACGCCGTATTGCGGTTATTTCGAGCCAACCCTGGACCAGGGGATTGTACCTTGGACCATCCCTTGATACCTTGGACCGGCTACGCCATCTTGCGATTTTCAGAAAATAGCATCCACAATCTGCTGCACCTTGGACCACACCCTGGACCGGCTACGCCTGCTTGTGATTTTCGGAAATAATGATGGTGAGAGATAATTTACTTATCTATGAGTCTAAAGCGTCTATACCGGATTGGGTGAGCCCAAGATCCAAATAGCATCGGGGACGATTTTCATCAATCCAATCAACTCTTCGACGAGTTTCAGTGAGTGGAGATTCACACTCATCTACGCTTTCCCAATCGAAGTTCAAGCTTGAGGATAACACATCATAAGTGATTATTTGTCTGCTAAACTTCATTCGAGAAACAGACTCACCATAGTGGAGTTCGTACCAATTCGAAAAGGCAGTCCATAGCCAAGTTCGGGGAAGAACTAGATCTCCTTTATCGAATCGACCTGTGGATGCAAGGGAGGGATCGTTATCCAAATCCAAGACTGTGAATACACAGCTCTCAAAAAACTCAGGGGCGGCCTCTTTCGGTGTCAGTGTTTCATCCGCGCTACTAACAAGGGATGAAGAGGGAGAAATCTTTGTTGGATCAGATCCGCCACTGGTACTGATAGCATCCAAGAGCGAATCTAGAGGAAGTGTTGCACCTTCAGCTGAATTGAACACTACAGGGTCATTGAGATCAGGCGTATCTTCGGTCGGGAGAATTATGATCACATAGTCATCGCGATCGTACTCGGGATTCGGGAGCTCGCGAACCGGATCGAAGGGCCACCGGACTTCGGCCCAGTGTGCGTGATAGTGCTCTTCAGAAACGTATCGGAATTCATCAGACGCTGTCTGAACAACGATCTCACTTGTCCGCTTATCCTTCCACGAGAAAGCAGGGAAATCCGATATCTCCACCTCATCAAGGTCGTCAACACGAAGATGCTCAGTGCTCTCTCGATCTAGCAACACATATTCTCCACCGTCGTGTTGCCATACGCTCTGATGGGAATCATCAGCTCCGGCTGTCGGACGAAGCGCCCGGACGGCTCGATCATCGTGATTGAATACAATCGGTCGATCTGTTGTGTAGTACCGATACTCACCACCAGACGAACCACCCTTGATCGGCCTGTGAAGTACACCATCAACTGTCCGAGCCCAATAAGCTAGTTCGTCGGGATCGGCCTGCACGACAAACACCGGAAACGCATCCTTGTGCTGTGCCTTTCGTAAATTCTCAAGGATCTTTGCAGGTTTATTCGTCGTCGAGAGTTCTAGTTCGATGTGGATAGGAACATCAAGAGATGGATGAACTCCACGGGCGTCCGGCAGATCGCTTCCATCCTGGTCGACAATCGTCACCGTCCAGCCCTCCGGTTCAAGAGCTGATTGGATCCGCTCAAGCCCGACAATATGATCTTCACTACCTTCGGTTTGATGCAGTTGAGCCGATGCTGAAGGAGACAGAGTCTCGGCCATGAATTTCTCACCTGTATCACTCAAACGGATCTGAAGCGACTCAACTTCATCACCCTCAGAACGACTATCTATGGCTACATCATCTGCGTGCGTTTCAAACAGGTGGGAACGCTGTTCGATCGTCAACAGTTCTGCTTCCTCGGGCAGTTCATCAGTGCAGGCAACACTCTCGTAGCTCGTGGTGAGTGTCTTGTTGACCTCCGCAAGTTCAACCCAGCCGTTTCTCTCACGAACGCTATCGCGTCGTTGCACTGCCGCAATCACGGGGACGAGAACTCTATCAAGATCTCCCGATTCAACGTCAACGATCTCCTGCACCGCTGGTGGGACCTCAGTTAACAAGGACAGTTCTTCCTCAACAATACCGTACTCTTCGTCGGTTCGAGTCTTAATATGATCAAGGGCCTGCTGAAAGTCACGTTCCTCGGCAACGGTAAGTGATGTCTCGCTTTTCGGATGACCCTCTGGAATGGACATCGGACAGACCGTGAACGGCGTCGGGCCGGTCTCACCAAACACTGAGCTGGGCATCGATACAAAGAATTCTCCACGCGGCATCGCCCGAAAGAGATTTTTCACCGCTGCAGGGGGTAAGTCCTCGGTGGCTAAGGCTTCGGCTAGGTCGTCGTCAATTGCTACCTTGCCGATGATTTTCGTCCCAATGTTGTTCAGCGCATTCAGATATACGCTCTCATTCCCCTCTAAGCGGAGTTGTTCGGGAAATTGGGTTGCGAGTCCAATGCTAATCCGGAACTCACGTCCCTCTTTCAATAGCGTCGTCATCGTATCAGAGATTGTCACCGAGGCGGCTTCGTCAATCAAAAAATTGACGACGTATTCATCAGGTTTGGCCTTGAGCTTCGGCTTTTGTCGTTTGAGATCGTCGTAGAGAGCGGTGAGGAGTACACCAGCCATGAGGCGAGAAGGCTCTGTCCGTAGCTCACCAAGATCAAAGAGAATCTTCTTGTCGGTATCCAGGATCTCCTCAAAGCTGAATGTTCGGACTGTGTTATTGAAGAGCGGTCGAAGATCTGAATCCTCAGAGATCTTCCCCGTCCGGGTTGTCACTCCCGTCAGGATATTTCGAACGGTACGTTCATTGTATCCCGATCGACGACGTAATGCCCGGACGACGTGATCTTTCGTCGAATCAGGGAGGGAACCACCAGTTGCATCAGCTGAAACCATCCGTTCGAACTCATCGATCACGTGATCCAGCTGGTCATGCCGAAAGTAATCGGGAGATGCTCGATACCGACCATTCTCACACCCATATTCGTGATCGAACAACGCTTCGATCAATGCTCGGATGAATTGGGGGGCGTTTTTCGCATCTCCGTAGTCGTCAGCTCCCATTACGAGCTTCAACACCTCTTCGTAATAGGCTGCTCGCTCACGCACCGCCTGGTCTCGCTTGTTCGCAGGGACATCTCTGACGTCAAATATGGTGAGACCAGGCAGGATTTCAGGAACCGGAAAGTACAGTACATCCTCTTTGAGCCGATCCATACCGTACTTCTTCCCATACGCTCGCATGAAATTCTCCAACATGTCGCCACCCTTCGCGTCAACCATGATCATCGGACCCTCAGTATCCTCTGATACAGACAGTCCATCGTTTTGCACACCGATCGACTTGCCTGATCCAGACACGGCTGCACGGAGATAGTGATAGGACAGCAGAGATGGAGAAACATGGATTGGCGACCAAGAATCTACGGGGCTATCCGCAGTTGGTGCTTGCGTTGGCGTTCCAAGGGCTAATCCCTCGGTTAATCGCTCCATGTGCTTTGGTTCGGGCGCGAGTTCTGGTGTACGGGCAACTTGACGGGCTTGCACACTTCGCGCAGCACGATCTGATAACTGATCTGCAGAGGGTACGAGGAGGAAGAGCGCAAGTTCCCCTGGACTCAATATGAACTCGGGACGAGGATGACGATGTCGCCCAAAGCGGATGCGTCCCATCCGTACGTACGGGTCGACGAACTGTTGGATAAGATCAGGAACAGGCGATCGCCATCCCCCATCAGTATGCCCAGCAGTTCGCATCGAGTAGAACGGACTACCCAACGGATCTAGCGTCGACTGGAGACGATCGAGAGTCTGCGCTAGCTTTCGACTCGATGTTTCATCACATCGATCCCGAGGAATCAATCCAATCGCACTCAGGTTCACTGCGAACGACAACGAGGGATCACTGTCGTTTAGCCGTTCAAGACGCTCGGCATTATCTGATCCTTCTTTGGGCCCACTATCGCGTTCGCGAATCCGACGACGTGCCGAGCGCTCGCGTACTTCTCTTGGCGGTGGACCAAAGACTTCCTCACCAATGCTTTTGATTACCTTTCCGAGCAATCCTATATTCTCTCCTTCGTGAATGTCAAGACGACGCTGTTCGGCTTCAGTTGTCCAGTCGGGGTACTGCTGGAATACGACGCGGAACCCAACGGGATGCTCAGAGTCGGTTAGCGTCTCGATCAGGGCACTCAAGGGAGCATCTGCAACGGTCTCCTCATCCTCTTCATAGATAGAAAACCATTCCTCAAGCGTCTGCATCGTTGTCATCCAGTCTTTGTGCTGCTTGGGTGTATCTGCCGTCCAGGTCACAGCATGGCGTTCCACCGTTTCATCGAACACAGCAGGTCGGGCGAGGATCGTCCCGTCGGGAGTGAGCGTTGGTTGGGAAAGAGCTGTTTCTGGAGCAGATGATGGTGGGAGAGTTGATGATGGAGCAACCGTAACATTTCCATCACGGAACTCGAACTGCCGACCTGCACTGTCAGTATGGACGGGTGAATTCATACTACCAGTCTCACCGGTTGCCGTCCCACCGTCGGAGACAGGTAATGGCTCAGCATTAGAGGAGCTGGAAGTATCGGATTTGATGGTTGCAGGATCAACATATAGTCGTCCGTCGACAAGTCGCTCTTGAAACTCCTCATGTGTGTATTCGACTGGTGGCAACAGACGTTGCAGTAAATCGCACTCTACGCGCTCAATCTCGAACGATTGGGGATAGATGGCCCGAAGCCGATCGGCTAGCGCCGCAAGATTCGCATCAGATCCCAGATAGAATTCTACTGGCGCGTCTTCGCCGCTTGTCAAGACTGTAAAAGTGAATGTTGCTGGAGTCTGTCGATTTCTAAGTCGTTCAAGGATCCCATGCTCGGTGCCAACTGGCTCGAGTGCATGCAAGCTCGCAAGTAGATCCGAGACGGACTCTGTGGGATAAGACATCCGGCTTGGTGTGAGCTTGAGGTACTCGCGTGATTCAGGGGATAATGAATCGGAAGTCGAGAGAAAATCAGTCACGTATTATCACGCTCCTCTGGTACTGATTGTTCCGGAGAGTTCGAATTCATCGAACCCCTGATTGTCGGCTGTCCATCCATCCGTCTGGAATTGAACCGGTTATTCATTGACATCTGTGAGATTCATCTTGATCAGTATGTGATGCCACCAATCCGTGTTCCACGACAGAGTTGAGGAATCCAGAGACCGCAAAGGATCGTCCAAATTCCATCATGGAGCATCGAAAATACTAGACATGTTCGATAGCACTTGGGTCAATCAACGGAACCTCTTCTGGTAGGGCTTCAACACGCAATGGATAATGGCCCTCACCAGAGACGGCTAAGAGCCCATCAGTGTATCCAGCACCAGCATTACCAGGGGTCACACTCTTGATATAGTCGACCTCGTAGGCAGTGAGATCGAGATGATCACGGGCATCTTCGTTGATGTCATCTAACCGGTGATATATCTGAATATCTGTATTATCGCCAATAACCTTCGCAGCATCTTGTGTAAGTAAATCGTCTGGATGCTGTGTCATCAGCTGGATCGACAGATCATGATGGCGACTATGTCGGGTCGAGCGCTCAAGCCAGTTGAGACTTCTCTTGTCCTGGATAAGCATGTGCGCTTCGTCAATGGCCAGTATCGTCTTTTTATCCGTTCGTTTGGTTCGCTCGTAGATAAGCCGGTACATGAGCTTCATCATAAGTGATTTTTCTTGCTCTGTTTCGGACTCTTCGAGATCAAGATAGAGCAGATCAGATCCAGTCAGATCAATATCAGTCGGTTGGGCAAGATGATGGTACTGATGGCCTGGACGGAACGGAATGAGCGTCATTCGCAGCGAACGGGAGAGATCGCGATATTCACGAAGATCGGCCTCAACCAATCCAAATTCTTCAGGAGGCATTGTCTCGAACGGTTCAGACAAATTCCCATCTACTGGAGCAGAAAGTTGCTGACGTGCAGCATCTATCCACTCACCACCTATTGATTCGTCTACCTGAGCAATGACTGCAATAGTCCTTGGATCGGCCCGTGCCACATCATCAATTGTCTCGATTCCTCCCGCCCGAAGTCGATCTGCCGCTGACGAGTCAATGCCGACAAGAGATTCCGTTGTCGAGGTTCCTCCCATCTTATCGCTACTTTGCTGCCCTCGGAGAATCGTTTTATTTGGTGTTTGCACAGTGAGGGGCTCTGCAATCCCATAGTTTTCTAGTGCGTTCGGTGTGATGCCCTCATTACCAAACTCGGCAACAACCCTGAATGGAAGCGGATATCGGGATACCTCATGCAGAATCTCGATGAGATCGGTAATCGTTGGACTCTCGTTCCCATGTGTTCTCGGATCGGCTGTGATACCTTTTCGAGCGTACGCGATGTTGATCACAACTTCCAGAAAGGCACGCTCTTCTTTCGTGAGCCCAGTCTCACCTTGCATCAGCATAAACATGTTTAGCAGATCCAGAGCTGACGATTTTGCCTGCTTGAATGGATCATGATCTCGATCGTCAATTCTGGCGAGAACTCGATCAGGAACTTCCTGTATTTCGAGCGCGTTTAACGCTCTCTGACCATTGATTGGAATATGCTCGCCATTGAGAGCATCCGTGAATTGCTTGAATTCACCCATTGGATCCATAATAATCACCACGACATTGGGGTCCATTGCGTACCTTCGTAGGAGATTCAATTTCGCTGTGAAGGATTTTCCAGCACCTATCTTGCCGATGATCAACGCGTTATATCCATTTTCTCGATCGAACCGATCAACGACAACGGGACTTCGATTCATCGCGTGATACCCCAGCAGAACACCTTCCACTTCGATAAGCGATGACGAACTGAATGGTGTTAGAGTTCCGACCGCACTTCCAAGCATCTTAGTAGAATACTCAAGCATGTCCTTCGCGATTGGACTGCCCGTGATGAGACCATTCTCTTGCCGGAACGCGACATCTTTAGCGGTCAGACGTTGTCGACCGAGAAGCTCCCGAATTTCATCAGCGGCATCGATTACTCGGTCGTGACTTTCTGCCCGGATAGTGATGTAGACGCCTACATCATGGAGTTCGTCGGCACTAGAGGTAAGCCGGTCATAGACGGCCTCGGTAGCAGCCAAACGACGAGTGCTTCGTCGAGAACTAACATCTCCACTATCTTGTTTCTGAGCAATCGCAACTTCAAGTTCATGCATGGCCTTTTCCACACCGTCGATGGCCGTGGAACTATCAATTGGATCGATATGAAACGACACATCGATATTCGTTCCCGTTTGGGCGTAGAGAGCACGGAGCATACGGAGCTGTCCCTGATCGGGGAATCCCGCAATAAATAGCGTTGTCGTCCAGAGGTTATTCGTTTGAACGGCGTCCGATTCAAGAACAACACCACTTGGAGAGACGAGATTTGCATGCTGGGCTGGTGGCCATACCCCAGCCGTCTCCTTCTCAGGCGATCCACCGAACAGCAGATGAGCAATTTTTCCATCCCAGCCGAGCCATTGTCCCATCAGCCATCCACCTCCGTTGCAGCCATATCTGAAGGAGTTACGATCGGAATTGTCTGTATCCGATCATCGGAACGTGGATAATCGATCCGCGTGCCGGTCCAATACTCCTCAAGTAACGTACAGAGCTTTCCCACATCCACTTCATTCGACGAACAGCCAATGAGATGTTCTTGGATGCCTGCATCAATGGCTGCAAGCCGAGCATTGAGTTCGCGCTTTTGATGATACTCTATCTCCCGAGACGAAAGACTGCTCGATTGAGAACTGATGGTACGGAATAGCGACCCGATGAATGGCAGCTCACTTAACTGTGACATGGAATCCTGATCTTGTAAATGTATTTCTATTTCTCGAACAGGAATGAGAATATAGAACTCACGAACTCGTGTCCCTCGTTGTTCGAACTCCAGTGGGAGTCGATCACGATACGTTTCGAGTAGACCGCGTAGCTGATCGTTCGTTTTGACTTTCTGATCTGGTTCAGCCAGTCGTTCACGATACTGTCGTGTAAGCTGCTCAACCTCAACATCCCGAGCTGTGGAATAAATTTGTATAGAGAACGACTGGCTATTAACAAACTGTTCAAACGACTGTGCTGCAATTTGCCACCGTGAGTGGTCGGCCAACTCCAGCGGAGGGGCTGTGATTTCGAGCGCAGCAACCAGTGCGCCATCGGTTCGTTTTACGGCACCGTGATTTCCACGGAGTTCGGTTCCATGAAGGAACCGATCCACTTGGGTAAGCGTCTGTGCATCGTCGATTGTGGTTGGATCATGGGGGAGCATTATATCAGGTCGTTGTGCGTACTGAATCTGGTCGTTAATCCATTCGTGAGCGGGCCGGTGCGAAGGTGAAAGGTAGATTAACAGCAGTGTGAAGGTGACTAACCCACCAGCAATGATTGTACCGAAGAGCCAGAAATCACTTGGTGTCTTGCTCAGAATCAGCAGTGCAATGATTGCTGCTGGTAGGAGTAACCGGAAATCGGACAGAGTGTAATCTGTTGGTCCGATAGTTTCGTCCTCTCCGAATTCGTTGAGGATCATCCGTGATCCGTCGTTACTCATCGTCGCCTCCGTCGATCTCTTTCATCAAGATCATTAAATTGCTCTTGCGTGCGCCGAGCAGAGGATCCGTTAGCTGAGCCTCGACTGGTGATCCGATCCAAACTATAGTAGCGATCTGTGTCTGGATCTTTGATAACAACTAGTTCATCAGAATCCTGTTCTACACCTCTGTATCGATTATAATGGTTGTTACCTACCAACGATTGTTTGGTGAGGTGCCCTTCCTCCGTTTCAAACGGAGTGAATTTTCCATCGTCATGAAGAACCCCTGCAGAGTATTTTTTATCGGGAAGATCTGTATATCGAATTACTTCAGTGACACTCTTACCTCGTCTAGCTGCTTCACGAACTTTCGGGGTTCGTATCGTACGTTTCGAAGAACCCGTGTAACTATTTGACGACGACCTTGAGTTCTGTGTTGAATTATTCTTGGACCCATTAGATGCGGACGTTGTCTCGTCAGGGTTGATATCGGTCACAACCATTTCATCAGTATCGAATCCAGCATAGCCAATTGGGATCTGGGAATCCACGTAAGATTCTGGCATATTTTGCGGATTGGTAGTAGTGGCTGGCTTAACCTGATCAAATACTGCCGGTTGATTGCCTTGTTTAGGAGGATCTAGCGGGGGATAATCTGGACCACTCGGACGTGCAATCCATGGTGATTCTAAGGCGCCACCAAATCGTGAGTCAAAATTGGCTTCATACTGATATGGCGAACCCTCAAGGATGTCGTCGGATCGATATCGTCCGACTCCGTGATCTACGTCCTTATCCCCTGTAGTACTCTCAAGATCAGGGATCTCAGTACCACCCAGCACCCCACTTACGAATCCATGAATGGCACGTCCTTTCCAATAAAAGACCAAAAATGGCATAATCGCCGCTAATGTCCAAAATGCGAAAAGGATGAATGCAGGAATCGCGATGGCACCCATCGACGCCGACGGCCCTGTAAACGGCACAAGCACTGTCTGCCACATAGTTTGGTTGACCACCGACTGTTCATAGGCATTCACGACGAGCATACCAACGGTTACTGACATCCCCATTGGAACTGGAATAAGTGCGAATGTAGCAAACATGGAGAACAGTCCACGTATCGGCTCTGTGATATATTTTACCGGACCAACATCAATGATAGCAAGTGGAAGAAGAATTGGTAGGAACGCACCAAACACGAGCAATAGTGCCCACCGAATCAACAAAATCACAATCATCACAATAAAAAGAATACTTTCAAAAAGCCATGATAGGACAATTGCGAGACCTACAGAACCCATCTGGCTGAAAAATCGCTGAAGGGTTTCGCCTGCTAGTCCGCCACTAGGTCGCACAAGATGGAGCAATGCATCGACGAAATTCAAAAATAGGGAAGCCACAGTCGGAGCGATCACGATTAGTGGAAAGGCTATCAACATTCGCTGACGCAGTTGCCGCAACTCGAAGTTTCGCTCAACACTCATCGGCAAGAACGTGTCGGTAACCAGCAAACAGAGCATCATAAATGCCCACAAGGCTCCTCCTGCCATCCGCGCATATGGAAACCAATCCGCGTAGATCGTTTTCCACGGCCAATTGTTCGCTTGCTCAAGGATTGCAGGATTTCCATTCGCATCTTTGGGTGCCGGTGTAGCGAACAAGAACGCATACGTTCCTTCCATTGTCCACTGCAGTGCGTCAATGATTGCCCCATAGATGGCCTCGAAAAAGCCATCCCGAGCCTGGCACGCGTAATCGCCGGGATTCCACCAATCACCCGTGCAGTCATCTTTGATTTCCGTATTATTACTCCACCGACCATGATCACTGGACGTTCCACTCGACGTATTACGCTGTGAAGGCGTGAAAAGCGGATTATCAACAACATCACCAGGATCCCTATAGTCAGAGGGATTTTCTTCTGCAATCTTAGATGGATCTTTGAAATCAGTTTCAGACTGGCTAGTTGTATTCCCGCTACCGGAATTATCGCCACTATCATCAACTGTGAAAGGACGCTCATTTATTGCATTTGGGGCTCCGCTAACGACTATCGAACACACAAGAAGGAGGGAAAGTCCGATGATGAGGGAGCTTGAACATCTCGGCATTACTATAAGAAAGGAACAATATCTATACAACTATCCACATTGAGTCCCAGATATCCTAGCATTACTTCAAGAAAATATCCTAGTATGGGCGCACCAAGGACACCCTTAACAGAGCGAGTTCGCCACTTTCGATAGTGACGTACTTCCTCTGGATCACGGAGCAAGCCCGCAGAGCCGTGTAATACCATTGAAAACAATGTGCCGCCAAGCATTACGATGCTGACGACTAACGGTCCAGCTTCGTTAAGCAATCGTGAAATCGGTGTTCCACACAGTCCGCTACCGACTGCAGCGGCAGCTGTTCCAGAAATTAGTATCAAACCCAGCACACTACCAATACATCGATGGGACCAGCGAACAAGCCACTCGCGATCGCTACGGGGACCAGCTTCAGACAACATACACTGACAGACATAGGAACCTGTAGTTAATGTTTCCCTAAAGCGTGTATAAACTACAAGTGCATACAATAATATATTTGTCAAAGAGTGACTTCCACCCATTACACCAGTACGTTTGTTCGTCAGCGTACGAAATGATAAGGGTAGTTCAATGCTACCCAGATATTAATAGATATATGTCCAATTGGAGTATAATAGGTGTTACTAGTAAAGAACAAAGAATATTAATTGTTTTAATATAGAATTCAATCTGGATTGGTCACTAACAATCCCCACATCAAAAATGGAAATCCACTCAACGCCATTGCTGATCGCTTAGGAAGAAATGATACAGGGACACAAGATGAGTGTCTCAAAGATTTACCATGGGCAGTTCAAAACAACGTCGATAAATCGCTAGCCGTCTCCGAGTTATTCCCTTCGGTCGATCCCGATAATTTCCGAGCCTGACCAACAAGCCATTGCCGACCTTGTTCCACTGCCTTTGGACCGAATTTATTCTGTTCAATTGTGAAATTTGGCCCACTAGTTGTCCGAACTGGCCCAGATGGTTTGGACCAATTATACGCTTGTTGTACAATATGTTTCTTCCCACCCACCTCTGAAGGATCTGCTGCACACCAATTATTCTTGAAAAAGGACTGCTGCTTCGAAATTCCTTGAATCGAGAATGCCAAGTTATCAGTCAAAGTAAATACATTATGATGGACGCGTGCGTATTGTCCGGCCTTGTTGTTATTCGAGTTGCCGAGATTCTCACCAAGGTTATGCATATCAAAGGAGAATAGAACAGCGTCTGGACCAATAATGTTATAGCGAGCTTCATACCCATTGGTCGGATATCCAAATGCCGCAATTGAGTGTCTATTTGCGTTAAAATAATTCCATTCAACGATATGCTCACCATTATATAGTTCAAGTCCATAACCCAAATGATTCATCTGGTTGTGATGCAATTGATTGTGGTGAATCCATCCCGACGTCGGCGATGATTGAGAACCAAGGAGAATAGCTGCATTTGTCCACCCGAAGATCTCACAGTGGTCGACATAGGCTCGATTACCTTCCAATCGGAATGGTGCAGACCCAAACTGATTTGCCATAAAACCTGGTCCTGGTGGATCCCAATACGACATTCGAGGGCCCTTTACCCGCAATCCAGTTATCCGGATATCTCCTTCGCTGTGTTTGAATACTCCATTGAAAAAGAGATCACAGGTGATCAAGGCACCTTCCCCATTACCAAGGGCTCGGTTACTCGCGAGCGTTACCCCCGGTGCAATCTCCACTGGATCTTCAATGAGTCCACGATTGAGAGACTCAGGAACTGTTATTGTCGTTCCGCCAGGGATCCACACGATCATATTGGGGATACTAACCGCGTCGACAAGCTGTTCAAACGTCTTCACCACACGGGTTGCATCACTGGGCCGAACCCGCTTGCTAGCATCTGAAAATTGGATCGGTCGACCAGCACCAGTTCCTGGATTTGAGCGACTTCCACTGAGGAGATTCGGCGGTGTGAAGCAACCCGCAAGTGCTGCACTCACGCCTCCGCTAGCTGCCGCTACCACAGAACGCAGCACGCGGCGGCGGGTGACGCTGCGGTTATGTCGATTATAGGGAGGGGAACCAGACATTGAATTCTACGGATGCCGTTTGGGCTAGCCTACGAACGATGGCTTAGCAGTCGTCTAGAAGCTATGCTTTCGCGAGTTCGATTGTTAGCTCTTGAATTACTCTGATTAAATATCCGTAGTAACCACTCAAACATCCAATAGCATTTGCACAAATATGTAGCATACAAGCGTGAAGATGCCAATGTTGACATATTTGCTCGGTACTCAATCAAATCTCAAAAGAATTGCGGCAAATGAGAATTCATTGTCAATTCATCCAGCGCAGGAATCGAACACCTCCAAGTGCCATGGCGATACTACCAACGAGCGTAAGCGCTAGTTGGGAGAGGGCAAACCCACCGATGCCACCAGATTGACCGCTGTCCCGAACCCGAATGGTCTGTTCAAGAGTCCCGACCTTGATGGTGTAGTTACCAGGGGAGTCAAACGTATGAGTAAACGAGATGGATTGCCAATCATCTGCAAAGAGAGCAACATCTCTAGATCGTACAACAGTTCCTTCTGCCCCCAGTCGAACCGGGGCAGAGACACGGTTCGGATGATCATTTTGCACCCGCACGGAGATAACGACAGGTTCACCGACTACGGCGTTGCTATTGCTCATTTGAAGGTTAGATATTGTGAAGGGTGTATTCCCGATATTGATAGGAGTAGACGTTGCCATTGGATCCGATGAGGTATTAGTTTGATCGGTGGATACTTGCTGCCCGTTGATAAAGACACGACCACTGCCAGAGAACTCGGAGGATTCAATTTCTCCGCTGTAATAGAAAGAATCCGTCTCACCGTTCTTCGCCAAAGTGCCAGTGGCTGATGAGTTTATGACAGAATCTTCCGATTCAACCGATCGTGTCGGACTGATTGTCCCATCCACAGTAAATTCGTACGCTCCTTTCTTGGATTCGCGGAGATTGGTAAAACGGATATGGGATCCATTCAACGCCGCTGGAGCAACAGATTGCCCGTCAAGGTTTACGGACACGTTGTGTGTAGCTTGAAATCCAACAATATACCCAGTGAAGACGATTGTATCCTGACGATCAACACCATCGGGGTTCTCTGTACCAATTGAACCCTGTATTTCTTGCTGTCGAACAGAGTCTTCTGCTTCTTTTGTATTATCCGTGAGACCCACATCCTTAGTTGCAATAACCGCATATCGCCCAGGGGTCTTGGCGGTGATTGACAGCGTGTGCGTATTATTTGATGATGCTGTAGTGGACGACATTGCCGGCGGATTGGGAAATGGCTGTGATTCCACGGATTGAGCGTGGATACCAGCACCTGTCGGGACAATGGTCATCAAAAGAACAACGAGAACGCAGGTAGTAATGGTGCGACGGCTATACAGACGCCAAACTGGGTGCGGGGAATTCATGGGTGTATGTGTAGTGTTCGATGTAGGGATATTTACTTTATTTCGGGTGCTCTGAATATATCAGCTTGATATCGACTATATTGTACAACTCGATCGCGCTTGGGGGAATTAGGTTCGTTCTTTCAGGTCGTTGGGCTGTTTCTCCTTTCTGCAGACTTGACTTTTGATTCTCTTTTCCCGTTTTGACAGTATAGAGATGTGTCTTCTACTGTTTCTAGTGCTTCTATTGTCGATTTTTCTTATAAATCACCCCCTCTCCACTTTTCCAGTGTTACACGGTAATATGGGACGATTGCTGCAAACATATCAAATAACTATTTATTTGAGGTAGCTTTATTATGTTGCGGTCCGAATCACAACCGTGGTGTACTAAATAGAAAACTAATTTATCAAAATTAGTTTTCTATAGGACACCTCTAGACTAGTAGTAGATACTAGCTAGCTATCCTAGCGTGACCGCTACCTAGCACTAGGGTTATTTTGCTATCGACACTGGAAAAGTGGAGAGGGGGTGTTTCTTAAATAGTTTATAAATGAGCGCAAGCACTCGAAACAGAAGAAGCACTGGTGTAGTTTATTTTCTCTATATGGTGTCGGTATAATTCAATCATATCCAAGCGAAGCACTCGAAACAGTGGAGGGGGTGGTTTTAAGTAGAGTCGCTTATTAGGTTCAGACATCTTTCCCCCGTGGTATTATGCCAGCATTCAAGCCTGAAACGAGCATCTTCAAGGATCACGATGTCCTCGATGAGGAATGGACCCCTGAGACTATTCAGGGTCGAGACAAGGAGATAGAAACGTACCATGAATATCTTCAGCCGGTAATCAACGGATGGAAGCCGAAAAACATCTTCCTCTATGGGAAAACTGGCGTAGGGAAAACAGTCGTCACTGAGAGTCTCCTTGAAGATCTCGAAGAAGGTGCTGAAGCCTATGATGTAGACCTTTCTATTGTGATGATCACCTGCGATAATCAGTCCACTTCATACCAAACTGCTGTCAAACTGCTCAACCAGCTGCTTCGACAGCGAGGAAAAAGTCCTGTCCCTACTACTGGTTACAGCCAGCAAGATATCTTTGACAAATTATGGGCGGAAATAGATGCTATTGGCGGGACGATTCTGTTTGTAATGGATGAGATCGATAATATTTCCAGTCCGGATGACATTCTATATCAGATTCCAAGAGCGAGAAAAAATAACTATGTTGAGAATGCTCGACTTGGGATAATAGCTATTTCAAACGATTATTCCTTTACGGAAGATCTTTCGCCAAAAGCGAAATCTACACTCCGAGAGACTGAGTTACATTTCACCGCATACGATGCTGATGAGCTAGAAGATATTTTACGGGATCGGGCTGAGAAAGCATTCCACGAAGGTGTGATTGAGGAAGGTGTCATCCAGCGTATTGCTGCCCTTGCAGCAAAGGAGGCCGGTGATGCTCGATTGGCGATGGATCTTCTTCTTGAGGCGGGTGAAACGGCAGTGCGTAATGGAACCACCAAAGTGACCGAGGAAGACGCTATGAATGCTCAAGAGCAACTCGAGTCGAATTGGGTGGCTAGTGCGATCAAGGCTATTTCGCTCCAGGAGCAGTTGGCGTTGGCAACAGTCTTAACAAGAGATTGCGAAGGAAAATCCCCAACTCGTACGAGCGATCTCTATGACCGGTACTGCAATCTCTGTAAAGAGTTAGCACGTGAACCCTCCACATCGCGACAAATGCGTGAACATTTGAACGAACTCGCGTTTCAAAATGTATTGAACAAGCATGAGAGGAATAGAGGAGTTGAAGGTGGACGATATTACGAGTTTGAGCTTGAACCTGACGTGGAAGCAATGCTCACAGCCGCTCATCGAATTGAGTCCAGGATATTTGATGATGTTTTTGTGAATGAGTGGACACAAAAAGCTATTCGAAATAAACAAGCTGACGACGACCGACTTGAATTTTTATCTGCTCCGATCAGTGAACAAAATTAACATCCTCTTCCAACCCCTTCCACGTACACGCATCACCAGGACTCGAAGATTTCTGGCTGATCCATAGCATCTTCGACACCGTGAACGGAGATATTCGAGATATTGGGATAGTAGCTGTTTGTAGTGAGATGTTCTTGTGGATAACATACCCTCGTTTGTGCCTGGAACTGTCGGACCCTTATCTCCATCTTCATGACCCTGTTCTGACAACCTTACCCCTGGAGTTCGTGAAGGAAGCAGTAGAAGAGGTGGTGTGCACTAGAAGTAGTGCTTAATTCTGGAGTTCGTGAAGGAAACAGTGGAAGTGGTGGTGTACACTGGAAGTGGTGCTTGGTTCTGGAGTCTGTGGTAGAAACAGTAGAAGAGGTGGTGTACACTAGAAGTCGTGCTTAGTTTTAGAGTTCGTGAAGGAAACAGTGGAAGTGGTGGTGTACACTGGAAGTGGTGCTTGGTTCTGGAGTCTGTGGTAGAAACAGTAGAAGAGGTGGTGTACACTAGAAGTCGTGCTTAGTTTTAGAGTTCATGAAGGAAACAGTGGAAGTGGTGGTGTACACTGGAAGTGGTGCTTAGTTCTGGTGTCGGTGGTAGAAACAGTAGAAGGGGTGGTGTACACTAGAAGTCGTGCTAAGTTCTGGAGTTCGTGAAGGAAACAGTAGAAGGGATGGTGTGCACTAGGGAAAGTAATTTACCATTGATTCTTTAAGAATTGGAAAGATACACCACACAGTACCCAACTTCCTGCATTATCCATGTGGATGAGTATCAATATGACTGATTCATCCCTCGAGTAAACTCAGGGGTTTTAACCTTGAATTCATATAACCAAAGAGTACGAACACGTATATCATGCCAATTCCTGAAACTGCTCGTGTTGCGTGTACATCGCCCCAGTTCGTCGAGCAGGCAACTTCGACAGAACTCGGGGACTGGCTCTCATATTTTGACCCTGCTGCTGTTTTCCTTACTGGTTCCTCATCAGCTTCGCGGACAGTTAGCACTCTCCGACGATATCTCGAGTCAGAATCTGTGCTTTTCCATCCAAGGAATAACACCTCCGTGAGTGGGCCACATACTGTCGACGGCGTTCAGTTCGTGTTTGCACCAACATTGCAGGTTCTTTCGGAGATCTATACCTACGAGCAGTCCGTGCTTGATACAGCTACACCGACGTACATCATTAGCGGGCTGCTTGACTTGGATGTGGACACCACAACACTCTCGACGTCGTTACTTGGCCGTGAGGACTACGTGGCAACTTTGACCCAAGATCAACTTGCTGGTGACTACATTCATATTTCGACACAGCTCCCTGCTGGATATCGTCGGGAGTGGAACCGACTGACTGTTGTCGGAGGGGGGACCGACGCTGGAACAGGAGAGACGCCTCTGATTGCCCTCGACTGCCAGACAAACGGTCGAGTTCTCACTCATTCGCTACAACGGAAGCGACTCGGCATTCGTGCCATCGACGGTGTCGGTTATCAGCGTGCTCGGCAACTTCGGGAGGCTGGATACACTTCCCGAGAGTCGATCGCTGGAGAAAACCCCAGCACACTCGCTGAAATTCAGGGTATCGGAAAGACGACTGCCGAGAAGATCCAGACTAGTGCACGCGCGCTCGACCAGGGGGAAATTGTCCGCAACTCTCAGACGCCCCTTCCCAGTCGCGAACCGATTTATATCGACATTGAGACCGATGGACTCTCCCCAACGATCACGTGGCTCATTGGGGTTCTTGATGGATCTGCCGACGATGGGGAGTATTTCTCGTTCGTCCAGACCAATCCAGATATACCGGGTAAGGCGATTGAGGAATTTATGGCCTGGTACACAGAGCATGCCAGCCATCGCCCGATTGTGGCGTACAACGGCTGGTCGTTCGACTTCGAGGTCTTACACGATCATATCGTCGAGTACTGTCCACAGTACGAAGTAGACTGGACCAACTCCTATCGCTTCGATCCGTATCAGTGGGCTGTTAAGGAGGAGAATGCGACCTTGCCGGGTCGAACAAACCAACTTGAGGATGTCGCCGCTGCTCTTGGCTACGAAGGAACAGAAACCGGATTAACGGGAGCAGGTGTTGCCCGTGCCTACCAACAATGGATGGCTGATCAGTCGCCAGATACCGAACTCGACTGGAACCGATTTATCGACTATTGCGAAGATGACGTCCGGGCGTTGGCTGTTATTTATGAAGAGATCGATGCGAGCGGCCGGGTTATCTCCACAGACGAACCATCGAATGATCGTCACAAAACGACTACTCAAGGAAAGCTATCTGACTGGTGAGAACAAATATGGATACCGAATCAAACACACCAAAGGATGATCCAATCACGGCACAGGGGCTCGAACAGACGCTTCCAGAGTATGATGACCAGTTACAACACGTTGAACACGTTGCTAAAAAAGAAGGAGAATACGTCGCACCCAGTGATTCCCTTGCTGGCGAACTTGCTAGTTCCGTGAGCCAAGCAGTCGGTGAGCTGTATACCCACCAGGCGACTGCGCTTGAACGGCTTGCTGCAGGGGAAAACGTCTGTGTTGCTACTTCGACGTCATCAGGAAAGACCTACGTGTACGCTCTCCAGATCGCTCGGAATCATCTCAGAAATTCATCGTCAACAGCGTTGCTCGTGTATCCGACCAAGGCGCTATCTCGAGACCAAGAGAACGAGCTTAACACGTTCTTCGGTGAACTTGGTCTCGATATCTCCGTCTACGTATATGACGGCGACACGCCACAGGACCGACGAAAACATATCCGGGAGAAAGCAGACGTCATTATCACGAATTTCGCCGGTGTGAATGCGTATCTGGCCTCACACACACGATGGCACTCGTTTTTTACTGGTTGTGATCTGCTCGTGATTGACGAATCCCATACGTACACCGGTGTCCACGGAATGCACGTTGCGTGGACGATCCGGCGCCTACGACGGCTCCTTGACCACTACGACAGTGATCCACAACTCATCTGCACTTCCGCGACAATCGGGAATCCTGCCGAACACTCCGAACACCTGACTGGAAAGTCGTTCACTGTTGTCGATGAGGATGGGTCCCCACGGGGCACTCGTGAGATCGCCTTCTGGAAACCTCCCGTCGATGAAACCGAACTCGATCCTGACGCCACCTTTGAGGAGTATATGTCGGCACAGACGAATCCCGTTCGGGAAGCAGGCACCATTCTTGCTCATCTGGGAAAGAACGAACTACAGACACTGGCGTTTGCACGCAGTCGGAAGAACGCAGAACTCGGTGCGAAATATGCTGCCAGTGCTGCGAGTGACCACCCACGGGCTGGCTATGTAGATGTCGAACCGTATCACGCGGGACTCGGCAAGGAAACTCGTCGGGGTACCGAATACCAGTTCAAAAACGAGCAGCTCGACGGGCTCACGTCGACAAACGCACTTGAGCTTGGGATCGATATTGGATCGGTGGACGCAACGATCCTCACGGGTTATCCTGGCACCCGCCAGTCGTTCTGGCAACAGGTCGGTCGCTCTGGCAGGGGGACGGCCGATGCGTTGTCGGTGTTTATTGCACAGGCGGATGCGATCGACCAGTACATTCTCGATCACCCAGAGTATGTTCTTGACGATGCGATTGAGGATGCCGTTATCGGCCTCGAAAACAATCCTGTATACGCACAGCACATCCTCTGTGCAGCAAATGAACACCCACTGACGGCAGCTGATCGCGAGTGGTTCGATGGCGATCGGTTGGACCAGGCCGTCGAGATGTGGATTGATGCTGGAAAACTTGCTGGTGATCTTTCTCGCAGCGTCCGGTATATCGGATCCCCACGTCCCCAGTCCACCGTTTCGATGTACACGACGTCGAACACACAGTTCGACGTTCGCTGCTCAAATGGGGAGATCGACATGGAGCCGATTGATCGCGAACGCGCCTATCGTGATCACCACGAAGGGGCACTTTTCTTACATAATGGGGCACAGTATGAAGTTCTCGAGTTCAACGAGGATGTCCCTAACCCATATATTTCAGTGCAAGAGGTTCGGACAAACGAATACTCAGACACTATCTCTCAGAAAGCTGTCCGGGACCTAGACCCAGAAGCGACGCGAGAACTAGGGAATGGATTTCGACTCGTATGGGGTGAGGGTACTGTTGAGGTCCACTATATGGAGTATCAGCGCAAGAATATCAAAACTGCCAACGTGACCACTCCGTTGCAACCAACCGGACTCGACCCGATCGAACTCCGCACGCACCTGATGTGGATCGAAACACCGCCATCACTCAGAGATGATGTTCTCCAACATATCACTGATGAGTCGTCGACGCACTCCGAAGGTGAGATCATGAAAATCTTCGGTGGAGGGCTTCATGGTGCTGAGCACGGAATGATCAAACTCACTCCGCTAGTGCTCCGGATGGATACGTCCGATCTAGGTGGGCTAAGTACTCCGTTGCACGAAGAAACCGGCGTCCCAACGGTGTTCATTCACGATGCTGTTGAAGGTGGCCTCGGATTCAGCAAGCGTCTATACGAACATCTCCCGACGATCGCCACCCAGACGCGTGATCGTGTTTCTCAGTGCGAGTGCTCAGGCGCTGGTGGCTGTCCGGCATGTATAATGGATTCGCAGTGTGGCAATCGAAATCAGTATCTTCACACCGATGCCACTGTGCTGGTACTCGATCGACTGCTTGAGCAACTGGCTAATAATCGGTGATCTGTTCATCGTCACTAGCCACCGTGAAAAGACTGCAGTATTTCGGTAACGTCACAGTGTCTGTGAGTGTTTTTAGTCAATATCTAGATAGTTGAAGTTGGTGGGAATATAGTGCATCCAGTAGCCCTGTTGAATTGTTAATTCATCGGAAGCACCCCGCCGCTGGCCGGCACGGATGGACTCCATACTGCGACTGTCCCCGGAGTTAAGGGAGATTACGCTATTAACCAATGAAACTCGATCCCATTGTCTGTGTTGGTTAATCAGCGATAATGTCCTTTCACTATTCGAGGATGAGCCAGTAGTGAGCTAATCTACATGCCTGGTTCTCCCAGATCAGTTACCCGCCACATGTCTCATTAGAAATCGATTCGTTGATCTTGAACTAATAGTTGGCCGCAGTTAAGGTGTTTGCCGCATCTATCGGCCTCGCCCACGCCCTGCCTTGTAGAGGCAGGCAGCCGCGAATCCTGCAGGTGGACACCGGTCGTCACACCTCGTTCCGGGAGCATTCGGCCCACTTCCGAATTGCATCTGGACACTCAAGATCCGGCACAACCCGCGGGACGAACATACTAAAGGGACCAACTCGGGAGAGAGTTCCAGTCTCCAATTGAGCGTTTTGTACGTGTTCGCAACCTGATACCCCGTCATACGGGTCATTTCGCTGGCCTCGTCAGTAACCGCGAGTGCCCGTTATATCCGTTGGATACGCACGCTGACCGCGGCGATTGCCTTGATGGATCTGCCACGAAGCAGAACCTCGTTTTGGATACTATAGAATATTTGACATATTTGACAACCTGCCGAATCGGAGAATTGGAGGACTCTCGTTAACTGGCGCACCTCGCCCAACCTGTGTGCAAGATTCCGTTCCGCTTTGGACCGCCAGCGATCACGGACCTACTCACGTCGCATTCGAGGAAGTCGTCGTTGCTTCTATCCGGAGAGTACGTTTCCCCTTCGCGTCGGTGCCGCGACTGATTTCAGTCGACAGACCTTGAACGTGGCGAGCAGCAGTGGGTGGGGCATCCGTTTGTTCGTCCCCCTCGTCGTCGTACACCCACGGTCCGTGATCAATGCGGTGTTCGTTAGTGCCTAGTCCACAGTCCTCACAGATCGTTTTCGATAGCGTTTGTAGTGACCCGCTCGTCGCACTCGGGACGCTGGCTTGTGCTCAACTCTGCTCGGACTTCCTCTTCGAAGCCAGTTACGTAGATGTCTCTGATTACCATCGTTCCCACCTATTAAGAAGAAAATAGAAATTACCCCGGTATAAATCCCAGTGCATTGATTGGGGCGATGACTAATTACGAGTTCAGGGACAAAGACTAGTCATCCTCGAAAGATCGGTGAAGGTCTGTTTCAATTATGGTAGCCGCTATCCATTTCACCAATCCATCCCTCTCCATCGTGAGTATATACTGCTCTGATCTGGCTTAGACCCATCCCGGTTCCTGAAACATCGTCGGTGAGCAATCGCTTTTCTCCTTGTATAATCCAGACTAAGGAGTGTCCATCCTCTTCCAATTCTTCTACCACTCTCTCATCTGCCGCTAACATTGAAAGCGAGTTCACTCTATCAAGCAACCTTTCCGAAGTAGAAACATCTGCTATACGAACGGGGTCAGACACATTTTGTACAAATTCCTTAGTATCAATCAACCATTCTAGATCGAGTAATTCCGCAAGAGGTGGGGAAGGGGCATAGGTTCCATATTTCTCATCCACAGTACAGTCATACTCTGACTCCCAAAGCAAATCAACAGCTGTATCCGTCGTAGAAATCGGTGTACCTCTAATAGAATCCCAATCTTCCTCCCAGTCACCATCCACCGAAGGATGCCACGGATACTCCGCCCAGAACGTCTGAGTGAATGTATCTAAACGAAACGGAGTACTCTCAAGATCGTCACTAATAACCCAATTTTCCTCTAGCCAGGACACCAACTCTTCCTTATTCTCAGAATCCACAATGACAGTATCGATTCGGGCAAATACATCTCTCTCAAGCCTGGAATCATCTCCTTCATCTGCTCTCCATTTATAAATACTATAAAGCGGCAGCCATCTCTCTCCATTCACAGAGATCTCCAACAGCGAAACTAGGTCTGGGAACTCCTTGTGATCTGAAATCCATCCCTCAAGACCAGCCTCATCTATACGACAATCATACTCTACAACCTCATCTAGTGAAACTTCAGAACGGGCCTCATGATCTAGTATTGAAGGATCGATATCTCGGTCAAACTGCGTCCAAGGTCCACTATAGGGCCTTTCTACAGTTGAATCAGAGATGTCGCAGTTATCGGTGATCCAAGACACTAATTCGTGATAGGCAATCCACTGATATTTTTTGCTGAATCTTTCTGGCTTCCTATTCGACATTCTCCCTGTGTAGGTTTGATTGACAAAGCCGTCAAATGAGCCGAAAAGATCTGGGCTCCATCCCAAGTCGAACACACGCTTAGTTATCCAACGAAGGGCCTTGTCTCCAGAAAAGTCGTAACCGTGGACATTAGAAGGACTGCGATTGGTCCCAACGATGTATCGAGCGAAATCACTGTGCCCACGTCCCTCAAAATTGGCCCCAACGAGTCCCAACCAAAACCGTACATTCAGATCCGTATCAGAGTCTTCTAGAACGCACTTAGCTTGTTCATGGAGCGTATCGGGAGAGGGAACATCGATAGAAAACGAACTGTTATAGGGAGGCCTCACTTCCTCTATATTAACATCGTAACTGTTGTCAACACTGTGAGTCAGCTCGATAATCCCTCTGGCATAATCTCTTGTGAGCTGGTGAGGTGTAGGATCGTTATCCTCGAACTCTAATTCGTAAATGGTGTTGGCGACTTCAGTAACTGATTCATCCTGTTTATGTCGGAGAACTCCCCCATAGGCTGCTGCATAGACCCGTTCCAAAATGTAGGGATCAGTAACACCCTGGAAACGCTCAATCAATTCACTGTAAATTTCAAGATCGGACCCTACAATATTGACTATAGCCTTTGTCGATCGGTCTCTAACATATCTATTTGGGCAACAAAGGAACCAGGAGAGAGTAATCGACATTAAGCGCTTCAGTTCATATGGCTCTACAGACCTATTTTCTAATGAGAATCCCCAGTTGACCAATCGAAATACTTCTGACGTGTCTTCCCTCCATTCTTCATGCAGGAAGTTGGACCAATTAAAATCGCGTTTAAATATCTCCTTGTCTCTGTGAACGTCATCAAGATACTCAGCATTCATCGGGTGTTCTGAACTAGTAGATAATGTAAGCAGAACTCTCCAAAGCTCATGCAGGTCCTCAAAAAGCTCCAACTCCTCCCACAGATAATTCTCAATTTCTTCACTTAATTCTCCGTCACTATCCGTCAACGTCTCCGGATTCCGCCATGCCAAGCTTTTAATAAAGGGGTTAAGAATATTCTCCGATTCTACAAAATTAAATACCTCGATATCTTCCTGTTCAGGTAGGTGAATCGCCAAAGCTTGGATCAACCCAGCGTACCGCTCCGGATTCTCAAAAATCTGCTGTAGCTCTTCTGTCTCCGAAAGGGCTTTCTCAATATCATCGCCCACATAGAGTTCCAGATATTGTTGCGCTATTTTATGGTCAGCAAACTTATCGTAGGAAAATCGAACCACCTCATCTGCGTCTTCCTCAAAAGTGACCACTTCTGAAATAACCCCCTCATTCAGAATATTTCTATACAGGCTCTCTGAGTAAGTCCTTCTTGGTAGGAACTCGTTTACGATCTCCTTGGCCTTTCTCTTGGAAAGCCGCTTTGTTCCTCCTTCATTTTCAGCCATCTCACGCGCTAAGGCCTCTACCGCACTTCTTACCTTATTATCGCTTTGATCGTAATCTAAACGCTGAAAGAGACGAGAATGAACCTTGTTGATGTACCCTTCAAAGATTTCGCTGATGCCTTCCGGACCGTGTGATATACGGCTTTGTCCTCGGCTTTCTAGGTTTTCACAGAATAATTTCAAAAACAGGGGTATCTGAAATTCTCGCCGTAGAACTGGCATCGATTGGTGTTCGATTCCGTGTTTGTCGAAAAATTTTCTGACGGCCTCGTATTCTACGTTATTGAATCCGTAGTGCTTGGTATCTACAAACTGGCCATCGACACTATTGGGGAAGATGAGGCTTTCATAACTGGTTCGGCAGCTAACACATAATCCAATATGTGGAAAATTATCCAACTTACTCAGAAGCCCTGGTAGCCGCCGGTTCCACATCCTGGGATCAGAACTCTCATTCAACGCATCTATCATCAATAGCGATCGAACCCCCCGAGATTCGCCGAACGAATCTAAAGCTCCCAAGAACTCCTCTGGAGTACAATCTAAACTAAGTCGATCAATAATCTGTGGCCAGATTTCTCTGTCTCTAAAGTTCTCACCAAGGATAAGAACAGTTGGATAACCCTCTTCTATCCGATTCTTAGCGACGTTACAAAGTAAATGGGTTTTGCCAACACCTGCATCTCCGAGAACCTTCAAAACAGGATCTTTAGCAGCTTGAAAACTAGTGCTATCGAGATAACTCTTCAAATTAGTAGTAGCCTCTCGAAGCTGACGGAAGTCATACATATATGACCTCCCGAGACCTCCTTTCTCACCTTTCTCCTCATTCGCTTCTTGCTTGAGAGACCGAAGCTGTGGTCCTAATTCCCGAATTGCATTTTCTGCTCTCTCCCCGTTCTCACGCAGCTCTGATAATGGAATATCCTCAGAGATTTGATCAATATCCTCTAGCAGATTGGGAAGTTCTTCTATTGCCTTACGAAGTTCTAGGGTGGTGTCTTCATCGACTTTTTCTAAAATTTCAACTCGCCTTTCTGTAAACAGATTACTAGCCTTCTCATCCAACTTTTCAAGTAATTCATTCATCTTTTCCTCAAAAGCCGGTGTCCGACCTAGTGGATCAAAAATATCTGCATTACCGGTTTCTATGTGGAGTTCTGGACTATACCGGTCATTGGCATTAGCAATAGACCTTTCCACTCCGTCCTGAAGTTTAGGATCAGTAAGCTGCTCCGAATCGAACCAGAAATTAATCCTACCCTTGTGTTTATCTTGGCTTAGAAATGTTAGAAGTTCTGAATTACCCCAGAAAACAAACTCTACATCCATACCTTCTTTTTCAGCCCATTTTTCCCACTTATCCTTCCGATCCTTCCATTTCTCAAGGGCAGTTTTGATACCTTCTCTCGGACTGTGAGGCCTATCACAGGGAATACAGACAAAGTAGCGACTTAGATCAGGGTAGTTGTCTAAGACCTGTTTCACGGAACGATCGATCTGAGACAAACTATTGTTGTCTATCCTATCGATATATTTTGCTTGCCAACCCCAGATTTCTCCTTCTGAGGATTTCCACTTACACTCAATTCCTGCGTCGGGATCGCCAATGCGCGTATATTCCCAGGATTCAGGAATTTTTTCGTACTCACGGGCGACTTGGCAGCATAACTCCTCAAAACCTTTTCTCCGAGAGTCCTCAATGGGCCTAATGTTCCCAAAATCGATAGACACACTCATTAATTATCCTCTAAGTATTCTCGTTAGGGAACCTTTTCTAATTTATGGTGTATTGGGTGGTCTGCTTGGGTTTGTAATAGGCTGTTTCACTGTGGTCGCTATGTCTCTACTCGCACCTATCTAGCTGAATCGTGCTACTACTCGGGTTCTCAAAGGGTCTGCCCAGTTCCTCCGATCGTTGTTAGGTGTCATCTAGTTACACTAATTTGTCATGATGTACTTGGAATAGTAACCCGCCTGCAGATCTGTCCGCTGTCGACAAAGATGAAGATTTAGCCAATCGACACCAGCGCATCGTGGATCGTCTAGTCGAATACACGACACCGGATCTAGCGGCCGGCTGGAACCCATTAGTGGCCTCGAGGTCCGTACTGTGGAGAGTTGGCCAATGTGTATAGCGGAGCACAGGTAAAGCGGCGACCAACCCTTCCCCTACCAATTCCAGCAAGGCGTTTACGGCGTTTCACGTCGGGAAAGAAATGTGCTTCAACCACGCTGTCGAGACTGTGACGTGAGATGTGTGGCTTGAAACCAAGTATGAGGGAGCGGTTTCTTTATCATACTTCGTCCTTCTGACTGCGCAAACGGGATGGCAAATGCCGAACGTTTCTTGCTCCACGTCGGCGATGAAGAGCCCGTCACCGTTGCGGAGTACTTTGTCCCTTCGTCGATGAGTTGGATGCTCCTCAACTGTCCGGATTTCGGCATGGCTCGGCTACAATCCACCATCGATCGTTCGAGATGAACTCGCATCGATTATCGTTGATCAGTGACGTTCAATACAGCGCGTTCGGAGCCCTTTCTGGGGTATCGGTCATTCACTCGGCGAGTGCAGAAAGATCCCGTAGTGATGACCGACACTGGCTTCGTTGTCTTCGGTGATTTTTCCCCTGCCACTCGGTTGAATCCACCGGGTTGTTGTACGTGAGCGACACGCGGAACTCTCCACTCTCTAATGAACCGAAGCGGCACACATGACTGCTTATACCGTCCGGTGGCAACCATACGGCTAATGCGTCGGTGTTGAGGAACGCCTGGTAGATATTCCTTCGCGGGAATCGATGAGCGTCTTGACGGGCGTACTCGTCCTACCCGGCATGTGCTTTCTCCAGAGTTGAAATTTTGATCTTTTCCACCTGAAGCATTGCCTCCGCGACTCTCCTCGATTTTTTCGACATTTTCATTTTGCAGGAGTTTTTTGAGGACCGTTGGTACGATTTGCCAGGACACGGCGTACTTGTCGGTCAACTAGCCACACTGCCCTTCCTTGCCACCATCAGTGGTGAGTACCTCTCAAAAGTAGTCTATTTCCTCTTGGTCTGCGCAGTCGACGACAAACGAGGCCGACTCGTTGAAGTCAAAGCCGTGTTCTCTCGCACTGTCCATTGCTGCGAACTGCTGGCCACAGAGCGTAAATCAGCAAACATGATTTTCCCTGCCTCGTCCGGTAGCTGGTTCGTTCCGTATCACGCGATGTCCCCGACTTTTGTGTCGTCAAATACCGACGTATAGTACTCAATGGCGTTTTCCGCCTGCCCACACCGATCGCCGACGAACATCAGGGACGGGACGATCTTCCAATCGGGAATGTCGTCTGCGTGAATTGATTGCCACGATACGCCGAACTCGTCGTTGGTCCAACCCTACCAATCACTGAACAGATAGGAGTCGATCGGCATGAGTTCCTCACCACCCTTAGACAGTTCCACCCAAAGTTGGTCCACTTCGTCCGTCCTCGAACAGTTGACGACGAACGCTTGGCCTTCCAATTCGAATTCGACGGTCATAACGCTGCCTTCTGGTTGGTTCGAGGCTGCTGCAGATGCCGTATCATATCGGGTGCTGTCGCCGATCATCGCGTTTTTGAAGATGTTGTGTTATCGTTGGGTGTTTCCCTCTTCAGATGTCCTGCATCTAATCAGCAGCCGGACCTAGGCCGACAACAACGACAATGTGGCTTTTTCCGACGATACTACCAGAAATTGGAATATTTCTGTGAATTTTTGTTACTTGCTTTATGCTAGATTTTCAGTTCGAATTTTATTCCAGACTTCGGCGCCCATCTCAGTACTTCCATACACACGACCCTTTTTTCGATCTTCGGACACAAGTAGCTCGACAAGTTCGTTGTCTCGCAATTCGCTTAAGGCCCGTGAGATGTGTGACATTGCGTGGTCTGTCTCTGATGCAATCTGTGATGGAGTTGATGGCCCAGCCACAAGATTTTGAAGCACATCTTCTCGATACGATGAGGCTAGCACGAAACTGACGGTATCCCATTCTGACGTCATTCTATACCACAGATTGAGTATAGTTGCTATCTTCTTTGGTAGTCGCTGCTTATCAAAGCAATTTAAATCGTTGGAGATGTCATGCTTTGCCGAGATACTCCCAGCTCGTCTTGCCGTTCTCATATGTGACTTTCCACCTGTATGGTCCATGCAGATCACCGTCGGTACATTTGCAGTTATCCTTACCGCATAGCTGTTTTTTTGTGATGATCGTCCCCTCATTAGTCTGTTCGATCGATTCGATTGCGTCATCTGTCTCGATTGCTGCTGTAAGCTGTTTTTCTCGGTAGTCAAGCAATTCTTCGATCCACGCACTGAGATCTCGAAGAGATTTGTTGTCTTGTTTGGGCACCCCTTCGGTGATATATTTCGGGAGTGATTCGGGGGCTGGTGGGTGTGATGCCATCTTACCAATGATTATCGCACCCCTCCCGTATCACTTCTTGGTAAGATTGAGTCCCTAGTCAACCATTCTGGTGAGTGATCACAAAAGTTGGTCACAATCCGTCGACCCTCATGGCGAATTGATTGCGGCAGGCTGGCTATGTCGGGTTTCGTGTGACATACAACGATTCGATCTGTGCGATGCCAATCAGCCAACTATCTCGGTACTTGGCTTTGAATTCTCGTTCTCCGATACCGGGATGGGTGATTGGTAGAGAAGCTAGTGAGCGGAAGATTCACTACGATGGACTACGATCAGATTCCACGGAACGCGATTGTGGCTAGGCAATTGGAAGGGGACCTTCGTGGACCTTTATAAAATCAGTGTACAGGGGGGGTCCACGAAGATGGAGTGATTTCTTGCCGAAGGAGAAACGATTATAGGGACTATAGACCAATATCCGCCCCCTGTCGTAGTACCCTAGAAACCCACAACGGGATTGAAACCGTTCGGGGATCGGATTGAGGAGTCCGAAGGAGAGGTCGTAGTACCCTAGAAACCCACAACGGGATTGAAACCGAACGGGGAGATATACGAGGAGGACAAGGAGAATCGTCGTAGTACCCTAGAAACCCTCACGGGATTGAAGCATGCGGGAATTATTATGTATATTGAATCTAAAAAATAACTGTTCCAAGGAGCAGGAAGGGACTTCCCTTTCGCTTTTATTCAAATTCCTCAGCGCCTACTGTAGCACTCCTGAAACCCACAGCAGATGTAAAACCTCCACTGTTAGGCCCAATTATAATATGACAATTATCCTGAAAGGATGGTCCATACAAAAAGAATACCTGTACACCAATATGATACAGCAGCAAATTTGACGGTTCCAATAAACCACACAATGCTGCGAAAATCCAACACATACGTAACTTTATAAGCGAGGAGGATGCCACAACAAGTAGGGAGCGCCAGTCCCACGCTGGATGCGCGTCCTCGAAAGATGCGCCGGGTGTCACAACCACCCGACGCTGGGGTTCCCTATCGGCGAAGAACCCATGAAGGGAAATGCACCGCGGTACTGTAGTTCTGTCGTATCGTCAATGACTATCACACAGTGTCCACGCTGTGCCCGACCAGTACGGAGCCGTCGCGAACATGCAGTCGGCTGTCCTCGCTGGAGGTGTGGATCGTGAGTCTGCCACAGTTCTGTTTCCACACGAATGATGGCCAGCTCTGCAATCTTGGGGAGATCGACGACCGGGAAGAACTCTCCAGTGCGGAGTTGCACCACGTCGTCGATATCGCCGACAACTGCTGGTGTCGACAGTGCCAGTCAACTGAATGTACACACAGTCACCAGGTCGAGGATATCCTCGCTATCGCAGACCTCAGCGAACGCCCACGTAACGAGCCGGATCGCTTTCCCTCGCTTGATCGAATTACACGATTCAAATCACAGGGTGAGACGATCTACACCGCCTGGTTCGAGAACGACGCTCGACTCAAGGCCCACGAGCAACGATCAGGTGATGTAACGCTTATGGCGTTTACTCCGGACCGACCGGAGGATCCAGCGCGGGCGCAAACTCAGGAGGACGCTAAATCTGCCGCTGACTGTCTCCTGGACGCTATTGTTCCGTTCTGTGAGGCTCGATCAACCAAGGAAATTCCTGCGCTCCTCGAACTGTTGATCACCCCGAACAAAAACAACTAGCTCACTCAGCGACGAAATTTTTTGATACTGCTGGCGAGCAGAATTCTGTGGATCTCGATGCAATCGGTGTGGGTGTAACCTGGGCGATCGCCGATTATCATCAAGGCTCCTCGCTCACGATCTCGAACGACATTGGCGAGGAGGCCGCGACTGACACCGGTCTCGCTATGGCTCGGCAGGTTGGCACGCAGGAGATCACCTGTGAGACGACGGCGTTCGGTGAGACGGCCTCGACTGACAACTTCTCCGATTTCGTCGAAGGCCACGAAGGAGAATTTTCGATTCAGCTCCCGGATGGTAATGTAATGCTCCCGAAGGCATTTCATTCAGAGGGTGTACCCGTCGCTACGGAATCGGGAAAGGAGCCTCCGAAGACTCGCAAGGGTGTTGATGCGAACATCCGGCCGTTGTCCCGCACTTGCGACAAAGGTGGTTTTGCAGCAAAGCCCTCTCTTAATGATCCTAGTACGTCGCTTCGCTCTAGAGTTCGTCAATAAGGAGGCACCACCCAGTCCGACCATCGATATAATGGTTGAAAGTTATATATTAAATTCCCTATTGCAATTTGATTATATCTATGCATATCCTCACTATCCTGTTTTTGGTACTTTGTGGATATATGAACTAGGGTTGTTATTTTATCAATGCCTGCTTATTCTTTTGGCCGCTTAAATACGATTTTGGTTGGAAGGCTAACATAACCGGATCCACTTACTTTCCCATCTCGGACTGGCAATGACATGGCAAGTTCCCACCCATCCTTTCCTAATTCGTTCAAGGAATCCTCGGTTGGGGCAGGTATATGGGAGCCTTCGAAAACTCCGCCATCATTTTTAGGGAGATCAACTATCTTATATTCCCATTCTTTCATTCAAGGAAGATACGAACGAGTTGGTAAATGCTTTATGAATCTATCTTTCTACAAGGAGAGAATCCCGCCGTTCACGGCGGTCACGAGAGCGAAGCTCTCGTTAGCCAGCCAGAAATCTCCGATTCTGGTGACGGGCGTGAATCCGACAACTAATTCCACAAACTCCATTTTCGGCTAAGCAATCGTACCTGGGCGACAACTGAACTGGACACAAGAGGATCAGTTCTAACATCGTCTATAACTCCGGCTTTCTTGATGGATGTCTCAAACGCGACGAACACGCACGCGAACGTCTCCAACGACGGAACACTGTTAACGAGCAACCACAGACTATGATTTCACCGGAAACCGGTCCGTCACCGACGACGGCGACGGCTCGGTCACCGTCAGTGCTGCAGCACGAAACACGCTGTACATGTCGGAGTATGCGCCCAACGGCGGTGTCGTCGATGCGGCGTTCAGTACGGCCGTCGCCGACGCTGATCCCGGAGACAGGATCGTCTTCGATCGCTTCGACTACGAGCTGACCCAACAGACGGTCATCGAGAAACCGCTCACGATCGATCAAACCAGCGACTCGACACTGATCTGCTCGAACGGGTCAACAACAACTCCCACATTCTCTTCCAGGGCGGCGACATCTAATCGACGACGACCACGACCGCTGCGACATACAATGGCCAGCGGACCATTCCACTCTCGAATGGGGATAATTTCGTCACGAACGACCGCGTGCTCATCATCGCAGATTCGTACGACGAGCACCTCAACGCGCACATTCACTTCGACGTCGTCGAGAGTGTTGATGCGACGAACGACGAAATCACGCTGAAAGGTGGGCTGTCGCGGGAATTCGCTTCCGGTGTGGAAGTGAATCAGGTGGATCTGCTGCAATCGCCGACAATGAAAAACCTCACCACAACGGGCGGGAAATCGTCGTCTGAAGCTCCGTTAATATGAAAATCCATCATACGAGATCGTGACAGTGACCGACTTCCTCGAGTTTGCCGTGTAATACGGTCAAATGTAGTGGATTTCAGATCTGAGTGATTGGATGGGACTGATCTTACCAAGAGGGAGGCCTGACCCTAACCATGAATCGTTTGGTAAGATCAGACTGCCCAATCAATAACAGTCGTATAGGTGTCAAGAATGTCGTAAATGCGTTTCCAACCTTCTTGTTGGGTACTCGATTCTTAGCCCTGGATAGCACCAAACTACGGTAAGACGAATTCGTTCTTAACTATCCTTCACTTGTCAATCCCTGGCCTCATCGGATGATTCAGCATCTTCTGTATCATGATTGACTGTCTCGCCCTGTGTTGCTAGCCAAGCTTCGAAGGTGGCGACGGTCGTCTCTAATTCGTCGATTCGTTGCTGCTGGTCGTGAAGACGCTGTTTCAGATCGTCGATTGCGGCCTGCTGGGTGGTGATCCGTCTCGCAAGGATGGTTGTTTCGTTGTCCGATTGCTCTTTGGGTGTAGGCTGTACCTCCGCGGTGGTTTCGACCAACTCATCGATTGTAGGAGTTGATGGAGGTGATGTACGGTTGGAATCGTAGTAATCGGTCACTTTCGTCCGGGCGCGTTCGATGGTTTTCTCCCCGTAAGTACTCCCATCGGCATAGTGTTGCTCATCCCATTTTTCGCGTATAAGCCCCGATTTCCGAAATAGAGCGTCCATACGGGTCAAATCGCCACCGGTCCAAAATGCGAGGTGGCACGCTAGGGCCATATCAGCTTCCGAGTGACTATCATAGCCAGCCGTAGAGCCCCGCCACAACGCAGCAAAGTCATCACCGTTGGCTGCTGAGCGTGCTTTTTCCAGCAGTTGCTGGTCGTCCAACTCAACGCTTTCAGTTGATGGTGAGGTTGACCTGGTGTTGGTGTGGCTATTCTGATTGTCTAGAGTATCTTCTGACTTGTCGTCGGCTGGCTCGAGGAACTCCTGATGCAGGTCGGAAAGTGTCTTCGGCCGCTGCCCGATTGATCGGGGTGTAGATGTGACATGATCGCCAGTGACTGTGAAATACCGAGCGGAATCATACATCTCAACGTTTCCTCTTCGCTTTCGATCACCAGGAACAGACCCTTTGAGAAGGATGTGAAATCCCGTTCCAGAGGGACTCCGCTCGGTGTAGGAGTTCAGTTGGGTAATAATCCGAGAGGCCCACGGAGCAATCGATCCATCATCCGAATCACGACACTTGTCAAGGTCGATCCCAACGAATGGATCCTCGTCTGTAAATACAAATCCAATCCCGTCGACGTCGGCTGCCTGGAGATGTGAACGGGCGTCCTCTAACGACCCCCAGGTGTCGGGATCGGTCGAAGAGGCGACCGTTCCGGTGATGGGGTTGATGGGCTGTTTTGTTGGTTTGCCATCTCGGAGGACGATCTCCCAACACACCCACTGATCGTTGGATTGGAGGGCGTCAGGAATTGATTTGAATCGAATAGAACTATCGTCGGGCATATTTTTGTGAAGAATTCTGATTTAACTACACACACGTGCATGTGGGGTCATGATCTGGGCTCACGATACCGGGGAGTACCACACCCTGCACAGCGGTAGCGACTCCGTGTTTCAGCGCCAGGCTCGGGCTGCTTTTCGGTGATGACGTAGACACCACACTTGGGACACATCCCACCACAGTTTATTGAGTTAAGGAGGGCACGTTGGTGGTCACATGCGCCTTCCCGCAACGCCGTCTGACCGTCGGTAATGGTGGCGAATTCATCGGGGCTGTAGGTGAAGGAATGGCCACACGTGCAGGTACCGTCGGACCTGAGGACTTTCATGCCATCGCGTGTGAACACGTAGGATTCTCCACTGGTTTCGACGATCGCTAATGCCACATCATCAAGACGTGGATTGCGTACGGTTATCTCTCCAGCTGAATAGCGTTCACAAAGTTGGTCGACATCGTTGTGCAGATCAATATTGGGAGGTTCTGGTGTGTCGGAGGACATCACTATAGATTCTGATGCCTTCATATATTAACTTTAGCAGGATATGTCTGCCCTCGTTAAGGAACAACGTAGCCCGACGGCTGAGTGCGCAGTAGGGAGGGGACATAGCGTCTCAATTCAGCTAAAAGATCGAAACAGTAATCGATATGAACATTCTAAAACCGTTGTACTCACTAGTGGTTGGCTTTGACATCCCCTCTCCCCGCCTTAGGCGGGGAAGAGGGTGATAGATGGAATGGAACAAGGTGTTACCCTTGCCCTGTTGGTTGCCTATCTCTAGGCAACACTGATGATGCAAACTAATGGTTTAAATGTAACGAAAGGGGAAACACCCCCATTAACAGCTACCCTGTTCGAACCCCCCGCTGAGGGAGGAGCGTGTGGACACTAGGCCCATGACTAGCATCAAACTCCATTCTAATAAAACTATTGGACATTCAATATCAATTACAGATCTATCTATAGACTGGGAATTCCATCCATGGCGGCCACGTTAGTTCAAAATTTGCTGTGTGATATATGGAAATTGCCATTTCAATTCTTTAATTGATAATTCATTATATGTTCTGCGACTTAGTTGATACAAATGGACAAATCAACCACATCTTTGATGGTTTTAGAATCAGGAACGACATTACCGTCGACAATATCCTGATAGAGCTAATATCCCTGGTGGTCGTTCAATCGAATTTGGTGTTTCATATCGGTCAGTAGTACCACACTATGGACAGTCGATATCGAGGCTCTCTTTTAGTGCACTGCTCTAATCCACAACGTTGAAGTTACCGAATTGCTGTTAATCGTGATGGAATCGACCAAATCTTATGGATAATTGCCTGCATAAAGCCGGTGAGTCGTGCAGCAGTATGGAGAATTCTATAAGATACAAAACATACTGTAGTGGTTGAGTATTGACTACAATTAATACATAATCGTGACCATGATTAGCGAAAATGCGGTTGTGGTAATGAGACCGAATACACATATCGAACCCATCATATCCAGTGTTGATATTCCTTCAGAAGTAATTCGGACGGGAATTTCGAATGTATGAAACACAAAGCCAAGTGTAAAACCCACCTTCAAGGGCATGCCAATGAGACCAGTCATACCAAATGCTGGATTGAAATTAGTCTGTCAATGAAGAAACATAGAAGTGAAGTCTTCTTCTTAGGACGGATTAAAATTCTCATCCAGTAGTACGATAGTCGTTGCCTATGATCTGTTGGATTACTTCAGTAGACGCTCTGAAAACGGCAGAATTAGGGTGATTTGGCCTTTACTTCGTTAACGGCAATAATATGCACTGGATTAGTGCATCAGACCGCTGTCTGGGGAATGTCTCTGGTGATTTGAGGGGTTCTAAGTCGGCGAATTGGTCTAAACCCGAAATGGATGGTGGCTCGGGAAGCTCAAGGGCACATCACAGCAAACGACTCGAAAACCAGTCCTCAATCGAAACGGCTCGTAATTGGCGCACGAATTTTATACGATGGGAGAATAATCTACCACTATGTCATCTGTGTCGAGAACTAGTCGTCCTGTATTTGTTTCTGATCAGCAATCTCAATTCCCTCTTGAGACTCTATCAGAAGAACAACGCGACGTTTTTCGGCGGTTCATAACAATACGTCGTGAAGATTGGTTTAATATCCACCAGCCGATTTGGTTTGCTCTCGTCTTAACGCGTGATCGACCAGCTTCATTGATTTCAACGCTTGAAACACATCCAGAGTCAGATTTACCAGAAGTTAGCACAACAGAACTCGCAGAGGTGTTTGATCTTCAGTATCGACGACTCAGCGATGATGATATAGTTGTGTCACGAACACAATGGCGACTCGACATGCTCCCAACATCAGATACAGATGTGAATAATGCCTTTCACCGACGGTATGGATGCACTCTTGGATATCCACGATATGATATTGAAAAATTTATAGAAAACGAAACGGTTACTTGCGATTGGGATGGTTCGCTTTCGCTGGAAGGCTTCGATAAAAAGGAACTTGCCTACACTACATTTGTCCCATATCAACCAGCTGATTCCGCCGATGGGATCAAGCGTGCTATTACAACAGGGAAATCAAATCGACAAACAATAGCTGAATGTGCTAATCAATGGCGCATTCCAGCGCTGGATAATTTCGCCAATCTGATTTATTACGACGAGCTCACCAAGCTTACCCTCCTGTAAAGTGGGTCGTCACCGACCCGTCGTCACGTTCCAGCTGATTCAGCTATCCAGCCACGGGTAACACTCCTGTCCGAACTCGTGATGTCCACAGTCGATATCAATCAATTGCTCAGAGGGTCGGCATCGACCCGATCGTGAATCGGCGTGTTCGCGCTCACCTCTCTGATCTAACGATGATCGGCCTTATTGAAACTAATAAACGCAACGAAGGAAGAAATGCTGGACGGTATAACGAGTACGAGCTGAAAGTCCCACTTGATAAAACACTAGAGATCCTGGGCAACGATCCTCGATTTTCAGAAATTGTCGAAACCTTTCAAGAGCAAGCGCTGGACAACTAGCAAATGAGTTGACTCTGATGAGTGATATACTATGAAGGAATACCTGTGTTGCCACAGGTGTAGTCTAATGGCTCGAAAGCCAATATCCAGTTAGCAGAACAGTACTATAAATGTTACTCTTCATAATACCAAAATTATATGTGAAGATATGAAATGTATTCAGATGGGTTCGATCCTGCGGTAAAGGGATGGACCTGTAGTCTAATGGCAAGAAAGTGCGGAAGATGCGGTGAGAGTAACTGGAAGAAAAAGAGAAAGAAAGAAAAAGATAAAGGTGACTTCAAGTGGGTCAAGTATCGTGTGTGCCGCAACTGCGGCAGACAACGACCGGCGTAAGCCGCACCCACTAGACGAACGCGTTTTGATGAAACTGTAGCGGGGGATTCCCCCATGACGACCTGGCCGACGTGGCTGGATTGATGAGACGTAGATTATTGACGATGGGTTGGCGACGACCCAATTTTACGCAAAACCAGACTGATCAGCGACCGCCTCCTGAAAGAGCTGCTCGGTATACTGCCTCAATTGCGGAAGATTCCACAAATCGGCATATTCAAGCACTGTATTGTAGTTCTCCTTTCCAATCTGAATGGCACGTTTACGCCCTTCGTCTGAATCCTTGTGTAGATGCGGCGAAAACGCGGTATATGCTGTTTCTTGAGGGGACATGTAGCCATTGGCTGACTCCTGAATTGAAAGTGGTTCTGTGTGATCTCCTCGAATGAACGCCGCAATATCTGGCAGTGGATAGCCAAGAAAGCAACCCAATCGTCGATGATGACCGGGCACATCGTGTTGTTCTGTCGGGAGGATATCTAGCCTCCATTCGGTCCGGGATACAGACAGAGAGTAGTCATCGGATTCGATGTAGTGGAGTCCGAATGTTTCAGCCACCTCTTCTTTCGTTATCGGTGGGCTTTCGTCTGGAGGGGTTGACGAGGTTCTCAGAGTCATCAAAACGATACCTGGGCGTTTTTTGGCCAGCAAAAGAACAAGCCAGATTGGATCGTATCGGTTCATTCTCGTCGATTCTCTCAGGTCCAGATAATCGATCAAGAACTCTCGCTGTTCGTCCGTCAACTGAGACGGCGGATACGAGATGGTATCATTTGCCTGGTACTGCTGGACCCCTGATGACATACTATCAACTAAATACATCACCGTATTAAATCCATGCGCTTGTTTAGGGGGTATCATTAATGTGTTTTCGAGCGAATCGTCTGAATCGCGACTCGGCAGTTAGTCCTTCGTCCGGTTGTGGAAGGGCTGTCTTCGATATGTCCGGCTCTTCGAGTTTACCAAGCCACCATCCTTCGCGAGACTGAATGAGTGCCTCACCGATATCGAGGCTCATCAGATCTCCCGACACGATCGGCTGCTGGACAGCGATCGACGTGGACACGCGTTGGTCATCTGGATCAGAGCCAGCAGACAGCGACTGTCGTTTCATTTCGTATCGACCAATCCCGGAGAGCACCAAATCCGCTGTCTCCATATCGCTCAATCTGAAGGCCGCTCTGTTTGGACAATTTGTCCACAGTGATTTGGCTAGGTCACCGTACCGATCCTCAACTTGATGAAGATCCTGAGCAACGAGCACACCAACGACTCCCGCCGACCGGCCAGCGCTGGCGAGCCCGGGAAGGTTCTCGATCCGCGGCAACTTATCGAACTCGTCCAGGAGAAACTGCTGCTTGCCCTCTGCTCCATAGGACAAGTCGATCGCTGACTGAAGAAATAGCCGCCAGAATGGGGAAGCATGGCGATCCCGCCGGATGTTATCACAGACGATTACCTTCTCATCTGGTTCAGCAAGATATTCTTTGAGGGAAACTCGAGGGAGATCGTCGTCAACAATATCCGATAGGAAGAGTGGCCGCAACTGGTTCAACATTGTGGTCTGAACAGCTGATCGATCTTCCTCGTCCATATCCCTTATTGGACGAGTTATCGACCTGGTTCGATCTTTTGACAGCTCTTCGCAATTTTTCACCAGTCGCATAGGGCCTCGTGTTGCGATATCAGGCAGCGCAGCGAAGTCTTTCTCCTCGATCATCGTAACCACTAGCGCACACATGAGAAGTGTCTGAGCTGGCTGAAACCAACCCGTCTCCTTCGCATCGCGGCTGCGAAACAATCCCCGTGACAGCGTTTCTAAACCCCTCAGTGTCCGCCCAAAATCGAGCAGCGGATCCCAGCGATGTGTTGAGTTTCTTGAAGAGATCTTGACGACGTCCTGGTCGCGGCGATTTTCGAAAAACTCGACAAATTCATTGTCGGCATCAGCCTCCGACAGGGCATGCGCGATCACGGCACCGTCGAAATCCCATTTGTCTATTCGCTCTTTAACGAAGGTTGATTTCCCATTTCCAGTTTGCCCAACGATCATGGTAGAGACATCGTCGTGCAGCGTTGGGGTTGGCGGCCCGGATGGGTCGCGCTTATCGATCCGTTCGATGGGAACATCGCTATCTGCAAGCCTGGAACGAACGGACTCGCGAACCCCGCTACTCTCGTACTGCTCGCGACCGGATTCGACTGTCGTTGTGGTCCGTGTTACTGTTGGGAGTGCAATCCAGCCGATCACGCACCCGATAACGAGTGTGAACAGCCATGCAGGAACCGATGCTATCGCGTTGATGAGTAAAAATTGTGATGTCATGGGTACCTCGAAAGTTGGGTTCGATTTGCTGCCCGTGGTTGATGCGCCCAACCTTCCACGAGGAGGAGGGTGTAATTCCCCTCGTGCAATTAGTCCATGAATTGCATATAGTATAAAACTTATGGTAATATCAATTTAATAATAATTTCAGCTATAGCTATAGATATGGGGCTCACTCATTCGTGTGGTCACTCGAGGAGCTGTGCGGCGAGGGCCGGCCGTTGGAGACGCAGCCCAGCCACTGTCAGATTTTGGATCCGTTGCTCCTCGTTTCGTATCTCTTCTTCGATAGAATCGATTGGTAGACCCAATCGCTGGGCTGGAATCGATTCTTTCGTTTCGCCGTCTTTCACGACCTCCTCCACGATACCGTCTGGAGTCTCGCGAAACTGATACCAGACATCGCCATTGAAGAGAAGACGACCGACCATGTGACCATCCTGATCGGTCACGAACGACCGCCCCTTTGGTTGTGGCGGACGGTCGATGAGATCGTGCCGGATCGATTTGGAGATCATGTACCGACACCGACGACAGGATACCTCGGTCGTTTGTGGCCCCCGGCAGCGGATTCTGAGAGCTTCTCCCAACTCGAACTGATGTTCACAGTTTGGACAGACCAGTTCGGTGATGGCGACACTCATGGAAGTTCCTCCAGAATATCTCCAACTATTGTCTCGAATTTGTCGTGTTGAAACCACTGTTCATCGCCGTCGTTCGCTCTCAGATGAACACCGACATCTCGCTCCTCGAGCGGATCACGGAGCTGTTCGATTCTCAGTCCTGCTGATCCCGCCTGTCCTGGTGTCCTAGGATTGAGGATCGTCCAGCAACGTTCATCTGGTCCTTCAAATTTATCGCCAACTGAATAGTCACCGACAGCCATCAATTCTGCTGATGTCCATAGCTTTGTCTCACAGTGACGACATTCGGCCTCAATTTGGACCATTGCGTCGGAACACTCGATGATGCTGATCCGTTCGGGCTCGTGCTCACAGGCCATCGATGGCCTCCTGGTCAATGATGACGATCCAGTTGCATCCAAGACAACGGAAGGCTGTGTTTTCAAACTCCGATGGATCTCCATGGAGCGGTGTCCGGCAGCTATTGTGTGGACAGACAGCGGCGCCGAACACCGACTCGCAGGTTCTAACCATCCGGTGATCTGTCGTGATCGTTCGACAGCGATGTGTCTCGTCGAATCTCTTCGTGTTGCTATCGTTATTCATCGTCTGACCCTCCTGGTGAAATAGATCGGCATGTTCCCCCACCGGAATACATAAGACCGAATTCATCGCTACTCAGATTAGACTCGCCAAGAAAGTCACAGAGTAAACGGTGATATTCCTGTACGACAGCTCGACCAAGCGGGGTGATCTGATAGGTGGCCCATTCGCCCGTTTGTTTGACGACAAATCCCAGCTCTTCGAGCTCTTTGAGGTGGTCGTAGATGCGAGCGTAGCTAACAACCTTATCCACCTCTTCTTTTAGATTTGCCCCAATCTCCACCTCTTTCACCGGGTCTCCATGCGAAAGGACTGTTAGTACATCCCGTTTCGGTGCATCCAGATCGGTGAATCCCGTGTAATCAGCCATGATCATCTCACCTCGTATAAGTCTTCGAGAATTGGATAGTGGTCTTGAATCACCCTGTCGTAGATATCGCAGCAGTTTCCAACTTCCTTCTGAGTGACTGCTGGTCCGCCAGTGAGTCTGTCACCCAGGTACAGTGCAGATGCCGCAATGGTGACGGGGCTCGCTCCTGAGCCGAGATACGTATCAGGAGCTGCTTTGAGCACTTCTCGAGCTTTCTGAATGGACGCCGTATCAAGATCGAGTTCCGATCCGAACCGATCGAGGAATTCCGAGGGTCGACCGGGTTCTATCGCGAGATTAAACTCGGCGTTGATCGCGCGTTTTGCACGCGCAATTGGCGTTCGCTCGACTCGTGCAACGTGGGTAATCTCGTCGAGCGTTCGATTGAGGCTAGCTATTGCAGCGGCGATGTGCAGCCCAGCTGCTGCGACTGCCTCGATCGATCGACCAGCCACAATTCCGTTCTGGTGTGCTTGCCGGAAAATGTCCCCTGCTGTCTTGCGAACATCCGTTGGCAGTCCGAGCGCTGACCCCATTCGATCGATCTCTCCCAGTGCCTGTTTGCGATACTGTTGTTTCGAGTCTGGCGTTTGAGAGCGAATATGCCACGTTCGGAGCCGGTTCATCTGCCGGCGCTTCTGTGCCGGCAGCACGTTTCCATTCGCATCTTTGTCGGCCCAGCTGATCGTGGTCGACAGGCCACGATCGTGTCGAAGTTGATTCGTTGGCGGACCGACGCGGGATTTCTGCTGGCTCTCTTCGTAGCTGAACGAGCGCCACTCCGGCCCGTGATCTACAGTGCCCTCATCTACGACAATACCACAGGCAGTACAGACTACCTCGCCCTTCTGATCTGTCTCGATCTCTCCGCCGTCCTCACAACTTGGACAGGTCGACTTGTATGTGGTTTGAATGCTCATTACTTGCGTATTATAACATCTATATCTGAAACGCCATAACATTAATGCCCAGAGCTTAACTTTTCACAGGCACCAATTGAACTGATGGAGAGCCCAGAAAACAACCAAATAAGCACAAAACCCTTCCAGGCTGGTTGAGTAAATGAATCATGAGCAACACGCGGAAAGCCGGCAATCATCCCCATGCGATTAGGAACGCGGGGGCCGTTCTACGTGTCCTGACACCACCTAGAGCTGCAACTCTCGTTCTGGTACGTGGAGGTGACCTCACCCAGCGGGCCATTGCAGACCATCTAGATCGGACACCACCAGCTGTTTCTAATTATTTTGAGAGACTGGAGGGACTTCCACAGCCACTCGTCGAAAGAGATGGGCATGATCACTGGGCGACAAGTAAAGGGAAACAGGTGGTGTCTGCAATCTTCGAATTCGGTGCCCGTGTCGGGACCGATCTACAATCTGGCTGGCGCGACGACACAGGTTGGGTTGATCGATATGCTGATTCTGTCTCTCCATTGTACGAATTCAGATCTGACGCACCATTTCTGATTCTCTATGCACTCGGGACTGGCAAACTATCGTTTTCGGAGATTGAAGACACAGTTAAGGAATGGTCGGCAGATACCATCACTCGCTCACAGATCATTTCACGTCTCCGTCACGTCGAGGACGCCGAACTGGCTACGACGATAGGAGAGTCTGCCCAACTTACAGAAAAAGGTGAGGCCCAATTTCAACTGCTCGATCGTATCGCTCAAGTTTTTATTGAGCCTGAGCCAGTGCTGGATGCCTCTATGACCTATCAAACGGAAGATGAAACGGTGCTTCGGCTACCATCAGAATTAACCGTTAATGAGCTGGAGGCTATCGTCGATGAATTTAAGGAAGAGTACGGCGGCGAGGTTACTCTCCAACTGGTTCAGGCCCGCGCAGTCTCTCGGTTGAAGGATTGATACCAGTCCGGTGATTCCTTCCGTCTCTCCTCACCTAGCCCTCCGCGATTGGAATAGCGTCGGACAATGTGGTCAGGGACTTCGACTGGATCGAACCGCTGTTTTGTGTCCCAGGCCCGATGATAGACTGAATCCTCATCATATCGATATTTCGGGTCCATCATGACTGAGGCCGCGGTCATGATCGATGCAGCTTCGTATTCCTCATCAGCCATATCACGGAGCTCCGGAGCTGCCTGGGAAAGATCGACCGCCCGATTAAGCTGTTTAGCAATCTCGTCCACTTGATCTGGCGCGTCAATCCCGTATTGCTCGGCGATCGCCGTCGCGTCGTCATCTAGGTGGGATGGTTGTTCGCCCTCTGTTCGGCGTTCCATACGGGCGAGGATATCTCTTGTTTCCGTCGCTAGCTGTGAGGTATCTTTGTTTCCGACGAAGGCGGGCTCGCTCCAGCTTTCCATGAATAGTTTGGGGAAGTGGGGAGCGGCTAGACGAGACCCCAGCATGAACCAGTCCTGGTGCTGTGTACCAGCCACCTCTTGGGCAACCTGGGCAATCGAGTCCAGAACTTCCCGCTGGAAACCGGATGTCTCTGGATCAAACTGTTTCATCTGTGTTATCTCGCCGTCAGATACGTTAGCAACCTTTTCGTCGATCTGCAACGGTGACTCTTCCAATAGCATGGCAAGCGACGGACTTTCGCCCTGCCCGATCACTCCGGCAACATTGAGGTCGGAACTGCTTTGGCGGTCGAGCGCCCGCCGGACCTCAAGTGCGGCGAGATATTGGGAGCTGATACGTTCCCCCCGATCGACGGGAGCCCCACGGCCATTTTCTAGCCGTTGCAAACTAGACTCTGAGCCTCTCTTTCGACGGAGAGCGTGGCCCCAGTTGTCGAGAGCCTCCCTGAAAGAGCGCTGGTACTCAAGCTGTTGGACGTGGTTGATGAATCCACGGGACGCCTCTTGGCCGACTTGTTGTTGTTTGTAACCCGAAAGAGTCTCTAGCCCTTCCCGACATTGGGAAATGTTCTGCTCTTGTTTTGCCTTCGGGTAGAACTTCCCGTAGTCGATCGTTCGTAGAAGGCCACGCCGTCGCAGAGATTCGATGATCATGCCGACCATCTGCATGCAACGTTCACGCTCGAGGACGATTTGACCCCACAACCGCTGGTAGTCGTGGGTGTCCATGAACACGATGGGGCGTGGCCGGCGATTCATGAGCCCATGTAGATTAGCGCAGAAATACTTCGTACAGAAGGCCGGGACTGTCACGTATGCATCACGCTTCATATTATTTTGATGGAATTTACCTTGTTTTTGATGTGTCTTAATGGTACCGGAAACTTGTGCTCCCGTCGCTTCACCCATCCCAGTAGCAGCGGCGAATAGGCCCAATGTCTTGATCAGTTGCCGTCGAGTCTTCATGATAACTAGTTACATACTCATCTAAATAATGTTATCGGATACTACAACGATAAAACTCAGTTTGATATATTTTATAAATTATAATAATGCTCTTGAATACTATATCAGTGGTTCTCAAATATCAGCTCCATTCTCAACGAGCTACTTTGCGTGTTTGAGGTCACCATACCGATATCGTTTCACATGCGTAGATACTTCGTCAGGTTTCTCTATGACAGGAATATCGGCAACCTCACGATAAGAAAATCCTACGTCAACGGGAGAAACCACTCGGGCACGCTTCGGCGGGATATTACCCTTCCCCTGAAGTTGCTCTGCTAGCTCCTGAAAGTCGTCTACCACACCTAGAATGTGTGGATTCATTTCGTATCAACTTGACTGTCGGCGGTGATTTGATAGGTGACCCAGTCGTCCGTTTGTTTGACGACAAATCCCCGTTCTTCGAGCGCTTTGAGCTGGTCGTAGATGCGAGCGTAGCTCACATCTTTCCCTGTCTTTTCTTTGAGATTCATCCCAATTTTCGCCTCGTTTACCGGCTCTCCGTGCGAAAGAACGGTTAATAGATCTCGCTTCGGTGCGTTTAGATCGGTGAATCCTGTGTACGCAGCCATGATCAGCGCACCTCGTAGAACTCTTCGAGCTGTGGGTAGTGGTCCTGGATCACCCTGTCGTAGATATCACAGCAGTCTCCGACTTCCTTCTGCGTGACTGCTGGTCCGCCGGTGAGTCTATCTCCGAGATAGAGCGCAGCGGCCGCAATGGTGACGGGGCTGGCACCTGAACCGAGATACTCCTCAGGTGCTGATTCAAGCACCGTGCGTGCTTTCTGGATGGATTTTGCGTTCAGATCGAGTTCCGATCCGAACCGCTCCAGAAATGTCGATGGGTGACTCGGTTCGATCGCGAGATTGAATTCGGTGTTAATCGCGCGCTTCGCCCGTGCGATGGGCGTCCGGTTGACTCTCGCAACGTGGGTAATCTCGTCGAGCGTTCGATTGAGGCTAGCTATTGCAGCGGCGATATGCAGCCCAGCTGCTGCGACTGCCTCGATCGATCGACCAGCCACAATTCCGTTCTGGTGTGCTTGCCGGAAAATGTCCCCTGCTGTCTTGCGAACATCCGTTGGCAGTCCGAGCGCTGACCCCATTCGATCGATCTCTCCCAGTGCTTGTTTGCGATACTGGTGTTTCGAGTCAGGTGTTTGAGAGCGAATATGCCACGTTCGGAGTCGGTTCATCTGCCGGCGCTTCTGAGCCGGCAGCACGTTTCCATTCGCGTCTTTGTCGGCCCAGCTGATCGTGGTCGACAGGCCACGATCGTGTAGTGACCGATCAGTTGGTGGACCAACACGAGATTTTTGTTGGCTTTCTTTAAAACTGAACGAGCGCCACTCTGGACCTATATCGATTTCTGTGCTTTCTATTATAATCCCACATTTTGTACAGGCACGTTCTCCTCGCTTCTCATCATGCTCTATTTGCCCCGCACAACTGGGGCAATTTGAATATGAAGTAATAGATATTACCATATTTGCATGCATACAATACAAACTAACTGGTAAAATATTTTCGGTAGTGACGTACTATTTCCCATTAGCGTTAATAGACGAGACTACCCGAAAAATGCTTAATCTAGGATATAGAGGTTACAACTATGGAATATACCAACGATCAAGTGGAATCTATTGGAGGGATTTTGAAATCTCTAAATCCAACTTCGGTAGCTATACTGCTTTTTACTCTCGATGAGACAGTGGACACGCAAACAGAGATGGCCGAGAGACTTGATTATACTACTGCCCCTGTCTCAATTTCGTTTAAAATGCTCTCCGAGCTACCGCTCCCGCTAGTCGAAAATAATCGCGAATATCAAATAACGGCGATTGGAGAGGCAACGGTTAATTTGATAGATAAATATTTGCTGGAATTGGACATTGACTTGTGCGATGTTGATTGGAGCGATGAGAGTGATAAAGAGGAGATTGATACTGCTCTACGCCCACTTCATAATTCTCGTTCGATGATCCCGTTTCACGTCTTAAATGCTTTCAGGAAGGGGATTGGTCCGTCTGATTCGAACATATCCATTGACGATGTTCTATCGTATGTGCAGAGTGTTCGATCGGAGACTGGAGAGGGTATTACACGACGTCAAATAAAACATGCTCTTACTCGATTTGAGGATGAGAATTCTATAATTATTGATGGCGATACTGTCTCCATCACAAAAAAAGGGGCCGAACAAACCTCTCTAATGGATATGATGCTTGATTTTTTGTATAGCTCTGAAGATCATCTATCCACCCCTGATACTGAAATACAATCAAATGGATCGCTGGAGATTCCTGCTAGAATGACTATCAGCCAACTCTCGAACCATATACAGGAGCTCGAAGAAAATTATGGGGGTGATTCGGTTCTCGAGCTACGATGGCCGATAGAATCTGTGAATAAAGCCCCGAAGAAGATGGGCTGAACTGGTTTACAGAGCTGACGCTTTTTGTTGTGGATCTTGATACCAATCCCACTCATCTTCTCCACGACGGAAGGCTCCTCGATGCATAAACGTGGTGAGCTGTTCTTCACTGAGGGACACAGGATCTAGCATTTGGAGCAAATCGACAGTCTCTTGATAAATTTCTGATGTGGAATATTGATGGAGTGGGTCCATAGCGATGCTTTCGACAACGATCTTTGCCCCATCGGTGTACGAGGCACTTATGTCATCCAGATCTCTTGAAAAGTTTGAAAGCGCTGTCTCGGCTCGTAGCTGTTCAAAGAGTCGCTGTTTATCACTATTTGTGAGGTTGTTTTCCTCTGCTAGCCATTCTGCCTCCGCAGCTAGGAACTCCACAGACTTGTTGTCTCTTCGATGCTCTTGGAGCTCTTCAAGCAGTTCTTTTGCTTCAGAGACGATTGATTCAATAGACCCGAATCGGAGATGACTTCGTGCCCGATCGTAAGCATCCCCACTTTGCAATTGAGCTAGGCGGGGGCCGAACATGAACCAGTGGCTATTTTCAATACCCGCAACCTCTTGAGCTATCGTGCTGATCTGGTCTGCTACCTCTCGATTTTTCTTTGTGTCCTCAATATCAAACTCGAAGAAGTGATCTGAGAGTTGCCCAGATGACTGTCGGAGGGTCCAAGGTTGCTTATTTGGATGGTTTGCCAACAGTGCATTAATTGGTCTCGATTCTTGCTGACCTATGCACACAATGTCACAACCCCATTCACTCTCAAGAGTTCTCCGCACTTCTAATGCGGCGAGATATTGATTTATCACACGCTCGTTCCAGTGATCGGGATCATAGGTTCCCCTTTTAATGGCTTCTTTTTGGTTTTCAACGATAGTACGACGATCAGAAAATCGGTCGTAGTTATTGAGAGATCTTCGTAGAGATTCTTGATACCTGCCCAGTCCGTAAGAAATGAAACCCTCTGCAGTAGCTTTTGCTACGTTCTGGCTTTCGTGCTCAGGGATAGATTTGAGCAAATTGCGAGTTTGATAGATGTTTTCTTGGTGTACCTTTGGAGCGTAGTATTTCTGATAATCGACTACTTTAACTCTACCCTGATGATATAGTTGGTTGAACATCATTCCGAGTCGCTGGGCCTGGTAATCATTGGGCCGTGTAATGATGGCTCCGCGTAGCCGCTCCCAGTCATATAAGTCGATAATAATTGGGGAAGGGGACGTTCCTACCGAATTTAGTTGCGGTATGTTGGATAATATTGACGAAAGTGAGAAACCTGGCAGAGCCAAATACATATCGGGTTTATGGACCTGTATCATACTTCTATCGTTGCTATTATCTTGTACCTGATATGCATTATTTCCATCGAATTTTGCACTACAAATTCTGGATATAAATCCAGTTCCTGCTAACGTACTCGATAGGTATCGTAGCGTTTGCCTACGAGTTTGCATCTTGGTAAACAGTTACATGGTGTATAAGGAAATGTGTGTCGAAATCGAAACATACTTTTTGATCAATTTATGGGCTACCGGATATAACCAGGTTTGAATCATTTTGTGATGAGAGAATAGACGATCTTTTGTCCCCAATAAATATAATAGATAGCAACCCTATCGGTTCACGCACTATGTATCAGAGATTACTACCGTTGTGGTGGGAATCTATACCGAAATATATATTATATGAAACTATGATGGTTCAACTGGTCTCTGACGATATAGGGGCCTTACGCGAGATCCATGATTATGGCAATAAAATTGGGGTGAAATTCATTGACTGATAATGAAATTTCAGAAGAATTGATTGAGAGACTCGCTGCGCTTGAACATCGTCAGTGGATGTCTTGGTCTCAGTATGTGGCAGAACACCATGATATCCCCTGCGAACTGGAAGAGAAATGGGAACCAAACTGGATTGATTATACTGAACTCTCTGAAGAAGAAAAAGAGAAAGATCGGAAGTGGGCTCGTGAAGTCATTGAAATTCTCGATGACAAGGGAATACCTATTAACGACTGAGGAACTCGCACGGCCTTATCGTGATTCCACTTGAATGAAGTCCTGTGGTGCCACATGAAGTCTAAAGGCTAGGGTGCCTGTTCACAATCGTATTTATAAACTTAAGAAATCTAATATATTATAAATTTTCCGTTATGAATTATATTGGGTAGAAAGTGAAGTGTATACACAATACAATGGCTGAGTATGGGTGAGTCTAACATTATTGTGGTCGGTGCAGGGATCGTCGGGTGTGCGACTGCTGCCCACCTCGCGAAAGAGGGACAAGATGTTCTCATTCTTGAGGCGGGAGACTTCCCCAATCCAACGGCCACATCGTACGGTTCGGGTCGAATATTTCGGTTTGCCTACCACGAGGGAGAGAAATACTTTCCCCTCCTGGAGCGGAGTCGAGAGCGGTGGCTCACACTTGACGAATCCACATCCGAGAACGTATTCGTCACAACCGGCTCACTCACGGTCAGTCAGAGCGACGGTGACACGTTCACTGGTGCGCTTGAAACGTGCCGTGTCCATGATATCGACCATGAAGTATTGGACGCTGAGACGGTGAACGATCGGTTCCCTGCCTACGAACTTCCCGACGAAGTATCGAGCGGTCTATCAACCTGAAGGAGGTGTGCTCGACGCCCACCAGTGTCTTGTTACGTTGGCTAATGAGGCACTCAGCTCGGGAGCACGGCTCCGGGCTCGCGAGCGCTGGCCGCTCCGCCGGCGTCGTTGGGGTGCTCGTCGCGCAGGATCTCCACCAGATCGAGACTTGGTACGGCGACTTGGCCAAATCACTGTGGACCAATTGTCCTAACAGAGCCGCATTTAGATTGAGCGATATGGAGACAGCAGATCTGGTGCTCTCCGGGATTGGCCGCTACGAAATGGAACGACAGTCGCTCTCGTCCGGTGCAGATCCAGAAGACAGCGGGTGTCCACGTCGATCGCAGTGCAACAGCCGGTCGTGTCTGGCGATTTGATGGGCCTTCAGGTCGGTGAGGCACTGATTCAATCCCGAGCTGGGTGGTGGCTCGGTAAACTCGAAGACACATCGCAGCAGACGACTCGAAAACCAGTCCTCCGACGAAACGGATCGTGAATAAACGTGAAGGGAAGTGTCTAAGATGGTCGTGTAATATAGGACCTGTATTGCCATAGGTCCTAAAATGCGGCTAGCGTTTCGCTGGCCGCCAACCTAAGCTGCATTAATATCAAATAGAACGATCAGTAAAACTCTATCGGTGACTATACCATATCTTGGGTTATCAAGTAGACTCCTTTTTTCCGATGGGATTATGACCTATTAGCATACAATATAGTGTATGAAAGAGGGCCAGAAGGGGTTATTCAAAGAGTACCTGTCATATCACCGTGAGTATGGTCGGGACTATCAAGAACCAATTCAGATGGCCCTCGTGTTGGGTGGAGAAAAACCAGCAACAACGTTTTATCCTCCAGAGGAGTTGTTTTCGGACTATCCAGATCTTAGCCCCAGTACTTTGGCTGAAAAATTTGAGCTCTATTATCGGCGCGTGCCAGGAGATTACGCATTAATGGTGTCCCCATCATCATATTGGCTTGATCTACTTCCAACTGTATCTCTGGACAATGAAACAGGTGCTCGCCGCCATGGGCTATTCTTTGGTTATCCGTTCGATGCGATAGATTATTTCCCTCGCGCTAAAGGTGCTCTTCTGCCTGGACGAAAGTATGTCTCTCAAGATAGATTTTCAGCTGAAGAAATGGCCTACAGTGTGTTTACATTTTATCGTCCCAAGGATTCCATGGAAGGATATAGACGAGCAATTGACGCTGGAATAAAACGTTATCATCGGCTCCATGAACTCGCTGACGAATGGGATGTTCAAGAGTTGTCTGACTTTACTGACCAACTCTATGATGATTTCGTCATGAGATACTCAAATAGCGAATTCATAGCAAACTTCGCTAGTACTGGTTAAAATATCATATCCTTAAAAAGATTTATAATCTGAACTAATATATAGTAACTTGGCTCCAATGAAGGGAAGAAAATGAGAATCCCTTGATGTTCCGACATAGGGCCACACAACCTAAGCTGCAATGCCAAAACGCAAGTGCCCCAATTGTGGGGGTAGAATGATAAAGTCAGGCCCATGGCTTGACTGTATCGAGTGCGAGTACAGCACACGAGTATAACGACGAACACGGAGCGATGACACAGTAGCGGGGATCACTCCCCACGACGATTTAGTTTCCGTGGCTGGAAACGACGAGAATGACGCAAGACGACGAATGGGTCGGTGATGACTCACCTTTTACAGAAAACCCGAAGAGTGAACTCAAGTTGCGACTGTTGATTCCAATGCATGGATATGATATATTCCCATCTATGGGATGATAGTTGAAGTTGAAAATTGGACACCAATGCAGGGATCACTGTCGAAAACAGATGTGACGAGATATCCACTTCACTCTTATCAATCATATTTCGACATGCTCAACAATATTGACGGACTCTTCTGACTGGATGGAGAGTATATAGCTTTCGTAGCTAAAGATAAGCCGATCGAAAATTCGATTCTCATTCACTTCGATCACCAATCTGTAGTCAACTCCAGATGAGAAGTACTTGTCTAAGATGACTTCTTTTCCCGCAACTACCGACTGTTGCTTTGCGTATACTTTATTCTTTGTTTTCTTGTTTGTAAGAATAATCGTTGCTTGAAGCGCTACACTAGCTCTGATTCGCAACCGGTATGGAAGATGAGGGTTGTCGATTTTACTTGTTGATGTTGGTCTATCCGATGTCACTGAGATAGTGGATGGAGACCCTTGTGAGGGTGTCGTCGTCTCACTTGCGTTTTTGCTGTCGATACAGCCAGCAAAACTGCCAACCATGGCGAGGGTCATCTTCCAGAGAAAGCTACGTCGGGGTGTGAGTGTTTCGAGACTCATTGTTTCAAGATATAACGGATTTGGTTACGATTTCAGATGGCGTAATTATAGTTAGAATCATCTGAGATATGTCTTCTGGTATCTCTATACTAACTACGGATGCAGACATCCAATTATTTCATCAAACGTGCCCTTATTCAAAGCAAGTTACTTCTATCCGACTCTAGAGGATTCGATTGAGACTATGATCTGAAGCAACCCAGGGGGCAAAAGATTACTGTCACGATGGCATCCAAAAGTGTGGTTTTCCAAATAATTGCCAAGCAGTCCGACAATCACTGGCTGTATTACGGTGTTCCAGAGACCGACTCCGTTTACTGGTGATCGGACAGGCCACGAAGACGAAATCCTCGGGACAAAGAAGGATAACAATGAGTATGCGTACCAGTGGGCATCGATTCAGACGGTTGGCCGAGGTCCACAGGCAATGCTTGACGGTTGCCCAGTCCAGAAGGGCGATACGCTCGTTGAAATCGTCATAGACCTGCTTGATTCAGCCAAAGATCTGGTTCAGATCGAGCGTGTGCTGATGAATCGCGAGTTCGACAGCCAGGATCGTCGAGCGTGGCCACGAGTATCTTGTGCCCAAGCGCAAGCAGACGAGCGAAAAGACCGTTGCAAGCCGGATGGAGAAACACGGGGTAGAGACGACGGTAAACGAGCGTATGCTCCACCTTGGAAAGATCGACTGGCATCAGACCCATCTGCTGTATCTTCCCAAGCGAGAATTTTCTGGCCAAATTGAAGAGGGACACGAACGATACGTTGTGTTCATGTCGTCAGAACCGGTGACGGGGACCGTTGAAGGCCGAGTTAGCTTCTATAGCAACCGTTGGGAGATCGAGATCGGCTACAAGCATGTTAAGTGGTTCATGGCGAAAATGACCTCAAAGGACTTCGTCCTCCGATTTTCTACTTTGCGTTCGCCTGCTTGCTATACTCGCTCTGGCGGTTGATCGACCATCTGGTACAGGGTTCTTCACAGACTTCTACGGCGATGATCCGTGGGTGACGATGCACGATGTGCTCACGTCGATAAAGAAGCAAACCGGGATTGGGTAGCTACGAAGTTCACTCCACATTCGAGCGCAGGGGGCTACAGGTCTACCTCTTGAAATCTGGAATATTACTAATATGGAATAATAGTGCTAATCTCTGAGCGAACCATTACTAAATTGGCAATAATTACGAAGTGATCACGTAATATTTGGGAAAATAAGACGATGATTCTCAACTAATGGATTCATGTGTGGCTTTAGCCACCAGTATCCTCTTCGAACCTCTATAATTGGTCTGACGAGCGGCAGTGATCCCTTGGGCCGTGCTACTAGCGGCATGATCAAGTGACATTGAATGATCCGCCATGCCGATTCGGATCGCCATGCAGCTCTATCGCATAGATACAGTAAAGTTCATTTCTCAGATTATTATCTAAATTAATTTCATAAACAAAATTCTAGGCCATGAGGGCACAATACTAATATTTTTTATTAGGTAAAAAGTTACCGTGGGAATATAATCCGTCATGCAAGTTTTATTAAATCATCTATCAATCTGCTACTAAACTCCAAAAATAATTTATCTATCAAAACACAATTTGAGGTATGGGATCTTTGTCATCGCCAATGGGTCTTCTGGTCGGGCTTGTTATGGCTTGGATAGTATATATAGTGAGCGTCGTGCTTATCGTCAAAGATCCGATCCTCGCCGCTGGATTCTCGGCCTTGATTATCTCATTTGCTTTCCTCACCGGGGTCGCCACAGGCCGGACACCCGTTGATACGATTGGATGGATTCTTGGGTTTGGATTGCTTTCCATCGTTGCGGGTGCGATAATAGGGATCGCCTTCCCAGCTATCTGGCAAATACTAGAATACACTGTAGGAGTTCCCATCGACTCGCTGATCGAATATTTTGAGGGGGTTCTCTACATGCACGAGGCTGTTAGCTTCGCGTTTGTGGGGACTCCTCTCATCGCCAGCCTGTTTATCGCCTGGCGGACTGGGCCAGCTGTGGACTGGTCGCTAAGCATTCGGATGGTAATGTTACCAATGATTCTTGTGGTATTGCTGATTGGCTCTCTCATAGCCATCTGGCGTCTCATCATGGGCTTCGTTACGCTCGTTCTCACCACTCTAGGGGTTGGTCCCGCGATGAGTGCAGAAGCTGCTACCGGTGTGGCAATATGTGTCCTAGCTTTTCTCGTATATGCTGAGTACTTCAATATAAGTGCGCTACAACAGCATAGAAATGCACAGCCAGTGACGGCTGATGACTATCCGACGCTACATTCGATCACGACTAAGGTTGCCATGCAGCTCGATGTTCCGGAACCGACGATTGCAATCACAGAGCGGATCGAACCCGAAGCGATTACTGTGGGATACCGGCCAGGGAATGCCACTCTCATCCTCTCCGAAGGCATCATCGACATTCTAGATGAAGCGGAACTCGAAGCCGTGATTGCCCATGAGCTTGCCCATGTCGCCAATCTTGATACGATAGTGATGACAGCTGCGTTACTGCCGCGACTTTTCGCGGATCGGCTCGCAAATAGCATCCTAGACGCATGCAAAGTGGATAGATCCTGCAGGAAAATTATAGACTCTGGTGGATTCATTCGTGAGCTTTTGTGGAAAGCACGGAATCAAGGGGCACATCACCTGGTGTGGTTCATTATCCTCACGGTTCCTCTATTTATAAAAATTCTTAGCATACCGGTGGTCAACTCCCTATCACGAGCTCGGGAGTCTGCAGCGGATCGTACCGCTGCAACTGCTATCAGCTCTCCTGAAGCAATGGTTAGCGCCCTCCAGACGATCTCTAGACAGATCGAAGATCTTCCTGATGAAGATCTCCGTGGGATGTATGGATTTTCATCGTTGTCCGTCTTGCCGCTCAATCCGCCACTTGAAATACAATTTGTGCGTGAGGACGAAGAAGGAATCGGATGGGTGATTAGCCTGGTCGTGACCGTACCTGCTGTTCTGTGTATCCTTGCATATCTCGAAACCCATCCCCCAACCAAACGTCGCATAAAAAAGCTCCAGTCACTGTGAGTGGATTCCCCCCACGATTGAAATCGCTGACCTATAACGTGTAAAGCATGCAGTGTTACCCTTCTTCGGTCCATTCGAGTTCGACGCTAGCTCGGAGGAATTCTAACCTTAAATGAGAACTACGAGATGGCACTCATCCTCAATGTACTCGAGAAAGGTGCGATGGTCGATGTATGCACTTCAATGAGTGATAGGAACAGCAACGAGCGTTCGATAATTGGTCGTGTAGAGAAGACTTCCGGCAGGAAGATACCGAAGTTTCCACACGGTATAGCCATCGATTGCCGAACTGCCGAGATTGAATGTACAGATTAAGAGTGCTCCTGTGACCGTATATGGTGATAGCGTCCAAGAGAACAGGGACGCAATCCCGATAAAACCTACACACGCGATTGTAATTACAATAACTGGAGCCAATACCATTATGGCTGTTTCACGGCGGGTTTGGAGTGCCTGGTATGGTACTATTCCAGGGGTTCCCCAATTAGTGAAAATCACTCGGTACTTCCAGCCGTACCATCGACAGACTACAGCGTGGATCGCTTCGTGCCCCCCAACCCACACCACGGTGGTTGACCCAACGAACCCAAGCAGCTCGATGAGGTTTGGATCAACGGGAGTCATGTTAACTGTGCCAGGGACAGCAATCCACTCGAGCATCAGTTGACGAGCGATAGCTGCAATAATCATTACCATCCCGAAGATCGCACAGAGTGCCCAGATCTTCTGTTTCAAGTTGAGCGAGGGATCGTATTCGTACAACCGTGTGTTCTCCGGAATTAGTGGGAGCACTTCATGGGGGTACTCATCCGTATTGAGTGGTGATACGATGGAACGTAACCAGTCTGGAGGTTTGGGAGGTTCATCTGCTTTCTTTTCTGCCATTATTACCCGCTACTATGGTGGTTGAAAAATATCGTGAATAGTTGGCCACTCCGTCTGTGTAATGTCTTGACTCAAAGTTAAAATAAGAAACGAAATAGTTAACAATCTATTTCTTGGTTGCTTCAAATACTCATTCGCTCATTTTGGACAGCGAAACGAGTTCATCTAGATCACGAAACTCGGCGCATTCGACACAAAACACGCCATTTTCGTTGACATCGGTGCCTGTTATTGGCCCTTTCTCGGTTCCTTCTTCACTGTACTGGCCGTCAGCACTCCGATGTATCGCCCCGAACTGCACCCGTGTGAGTAGCCATGAAAAGCGGCTTTCACCGCAGACTTTACACACGCAGATCTTCGTTGGGTCTAGCTGGCTTGCGTCTGCCTCCGATTGGATATTGATACCTGCAAGTTGGTACTCGTCTTGTAGTCCCCTGGCGTCAAGTACCGCGCTGACAAGGTCACAGGCCCGACGGTAGGCTTCCTGTTTGTCTGGGGCAACGATATCTTGAAGGACTTCGATGGTGTTGAGATCAACGTACGTCACGCTCTGTGCCATTTCGAATTCTTCAACGACTTCCACTTCTGTTTGATTCAGACTAATCCGAACGGTAGCGCTGTACACCTGTTGGTTGGTGGAATTCTCCATTGGGGATATTTCCTCCAAACCTGTTTGGCTGAAAAATTGATTTTCCACAATTCGTTCGGACCGGATTGCTCTGGCTAGTCGGTGATACGAAGTCCATCTTCGACGGCGTATATATAGCCTTTCGATTGCAGTCGATTGAGCACGCTCTGTGCAGCGGAAGGATCAAGATCAATCTCGCTAAGTACGTCAACAGCCGTTTCCCGTTCAAAGGTATCAGTAACTGCATCGTAAGTCATAGACAATCGATCTAATGCTTCTTCTTCAATTGGACCAAGTGGTGTCTGCTTGTTCGACATACTAAGATAGACGGTAGCCATCAAAAAGGCTGTTCGGATGCTGTCAGCGATTGCAAATATGCCAAAGAAATCATGAAGAATCTACACAGGATATCAAACCGCAAATCGAATATGAACTAGCCAATATCTTCTATCCTCAGAATTAAGGTTTTCGAGATCTAAGCAGCAGATGATTTAATGGTTGAGATTTCAGATTCGTTGCACTGCGTATTCACTGCGACCGTTCGAAATCGTGGTGGGGATCATGTGATTGAAGTCCCATCGACGGAGATCACCCAGGGGGAAGTGACGCCAGGAGAGTCCTATCGGGTTGCGGTTATTGAAGCTTCAGATTCAACCAAGAATGAAGTTTCTAAGCATTCCACTGATAGCCAGCCAAGCCGTCAGGAGAATTTCTCTGGACCACCGGTTGAGGAAGGTGAGGTTCGGGACGTGACGGTTGAATCAGTAGGTGATAAAGGCGACGGGATTGCAAAAGTTGAGAGTGGCTACGTTATCATCGTTCCAGGATCCCATCCCGGTGAGCAACCGACTGTCAAGATTGATCAGGTGAAACAGAATGTTGCGTTTGCCAGTGTCGTTGATTCGGATCCTCGACTGCTGTGAACGAGTCTCTTGTCTACGATATTTGTTTCTTTCCAGTTATTTAATCAGAAAATGTATGGGTCATCTGGTCCTTCAACTTCTGACAATATCCATTCTCCAGATGAATTTTTCTCAATTTCCTCGTGTGTGTGTAATTCACGAAGACGATGATAGATACCACTCTCTGAGTAATCAAGTGTCGCTGCGATCCCACGTGTGGTAACTCCATCTGTAGACGCTATAACGCGAAGAATCTCTGAATTGGGAATTTCTTTAGAATAGCGACCATCATCTTCTCGGGATCGATCTTCTCGACTCATGGCTCTTTCTTTCTCTGTATAAGTATTGTCTTTGTCGATTGAATGTATTGTTTCCCAAATTAATTACCTCTTTGGGATGCCTGTATATGTATTGTCTTGCCAAGTAAATCTCACGTATCTATGAGATATTGAGATGGAAGGTAACGTAAGAGTGGGTGTACCACAGCTACTGAAAGTATCGTCTTTAAGGGGTGTTCCTAAAATACTTACCAGCAAAAACGCCAGTGTACACGGTTACATTTTTGACACAGGGATACAAGGATAATGGCTATATTATACTGGATGATATCAGGTCAACATTGGGTTCTATTGATCCTATAACTATCTCTTTCTATATCACTCCTGGACTGATTTCACCAATTTGCGCTGCTTGAGATATTCATGGAGTCGCTCATACATGAATGCACAACTCTCTGTCTCCTCGCGATCGTCTGCAACTGTGCTGAGTGTCTCAAAATCACCGATAATAACCAGTCGCCTCTTTGCACGAGTAAGCGCAACATTTAGCCGGCGTTTGCCTTCTTCGAGAAATTCGAGGAAACCACTTGCATTGTACGAATTTGAGCGAACGAATGAGACGATAATTGCTTCGCGCTCGCTTCCCTGAAAACTATCAATTGTGTCTATTTTAATACTCCTAGAATTCGTAATTCTTTCGTTTTTGATTGCATTCTTAATCGTGTTAATTTGCGCAGTGTATGGGGTGATGATACCAATCTCACTGGCCTTCAAATCGTTCATCTGCAGTAGCCGGACCTGCATGGCGACTAACTCTGCCTCAAACTCATTGAACTTGCTTGAGGAACCTTTATGAGTCTGCTCATGGGAATTCGTATCGAACGCGACTATCGGTTTTAGATCGGAAACCGTCCAATCACGGTTTTGATCACCATGATTGAGGGTGCCGTGATAGAACTCTTTACTGATGAAGTCTGCTATTTCAGCATTCATCCGATACTGTCGACGTAATTGTTCGTTTATCACCGACCCATAGCGATTCTGTAATTGCTCGAAAAGAGAGATGTGCATTTGCTCTTCCTTAGCAGTTTCAATAGAGCAATATGGAGGCAGTTGTTTATGATCTCCAGCGAGGACGAGTTGTGCACCCTTTAGAGATGGGATGAAACTTGCTGGTTGATTCGCTTGGCTCGCCTCATCAACAACGACAATATCAAACTTATTATCTGCAAGTTCTGCTGCAGCATTAGTCGTAGCACCGACGACTTGGGCGTTGTTTGGTGGAACACCCTGATAATATTGTGTGATGACCTTGTTTTTACTGTTTGTGCCTATTCGTGACATCGTAAACGCCTCTTGCTCCTCTGCTGTGTGATGGAGCGAGCCGCTATCAACATTGTTGAGTGTGCTTGTCCCGGCCATGAGGTTATCTACTGCTTGATTCGAATGTGCCGTAGCGAGGACACGCTTTCCTTGGGCAACTGCTATTTCGATGAGTGCTGTGAGCGTTCGTGTCTTTCCAGTTCCTGGTGGACCATGGATGCAAAAGATATCTTCCGCACCAAGAGCTCGTTCAATCGCCTGCTGTTGACTTGAGTTGAGTGTACCCGTATACAGATCAGTGATGTCTGTCTCATACTCTACAAGCTCTTTTTGTCCCGTGACGAGTTGGCGTCGTTCTTGGTTTGAGGCCAATCGTTCTATTGCGTCCAACTCACGCTGGTATGGTCGTGAATTTAATAAGTCAACTATATGGTATGTAATGTTTTCATTCGACAGTGCTTGCTTGACTGCCTCTTGTTTCTCCCTTGCATCGGGCACAATTCCAATTGTCTGGTTATCGATGAATGTGACTATGCCTGATATCGGCAGCAGTCCATGCTGTTGATCTGAGAATTCATCATCGACGCTGATGATCACGTGTTGCCCGGGATAGATGTTGAACTTCTCAGCGAGGTCAGATAGATTTTCAGGGTCTGCACCTTCCTTAAGGGGTAATCTAAACACAATCTGCAAGTCATGGTTGGGATGATACTCGCTGCCGAAGCTTTCGAGGCCCCAAATTAGGTTCGTCTCTTGACTAAGCTGATATATTGATTCCCTCCTCGTATACTGCTTCCATTTCTTGTCTCGCTCCGTGTCGAGTTCAAGCTGTACGTAAGAAGTAAGCTCATCGAAGTAATCATCTGCGCGTTCTGCTGGAAGGGGGACAGATGCGTTGTGCTTCGTTTTTTCACGGTCGTGGGAAGCAATAATGGCAGCTGGTCGTGCTAGGTTTAGATTAGTGGAAATGTGCTGTGAGTCTCCTATACCAAGCTGAGCGAGACAATTGTCGTGCTCCTCAATCGGTCGAATTTGATCACCACATAATTGACAAGTTTGTGATTTGAATAAGGAATCTATATGCTCTTCAGTGATATGTTTATAGAGGTCATATTGGGATTGATTGTGTGAGTTACAGGATGGGCACGGCCAGTAGCCGCTGTAGATAGACCAATCTATCTGAATGTCTGTAGTTCGATCGAAGCAAATGTAGTGGGATCTGTAGTCTTTCCCTATCGATTCTCCACAGTTCCCACACTTCTCATCGTTAAGAAGTATCTCTTGATGTTCATCACGAAGGTGTTTCTGAAGCAGCCTTGAATTGAACGCACTGAATGAACAGAGGAAGCATGATTTGAAAAGGGGATAGATAAGAGAGGCAGACTTTGGCCCATTGAATTGTTCTATGCACGTAAGATGACTCCGAAGCTCACCGAAGGAGATCTGCTTGTCACATCCAGGACATAGAATTGTTGCGGAAATATTGTCATTCTGAATATCTGCTCCAAGATGCGTGATCCAAATATGCCACAAGAGTTCCTCTCTGTGTTTGGAACTCATCGAACACTCAGAGTCTGGGCATTTGTGTTGATTTCTGTTAGTTTCTATTGGTGGGACATTGGATTTGATAAAGCAGTCCATGTGCTGACCGATGGAGTTAAGTGATGGTGCTGATTTTTCGCACACTGTGCATGCACCCTCTGTGGATAGTATTTCATATTTTTCACTACTATCATGGCTATTAAGATGCCTCTCTAAGGATTTAATTGAATCATAATACTTTCCACAGAGTGGACAAAGACCACCAGAGAATTCATAGAGTGAAGCTACAGTACTCTCCGCATAATCGGTAAAACAGGCAAGGTGAGCTGCAAAACTCTGAGAATCGGATTGTACCGGAAAATCACACCCTGGACAGGATTGTTCATGGATGGATGTCTTTGTTGGGTCGTTTTCGCCCTCGTTTGAACTATTTTTCTCATTTATATTGGAGTGTGGAAAGTGTTCATTTAGTATATGCGAGCATAACTCGTCTTTATTAGGGAACGATTGCTTGCAGGTAAGACAATCAAGAATTACCATTAGAAATACAATAATTAATGCATCTGTATAAATGTTTCTGTTTAATAAAATAAAAATTGATCATTTATTATTTATAGAAATAATATATCATCATGTATTAGGGGATATTAAATAATCAAAAATAGTAGTTAAAAAAGACTCACAATTTATTCTCTAATTATCTGCATTATCTCATAGATAAAGTGGAAGAATACATGGAGTTCTTGCTGATCTGCTAGGGATTACATATTTTTTGGTAAAACGTGGATTCTCGCCTCGCACATTCTATAGACAGAGATATGCCGATGTCGCCCTGCGATAGACGAAATAAAGTGGATTGATTTAGTCCACTAACGTATGACTCTCATATCCGACGGTGGTGCTCACCTTCCATCGTTGTCTGGATAGCTCCCACCAGATGCTGTCAATATGGATCTAACGATGTGTGGGCTGTTTGTTGATCGAGCCGAGGAACTTGCCTGCCTCTATGCTGAGCAAGGAAACTGGAACGATGTAAAAGAGGTGTGGTTCTAGAAACGGCTATCGAACCGAAGCACACGAGGGAGTTCCCAGAAAGTCTTTCGGATACTGACTTCGCGATTCAAGAATGCACCCGCTGCACTCCCGAACCCTGGTGCTCTTCCCGCAGTGTTTGAACAGTGCAACACATCACGCGGAAAGGCCCAGATACTCTATCTGTATCTCATTCTCGATGATGCACTCGTTCGATACGTTGTTCACGAGTATGTAGCACGACTAGCTCGAGAAACACCTTCTCCGCTCGATTTTTCGAACGAAACACTTGTAGAGATACTCACTAAACTTGAGTATTCAGGTGGAAATAACTTCGATTACGCTGATTCGACAACTGAACGTTGGTGGGAAGGTTTCAGATCTGTAATGCGTGAGGTTGGTGTGCTCAAAGAGAAAACATCTGTCGTGGGGAGATCACCATCCGTCGGTGATATCCCACTGCTCGTTGCGATGGGATACTCCTATGAGGCAGGCAATGATGACTGGATTACGTCTCCGAAAGGCCTTCACTACTTGTTGCAACCGGAGGATCGTTGGGAGGAACTGTACGATAGAGCAGTCAACACGAACGTGTGGGAAGGAATTGATCTACACACTGGGGTTCAGATACAACCGTGTGACGGGACGTACTCGTGAATTGCTGACAGGAAAGGAACGGAATGATTGATACAGATTGGTTTGATACGCTCCCCGACGACTTCGAAGAATCGGTACGTATCGACCGGGACGAGAAAGCACAGAACGGCAAGCAGCATCGAGAGAAAGCTATCAAGTCGTACCACGTAACGGCGGATTCTCAGCGGTTTCTCGAGGACTTTGTGGATCGATTGCTTTCGGAGACGGAGGATATGCGCACTGGATCCAACTACTGGCTCTACGGGTACTACGGCAGTGGCAAGAGCCACCTGCTGACAGTCCTCGATGGATTGATGGACACTTCATGGTTCCAGTAACAGTACGACGAGATCTGGGAGGGCCTCGTGCCCGAGGAGTCGCTCGATAGCGGTCTCAGTGACCGATGGGAGCGAGTGCATTCAACCTACCACGTCATTCCTGTCTCTGTAAATCTCTTGAAATACCAGGGCCAGAAACAACGCAGCTTCAGCGAAATCGTTCTCCGACACGCCCACGGAAATCCAGACCTCACGGGTGTGGATGATACGATCTCCACTGGATTGTCGTCGCAGCTCGACGTTGTGTACTTCGAGGACTGGTATCGGACGTGGATATCCTGAGATCCTCCAGCAGGTGGACAGCGATGCTGTGCTGGATCATCAGGATCGACGGGAGTTTCATCGAGTCGTGCACCGGTGGGCTGAATCGAATGATGTACCGTTAGAATGGAATGCCAAGGCACTGAGCAAAGAACTCCGCCGCCGATGATCAGAGAAACAATAACATCGACCAGAACACTGCTCGTTCAACGACCATCCAGCATCTCAGAGAGAATCCTATGACAGAGTTAGCAACAGAAGAGACCACACTGAATCTCAACTCGTGTATCCGGATTGGGAGTATCATTTCCTCAAATAGCCATCTCGACTATGTAGTCGAGGTTCTCAAGGATCGAGACTGTGATCGACCGCCAGAACTCCATGAGCGTGAGTTCGGACAGCCAGTTTTCATCAAAAAAGACGTCAACGGGACGAAACACGCGATCATGGGCGTGATTTATGATTCTAAGCTCGTCGATCCTGACCAGGGTCGAACCGGTCCTCGATTAGCTCAAGACGATCAGGAGCGGTTCACTCCCGGATACATCGAGGAACGAACCACACTTGTTGGTGTGGCGCTGCTCGGAACAGCAGTCATTACCGACGATCAATCGATTACGGATCCAACCCATCAGATGCCACGGTGGACATTGGAGATCGATGATACAGTTTACCACTGTCCGGACGAGATGATTCTCTCATTCCATACCGTCGACGAACAACTCCAGTTGGCCTATCTCGACCGACTCGTTGAGATCGCAGGTGATCTTGGTGCAGAGATCGCTATGACAGTGATTGATCGACTTCGTCGGCTGCTTGCTGAAGATGATCCAAATCAGCGTGTGCTCAATGTGGTGGAGCAGAACGTTCAATGGCAGGCACATGAGCAACGGGGAATGATCTGATGTCTGGACAACCAACGATCGTCGGAACTGTAGCTGGCCCGGGTGATGACCCGAATGAATTCGTTTTTATCACCCCTGCCGAGAAGCCGATCAAAACAGGCGAATTCATCACCTACAGTGTCTCGGTTGATGGTGACGATCGATCTGTCTTCGCTCGAGTGACGAATCGTGAGTTGATTCGCGGGTTACCGGAGGGATATCTTGCTGATCCTGCGGTGAGTCCGGACACAGTCGCGACAACGCTCGGTGTTCCGACTGAGGACACCGAACTGTACCGGTTGACAGCGACAGTTATCGGGTATTATAATACCGAGATGACCACCTTCGCGAACCCGCGACAGCTCCCTGCACCGGGGACACCCCTTTCAATTGCGCCTGACCGTCAACTCGAAACCATTCTTCCCAATCTTGGCTGTGAAACGGATAATATGGACGTGACGGAACTGGATGGGGTTGCTCACATTGGATGGCTATTGAACCGATCACCAAAGGCAACGAACATACATCTCCCAATCGAGGAGTTCGCGTCGACGCACTTGGCGATCCTAGCATCGACTGGGAGTGGAAAATCGTTCACGGCGTCTGTGCTGGTCGAAGAGATGATGCGGTCCAGTTCACGTGCGTCGCTTCTCGTATTCGATCCACATGGCGAATACACCACCCTAGCGGATATGCAGGGTCACGAGATGTTTCAGGGTGAGGATGGATATGAACCGGATGTCGTATACTACGATTCCGAACGACTTCGCGTTCGTATTTCAGAACTCAATCTCGGCGATGTCATGGCCGTGCTGGACAATCCGAGTAACCGGATGCAAGAGCGTTTGTCGACAGGATGGCGTTCGATGCAGCAACAGGATAGTCGGACGTGGGATATCAATGATCTCATCGATAGGATGGAACAATTATACGGAGAAGACGATGCAAGTGTCGGTGCGTTGGAGTGGCGGCTCCGCCGGTCGATTGGGGAGAACGATCTGTTCCATCCTGAAGACAATGTCCCGTTAGGAGAGATCGTCGGTCCCGGTCAGTGTACAGTACTGCAGATGGATACGTTAGACCGAAGAAACCAGCAACTCATCACAACGGTTCTCTTGCGACGGCTGTATCGAGAGCGTCTCAATGACGTCCGAGAGCGGGACACTGCAATAGAATATCCGATCTTTTCGTTGTTCGAAGAGGGACATCGATTCGCACCGGCATCCGGTGACGCTCTGTCACTCGGGATCATGCGGACGATTACGTCTGAGGGGCGTAAGTTCGGCTTTGGTCTGGGCATTATCAGCCAGCGGCCGTCGAAGATTGATCAGGACGTACTGTCTCAGTGTGGGACACAGATCTCAATGCAGATTCAGAATCCGAACGATCAAGACGCAATCGAGAAATCTGTCGAGGCGGCTGGTGAAGATATTTTCCGTGAGTTGCCTGGACTGACACCCGGTCAAGCAATCGTTTCAGGCGATGCGATGAACACACCAGCGCTAATACAAGTACGTGATCGTCGTACACGACATGGTGCTGAAAGCCTGTCGGTGGTTGAGAAGTGGCACGATGCATATGAGCAACAGCAACGAGAGCCGACACACTCAGAAACTGCTGATTTCGGTGGAGGAGAGTCGACTGGCATGCAGAATCTGAACTAGAACGCGGTAGACAACTCCTCATCCATAGTGTACCAAGAGAACATCCACATTCACTAACTGTGATAGAAATCCCACGTTTAGATTATATTTATATTGTAGGAATCCTACGGTATACAATTGTATGATAGACAAAATCGTCAATCTATTTCGCTCAAGGGATCAAGAGGTACCAGATTTGCTGGAAGTGCTAGAATTAGCTGAATGGTATCAGCAATTATCTGCTGAAAAGCAGCGGAAACTACACGAATATAGTTCGGGATTTGGAACGGGAGGAGAATATAACCAGTTAGAACAGCCTGTCAAGGAAACGTCACAGACTGCCCAGTCTTATTTAAGGAGTGTTGGTTCGTCTGCGATACGTGACAAGAACTATGATTTTGCTGAGATGGTGCTATTGAAAGCGTTAGATACTGCTGATAATAATCCGAAAGATCGTCATTTTGTGTATAATTCGCTGATTGACCTCTATTACAAGCAGCGAGATGACCGTGATGATGCGATTGAGATGTGTGTTCGGTACTGTAAGGAAGATATCGAATCTATTGATCTGTTCTTAGATGCGTGGATGGGGGAGTACAATGATGAGCCGCCAAGGATTCCGTCGTTCAAGCGGTTGGCGATCATTCATGAAAAGCAAGGAACCCACGAGAAGGCGCTTGAAATTTGTGAGCGAGCAATTGATAGGGGATTAGATGATGGGACAAAAGGAGGATTTAAGGGAAGAAAACAGCGTATACAGAATAAGAGGAATGGATAGAGATGTTCGTCATCGCTAGCGGATCGACGTAATATCTCTTTCTAGAAGAGAAACCTTCACGAATTAGTACGCCAATCATTTTCGGGGGGCATTATCACGGTGACTAGAGTGTTCTTGGGGCGACTGGTACGATCGTCCGGTGTGTAGAACCCCATTTGCGGCAGTATCCGTTCTTTACACCGATAGTGTGGCCCCTACGTCTGCGACTAAGAGCGTTGGATTTAGGAGCCCGTCTCCGAGAGCGGAATCATAGAGTCTTGGACGAAAGTGAGAGTGCTACTGGAGAGAGGTTATCTGGCTTTCCTGATCCGCCATTTCCAGTTTAAACTGAGGAAAGAGATCTAAACCTTCCAGTTCTATTTCTAACGCAAACAGCAATACTTGGCGATCTGCCTCTTGGATTACTTGGGCTACTTGTTTTCGAGTTTCCGAGATAACACGGCCGAATATTGTATCACCAATCAGTGGCGTGGGAGCAGGCATCATCTCGCCGGCGATTAATGCTGTAATCTGAGTGATTAGGATCTGCTGTCCCATTGGGGCGCTGTGAATTTCTCCTCCGTATTCGACATCTGCTTTCTTGATGACTAGATTATCCTGTTTTTTATCAATTCTGTACCGACTGTCCACGGTGGTTAGCAGGTCGTTGATCCGGCGGAGCATTTCATCACCTAGGTCATTGTCATTTGAGTAGTATTCAGGCAATTCGATGTTTCGAGCGGCTGCTTGTTGGGTTGCGGCGTCTCTGAGGTCTTCTACGATTTCACTCCAGCTAGTTCCCCCCCAGATGTCCTTGATGCCAAGAGAAGATTCGGGATCTAGGTTGGAGAAAGTGAAAGCTGGGGTGGGGAAGACCGTGTTAACCGCCTCAGTGCATCCTACGTCGACCCATTCACCATCATTCTTTTCCTGTGCTTGGAGGGGATCAACGTAGTTAACCGGCCCTCGCCTAGTTTCGAGGGTATAGAACTTACGAGAGAAACGAAATCGTTGGTCAAGCTCACTGTCAAAGATTGTTGTTATGACTTTTCCAGTAACTTCTTCTCCAGGGGAGAGCTCGTCGATTAAATCGTAGGTGACAAGCGGGGAGTCGACTTCGAACTCTCCAGTGAGACAAAGATGAATTGAATTGGCTAGCGTGGTCTTCCCAGTATCATTCTGTCCAGTAATGATGTCGATCCCTGAGTTTTCGATTTGGCTCAGATCTAGCCGATGCTCTCCACGAAAGGAGTAAAAATTTTCCACTTCAAGGGATTCAATCCGGATAACCACTATCGTAAGAGTTGAGTTGAGATGTTATCAAGCTTTCTAGGGCATGCTATATCCACAATGAAAATCCCTATTTATTTCGCAATTTGGCTGAGCAAGTTCTGGTATCTACTGAGTTGTTTTGCCACGACTGGACTTCGACATCTGACGGCGAGTGTGTCCGTCTCCCATTCATTCGGTTTTTTTCTTGGCCAGACACCCCAAACGTCTAGTTTAGGTAACTCCAGTATCCCAAACTGGATGGCATGGAGGTAGAGGGTGGTTGCGGCATCTTCCCAGGAGACGGTTTCCCTGCGTGGAACGCTTTGAGGTAGGTCCACGAGTATCGAAGGTACACCACGGTCTCGTCCTGATGAGATGAAACCGGAATCATTGCTGAAGAGTATGAGGTCGAAATCGCTGTCTTCGCAGGCAGCTGTGATTGCGTTGTCTCCGATCTCGGATCGGATCTTCTCTGTATAGAGTTCTCGTTGAAGTCGGGTGAAGTACTGCCTTCCCAGCTGAAGCTGACGTGGCGTTCCTTTCGGCTGGTTGAAGAGCTCTTCGAACTCCTGACCGAATGCCTCTTTTAAGTCTCTGGTGTTGTTGATTTTCTCGTTGCCATCGTAGTTCATCAATTCGTCTCGGACTCCGGTGACAACGCCATATCCGTTCAGTCCTCCATCCAGCTCGGGTGCTACTCCGAGTTGTCGTGCAGGCCAGTACTGGATCAGGTTAGTGTCGAAGACTGCGAGTGCTGCGGAGTTTCTGTGTTGCAAACGTCGGTTTCGATATGGCTCGATTTGTTCAGATATTTGGTCCTGATTATCAAACTTGAGGACACGAGAGGTAAACGCTCCGATAAAAGAGCGGAAACTAGGGATTTCGGATAGGGCTTGTTTGCCATGGCGCCTTTCCACTTCTGAGAGTTCTTCTTTATACTGATTGGAGCCATTAGTGAATCGAATAGATGCTGGTTTGCCATGATCCAATTCGATTTTGTAGAGTGTCGAAATGATGTTGGATTTGTGATTGACAGAGAGGGTGTGGCTCCCAGTGCTGTACAGTGCGTTAAAGAGGAGTGGCAGTTGTTTCCGGGTTATCTTGTAGACATCGTCAGTGAGGCCGTGATCTCCTGGACTGGTGAGATTTAGGTCGGAATTCTTTTTGTAGTCAATTAGGCTCATTTCTGGCCTTGGAATCATTGGATAGATGGTTGATTCGAGATTGACTTGGTTGGAACCTTCTAAGGTGTATAAGTGGTTGAAGTTGTTGCTGGCTCCGATAAGGCAGGCGTTGAGCAGGCGTGATCCGCTGGAAATACTGACAGTTTTCGTACCATCGCTTTCTTTCAGGGTCTCTAGTATGTGTTGTGAGACCTGCTTAGGTTTATGGATAGCTGGTGTGGTTGAGAAGTTAATCTCTGCATCTATGTTGTATTCGCGGCATACGTTCTTGAGAAGCTGTCGGGTGTCCTGAAGCGTTTCTTTGTCACTCTCGGGTACAAAGATGAGGATATTGTCGGGATCATAATTGCTTTCAATAGATGCTATGAGCGAGTTCAGGAGGGGTATGGGTCGGCTATCGGTTACGCCGATCCAAATATCAGCCATTATGATGTGTGTTGTGGCCAACCCAAATATAATTGATCGTATTGGTCAACAAATTCATCACCATCCACGGGACGATTGGCACGATTGTCCGGTGTGTGGAACTCCACTTGCAGCAGTATTGAAACTTCACACCGATGGTGATTGTCACCGATGTCTGCGACTAGGACAAGCGTTGGATTTGAGTGCCAGTCCACGAGAGCGGAACCAAAGGAGCCTTGGACGAAAGTGTAAGTTTGGACCGTACTTTTCGTTTAAGTGGTTCTGGCGATAAGGTAGTGATATAGATGGAGTTCTGAGGAACCTATAACTGTGAACGTTAGTTGCTACTCAGAAATTAGCTAGGTTCTCTACAGTCATCAAGTCGCTTGAGGACTTCCTCTCTATTCACCTCTGTGCCGGCGTATGGATTCGTGACGGCCTCAAATGGTTCTGATCCATCGAAGGTAGCCGCCCGTACAACAGCATGATCAAGTCGAACAAAGGATTCGGCTAGCTTATCCGCTGCTTTTTCTGCTGGCATCCATTCGTACGCGTCGTGTTCTTCATTCAAAGAAATCTCTCGCTCTTCAGTCTCACACCGGTATACGAGCGTCACCATTGGTTCCCCTGTTGTTTCATCCACCCAGCCTCCGTACATTGCTTCAACGAGTGGACCAACTCGGCTTTCGATTGATAACTCTTCACGGAGTTCGCGACGAAGACCACCAACTAGTGTTTCCCCGAATTCGAACGTTCCTCCTGGTGGTTCCCAGTGATCACCGCATTTTGTGAGTAATACCTGTTCGTCCGGCCCAAATAGAATTGCTTTCTGTGTGATCTTACCAACGAAGTGGTTGGATTGTTGTGTTCTCGTCACGATGTTAGTATAGAAATGGAGTTGGAATATCAATGATGGACTAGTCATCTGAGGTCTGGGTACCCGTCTCCGAAGCCATCCAGTGGCTTCACTTTTCACGACGATATCCTATTATTCTATTTACTCCTTTGAAGATTGGATAGAAGTCAAATATAAGTTTCTTTATCAATACACCAGATTATAAGCACTGATGAGGGTGTACAATTTACCAGATGGGCCACGTCTACTATCACTACCCGGTGACAAGCAGTTCTCTCTCGATTTTGTAAATCTAGATCCTGACGAAATTGTTTCACAAATCGTTGACTATGGTGACGATATCGCGGTAAAGGTCCAAGCGTACGATATCGATGAAGAATTTTATGTTATCTATAGGTCTCGCGTTAGCGAGAAATCGGTACGCGATATCGACTTCGATCTGAAAGAATTGCTCACGGAGATGAGTGATAATAATGGCGTTATCGTAGTTCGTCTTCTGGAAATCTATCGCGCACTCATTGCTCAGAATGAGAAAGAAAAAGGAGTTCCCGTCGAGGCGTACAAGAGTATCGATCTCAATGCTCTTCCAGATATCCTCAATCGAACGTCGTGGGACGGATCAGCAACAGACGTTGCAGGTCGACTTGCTTCGAACTTGATTCTGAAACATCCGCTTCCGAACACCAATCATCGAACTGCTGTCGCATTGGTTCAGTTTTACCTCCGACGGCTGAACACTGACTTCGCCATGCCGGAAACGTCCATAAAAGTTGATCCGGAGACATATGACTGGCAAGAGTGGGTAAATGAGTATATCAACGAGTCGAAACGATTCCTTACTATTCGTCGGAATAACGTGCTCTTCAAACACCTGTACAGTTTGGGTGCGAGAACGCTTGAGCGAAAACACGGCATCGAAATTGACTTGACTGTATACGAGCTGGATATGTACCCAAGTGAGGCGAAAATTGTCTACGCGGAGAAGCACGAAGAGCTCTGGATCGAGTTTGTAGAGCAAGCCGTTGAACGTGCAGGCTATTTGTGGCTACAAGAGACTCCGGGACTATCAAAAGATGAGTTTGCCAGAAAAATATAGAAACTCGACTAGATAGTGTTAGTCTTGGAGTGTAGCAACTGTTCGGCCCGTTTCCTGGGCCTCCTCGTTACGCGACATATTATACGTCGCGAGTGCTTCGTTAACCGCCTGATCAAGATTCATTGGCTTCTTTAAAATTGGTTCTTCCCACGTATAGATTATTGCATAGCCAAGAGGAGACGCTAACCTATTTCGACAAATTACTCTGCGATAATTGCATGGATCATTGACTTCTTCCTCTGCGTAAACATGGAGGAATCTCACGGCTCCGCACCGCTTTGGGATTTTAGGGTTTGTAGTCCATCACCACGGTCGGAGTCAGATTCTCCGAGCGTAGTCCTGTGAAGGCGCAGATGGGCGAGGTGTCGCTATAACTCGGTGAATTCTGGCTGATCAGCCGAACTACATTCGGCCACTTTATAGATTGAATTGGTCGGAAGGGAAAGCGAACTGTCGCGAATCTTCCACAGAGTGATTAATTCGCTGGATTATGGCCATAGAACTACATGGAGACGGATCAAGCTTGTTGGTCGATGTTCTCTCTTGGAACCCAGAACGCCTCTTCCAACTCAATATCCAGATTGTCCATGATCTTTGTATCCTCGACAGCGAATGTGTTATCTGGGCCAGTGAGGACACTCACGAGCTGCCCCAGTCCCATATCCGGTGAGTTTTTCCACTGCTGCTCGAGTGCCTCACAGATAAGGGAGATCCGTTCCGGATTACGAACCTTTTCACTGTAAATGCTATTCCGATGAATTCGACCTCGTCGTTGTCGTTTTCTGGCATGAAGTGATATGGTGTTGTAGTCTCTTCATTAGTAGATGCGCGTCGACGCGCATCTACAAACCGTAACATCCCAACTCAGCACCCTTATGGCATGTTTTTCTTCTTAAAACCGTATAAGATCTAGACTCAAAAAAGATATGATACTTAACCTTGCGGTATGGACCGAGAGTGGCACATGGATTTAATACTATGATGTAGTAATATGATGGTATGTCCGCTCTGTCGGGGCTACAGGGAACGAGCGGGACTCATGATCACACGATGCAATTCCCGCTTGAATCACTGACAGAGGCACAGCGGACAACATTCATTGAATATCTCGAGGCAAGGGAAGAGACTGGGATGAATCTGTTTGATCCAATTTGGTTGACGCTCTTGCTAGTATGTGAACGTCCGGGAATGATGTTTAATACGCTTATTCCACCAACACCTGTTGGCCAGGAAGAGCCATCAGATCCACCGATAACGAAGGAACACGTTACTGAATCTTTTGGATTGAGATATAGAATAGCTGACGAACATGCGTTGTATGTTTCGAGAACTAACTGGCGATTGGAATTTCTTCCCACTAATAGCACGTTTTCAGACGCTTATCATCGTCGGATGGGTTGCTTTTTGGGCTATCCGAGCGTTGACGTTGAAGATTTTATCCAATCAGATCTAGATTGGAAAGAGCCACGCGACTTTGTTGATGATGGTATATTCGAACCAGAAGAGGTTGTGTTCTCAAAATTCACACCACAAGGACAAAAAGATACTATCGGAGGATACGAACGGGCGATTAATAGAGGAAAGAAGAACTGGCAAACCGTTATTGACTCTTCTATGCAATGGGAATTGCCAGAATTGAAAGAATACGCAAACAGATTGTATCAACAATCTTTAGTCGATTGTAGTGGGTTCTCATTCGTTAATTTATCGTAAAATTGAATCGTCGCCGACCCACCATCCTTGACCTTCATTCTCGTCGTCTGCTCACGGTGACCGTGTCGTCAGTTGGGAATTATTCCAGCAGCAGATCATCAAACCGTGTTCATCGGTGATTGGAGAGGTGGGTTTAGATGGGGTCGGTGTATAGACACCTACTATTGGGACATGCCCATTTTTTGACCCACAGGAAGTCACCCTTCTTTTCCTCTTTGTCTCGAACTTTCTTCATCTCTGTCCCACATCTGGGACAATTTTCACCCATTTCTCCCTCCGTTGGTGCCGATTCCTCGACTGGCGACAGCTTTTTTGCTGTCTATGACGTTGGCTGTCATGACTTCAGTTCCATGAAGTCTCCGTTCGGCGCTAGGTCCGCCGGGCGATTTCTCATATCCGTCAACCGCGTATCAAGGAACGGAGACTTCAATCCATATTACTATATGTTATTATTTAATTGTTTCTGGCAAACTATGGATGTATACCTGTTATACAAGATCAAGGAGAATGTCTGTTCCTGAGGCGGCCAAGGCGGATCCCCCTTCCTCAACGAGGAAGAGCGTCCGACGACAGTCTGGCGCACGACGCGAGTAGGTACTACCATCGAACAGTTCAACATTGACTCAACCCATCTTCTTATATAGGAGATTTTCGGGTAGCGGTAGTGCTCTCTCCGATATCAGGTAGATAGATCGGTTTTCTGGGGTGACCGCAGTGAGTCAGACAGTCGAGCTCACTCCCCCAATCTGTGAATTCTGTGGGTGGGTTATTCTTGAAGAGGGACAACTTTGTCTGGCTCGCGATGATGGCAGGGGGTGTTATCCATGAGCCAATCCCACGACGGCAGCACGGACGCCTCTGGTCCATCGATCGATTCGGCTCGTGAGTTCTATCCGTCGCCTGTGGTGCATGGGGTTAGTCTCTCAAGCAACTTCTCCGATACCGGGATTTACGACTCTCTACGTGAGCTGTGTTACGATACCGTCGGAGATGTTGAGGATGAGCCAAACGACGGCTACCGTCTCTGCAGCTATCAACCGGACTTCTTGCCTGACGGCGAATACGCGGTGTTTTTGTCCAGTTCAGACTGGATGGCCGGTGTCGAAGATCGCGAATACACGCAGTATTACGAGTACATTCTGAAGCTGAGAGAAGAGGGGTGATGACTGGGTAAAGCCTCCAATTTCGCTAAAAGTCGAGATTGCGCCACAAACAGGTGAACTGGTGTATCCTGACGGCAATGACTTTCCGCTACCGTTTGGAGAAGGATTGCTGTGCAAGATCCAAACGACGGTCACGAGGCAATTCTACGTGGTATGTGCCTCTTATCTGGAGATTGGAACTAAGACCCCTTCCTCGACGAATGAGCGGAGTGAATAAGTAGGGCGGGGTAGTTCACTCGGTAGAAAGTGGCTGATACGGGCGTTTAACAACAAGTGACTTAACGAGCGTGCTATATCTGGACTTGTTAGGGAAGGCTGAAGATAATCTCTACCAAGTAGACTGTGAATTAATTTATATCTGATTTGAGTTTTTCCATGTGATTCTTACCATCACTGGATTTCCTCAAGGCCATGGCGAGTGATACGTCCCTCAAGTTGTGGCGCTATATCGTGTGCTTCTACGTAGTCGAGAAGTGGCTCATACTGGCGGTCAAATACTAGGTGTTCAGCTGCTACGGTCACGCCATGGGAGCGAAAGAAGTTCTCCGGTGCTACAACACTGTAGGTGTTGGACGAATCAATCGGCTCTCCTCTAACGCTTGCATTGATGAGTTCTCGTTCCTCGTAATCGAATGTCACTGTCGCGCCGCTCATATGGAGATGCCAGAATTCTGGATGAGTTGGATAGTGACAGGCACCTCCGGAGGCCAAAATTTCACTCAGTTTCGAACCAGTGATTTCAACCTGGGCAATTGCCTTCTCAAAAGGAATAAGTCGAATGAGATCCCCGACAGTTATCGTATCCTGGAGGGTGATTCCCTGAATTCCTCCACTGTGCTGTAGCGCTACCGTCGCGTTGCTCGCACATCGATAGGCGTCAGTAATGAAATTTCCGAGTCGTGATTCTCCTTGAAATAGCGTTCGAATTGAGCAAGTGATAGGTGTTGCAACGAAACCGACGACACGATTGATTCCCACGGTCCGACAGTGTTTCTGGTACTGTTGTTCGACAGTTTGGCTCACCGCTGCCTCGGCAACTGTATGGAGCGTTGCCGTCCACGAGCCATCGTAGATGATTTCACTCAAATCTATCCCCTTCCCGGAGGTCCGAACTATGAGTGTATCGTTGATCCAGTCGATACGAGGCCGGTCGTCGAGATCTCCGTCAAGAATTACGTCGATAGCAGCCTTTCGGGCGAGATCGATCGCATCGTTGTGTCCTGATCGTTCACCGAGATGGGACACACAGAGCACATGATCAACTGACCGATCCCTAAGAGCCTCGATAGCTTCTACAGCTGCTGGAATGGGATCCGTGAACGTGAGGGATTGGGCACCGGGTGATCGAGTGTCTGTTTTAGGATTTGCAAGTCCAAATACTCCGAGGCGCTGATTGTCGCGTTCCAGGATGGTCCACGGTCTAATGCCGGCGTCAGCACCGAAGTGCTCTCCATCTTTAATCGCGTTCGCACAGAGCCACGTTTGTGGAGTACTACGTATCACGGAAATCAGCGTGTCAGTGCCGTAGTCGAAGTCATGGTTTCCAAGCGTGTCAACAACTGCGTCTACCGCAGTAAAAAACGGCTGCGTGTGTTGGCAATTGGTCGTCAGCGCAAGGGCTCCCGGAGCAATGTTGTCACCAGCACCGATGACGACAGTTTGTCCATCACGCAATTGGGTAATTTTCCCCGCCATTCGTCCGATCTGTTTGGGGTCATCGTACGTGTCCTCGAGATCCGCATAGTGGAGCAGACGCAGCACCATTCTATTGGACGATTGGATGAGCCGTAGATTAGTGCTCGTGATCCAGTCACAGCTCCTGTACAGGAATTGGCATAGCGTCTCTGTAGCTCGAAGTGTTATCGAAGTTGCAAGGCAAAAATCCGTGGTTTAGGGCGAGGAGGATGTCAGTGTGTGTTGATAGCCGCCATCGATTTTGAAATAAGCAGAGTGGATATCTCCCGAGAAATTTGGATGAGCTACCAGGATTTCCCGTAACAACTGAACTATTTGGGAACGGGGTCTGTAACCCAGTGCATGGAGACGTATACGCTGGCTGATCAGACAGCTATCGTTACCGGTGCATCGCGTGGAATCGGAAAGGTGATTGCCCAGTTGTTTGCTTCAGAGGGCGCCGCCACAGTTCTCTGTTCGCGGTCTGCTGAACGGATCGAAGCTGCTGGTGAGGATATTGAGCAATCGCTGGAAGATAACTGTCCTGGTGAGGTTCACCCAATTGAGTGTGACGTTACCGAAGCGACCGATGTTCAAGCCCTGGTTGATGCCACAGTAGAACGATTTGATGGGGTGGATATCCTCGTGAATAATGCTGGTGGTTCGTTCGACGAGGATGGAAAGATACACACAGTGAGTGGAGACACATGGGATAGAAGTCTAGGTGTGAATTTGACCGGTCCGTTTCTCTGTTCACGAGAGGTTATTCCCCCTATGGCCCAGACAGGTGGCGGCTCCATCGTTCATATAAGCACTGCCAATGCTATTTCTGGAATTGGACTCGGTGCTTATTCTGCAGCAAAATCTGGACTATATGCGCTATCACGAACGATTGCGGTCCATTACGGCTACCACGATATTCGATCGAATGTCATCTCTCTGGGAACGATCATGACCGAACAGCGCCAGGATCGCATGGATAATCCCCCTACCGATACTCACCAGGATCTGCTTGCTGAATATCCTCTCGGCCGCTTTGGCTGGCCCGAGGAGGTCGCCGATGCCACGCTGTTTCTAGCTTCTCCCCGGAGTTCCTTTGTGACTGGCGTGGAGTTCCCTGTTGATGGCGGACTCACAGCTGGAATTAGTCAACAGTTTCATCAACCGGTAGCTAACGTTGAAGACATCCCTCGACGCAGTGATTGATAATTAGCTCAGGCTTTGCAAGCGATTTGGAAGTATCCTTTCCTACCTTATTCTGTCTGAATCCTCATACCAGTCGGTGTGGTCGTCCCAAGTCTGTGCACTTCGCTCCTGACGGAACTGTTCGATATCTTGTCCTTCAATTGCTGGTGGATCAATGCGATTGATGAATTCTTGGGCGCGCCAGGCGATATCCGTGTCTTGATATCGCGCAACTGGATTGCTTGCCATGCTAGCCCCAAGGAAGATCGCTGCTTTCGATAACTCATCCCGTTCGGCGAGCGCTCGGAGTTCGCGGGAGTAGTTTGAGAGGGAGACCGCATATCCGACTGTCTCGACGAGTGGGGGCTGATCAATGTTGATCTTGAGCGTCTCCGTCTGTTCTGCGACCCAGTCTGCCTGATATTGGAGCTTTGATGATAACTGTTGATCATCGCGATGTTCGAGTGTTGTAAGCACAGTTTTTGTTTCGTCAGCGAGTTGATCTCGGTCCTTACGGCGGATTTCACGCTGAATCAGACTGAAGTCTTCAAATAATCCGTAGTACTGAGGCAGGGCAAAAGTGGGACCGAGAACGACCCAATCCTCATATTGTACTCCCGAAATATCGACGGCAATTTCTCCGATTTTTTCGAGTGTACCGCGTGTTTGTGAGGCAAGAGTCGGGGTGATACCGGCGATCCGTGAGGAGGGATTTAACTCTTTCAGATGGTCTGCAATATGGTCCGATGTGGATGTTCCATTGGTGGGACTCTTATCTGTTTCGAGAAAATAGTTGAGAATCTGATGTTCTGAACCGGCAATGACTCGTTCAACGTTACACTCAAACGTAGCATCGGCTACTTTCCGTACTTCGAGTGCTGCGACCGCTTTGTTAAGGAGTTTTTCGTTCCACTGGACCGGGTCCTTGGTTCCCCGTTTGATGGCCTGTCGGAGATTTTGTTCCTGTCGTCGGAGTTGGGTGAAGTTGTCACCATCTTCTCCAAGTCCAGTCCGGAACGACTCTTGGTACTGGCCGCGAGCGTATCCAGTCCAGGATGCAATTCCATTACGTGCTGCTTGTCGATGGATCGCTTCAGAATGGTGCTCTAGGAGTGTCTGATTTTGTTGTAGGTACTGCAGTTGTGTATCTTCAGAATAAAATTGCGCGTAGTCGATGAGACGTATCACTCCTTGTCGTCGGAGTTCGTCGAATGCCATCACTAGAGCATGGTCTTTTTGATCGCCATTGTCACCCATTGCCCGGGCTCGAAGTCGTTCGTAATCGTATGCGTCCATTAAAATCCCCAGTGACGAGCTTTTCGAGACATGAGTTAAACATGGGATATTGAGAAGAATAGAAGTGAGTGATGCCCCAGGACGCATACAGAATACGGATGTTTCCGGCATTTGAGGTCTATGACTCCGTGAAACACGTTAACTGTTTGGGGTAAGAGTGGGGGCTATGTGAAAATTAAGGATTTTGAGGGGATCTGGTGTTAATGGGTGGAGTAGATATATTTGATAAAATATCAAAGAGCTTATCACTTCGGGCTTGGAGGTTTGGATATGACTTCTTTCAGGGCAAAATTCTGTCCGGATTGTGGCCGTGAGCTCGGAAAACAGTGGCTAGAACACAAAGAGCGACCCTATTGTGAATCATGTGATCGGATTATCTTTCAGCGCCCAATCCCATGTACGGATGTTGCAGTAGTCGATGGTGATGACGTTCTTTTGATCAAGCGAACAAATCCCCCTCATGTTGGAAAGTGGGCGTTGCCAGGTGGTGTTCTTGAGGCAGGTGAATCACCGGCAGTCGGTGCTGTTCGTGAACTTGAGGAAGAAACTGGTCTTTCCGTTACTCCTGATGAATTGATGATAATTTGTGGCTATGAAGCATCTGCGCCTCAGGGATGGTATAATGCTGGTTATGTTTATGCTATTCCATATGATCGGACAGTTGGAGAAATATTGGCTGGTGGTGATGCAAGGGATGTTCGATTCTGGAATCTTGATGAACTACGGACATCTCAACAAGATCTTCGCCCAGATCCGGATGATGAACTGCATATTCAGCAATCCATCGATAAACTTTCCCACTAGTATATTAATGACGTAAAATATATACCCCGACACTGGAAAATTCAATGATTGCAATTTTATATTGTCTGGTTATGGCAATTATAAAACTAATTTTGGGGACAACCTGTATTCATCATTCGACTTCACATGATGATCAGTAAGACGTGTTGTGTGTGCGGTAGAGAGGACGACAGCCAGCGTGTCGAGCGTGGCCTGTACGTTTGTGAAGTGTGTGATGCGGCGTTCAATGCAGACGTGAACGGGGCAGAGAACATTCGTCTCAATATCAACGACGAAAGTAACTCCGAGTCTTCGGCCAGTTTGGGTGAGGATAGGAGTATCAGCTGGTTGGCATCGCCCAAACCGAAGGTTTTGGCTAGCAGCCAGACGTAGTCTGGCGACACAGCCCGGAGTCTACCTTCACGGCTTGTCCAGCGGATTCCAACCGCAGGAACAAGTGGTAGACTGCAAATCATAATATCCCAACTCAGCGGTGCGGTGCCGTGGGATTCCCGCGTCTTGACCAGAAATCGAAGTTTTTTGGGTGATCAGCTGAGCTTTGCTCGGCCACTTCAGGCGTGGGAGGATGTCAATGATAGACATGCACAGATCCGTAAATATAAAAGCAATTGCTGAACAATTCCAGCAATGACGATTCTTCCGGCCAAGTACTGCCCTGATTGTGGACGTGAACTAGGTAGTCGTGAACACGAAGGAGATGAACAGCCATATTGTGAATCCTGCGAACGGATGTTCTGGCAACAGCCAATCCCATGTGCTGATGTGGCGGTGGTGGATAAAGATCAGGTGTTACTGATAAAACGAGCTCATGAGCCACATAAAGGTATGTGGGGGTTTCCAGGTGGGTTCATCGATAGTGAAGAGTCGCCTTCTGAAGCTGCAGCACGAGAGCTCTATGAAGAAACGTCACTACAAGTTAATCCGGAAGATCTTGTGCTCTTTGACACCTATAATATTGCTGTGCCAGTTGGATGGCATAATATCTTGATTTGCTTTGCAGTTGAATTTGAGCACGTGAATGGAACTCTGTCACCAGGGACCGACGCTGAAGCAGCACGGTTCTGGAGTCTTGATGAGCTCTCATATTCTACAGAAAAATTACGACCCATCCCTCAGGAAAGGCAGAGAATTTGCACTGCAATAAATAAGGTAAACTAGTAGAATATCTGCTATATGTCTTGTATTATGTCTAGATAAAAACATCAAATTCAAATTATTATTTGTAATAGGGAATAATAACTTCTATATGAGTTACCTGCTATAACAAATTTATGACTGCCCGTCCGGTATTTCTCACACTACCACGTCCCTCATTAACCACTGTCCTCCTTACGCTTCCTACTATATTTGATAGAACACGCGGTAACCCACTTGTTCTAATGGATCAGTATGATTTTGATCGATTGCGAGCTGAAGTACTTTCTGGACCAACAGATAACAAAAAAGCTCCATATTTGATAATGATTTATGAGGAGTTGATTCGGCGCGGACACCTTCGATTAATTGATTATACCAAATTTTACGATTCATATCAACAAGATCACTGCCTCACTCAGAGTCAGACGTTGCTTCAGAATATATCTGAATGCGAAAACCGGAGAGTAGCTGTCAATGCGAGCGAAAATTGGATCAAATTCACGAGAGGTCAGTATCAAGAATGTTTTCGATCTGGACTCGGAGAAAATCCTCGATCATTTCGTAAACTTCGGCGTAGCGAATACTCCCAACGTCAGAAATTAAAGAATGAAGTAGCAGATCCAAGGTCTTGGAACGAAAAACTACTGAGTAGGGGACTTGCTGCGTTAGCTGTTCGAAAAGAGGCGAATGCAGAATTACCGCTGGATATTCGTGGAATTATAACTGGAACACAATATCAAGTTATTGGCGAGTTCATCGATCAAGAGAGTGAATCGACGACAACTTCGGCTACAGATACCCTTGCCTCGTTTGAGGCTAAATATCAATTTTTGGGGATGGATGTCGACTCAGTTTCTCGAACTCAGGAAATACTCCAAACAATCAGTCAAATTACTACCGAGCTCGCAGGAGTACAATACGATGATTGGCTTTTGGTCAGTCCAACACTTGCTGTTCCTCAATATAATGATCTCTTCGAGATGGACCTGATAAATCGGGAAGTAGGGAGGCTTAGCCAGCAGACACTCATTCAAGAGACGAAACGAGCAGTCAAATGGTTAGAGCAAAAATCTCCACCAACAGAAAAACTGCAGTACGAGATGGGTTGGGTTAATGAAGAATTTGATTCAGCACTTCAGCACGATTCAGATTTATTATCAACCATTGATTATGCCTACTCCACATCGAATTACTCTCGATGTCTTCGCTCTCTTCTTGAAGAAACTGATATCCACCAAGTCTCAGCTTTGCTCGGTGTGAGTATTGTGAGTGGGACGTATCGTGCTCGCACTGATGAGGAGATCTACCATCACGGCGTTCGATTAAAATCTCTACTTGATCCTCCATCGATCACTGCTGGGGAGATCCAGAGTGTGCACAAGGAACGCCGAGGGGATACCTGGGAAGAACATACTGACTGGTTCGAATCCATGGATCGGAACCAAAGATATTGCTAATTCTCGAATAGGGGTCCAGTCAATCTCTCATTTTGTTCTGATAAACTGCTGGTATGTACTCTCATGACTGACAGCCAAAGTCTGGATCATTCAACCACCGGCCAAGCTCCTCAGCCGAAATCTGAGTGCCAAGAAGTGCCTGTCGAGCAGCTGTTTTTGCGTTTTTCAGATGCTCTCTGAGGTGTGGTCCCTCTACGTCTGGGTGATCAAATAATGAGACAGCATCAAATGAAGTACCTTGAATAACATCCACTACAGCTGTCTGACGTGCTGTGAGGCGCTTGATCAAGCCACTGGAGGTGCAAAATCGATTCAGAAATTGCCGACGGAATAAGGCTCGGCGCACTGCTAAGAGGCTCTCTTCGTTCGATACAGTTGGATTCATCGAATACCATGTCCGTTCGAGAACGTACCTCGTCTCTTCTGGTCTGATATGGATGACTTCGAAAACAGGGCCAATACACCGATCATACACAAAATCAAGGAATTCACGACGCGTCGAAGTAGATGAAATAGATGACTCGAACTCCACCACGGGAGTTATCTGTGCCTGAAA